>JBDTBF010000160.1:0-70281 GCA_039924175.1 Rhodanobacter sp.
TTTGTCGAATAAAAGGTGATCTAAAGCGCTTCCGACCATTGGAATGGTAGAAACGGCAGCCCTCAGCCAACTAAGTGGCTCTGGAATGTGTCGGTCGAGGCTTTGACTATCCATGGGCTCTAACGCTTAGTAGACCCAAAAAATGGGACGTTGCGACGAGTATGCAGCGCGGTCGATGACAGCACAAGCAGCGAAACCCTACGCGAAATCATGTGCTTGCGCGATAGCGTGGGGTGCGCCCGGGGGGCATGTTATTGGCGTTATCCGCTGCTTTTGAGGGTGTATGAGTTACGCAGGTGAAAGTGAAGGTGTAACAGCGGCGAAAGCGCCGCGATTGCTGGATCAGGTACGGGCGCGTTTGCGCCTGAAGCACTACAGCCTGCGTACGGAGCAAGCCTATGTCGGTTGGATTCGGCGGTTCATTCTGGCTAATGGCAAGCGGCATCCGCGCGACATGGGTGCCGCGGAGGTCGAGGGGTTTCTCAGTGATTTGGCCACTCGTGGCCAAGTGGCGGCAGGAACACAGAACCAGGCCTTGGCTGGTTTGTTGTTTCTATATCGTGAGGTGCTCGGCATCACGTTGCCGTGGATGGAGACGATGGTGCGTGCGAAGCGGCCGCAGCGGGTGCCATTAGTGTTGTCGCGTGATGAAGTCGTGCGTTTGCTGGCAATGCTTGATGGTCGCTGCGCGTTGATGGCGTCATTGTTGTATGGATCGGGCATGCGTCTGATGGAATGCGTGCGGTTGCGGGTGAAGGATGTGGATTTCGCGCGCAACGAGATCACCGTACGCAATGGCAAAGGCGGCAAGGATCGGCATGTACCGCTGCCGCAGCGGTTGCATGAGGCCCTGACGACCCAGATCGAACGCGTGCACCTTGTCCATCAACGCGATCTGGTGGCGGGTCACGGCGCGGTCTGGTTACCGTATGCGCTGGCGCGTAAGTATCCCTCGGCGCCGCGCGAACCGGGTTGGCAATACGTGTTCCCATCAGGCCGGCTGTCGCGCGACCCACGCGGCGGCGAGTGGCGCCGCCACCACGTCGATGAAGGCATCCTGCAACGAGCCGTGCGCCATGCACGACTCGAGGCCGGCATCGTCAAACCGGCGACTTGCCACACGTTGCGCCATTCGTTCGCCACCCACCTGCTGGAGGCCGGGCAGGATATCCGCACTATCCAGGAATTGCTCGGCCACAAAGATGTGGCCACTACGCAGATCTACACCCACGTACTCAACCGTGGTGGCAGCGGCGTGCTGAGCCCGTTGGATCGAATGTAACGGCCGACGGCAAGCGTTGCGCTATTTACCGCACACCACAAAGAAGTTTTCTGCGATTGCCGCCAACGCCTGCGTCTATGGCGCAACGCCGACGGCTTCTGCCGAAAAGACAGGCTCCGCGTGGCGCCGCATTCAACTGCGGCAAAGGCCCTTGCAGAATGCAGTACGAGGTCGCACGAAACTTCCGGTCTGACTGCGCGCCGAGACTCTGCCAACGACTCAGTGGAACTGATCGCTGGCAGGCACCCATGAGCTGGACGAAGGTGCCGGTGTAACGGTTTTGCGCGGCAGCGTTTCTGTTTCTGGGCAGCCGGGTGGTGGCGGACTACCCGCGACACGTGCAGCGGCGCATTGCGCGGCGTCGTTGAATTTGACCATGGGCGCCGCTACCGGCGACGGACTACTGGCAGCCGGCGCTGGCGCAACCAATGGTTTTGCCGGCGCCATGTGCAAGCGATCGTAGACCTTGTCGGCCACGGGTGCGGGCGGAGGATCGGCGCCGCCGCAACCGAGCAAGGACATCGGCAACAGCGGCATCACTACGCACTTTATGCGCACGCCGCGCGGCAGATGAAACGTGTGCTTCAGCGTGGTCTTTTCGACCGCGCGTCGTAACGCGGTATCGACGCTGCTCTCGCCTTCCGGCGTCCAGTCTTGTTCAAAGCGGGTGGCTTTGTAGGTGATGCCGGGGACGCGGTGACTCATGATGGTGGTGTCGCCGGTAGGCTTTAATTGTATATAGCCAGCTAACTCGCCCTGCTTCTCGCCCTGCGCCGCGCCGGCTTGATGACCACCAAGTTCACCCTGCTGGCGGCCCTTGCCGGCGTTTGTCTTGGCCGCGCCTGCGGCTGCGGCCGATGCCGATGCGACCTGGCCGGAAGCTGCCGCGCTTGCGGTTGGCGCCAGGGTGGATTCGCCTAGCTTGGCGGTGTCGCTTCCTTGCGCGCTCGCATTCGGCGCGGTACTGACATCCCGCTCAGTATTTTTTTCAGCCTCGCTCGCTGTCGCGTCACCCTTCACTGCGGGCTTATCTGCGGCGTTGGCTACTTGGTCCGGCGCGCTCATCGGCGCCGGTTCGGCCGGTGCTAGTACCGATGCTTCGGCGGCGGGTACCGAGCTAAGTTGCGGCCTTTGTACAGACAGCGGCGCGACCGCTGGCTTGTCGGTATCCGCGACTTTTACGGCCTGTTTGGCTAGCGTTACTTGCGCGGGTCTAGCCGGTGTTGCGGGCACCGCTTGCAACTGCGCGTCGGCAACCACAATCGACGGTGCCTGTAACCGCGGTAGTTGCAGCGGCACAACGGGCGACGGTGCGCTTGGCTGCGTATCCAACTTTACGGTGGACGATTCTTGCGCGGGTAATGGAATGGCTTGCAGCTCCGGCACGGCCGGTGCCGCCGGCACTTGCGGGCGCGCCACTACGACGCTAGCGGGTGCGCTGGATTTGGGCACATCCATCGTCATCGCGATGCTGCTAACAGTGATCGGCGGCGGCACCTGCTGCGGCAACGGCGGCAGCGCCAACGAGGGCGGCGGCGGCATCGCCACGGTACCTTCTAGCTGTGGCGGGCGTACTGGCTCGGGCTGAAACTTGGGTGGCATGGGCGGCTTTAGCGAGGGCGTCGCCACGGCAATGCTGGGCGGCTCGCCAGCAAGTGGGATGGGCTGAATATCGGGCGTCGGCGCGGGCTTGGGCAAGCTTGCCGGCGGCTTTGGCGCGGCGGCTGGTTTGGGTGTCGGCGCGCTTGCGGCAACCGCTTTGGCAATGGCCGGCGCGGCAGCGGTGGGCGTTGCTGGTGTGACCGGTTTAGCCGGCACACTAACCTGGTTAGCGCTGCGCGCATTTTTTCGCGCGGGCGCGGCACGGCTAGCGTGGCCCTGATGGGTGGGCCCTACTTGCTTGGGAACTTCCGCCGGCGCAGACGGGGCCGGCGGCGGTTCTGCAGTATCGATCAAACGTATCCGCAAGACCTGCGCTTTAAAGTCCGGCGGCGGCGGCTCTACTTCGTACGCAGGCCCCAACACAAACATCAACAAAAACAACGCGTGCAGCAGCGCTGCGCCGGCCATTCCGACCACCCGCGCCACGCGAGCACGGGGCGCAACACGAGTACGCCGGCGCGCCGCAAGCACGCGCACGGACATGGATAGCGGGGAATTCACCAGCCTCCACGCCGGGCGGCTGGCTTGCGGATTAACGGCAGAGGGGTCCGAGGGCGGTAGCGGCATGGCGCCAGTGTAATGGCGTCAGCGGCTACAACGCGCACCGGCCGCAGCTAGATCACCTTACGGACTCTCATGGCTGTGGCGGCCTAGGTGGTGCCCCCTTCACGGGTTTCGCATGCCGAAGCAAGTCCGCGTCCACTGATCGATTCGGCGTATCAATCGGGCAGCCATACGCCAGCGGCTTGCCGGCGCGATACATCGCGATACAAGCGGCAATGCTGGGCGGCGTGGGCACCGCGATGCCCTCAGCAATCGGTTTCGCCGGCGCCATACTCAAACGCTCATCACCATCTTTGGCCGAAGGCGCCGGAGGTGGGTCACCACCGCAACCACCAAATGGCGGAATGATGGTGATTGCGCAATGGATGCGCACGCCTTTCGGTAGGTTAATCGTCTTTTTTACGGTGGTCTTGTCCACCAGTTTTTGCAGCGCGGAGTCGATCGGGTCGGTGTTCTTGTCCCACACGTCATCAAAACGCGTGGCTTTGTACGGGATCGAACTTTTGTGCTGCATGATTTGCATGTCGCCTTGAGGTAGCCGCTGCACATAGCCCGGCACAGCGGCAGCGCTACTCGTCACCGCAGGCAAAATCGGCATGCCATCTTTGTCGTACAAGGTTACTGACGGCACCGCCGCGGGCGCAGCTAATTGCATCGTCATGGTGCCTTTTTTTACCGGCACTTTTTTCACACTTCGCGGTACCGCTCGCGGCGGCGGCGACGGCGTGGGTGGCACGGCGGGTGGCTTGACCGTCGGTGCCGCGCTATCGGTGAAAAATCGCACCTGGAGCACGTTGCGTGCACCCGCATCGTCAGCAACAACCGCAGTCGCTACGTGCATCTGGTCGTACACGGCCAAGACAAACAAGCCATGCAGCACCAAGCTAGCCAGCAACGCGACGCTCCACCAGCGCCGCTGCCGTGCTGGTTGGCGCCAGCGCGCTTGCTGCAGTCGAGACAAGGTTGCGGTATCCCACGTTAACTCGGACGCAGCGGCGCGACGCGTAAGCGGCAACGACGCAAGACCGTCAGCGGGGTTCTCAGAAACGATAGCGATACCTCAGCAGGTGGTGAGCCATGGGTAGCCAAGCGGGCGCCAGCAAAAACAGTGCGTCAAACGTCTGCGCTGGCGCTCCATGGCGTAGAGAAAAAAGGTTCGGCCAACGCCGACCACCTAGCGCGCTTACGTTAAGACTCGCAACGCCAGCGATCAGTTCCCCGCAGTGCAGCTTGACCGCCACGTGCGTTCGCTCAACTCTGTGGGACTGGTATGACTGTTGTGCTGTCGTCGTGAACGCCAGCCAACAGCCAGCCATCCCGTTACCGTCCGTCGCCATCGTGCGGCCTCACACGGTGCGAGCCACGCGCCGAGGCCGCCCCAAACGGGAGAGTTTGTTTGATCCATTCCACTGCACAAATCCGCAACCTGGTGCTGACCGGGCACGCGGGCGTCGGTAAAACCACCTTATTGGAAGCGATGTTGTTTGCCAGTGGCGCCATCAAGACCGCCGGTAGTGTGGAACACGGCGACACCGTCTCCGATACCGGCGCCCAAGAAAAATCGCGTTCGCACTCCATCGACAGTTGCGTCGCCAGCCTCGATCACGCCGACACCCATTTCAACATCATTGATAGCGCCGGCCACCCCGATTTTTGCGGTGGCACGTTGTCGGCCCTGTCTGCGGTTGAAACGGCGCTGGTAGTGGTAAATGCGATGAGCGGCATTGAACCCGGTACGCGACGCATGATGTTGCAAGCGCAACAGCGTGGCTTGGCGCGCATGTTGATCGTTAACAAAATTGATTTCGACGGCGCCGACTTGGCGGCACTGACGGAAGCGCTGCGGGAAGAGTTTGGTAGCGAATGCGTGCCGATCAACTTACCCGGCAGCCACGGTCGACGCGTTGTAGATTGCTTCAGTCAAACGGAGGGCCTGACGGATTTTTCCTCACCGGCAGCCGTGCATCAGCAAATCATTGAGCAAATCGTTGAAACCGACGAAGCCACGCTAAACCAATATCTGGAACGCGGCGAAGGGTCGCTAACCGTACCGCAGCTGCACAGCGCCATTGAGGCTGGTTTGCGCGAAGGTCACATCATTCCCATCTTCTTCGTCAGCGCACGCAGCGGCACCGGCATTACTGAACTATTGCAATTCATCGCGCAGTGTTTGCCTAACCCAGCCGAAGGCAACCCGCCGGCGTTTCGGCGTGCGGACGGAACGGTGCCAACGGTTCTTCCCGATGCCAGTGCGCACGTATTGGCTACCGTATTCAAGATCATCAATGATCCGCTCGCGGGCAAGCTGGCGGTGTTCCGCGTGTGGCAAGGAACGGTGCGCCGAGACAGCCAGCTATTGATCGATGGTGCTAGCAAACCTTTCAAGGTCAACCATCTATTTCGTCTACAAGGCAAGCGTCAGGTGGAAGTCGACAGCGCCATTCCCGGCGACATCGTGGCGCTAGCCAAGGTGGAAGAAGTGCACTTCAATGCGGTATTGCACGACGCATCGGACGACAAACGCATCACCCTGCAAGCGCCGAACTTTCCCATCCCGGAATTTGGTCTGGCGCTGGAAGCAACGGCTAAAGGTCACGAGCAAAAGCTGTCCGCGGCACTCGCGCAGCTGGCCGAAGAAGACCCGTGCTTTCGTGTAAGGCACAACAAAGACCTTAACGAAACAGTGGTGCTCGGCTTGTCTGAGCTACACCTAAAAGTGATCGTGGAACGGCTGCGCGAGGGCTATCACGTTGAAGTGGCAACCCACCCACCGCGCGGCGTCTAACGAGGAACCCGCGCCGGCAAAAAAAGCATTCCCAATACCGTACGGGGGCGCAACGGACGGTGCTGGAGTCGATCGTCAATCTGCAACGAATGACGCCCGTCGATAACGCGGGTGACGTCCCCGGCATCTTGGCCAACCTGCGTGCCCGCACCCTTGGTATCGATAGGCAACGCCGCGACGAGACGTTGATCGACCCGCAAACAGCAGTAGCCGAACTGAGCGACGACCTCGACGTGCTGAAACCCGTGACCGGCCGTCGTGGCTGTTACCGCCTTGGTCTCAGGCGCTACGACCGTGTATCTGCCAGTACGCAGGAACAATTTCGCGATGCGTGAAAGCCGCCGGTGGAAGAAAGTAGAAGTGAAATGATGGCGCGGTCGCGACAAGGTAATCACCAGAACCTGACGCAGACCACGTAAGCTGATCAACACACGCCGCCATTACGGAGCATCTTTATGCGCCTCTCCTGCACCGCCATCGGTCACGTCTTGCTTGCCTGCAGCATCGTGCTAGTGGCGGCGTGCTCGGCTCACGCCGGCAGCACGGTCGACCAGCCCGCAACCCACTCCACTATCACCATGCATCGCAGCACCTGCTTCGGTATTTGTCCCAGCTATACGGTGGTGCTGCAGCCCGATGGCCAAGTCCGCTTTACTGGCGAGGCTCACGTCAGCACGAAGGACGCCAGCGGCCACGCCAACGCGACTCAGATCGCCGCCATTGAAGCGGCACTGCAGAAAGCTGAATTTGCGACCTTGAACAGTAGTTATGTCAGCCGTGACGACGGCTGCGAGATGGTGATGAGCGACATGCCCGGCGTCACCATCACCGTAGCCAATGCTTCTGGCAGCAAGACCGTCGACTTTTATTACGGTTGTGACGGCGCCATCGCCAACGCCGTGCGGCCACGCATCGAACAATTAGCAAAAACCATCGACCAACAATTGAATACCGCGCAGTGGATCGGCACACCCGCCGCGCCCGGCGTCAGAGAAACAACCGATCGCTGACAGCCTGCGCGTATTCCCACAGCCACGCTAAATCACGCGGATACACTCGTTGGGGACGCCGTCCCCAGCGAATTCAGCTGCAAAGCATCGCCCGCGAGCGGGCTCCTACACGGAATTACCATTCGTCTGGCGGAAGGCTCCCTGCGGGCTACATCTTTTTGTAGGAGACCGCTTGCGGGCGATGCTGTTGTTTTGATGCATCAAGAAAAGCATCGCCCGCGAGCGGGCTCCTACCGGAAACTACACGTCGTTTAACTGGAGGTTTGCTGCAGGCTTCTACAGACAGCGATGGTGCTCGGGACAGCACTTGGCTATGCACGCGAAACCGCTTCCCTCATTACGTGTGGCTGGCCTCAGCGTTTGGCTGGCCTCAGCGTTTGGCTTTCAACAGCGTGCCAGTGCATTTTGGGGAACCACACAAACACTTCCACAACTTTTTCAGACGCGCGGTGTGCGGTACGTCCAGCACAATGCCGTAGTCGTAAGTAAGCTCTTCGCCGGACTTGATGGCGCGCATTGCTTCAATCACCACCTTGTCCTTGCGCGGATCACCGCTGCTGCTTTCTTCCACTAGCGCACGGCAATTTGGGGCGCAGCTGTGGTTGATCCAGCGCGCGCTGTTGCCTTGCTGATTGGCGTCGATGATGTAGTCGTCATTCAAGGTAAACAAAAACGTATGACCACTTTCGCCGCCGTCGCCATAGAGCTCGTCGGTCTCGGCGTGCGTCAGCAGCTTGCCTTTGTATTGAATAATCTCCTCGCCCTTTGCGATGGGCGCGGTGGCAAACACGCCATTGCCATGTATCGGCGAGCGGCGCGCAACGTAACGTCGTGGCATACGATAAGGCCCTGTGCAAAAGGATGGATGATGCCTGTTTGCGCAGCCGGGTGAAACCTTAGGTACTGCGAGTCGAAATTGGCCCGAATGGCATATGACGGTTGCAGCAGCCAGCGCGATAGTGAAGCCGGCGCAAGATGAAGTCGCTCACCTCTGTAGCTCACTGGAACCTCGACCGATGAAAACATGGCTTGCCAGCGCATCCTTCGTGACACTCGCCGTGGTCATCGCGCTGCCTGCATACGCCGGCACCATGGCTCCCGCTGCGGACAATGCGCTGACGCAATTACTGGAACGGGGCAAGCAAACCCACAGCGACGCGGTACTTGTACTTCAGGACGGCCATGAGCTTGGCCACTATTACCGCAACGGCAACGCGCCCGGCCCGCTTGAACTGATGTCAGTGACTAAGTCGGTGGTGGCGCTGGGTATCGGTCAACTCATCGACCAAGGAAAAATCAAGTCGCTGGACCAACCAGTCGCTGACTTTTATCCCGAGTGGAGACAGGGAAGAAAGAAAGACATTACGCTGCGCATGCTGTTAAACCATACCTCCGGGCTGCAGGATCTGCGCTACACGAACGTTGAGGTTTACCCGGCGCCGGATGCGATTCAGTTGGCACTTGCAGCCGAGTTGGTCAGCAAGCCGGGGACGACTGCGTTCTACAGCAACAAGGCAGTGAACCTGCTCGGCGGCATTATTCAAAAAGCGTCAGGCCAACCGATGGATGTGTTCTTTGGTGATGGCTTGTTCAAAGCCATGGGCATCCAACCGGGCCCATGGGCGAAGGACCAAACGGGCCACCCGTATGCCATGGCCGGTTTGCATCTCACCGCCGCAGATCTGGCCAAGCTGGGACAACTTGTACTGAACCGCGGGCAGTGGCAGGGACACCAACTACTGTCAGCCAGCTTCATCGCCAGCATGCTGGCGTCCTCTTCCATGGAAGGAACTTACGGGCTGCTGTGGTGGCGCGCGCGACAGTGGACGCACTTTGCTCCTGATCTGGCCAGCTTCGACATGCTGCGCCAGCACGGTGTACCCGAAGCGACCGTTGCACAATTGCAACAGGGGCTGCAGGGCGCTCACTTTGGCAGCATCGACTCGATGCTAGCCGGCCTGGCCAAGATACTGGGGCCGCACTCGCGCACAATCATTAGCCAACAACTGGTTAGCCGCGGTATCGGCCCTTACCGCTTATTCAAAGTCAGCTATGGCCCGGTCGTCGCCTATGACGGCAATGGTGACGGCGGGCAATATATGGTGATCGTGCCGCAAGCCGGAATCGTCGCGGTGCGGCAGATCGACGCCGAGACGGATCAGGAAAGCCCTGGCGAAGGCTACGACGATTTCATCACGCGCGTTCTCACGCTAGCTAAGGCCTCTGGCCGCCTCGCTGCGCCGCCACCTAGCGATACGCCATGAGCATGGCAGCGAGTGACATGAAACCGCAGTCTGGCTCGGCCGGCCCCATTCGCGGTTAGAATCAGACTTCAAACGATCGTTTGGAGGAATTGTGATGCGACTGGCGCGCTGGATCACCCCCGTTCTTTTACTGTGTCTGGCACTGGCTGCCTGCGGACCAACCAAGAAAAGCGTGTACCCGCCCAGCGTAAGCATTCAGCAGTTGGTGGTGCAGCCCAATGGCCAGTGGCAGCTTACCGTGCGCATTCAAAACAACAGCTACGGCGAAATGGATTTCAAATCGCTGGATGGCCAGCTGCAAGTTGCCAAGTTAGTGGCGGTGCGCTTGCACGCCAATTTCACCCGCGACATTCCGGCGTTTGCCGGCGACGTGGTGCAAATTGACATATTGCCAACAGCGTCGATGACACAAGCGCTGCAAGCGATCGCGAACAAGGGCAGCGCTGGTGCATTGGCCTATCGCATCAGCGGCAGCACCACCGCCAAACCCGAACAAGAAAGCAAACCACGCAATTTCGACTTCTCCGGCAACGACTGGATCTCCGCCGTGCCGGGCATTCCCAATACTTACCGTTAATCCGTTTCGCGGCCCACTCCAGGAATTCCCATGACCCTATACAAAGCCCCCCTCGACGACATGCGCTTCGCGTTGTTTGACGTGCTGGACGCGGAAAAGACCTTGCTGGCCTTGCGCGGCGGCGAAGCCCACAGCCGTGACCTGATCGATGCGGTGCTAGAAGAAGCCGGCCGCCTCAGCGAGCAGCTGTTGGCGCCAACCAACGCACCGGCCGACGCCGAAGGTTGCACCTTCGATAAAGCCACGCACACAGTGACCACACCGGCGAGTTTCAAAAACGCCTTCAAGCAGTTTGCCGAAGGCGGCTGGACTGGTCTGACTAACTCCGAAGCAATGGGCGGCCAGGCATTGCCCGGCGTCATTGGCACTGCCACCACGGAAATCTTTCAGTCCGGTAACTTGGCGTGGAGCTTGTATCCGCTGTTGTCCGAAGGCGCCACCCACGCGTTGGCAATGCACGGTGAAGACTGGCAGCGCGAATTGTTCATGAAGCCGATCGTCGCCGGCCGCTGGACCGGCACCATGTGCCTGACCGAGCCGCAAGCGGGTTCCGACCTTGGTTTGCTGAAAACGCGGGCCGAACCCGGCGCCGCGGACGCCGCCGGTCACCCGGTCTACAAAATTAGTGGCACCAAGATCTTCATCAGCGCTGGCGAACACGACCTCACTGAAAATATTGTGCACTTAGTGTTGGCGCGCCTACCCGATGCACCGGCCGGCAGCCGCGGCATCTCGATGTTTATCGTGCCGAAATTCAAGGTCAACGAAGACGGTTCGCTCGGCGCACGCAACACCGTCGCCGCCGGCGCGATTGAACACAAGATGGGCATTCACGCCTGCTCTACTTGTGTGATGAACTTTGACGGCGCCGAGGGCTATTTGATCGGCAAGCCGCACAAGGGTCTGGCGGCGATGTTCACCATGATGAATGCGGCGCGCCTTTCCGTTGGTGTACAGGGCTTGGCATTGGCTGAGCGCGCGCTGCAAAACAGCCTCAACTACGCGCGCGAGCGGCTGCAGTCGCGCGCGTTGTCCGGCCCGAAATTCCCCGACAAGCCGGCCGACAATTTGCTGGTGCAGCCGGACGTGCGTCGTATGTTGCTGACCCAACGCGCCTTCGTGGAAGGCTCACGTGCGCTGGTGCTGTACACCGCCTTGCAGACCGATATTGAACATCGCGCCAACGACGAGGCCACGCGCAAAGCGGCCGGCGAATTGGTGGCTTTCCTGATTCCCATTGCCAAGGGTGTGGTGACCGAACTAGCGCAAGAGTGCACCAAAGAGGCGCTGCAAATTTACGGCGGCCACGGCTACATCGCTGAAAATGGTGTTGAGCAGTTTGTCCGCGACGCTCGCATTATCACGTTGTACGAAGGCACCACCGGTATTCAGGCCGCCGACTTGCTCGGCCGCAAAATCATGCAATTGCAGGGCGTCGGCTTCAAACACTTCTTGCAAGAAATCAGCATGTTCTGCCAAGACCACGCCAAGGACGAAGCACTGCGTGAGTTCATCACGCCGCTAGCCGTTGCCACCAAAAACTGGGGCGATCTCACCCTTAAACTCGCCCAACGGGTGCAGGCCAACCCGGAAGAACTCGGCGCGGCAGCGACGGATTATTTGTACTACTCCGGCTACGTCGCACTCGCCTATTTGTGGGCGCGAAGCGTCAACGCCGCCGAAACCAGCGCGCAATCGACAGCCTTCAAACAGGCCAAACGCGATACCGCCAAGTTCTACTTCGCGCGTATCCTGCCGCGCTGCCTGACCCATCAGGCCGCCATTGAAGCGGGCGTCGATACGTTGCCAGCGATTATTTAACCGGCTCGCTTCAACGCCGTTGACCGACCGCAAACGCCCGGGCTTTCCCGGGCGTTTTCTATTGTGCTATCGCCGCATGCCACCGAACGCCAAACGGACTAATCTGGGCCTCTGCTTGGTCAAGGGGAGTCGCCATGAAGTCACGCCATATTGCTGCCCGCTGGCAGCCTGCTTTGTTCGGCCTATTGCTGGCACTAAGCGGTAGCCTGCAAGCCACCGATACCACGCCGGCGAAATACCCAGCGTATCCAAGCGAGACGCCGGCAAACTTCGTTCCCACGACCAACAGCTACGACTACATAAAACGCGTCGTGATGATCCCGATGCGCGACGGCGTAAAGCTGAACACGATCATTCTGATTCCCAAAGGCGCTCATCACGCCGGCATCCTGCTTACGCGCACGCCGTACGATGCCAAGGCCTTGACCCAGCACACCATGAGCGGCCATCTGGGACCCATGCTAGAGGGCTACGACAACGCCACCGACGTCATTGTTGAAGACGGCTATATTCGCGTGGTGCAGGACGTGCGCGGTAAGTACGGTTCCGAAGGCGACTACATCATGAATCGCCCTGTGCACGGCCCATTGAACCCAACGCCGGTCGACGACTCCACCGATACCTGGGACACCATCGATTGGCTGGTGAAAAACATTCCCGAATCCAACGGCAAAGTCGGCACGATCGGCATTTCATACGACGGCTTCGAGCCGCTGATGGCGCTGGTTCATCCGCACCCGGCATTGAAAGTGTCGGTGCCGATGAATCCGATGGTAGACGGCTGGATGGGCGACGACTGGTTTCACAACGGTGCCTTCCGCCAGCAAAACATGAGCTATATGTACGAGCAAACGGCCAGCCGCGACAACTCCATCAAGTGGCCCACCAACTATTTCGACGAATACGATCTGTTCATGCATTACGGCTCGGCCGGAGCCATGGCTGACGCTTACGGCATGCAGCAGTTGGGCTTCTGGAACAAGGTTGTTGCGCACCCTGCGTACGACTCCTTCTGGAGTGACCAGGCGGTCGATCGCCTGCTCGCCAAGCAACCGCTTACCGTGCCCGTAATGCTGGTGCACAGCCTGTGGGATCAGGAGGATATCTATGGCGCCTTGGCCGTATACCGTGCGATCAAGCCAAAAGACACCAGCGGCAACATGGTGAAGTTGGTGATGGGCCCGTGGCATCACGGTCAGGAAATCGAGGAAGGTAGTTCACTCGGCGCCATTCGCTTCGGCAGTGACACCGCCAAATATTTCCGCGAACACCTGCTGCGCCCGTTTCTTGCGCAGTACCTGAAAGACGGCGCGCCAAAAGCAAACCTCGCCCCGGTTACCGCGTACCAAACTGGCAGCAACCAGTGGCAGCGATTGAATCAGTGGCCGCTCGCTTGCGATAGCGGCTGTGCCACCAAAAGCCGTCCGCTCTATCTGGAACCCGACCATAAGCTTGGCTTCAACGCGCCTGCCGCTGCTGCCAGTTTTGACGAATACGTGTCCGACCCAGCCCATCCCGTTCCGTTTCGCGCACGCCCCATTCAACCCATTGGTTACGACGCCGGCCAGACTTGGTCACAGTGGTTGGTCGACGACCAACGCGAAGCCTCCGGCCGCACCGACGTGGTTACCTATACCTCCGACAAGCTCACCGCGCCACTGACCATCAGCGGCGTGCCCGACGTAAACCTGATTGCCTCTACCAGCGGCACCGACAGCGACTGGGTGGTCAAATTGATCGACGTCTACCCCGACCAAGTGGCTGCGCAACCGGAAATGGGCGGCTACCAACTTGCCGTCGCCATGGACATTTTCCGTGGTCGCTATCGCGAAGGCTTCACCGCCGGCAAACCCATCGCCGCCAATCAACCCTTGACATACCGCTTCGCGCTACCGGCCGCTAACCACGTCTTTCTGCCCGGCCACCGCATCATGGTGCAAGTGCAATCAAGTTGGTTCCCGCTGTACGACCGCAACCCGCAAACCTTCGTGCACAATATCTTTCTGGCCAAACCGGCGGACTACCAAAAGGCCACCCAACGGATTTATCACGAACCTGGCGAGGCGAGCTTTATTTCGCTACCGGTGATTGCGAACGGGCCCGAGTTGAGCGACTAACTGAACCCCTTAGCAGCAGCATCAAACCATTCTGCCGCGCTATCGCCGCCCCAGTAGCAGCTTCAGTTACACCACTGTTGCTCGCACGGCTGCCCATCACCGTCACCGTCCATCTGCGTGTTTGGGCAATTTTTCACAAAAAATGTCGCCTCAGCGCAAGACGTCATTTGAGAACACCGCGTACGTCCGTCACAGCGGGAGGATGGAATGATCGGCAGCGCTCGCCGCGTAGGCGGCGACTGCACGCGTAGCACCTCCGCCACCGCAGCATGGCGTGGCACGTACGCTCTGTACGCATAAACTGCCATCGCGCCGATGGCCAACAAACTCAGCAACGATGCGAGCCGGCTTCCAGAGCGGCCGCGCGCATTGTGTCCACTGCGCCGATCCACCGCCCGAGTGGGCGCAACCTTGCGCGCACCAGGTCGCATAACCTGGACTGCAACCGGCTTTCCATCTGCGCCGTCTTTAACCTCAAAGGAGACTACCTCGCCAACGCTGGGCCGAACGCCATCATGCGGAAACGCCGAAATATGGACAAACACTTCCCTATCACTCGACGGTAGTGCGACGAAACCGTAGCCCTTCTCGTCATTCCATTTGGACAAAGTTCCATGTGTTCGCATCAGAAGCTTCCATTACAAAATCAAAGAAACGCCACGTAGCGGCAGATAATTACGCGGGCAGACAATTACACGTTTCATGCCCCTCGCGTGACCCGCCGTCTTCGCGACACCCGCTGAAACCACGCGTCAAATTTCAATACTGTTGATCAAACCACCCGCACATCGCGGCACATACATCATTGCGCTGGTGCAGGATTACCTGAAAAACCTAGTGCGGTAGGTGCCAAAAAAACATCAGAACGAGCCATCTTCTCAAGTGCCCCCTTTCCACCAGCAGCGCTGTCAGCGCTTCTTCTCTGTGGCCAGCTGCAGCCGCAAAATACGCCTCACTTCCAAAATGGCGGCGGGCGTTTCCTGCACGCTGTGCCACGAGGGAATGACTAGCTCAGAATCGGCACCGTCCAGATGGGCACTTTTGTACGGCACCACGCCGTCACTACTCTGTTGCAGCGGGCCCTTCAATTTATAAACACCGATAATGGTGTGGTAGTGCACCTTGGGTGAAATGGGCAGGTTAGCCGCGGCGAGGATGAAGGGATCCTTGTCACTGAGGTTATCGATGCCATTAGGAATACGCAGCGGCGGTGCCTTGGACGAGTCGTCATCTTTCAATAGATCGGACAGGCTGGCCATCTCTTTCAGCACGGTTACCGGCAAGCGAACGAGATTTCCGATCCAGCGTGCTAAGCGATTTTGTGCGTACGGCGTACCGCGATGTGGCGACGCCAAAAAGACGGCGCGAGTGACTTGCGGCATCGGTGTGAACTGTAGGTACGGCGCGAGACGTTTTCGTAACCGCGCCCGCTTCGGGGCCGACAAGTGAGCGCGTACCGGCAACACCCTCCACAACTTGTCGCCGCTGGATGACACCAGCAAGCGTGCAATTAGCCCGCCCATACTGTGGCCGACCAACACTATATTTTGCGAAGCGCGTGCGTGGCCGGAAGGATCAAAATGCTGCAACGTCGCGTCCAGCGCTTTGCGGATACCAGCCAAGTTCAAAGCCACTGGCGCATTGGTGGGGTAGTAAACCTCCCACACCTGGTAATTGCGGCGAAGCTCATCGTCGCCCATTACGTCGTTGGCGACGTTGACCCACGCCTCGGGGCTACTGGCCAGCCCGTGCAGCATCACCACGGTGAGGCGGTTGGGGTCATACGGTTGCATCAGCAACACGCGCGGTTCCTGGATACCGCCTTGCCGACCGAGCAACGACCGTATCGACTGCGTAGCAAAGCCTGAGCGGGCCAGCCACACGCCATAAGCGGCAGAAAAGTTGGCGCCTAAGGGAACCGTATGATCGCCAATCGTGATGCTGTCATCGCGATACGGGTCACGCACCAACAAGCGTACTTGCTTCGTCGCCAGAACCTCGTTTTGCGTCGCGCCGTCAAATGCTAGCGCGCCCGTCATCGACACATAACGCGGCTCCCGCCACGGCACATCGGTGACGGGCGATTGTTGCGGCACCACCGCGACAAAGTCCGACCCAAATCCATCACGCTGATAGACGTTGCGCAAACCGTTGAAACGCAAGCCGGCGGCAGGAATAAGCTCAGTCGGAGTTCGCGTAGCGTCCGCTAAATCCAGATCCGTCTGTGGCCGCAGCACGTTCCAGCCGGCCAGTGTGGTGTGTGTCCACTGCGCGCCCAATTGCGGTAACGCTAAAAAAAACCGGCTTACCGCGCGCTGCACAGAAAAATTGTAGAACCCGGTGACTTGGGTTTGGCGCAGTTCGAACGCTCGGCTCGCCGGATCACGCCCGGTATAAAACAGATACACGTAGGCATAGCGGGCCGATTGCAAAAACGCATCCAGCGTCACGTCATCCATCGGCACATCTGTCTTGGCGTGGTCACCAGCAATCGCTTTGCCCAGCCACAACTCAGATAACGACGAAAACCGCTGTTCGTCGTTTAAGCCCGGTGACTTCGCGACCGTGTTAGTGCAGGCGACGAATTCCTTTTTGCAACCATCTACCGTTAGCGCCACCACGTTAAGCGCTTGGATAGTGCTATCGCTCAAATGGCCGGCGCTGATGACGTCGGCGCGCCGTTCGTTCGCATAATCGTGCTGCTTGATGCGGCTGACGCCAACCATGGCGCACGCATTCAAACACAGCAGCGCCACGATAATGGTGCAGCGCCCCGCCCACACTCGCGTTACGTTTCCCATGAAGCGCCTTTCCATCGGTGCGGACACAACGCGATTGTAGCCGCGGTCCGTAACAGCCCGGCGCCTCGCACGCGATTTGTAGGAGCGGCTTCAGCCGCGATGCTGTTGCTCTGATGCTGATACCAAAAGCATCGGGGCTAAAGCCCCTCCCACCAGGATTGCAATGATCTCCGACGGCCCGACGCAGCGGCTCGCTCTCGATTTGTTGGAGCCGCTTCAGCCGCGATGCTCCTGCTCTGATATCAAGCCGAAAAGCATCGGGGCTAAAGCGCCTCCCACAAGGATTGCAATGATCTCCGACGGCCCGACGCGGCAGCTCCCGCTCGATTTGTTGGAGCGGCTTCAGCCGCGATGCTCCTGCTTTGATGTCGAACCGAAAAGCATCGGGGCTAAAGCCCCTCCCACAAGGATCGCAATAATCTCTACCGGGCCCTCGCGGCGGCTCGCCTCGATTTGTAGGAGCGGCTTCAGCCGCGATGCTCCTGCTCTGATACCGGGCCGAAAAACATGAGAGCTAAAGCCCATCCCACAAGGGTGGCGATGATCTCGCTCGGGGCGGCGCGGGGTGTTCTCTACGCCAACCGGAGAACCTCCAGCTATTGCCCGCGAGTGCTCTCTCACAAAAAAGGGTAGATCCAATAGCCCCTCCAGCAAGAACGACTGATCAAGAAGCCTTAGTAAACAACATGCGCCGAACCACTCACTCGCATTGTCATCTCGATGCCAAAGCGGCACGCTGAGAGGATGGACCAACGCGGCAGAAGCTCGATGGCGAAAAAGGTGTGGATGGCCGGCAGGATCGTACTGGTCGCCATGGCGGCCTTGGTTACCTTTGTGTCGGGTTTGTGGGGCACGTTGGCGCTTTGGTATCAACTACCTGGCGGCGCGGCATCGCGCATAGCCGGAAGTGCGCTGTGGTCCATCGTGGTTATCGCGCTCGCCACGCTCGCGATCAGTCGACGCAGCTGGCTTCCGTTGGCCGCTTACGCGCTGATATATGCCATCTTGCTACTGTGGTGGACGAACATCGCGGCATCCAACCAGCGCGTCTGGACGGATGACGTATCTCAGCTTCTGAGCGGCACTGTTACGGGAGACATGGTCACGCTCCGCAACGTGCGTGACTTCACTTGGCGCACCGACGACGATTACGACGCCCGTTGGGAAACACGCCATTACAATCTGGACCAATTGGTATCCGCCGATGCGGTGCTGTCCTACTGGGGCAGTCAGTCGATTGCCCACGCGATGATTTCCTTCGGCTTTGCTGACGGCAGTCATGTGGTCTTTTCGGTTGAGATTCGCAAGCGACGCGGCGAACGCTATTCCACACTTGGCGGGTTTTTCAAACAGTTCGAATCGATTCTGGTTGCCGCCGACGAACGCGACATTATTCGCGTGCGCACCAATGTGCGCGGCGAGGATGACTACTTGTATCCCTTACGTTTAGAAAAATCGACGCTCCGCTCGCTGTTTCTATCCTACGTGGAACACGCCAACACGCTGAAAGACTCGCCGGCGTTCTACAACACGATTACCTCCAACTGCACCACGATGGTCTACCGCATGGCGCGCCACATTGACCCTGGCTTGCCGCACGATGCCCGACTGTTGTTGACGGGCTACCTACCGGAATATCTGTACAAAGTCGGCGTCGTCGATCAAAGCGTGTCCATCGATGAGTTGCGGCGACGTGGGCGTATTACCGAGCGCGCAAGAAACAGTGTGGCAGGCAGTGACTTTTCACGCGCCATTCGGGTGGGCTTGCAGAGATAGTCGCGAGTGGCGCCGTGCGCGAGCAGTGTGCGTTGCCGACAATCTTTGCCCACAAAGTGCGCGTCTACGAAAAGCTGGTCGTATTTGCGCTGCTCTCAGCAAGCCGCTGCAGAAGCGCACCCAATCGCGATTACGGCGAAAGCCTGCCGCATTTCTGCGGTGCGTTTGGGTGCGTGTTGTGAAGTGCACGCTGTACGCAAACGCGGTTACATCACCTCGAAACGTGTCACTCGTTTCACAGCGTCTGCCTGAACCAACTTCACCTTCACGTCAGCGCCAAGCGGCAACGCCGACGCGCTGGATACGCTAGCCTCAACGGCCGGATCGCGCAGCAACACGACGCCCTTGCCGGTTTCGTTGCGTGCCACTTCTACGATGGCGCCACTGAAAAATTCTCCAACATGCGGTGCCATCATCGTCGCCTCGGCCAGATCGAGCACCGCGGTTTCGTATTGACGTGCGCGATGGCCCGAAGCCTGCATGATGGCGGGCAAACCAGGCAGCGCAGTCAACGCCCAATCCGGCACGGGATGCTGCGCGCATAACGCTACGCAAACTTCGCCGGTGTAGCGGTCCACCAACCGACGCAGCGGCGCCGTGACATGGGTGTAGTGGGCGGCAATGGCTGATTGCATCGACTGCTCGGGTAGCGCGCCGTTGAACGCGGCGTAGCCTGCGCCGCGCAATACCGAGGTGGACGTGGTCAGCATCGCAACATGGGCATTTTTTGACGGATCCAGCGAGCGGATGAAATCAGGGTAACTCAACGCTGCCGGCCAATCGATGCCGAGCGTCTTCGCCGTAATACGCAAGCGATCGAGATCGCGCGGGTCAGGCTCCGGCAACGTGCGCAGCAAGCCCACTTTCGCTTGCATCATCAGTTGTGCGGCCGCCATACCGGTCAGCAAGGAAATCTGTTCGTTCCAATCCTCCACCGCCAGTCGCGCGCGAAACGCTAGTTTCCACACGCCATCAACGACATCGATTTCCTGGTCTGGCAGCGGCAGGCTGATACCGCCACGCGCGCGCTCACACTGCTGACGTAATTCACCGATCTCGCGCAACACGGCCCACATCGGCTCGGCCGTGTCGGCGTCGATCGCTGCTTGCACACCGGCGTAATTAAGCTTGGCGCGACTCTTCACCAAGGCCCGACGGACATCAATCGTCGTGGTGGCGCCTGCTTGATCCAACTCGATCGTCCACAACAGCGCCGGACGTATCTGGTCGGGCAGCAGGGACGTCGCATCTTCGGACAAGACCTTCGGATGCAGCGGAATCTTTGCATCGGCGCCATACAGCGTTTCGCCGCGCCGATTCGCTTCCACGTCCACCGCGTCGCCGGCCGTCACAAACGCGGCAACATCGGCAATCGCGTAGATCACCCGATAGCCCGTGTCGGTGCGCTCGACATACATTGCTTGATCCAGGTCCATCGACTCCGGCGGATCAATGGTGACCAACGGAATGTCGGTGCGATCCAGCGTCGGCAAGCGCGGATGCAGCGCCGCTTGCGCCGCGGCGGCCTCAACCTCCGGCGGAAACGCCGAAGGCAGCTTCAACTCACGCTGGATATCGGCCATGCCCTGCGCAAGCGCAGCATTGTCGGCGGGTTGGATATGGATGCGGCGAGTAGTCGACACAGGAAATCCTTGTGTGGGTTAATCAGCACCACCTGGGCGAAGCATCGGTCGAGGTGCGTGTGATCGTAAGAGAAAATATACACGTACGGATCAAATGGCAGTGACGTACGCCAAGCGCTCGCGTCCTTCGATCTTCCTGCGACGCTTGACCGGTGCTGAGCCGATGACGCAAGAACTCAGCGACGCGCCCGTTCTTTCGTTGGGTGAGGCGATTTTTCGACGGTTGAATGGCGCCACGCAAGCGGCCAGCCATGGGGCTGTTGAAAGCCACAGGGATGACGAGCCCAAGCAAATGTCACCGCGTACATGTCAAAACCTAGCGCACAGGCCTCGCAGGCACACTCCGTCACCTTGCCCTCGCACCCATGGCGCGAAGAGAGCCGCCGCGCTGCGCTGAGCAGTTTGAGGAGCACGACCACGATTAGGCGTGATTGAATCCGGCGAAGTCGGCCGCTCTAAGAAACGGCGCAGCAATCGGTGCCGCAAAGTAGCACGCCGCGAACCGTGCGCAGAACGAAGCCCGTCCAAATGGCACACACAAAAAAAGCACCCGTGCAGGTGCTCAAATAAATACGCCGCGTGATCTTCGTAGCCAGCCCGCGCCGAGCATCGGCAATACTGATTACCCCGATTTCGCTCGCATACGTGGCATGCCAAGCATGCCGACACAACGCCTAAAAGCGCTGTGTCGGCATCATTGCAACTTAGTTTTTCGCCGCAGTCGCCGCCGCTTCGGCCGCTTCGCGCACGTCAAGACGCTGCGCCAAACGATCGATGTTGGTCAACGACATCAGGTGCGCGTAAATCCAGCCATACACGCCTTCACGGGCAAATTCCGCCGCCGTTTTTTCGTCCAGCTTGAGCAGCTTTTCCTCGTTAATGACGAACAAGCCATTGAGGTTGATCGCATTGCCCTGACTGCCGTCTTTCGGGTCTTTCTGCAGCCGAATGTTGCGCGGCTCCAGCAAGTCATGTTTATTCAACTGCTCCACGAACCAACGCGTACGCGTTACGTTCTGCTGGAAATCGCCAAGGAAACGCACGGCGTTGCTGAGCATCTCGGTATCGGTACCGTCTTCGTTGAACAGACGCTCACCTTCTTCCGCATGAAAACCCTCATAGCTATCGTCAAGGAATACGGTGAAATCATCGCCTTCCTGATCTTTTGGCTTTTCAGCCAAAATGAACGGATAACGGCGCACGAAGGCGGGAATGTAGGTATTGGGTGCCCACTGGCCTTCCGCGTCGATATACAGGTTTTCACCTTGGCGCAAACCAAGCAATGCCACCGGACCGGCGTCTTTCACGTCGTTACCAGCAAACAAAATCATCAAGTCGCGAGCAGCAACGGCAAATTCGGCGCCAGTCAGCGGCACGGAATGAGCACTCATAGCGAACTTGACGTTCGGTATGGCCTTCAGGCGCAAATCTTTATGTTCGGTACGATTGAGCGGCACCGGATGCTCGTAGAAAAGAACTTCAGCCACGTTAATTCCTCTGCCCCGCCGTGCCCGGGTTGCCACCAAGGCTCCCCCTCCAAACCCGGCGTCGGGTCTGTCTTGATTCGCGACTATATCAGCGCCAGCGCGTGTGGCGCGACTCCTTAAGCGGACGGCAAACCAGTCGATGCGAGCATGCGCACGGCAGCAGAGTGATTTATGCTGGACCGAGCCAAGCACCTTGTACTGCTGAAAAGCTTTCTAAAGCCATTGTTTTCTAACAACCTCAGGCTGCGGGACGACTTACATGCTGATGAACGTGCGTCATCGGGCCACGCTTAACGCGACCCGTGTGTTGTCACTGGATGCCGCCGGTCGAATTCTCGACTGGATCAGCTGGCAGGATGCCGTTTGCTTATACGTTCGCGATGCCGTGGCATGGACGTTGGGCGAACCGTGCCTCACCGTACATGGCGGTTTCAACCGTCTGCACAGTTCACAAAGCCTGCTGCAGTTACACCCGATCATCGCCAGCACCGGTCGCTGTCGCGAGCAGGCGATTGACCCTGCTCCTACCCTGACTAACACGTCATTATTCGCGCGCGACCGCATGCTATGCCTCTACTGCGGCGTGCCATTCAGCCGCGGGGAGCTGACTCGCGATCACGTATTACCGGTGTCTAAGGGTGGGCGTGACGAGTGGCAAAACGTGGTCAGTGCTTGCCTCGCCTGTAACCTGAAGAAAAGCAATCGCACGCCACAGCAGGCCAACATGCCGCTATTAGCGGTGCCGTACCGCCCAAGCTGGGTCGAGCACCTTATCTTGTCCAACCGCAATATCTTGGCCGACCAAATGGAATTTTTGATCAGCCACTTACCGCGTGACCGTCGTGCAGCGATGAGCTGAGCGTTCGCCGCAACCCGCGCATCATGCCGCTACGCCGCCGGATATATCAGCCGCGTGGTCCGCAGCGTGCTCACCAAGCTCGCGTTCAATTTCATTGATCTCAACGCAAACTTCTTCAGCCTTGCGCGAATTTTTCTGCTGCTGTTCCAATTCGACGGTGGTGCCGGCCGGCTGGCTCTCTGCACGTTTCGCGGCCAAGCGACGATATTGCTCTCGTAAGCGATCCAGCGCGTCCTCGTCCAGGTCTTCCACCGCCAGCAGGCTGTTATGCGCCGCGGTCGTGCGGATCAACTCATCCAGTTTGATCTGCAGTGCCGCACTGTCGCGGTTCTGGCTGTTCTGGATCAAGAACACCATCAGAAAGGTAACGATGGTGGTGCCGGTGTTAATTACCAGCTGCCAGGTATCGCCAAAATGGAACAACGGCCCGGACGCCGCCCACACCACCACCACCGAGGCGGCCAGCAGAAACGCCAGCGGTCTGCCGCACTGCCGGGCGGTGGACTCCGCAAAGCGGCGAAATACCTGGGATATGTGAGACGGCGAGCGCTTTGGCATTGCGGCATTCTCTCGTTCAGTGACACCATCAGCCTCGGACAACGATCCACCGTTGTACCAGTGCGGCTAGTCCGATCGGCGCGAGCATGCGGCGCGGAATGTGTAACTGACGTGCACGGACACACCGTTCAGCAAGCTCTACTTGCCCCACTTCGTCGATGGACCAACAATAGACCTATGACCGACCCCGTACGTTTTCCGCATCTGGCACACATCGACAGCCCTGCCGACCTGCGCCGCGTTCCTGACGCGGAGTTGCCGATGGTGGCCGATGAGCTACGCCAGTACTTAATTGAGTCCGTCGCTACATCAGGTGGCCATTTTGGCGCTGGCTTGGGCGTGGTCGAACTGACCGTCGCGCTGCATGCCACCTTTGATACGCCGACCGACCGCTTGGTGTGGGACGTTGGTCACCAGTGCTACCCACACAAAATTCTCACCGGTCGGCGTGAACTCATCACCACCATTAAAAAGAAAGGTGGTCTGGCGCCCTTCCCACGCCGTAGTGAAAGCGAATACGACACGTTCGGCGTCGGCCACTCGTCCACCTCGATTTCCGCCGCCTTGGGCATGGCGCTTGCCGCACAGCGCAAGGGCGACCCACGAAAAGTCGTGGCGGTGATTGGTGACGGTGCAATGACCGCTGGTATTGCGTTCGAAGCGCTCAACCACGGCGGCGCGGCCGAGCCGAACATGCTGCTCGTGTTCAACGACAATGGCATGTCGATCAGCGAAAACGTCGGCGCCATGGCGAAGATGATGGCGCGTGCGATGGCGAGTCGCCGGCTCAATGCGCTGCGCGAGCGCGCCAAACGCGCCATCCCGAAAAAGTCGTTCTTCGGTCGCATTTTCAAGCGCTGGGAAGAACACGCCAAAGGTATGTTCGTACCCAGCACGTTGTTTGAAGAACTGGGTTTTCATTACACCGGCCCGATCGACGGCCACAATATTCCACAATTACTGCAAGCCTTGCGCACGGTAAAAAACCTGCCCGGCCCGCAGTTGCTGCACGTCATCACGACCAAGGGCAAAGGTTACGCGCCGGCCGAACAAGCGCAGATCAAGTACCACGCGGTCGGTCCGTTTGATCCCCTCGCCGGCGTCACTAAAAAAGCCGCCGCGAAAACCACGTACACCGATATTTTTAGTGACTGGCTATGCGACCAGGCGGCAGCCGACGCACGTTTGCTGGCTATTACACCGGCCATGCGCGAAGGCTCCGGACTGGTCCGTTTTTCCAAAGAATTTCCTGAGCGCTACTTTGACGTGGCAATTGCCGAGCAGCACGCCGTGACGCTGGCCGCTGGCATGGCGTGCGAAGGCGCGAAGCCGGTCGTCGCCATCTATTCCACCTTTTTGCAGCGCGCCTACGACCAAACCATCCACGACGTGGCGCTACAAAACCTTGACGTGACCTTTGCCATTGATCGCGCCGGCGTGGTCGGCCCGGACGGCCCGACTCATTGCGGCAGCTTTGACCTGACTTTCCTGCGCTGCCTGCCCAATATGGTGGTCATGGCGCCGGCTGACGAAAACGAATGCCGCGAAATGCTCAGCACAGGTTTCCAGTACCACGGTCCGGCCGCCGTACGTTATCCGCGCGGGGTTGGCCCGGGTGTCGCTATTCATCACGGCCTTGACACCTTACCGATTGGCAAAGCCGATCTACGCCGCCGTGGCCATGGCTTGGCGTTACTTAGCTTCGGCGCCATGCTTGCACCGGCAGCCATCGTTGCTGCCGAACTGGGCGCCACCTTGGTCAACATGCGCTTCGTCAAGCCGCTGGACGAAGCGATGATTCTGGAGCTGGCAAAAAGCCACGATGCGTTTATCACGCTAGAAGACAACGCCGTCGCCGGCGGTGCTGGCTCCGCCGTGGCGGAGTGCTTGTCGGCAAATGCCGTCACGTTGCCCATCTTGCACATCGGCATCCCCGACGTTTATCTGGAACACGGCAGCCGTGAGGAAGTGCTGAGCATGGCCGGCCTCGACCTACCCGGCATCCGCCGCGCCATTCTCGCGCGCTTTCCACAGTTGACTGGAGTGGCAGCGAACGCCAGTTAAGCGGCGTTCCTTCACCCATACGCGAAGCCGTGGTGCGCGCGGTTAGCAAGGGGGCCGCTACGAGGGCTGACGTCCGCCGCTAACGCGATCACGTTGTTCCAGATCCTGAGCGGTAAACACGTCGACATAACCTGCGGCCTGCAGCAGCGCGCGTGCTGCTGCACCTTGGTTCCAGCCATGCTCAAACAATAGCCAGCCACGGTCTTCAAGGTGCTCGCGCGCCGCCGCGACAATGATACGGATGGCATCCAGTCCGTCGTCGCCCGATGCCAACGCTGACGCTGGCTCAAAGCGCAAATCACCCTGCCCCAAATGCGCGTCTGCTGCTTCGATATAAGGCGGGTTTGACACCAGCAGATCAAACTTTTGGCCAGCCAATGGCGCCAGCCAATCGCCTTGCACAAAGCCGACGTTGCCGATGGCAAGACGCTGCGCATTACGCTGGGCGACGGCTAACGCGGCGGCACTGAAATCAGTTGCCAGCACGCGTGCTAGTGGGCGTTCCTTGGCCAACGCCAACGCAATGGCACCGCTGCCGGTGCCCAAGTCGGCCAACGTACACGGCGCATCTTGCGGCAATCGCGTCAGCGCTAATTCCACCAGTAATTCGGTCTCTGGACGCGGGATCAAGGTGGCCGGCGTTACTTCAAAGTCCAGCGACCAAAAGCCTTGTCGACCGATGATGTAAGACACCGGCTCGCCCGCCGCACGGCGCTCAATCAAAGCCGCATACGCCGCTTCGGTGTCTGCATCTAGCTGATCACCGGCATGCGCAAACAGCCAGCTTCGCGGGCGATCCAGCAGGTGCAGTAGCAACCACTCGGCGTCAACACGTTCCTCTAAGCGCCGGGTAGCGGCAGCCAACAACTCGCGGACGCTAGACATGGTGTGGAGCGTCCAACGCCGGTAGCAGCGCTACGCGCGAGCGCACGCCACTAGATCGCATTACGCGCGCTACGCGCTCAGCGAACGGCCACGGATTAGCGGTTGCGCCAGACATCAGCGACGCACCCACGCCTGAAACACTATCTTCCGGCCCATCTCGAGTCACTCCACGCCCGACCAAGTCAGCCCAGTGTACGGGGCGAGCGGCCCCCACATACAAGAATGCCGGGCTGCTAAGCCCGGCATTCCACCGTCTTGTTGCGGACAACGACGCGATTAGTGAATCGCGTCAATCGAGGCGGCATCCTGTTTCGACTTCAAGGCACTACACAACTGGATTGATTCGCTGGTTTGCGCCAAGCCACGTGCCGCACCCGTAACATCCTTTAGCCGCGGTTTGAAAAATGCCTGTAGGCGATCCGCTTCCGCTTGCGAGCAACCGCCACCGCCCATCAAGCTCGGCAACCGGCCACCGGAAAAACTGCCCGTACGTTTTACGATCTGTTCGTAATGCGCAACCGACCATTTCCATGCGGCATCACGCTGCGCTTGCGTTTCGCGACTACCACTAAGTAGCGAACCCATCTCGCCCACTTTGACTTGTTTGTCTAGCGCGAAATTACGTACTTCGATAGCCAGAGCGGGGTCTTCGACCGAACGCAGGCCGGACAAGATCGCATTACGCGCCGCTGCGTCACTGGTTTTTGGCAAGGCCGCAATTAACTCATAAACCACCGGCTTGCCGCGTTCCTGGACCGCCACGCCTAACGCACTGCCGACCAGATCAGGATTGGCGGCCGCGATATTCAAACGGCCATCCGTCTGTTTCAGCACCGCATCGCCTTGCGCGAGAAGTGCCTTGCGCACTTCGGGCACTTTCACATCAAACGCCAGGAAGCTGGCGAGCGAGCTACGCAGCAAGGCGTCGTCATCTGATTCGCCCGCCACGCGCACATAGCCCAGCTTCTGCATGCGCGGCAGGTACGCGGCGGTGGCCCACGCCGCCAGTTTCTCCCGCTGCGCATCGGTGCTCGCGAGGCGCGTCTTAATCCAGCTATAGGTGCCCAACGGTGCCGTCGCTACTTCGCGAACTTTCGAACTGGTCAATGGCTTCAACGCAGCTAGCGCTGCCGCCGCATCAATATCGCCATGCTTGAAACTGGCCGACACGGCGTCAGCGTAAGCAAGTTGTTCGGCATCGCCCAGCGTCCCGACTTTCGCGGCCAAATTCGTCAGGTCCGTCGGATCCAGCGCGAAGCGGTAATAGCCCAGGCCGTTCGCATTCGGCATGACCCAGGTCGGCTTGCTCGCGTCTGCCAGCGTCATCGTGCCATGCGCCTGGTCCAGCATGTCGCAGCTGACCTTGCTGCCATCAGCGGTGCCGTAACGTACGCACATGGGTATGCCCCAGACGTGCTGCGCATCGCCCTTGCTGCCGTACGGCAGGTAGCGACTTTGGCTGAGTTCAAGCACGGTCTTGCCGTTCTTTTCCGTCACCACGGTTTTTACGTACGGTACGCCGGGCTGATTGAGGAAACTCATGAACGCCTGCTTGAAGCGATCGCCTTTACCAGCGGCTTTGGCAATGGCTCCAACTAAGTCGGTCGCCGTCGCGTTACCAAATTTGTGCGTCTGAATATAGGCGCGCATGCCTTTCTGGAAGGTCTTGTCGCCAACGAAGCCTTCAAACATGCCAAGCACGCTGGCACCCTTTTGATAGGTGATGCCATCGAACGCTGTCTCAATATCACCATTGCCGGTAATCGGCTGGCGAATCTTGCGCGTGCTGACCAAGCTATCGCCATTCATCGCACCCTCGGCACCACGCACACTATCCAGATCGGCGCGATATTCCGGGTGTATCTGCTGCGTCAGCTTGCCCTGCATCCAGGTGGCGAACGCTTCGTTCAGCCACAAATCGTTCCACCACGCCAAGGTGACGGTATCGCCGGTCCACATATGCGCCAACTCATGCGCCGTGACATTGAACGAGCCGCGTACATTGCGGGCGGGCGAGTCCTTGTCCAGCAACAACAGCCAGTCGCGGAACGTCACCAGGCCCGGATTTTCCATCGCGCCAGCAGCAAAATCGGGCGCTGCCAACAGATCAAGTTTGCCAAACGGATAACCAAAGCCGTAATAGTCTTCCAACGCATGAATGATCTTTGGGGTCTCGCCCAACACGTGCGCCATGCGATGCGCCTCACCCGCCGGCGCCACACCGCGCAACGGCAGCGGCTCGCTACGATACTTGTCCGGTGCAATAGCCGGTGCGTTGGCGATATCCCACGGACCAACAGCAAAGGCGACCAAATAGGTTGGCAGCGGCTTGGTCTGCGCGAAGGTCAACGTTTTCCAGCCCTTCCCGGCCGGCACGTCTTTCACCTGCGAAGTATTGGCAACGGCCGTCTGGCCGTCCGGAATGGTGATACTGATATCGAACGGCGTTTTGAAGCCCGGTTCGTCAAAGCTGGGGAACGCATAACGAGCACTAATGGGTTCCATCTGCGTCATCGCATACGGCTGACCCTTTGCTGCCACCTTATACAAGCCTTGCAACTGAGCGTTCAACGGCGCGCTGTATTCAAACTTTAAGGTAATGTTTTGTGCCGGCAGCTTGCTGCCAAAATCCACCCGCACCACGCCGGCTTTTGGCTCCACCGACGTGTACGTGCCAGCGTGCGTTTTCCCCGCTGCATCCGTAACGGTGACCTTGGAAACTTTGAGCGAATTGCCATCCAGCCAGACGTGATCCGACGCTTGTGTCAGCTTCAGCTTGATCGTCGTCGTACCGGAGAAATCCTGCTGAGCCGGATCCACCTTGAAGATCAGCTGATACGACTGAGGTACCGCCCAGGTCGGCAACCTGCCCTGCGGCGCTTGATCGGCAGTGGCGGCAAACGCTGAACAGCAACAAGCCGCCAGTGCAGTAAGCAATAACGGGCGAACGAACTGGCGCATGGTGAGCTCCGCTGACTAAATGAGTCCCGCAACGCTAAAGGGCACGCACTACATACCCCAGTGCCATATGGCATGCCCCGCCGCCATGAAGCTCATCCACAAGGCTTTAGGCGACGGCCAACGCGCTATATGGCCGCACGCCACCTCGACTTACGATCATTGTTCAGTGCGATGACATCCTCCACAATGATTGATACTGACTATTGAAAACTTGATCGGATTGCTGAAATGAATCTGCGTGACCTGCACTACCTGGTGGCACTGGCCGAACACCGGCACTTCGGTCGCGCCGCGGACGCGTGCTTCGTTAGCCAGCCAACGCTGTCCACCCAAATCAAGAAACTGGAAGAAGAATTGGGCGTGACCTTAGTTGAGCGCACGCCACGCAAAATTCTGCTGACGGAAACCGGCCGAGAAATTGCCCGGCGCGCACGCGCGGTTGCCGCTGAAGTCGACGAAATCAAAGCGATTGCACAACGTACGCGTGACCCAGAAGCTGGCACTTTACGGTTGGGTATCTTCCCAACATTGGGGCCCTATCTGTTGCCTCATGTCATACCGCTTTTGCGGAATCGCTTCCCGCGGCTAGAGCTGTTGCTGACCGAAGAAAAAACCGAGCACGTCATTCACATGCTGCGCGAAGGTGCGCTGGACGCCGGGATTTTGGCGCTGCCCATTCACGAGGAAAGCCTGCATAGCGAATTTCTGTTCGAAGAGCCCTTCGTGCTGGCCGTGCCAGACGACCATCCGCTAGCCTCACATAAAGCTAAGTTAAAGCTGGCCGATCTGGCCAATGAGCACCTGTTGTTGCTGGAAGATGGGCATTGCCTGCGTGACCAAGCGCTGGAAGTATGCCAACTGGCTGGCGCCGGCGAAAAGTCTGGCTTCCGCGCCACTAGCTTGGAAACCTTACGCCAAATGGTGGCGGCCAACGTCGGCATCACCCTGCTACCAACGCTTGCCACCAAACCGCCCATTGCGCGTACCGACAATGTACATTTGATCGAGTTTGCCGGTCACCCACCCAGCCGCCGCATTGCTATGGTGTGGCGCAAGAGTGCGTCCATGTCGACGTTTCTAAAGCGACTGGCGACCGTGTTTCACGATCTGCCGCCAGCCTTGTTCAAGCCAGACCTGGCGGCTCGCCAATCGGTACGCGAGAAAAAAGCTAGCGCATAGCACCTACTTGTCGCTGGCTATGAGCAAAAGATTGGGCCACTGATTCGACGCGCACTCGCAAACGATACCGACGCCAGTGGTGTGCGCGAACCACGTTGCGAGGCGATTAAAAACCGTTCAAGTGCGCGGCTACGCCAGCCCACGAATTTTGCGGGTGCCAGTCAATCACAACGAATTTTGCTACTTCGAAACGCCGACGTAGCGGGCGTTCGCGCCTCAGTAATGCAGCAAACTGAGGACGGTCATATCTTCGCCGCAGCGCGCGCGACCATGCAACGCATCCAATTCAATCACCACGCTAGCGCCCACGAGTTCGCCACCGAGCTGGCGAACCAGCGTTTGCGCCGCTGCCAAGGTGCCGCCGGTGGCTAACACATCGTCCACAATCAAGACGCGTCCACCGCTTTGCAACGCGTCACACTGCGCTTCCAAGCGGTCGGTGCCGTATTCCAGCTGATACTCCACCGCCATAACCGGCGGCGGCAATTTGCCGGGTTTACGCAACGGCACAAAGCCTGCGTGCAGCTTCTGCGCCAATGCCGCACCAAAAATAAAGCCGCGCGCCTCGATGCCACACACCGTTTGTACCCCGCGGCCTTGCCACGATTCGGCCAACGCGTCGATACAACACGCGAAACCGGCCGCATCAGCCAGCAACGGGGTGACATCGCGAAACATCACCCCAGGCTGCGGGAAGTCAGGTATGGCACGAATGAGTGCTGCCCAATCAGTCACACCAGCACGCTCACGAGACCCAATATTGCGGATCGACACCACTTAGCATGGAATCGTCAACGGACCGTACGATGCCCCGTCGGCGTCGCCAATCGCCTCACGCGCCTCATTCAAACGCGCCTCGACGAGCTGCACAATGCCGCTAGCGACCGGCACGCTTGATTCCGGCACCATCACCGACATGTAATCCATCGCGGGCAATTGGCCTACGCCACCAGCCAAGTACTCGCCGGCGATAAACGCAGGAATGCCTTCGGCTTCTAGGGCATCTTTCACCAGATGGGCGTCAAACATGTTTTCGGCGCGATAAATCGTCTGCATAACTGCAAGCTAGCTCCTGTGGCAGCGCTGAGCAAGCTTCTACGAGTGACGGTGGTGACAAGGTAAACTGGACACCTTTGTTACCGCCTAAAGAGCTTTGCCCGATGTCGACTGAAAACACGCCCACCGAACCTACTAATCCGGCTGCGGGCACCCTGCATCAGGACTTCATTCGCCAGATCGTGCGCGATGACTTGGCTTCCGGCAAACACCACCTTATCCACACCCGGTTTCCGCCGGAGCCGAACGGTTATTTGCACATCGGTCACGCCAAAGCCATCTGTCTGAGCTTTGGTATCGCAGCGGAATTCGGCGGCGTGTGCAACCTGCGTTTGGACGACACCAACCCCGGCAAGGAAAACCCGGAGTTTGCCGAAGGCATTAAAGACGACGTGCACTGGCTTGGTTTTGAATGGCAGCAATTGCGCCACGCGTCCGACTATTTTGAAGTGTTCTACCGCTCCGCGCTGAAGCTAATTGAAGACGGCGTAGCCTACGTCGACGACTTGAACGCCGACGAGATGCGCGAATACCGCGGCACTCTGACCGCCGCCGGGCGCGCATCGCCACACCGCGAGCGCCCAATAGAAGAAAGCCTCGACCTGTTCCGGCGGATGCGTGCCGGCGAGTTTGCCGACGGCAGCAAGACGCTGCGCGCGAAGATCGACATGGCTGCTGGCAACATCAACATGCGCGACCCGGCCATCTACCGCATTCGAAAAATCGACCACCAAAACACCGGTAGTGCATGGCCCATCTACCCGATGTACGACTATGCACATTGCCTTTCCGACGCGTTGGAAGGCATTACGCACTCCCTGTGCACGCTGGAATTTGAAGACCATCGGCCGCTGTACGACTGGTTCGTCGACCACGTCGACCTGCCCAATCATCCCGAACTGTGGCAGTCGCTGGTGGATGCTGGCCTACCGACAAAGCCGGCCAAACCGCGGCAGATCGAGTTCTCGCGACTCAATCTCAGCTATTGCATTACCAGCAAGCGCAAGCTGGCACAGCTGGTTGCCGAGCACCATGTAGACGGCTGGGACGACCCACGCATGAACACGCTGCGCGGCCTACGTCGGCGCGGTTTCAGTGCGGCCGGCTTGCGCTTGCTAATGCAGCGCGTCGGCGTCAGCAAGCAAAACAGTGTGATTGACTACTCGGTGCTGGAAGGCTGCATTCGCGAAGACCTGGACGCCACTGCCGCGCGTCGCATGGCGGTGCTCGACCCGTTGAAGCTGGTGATCACCAACTTGCCGACGGACTTCGAAGAAACACTGACGTTTGCTAACCATCCCAAGGACGACAGTTTTGGTACGCGCAGCGTGCCGCTATCGCGCGAGTTATGGATTGAGCGCGACGACTTTGCCGAAGTGCCGCCAAAGGGTTTCCATCGCCTGAAGCCAGACGGCGAAGTACGCTTGCGCGGCGTCGGTATCGTCAAGTGCGAGCAAGTAGTTAAGGATGGCGACGGCAACGTCACCGAACTTCACTGCACGCTCGACCCAACGACACGCCACGGCATGCCCGGCGCTGATCGCAAAGTAAAAGGGACCCTGCATTGGGTCAGCGCGAACCATGCCATAGCCACCGAAGTCCGCTTGTATGACCGCCTGTTCAACGTGGCCGCGCCGGACGGCGAAGACGGCGGGGAAAACTGGCTCGACCACGTTAACCCGCACGCCAAGCACACGGTGCAAGCATGGCTGGAGCCGGCCGCTGCGCACGTGGAGCCGGAGCAGCGCTTTCAGTTTGAGCGCCTCGGCTACTTCGTTGCCGACCGCGTCGATCACCAACCGACAGCACCGGTGTTCAATCGCACGGTAACGTTGCGCGACACGTGGGCCAAGCAAGCCGGCAAGTAAGCGGAGAACAAGCATGTTGCCATTACAAATCCACCTCACGTTGCCACCGTGGATCGGCGACGTCGCCGACACCAACCGCCGTTATCAGACGGATGAAGAACGCGTGGGCTTGGCCATTGAGTTGTCACGCCAGAACGTGGAGCGTGGCGGCGGCGGCCCGTTCGGCGCGGCTGTCTTCAATACCCACAGCGGTCGTTTAGTATCGGTTGGCGTGAACCGCGTCGTGCCACAAAACTGCTCGGTCGCCCATGCGGAAACTATGGCGATCATGATTGCCCAGCAGCGCCTGACACGGAATCGATTGAACGAAGATGGCGGCCACTACGTGCTAGCCACTAGCGCGCAACCCTGCTGCCAATGCTACGGCGCCTCGGTCTGGGCGGGCATCGACGAACTATTGATTGGCGCTCGCACCGAAGACGTCGAAGAACTGACCGAGTTTGATGAAGGCCCGTTACCCGCGGATTGGGTTGGCGAATTGGAACGCCGTGGTATCGCCGTGCGTCGCGACATTCTGCGCGAACCAGCCCGCGCGGTGTTGGCCAGCTACGCCGTCGATGGCCCCTCCTATTGAGACGCCTGCGCGCCGCGCTGCCGCTGATCCTGCTGCTGTTGGCAGGCATCGCATTGTTCGGCTCGGGCGTGCTACGTGGACTTACGCCACAAAGTTTGGTGGCTCACCAAATAGAGTTTCACGCGCAGATCGCGGCTCAACCATGGTTGAGTCGGTTGGCGTATATCGGCCTGCTGACGTTAGCCACCTCAACCGGTATCCCCGGCACCATCATCATTATCCTTGCTGGCGGCTTCGCCTTTGGCGCGGTTGATGGCACCTTGTGTTCGTCGGTAGGCCTGACGCTCGGCTCGCTCATTTTGTACCTCGCCAGCCGCTACGCGTTTGGTTCCGGCTCACGGCGCCCACCCGCCATCGTCGAGCGATTGCACCACGGCTTTGAACAACACCCGGTTAGTTACACCTTATTTTTACGCTTTGTACCGATCGTACCGTTCGGCGCGGTTACCGTCGCGTTGGCATGGTTGCGTTGCCCGCTGTGGCTGTTTCTCGGTGCCAGCTGGCTCGGCGGCACGGTGTCACTCATTTTTGAAAGCTCTATTGGCGCGGGCCTAGGCGACGTACTAAGTCAAAGCCATAGCTTTGGCATCGGGTTATTCCTGCACCGTGAAGTGCTACTGCCCCTCGGTGCCATCGCGCTGCTCGCGCTGCTGCCAATACTTATCGAACGGACACTGCGCCGCCGGCGGCTATCACGCAAGAGCATCGAGTAGGCTCGGGCGCTGCTCACCAACGGCTAAGCAACGCCTGTAAGCCGCAGCACCACAACTCATTGCCTCACACGCCGACACAACGTTACGTCGCACATGGCGCGGCCCGTAACGCTCTGATCCGGTCTGGCTGATCGCTACGGCAATGCCGGCCACTTATACCTGCATTCACGTCACGCACTTAACAACAACGGTTCGAACAATTTCTGCACTGACGCGCCTACATGCCATCTCCTTATGACACGCGGCAATCATCTCGGAATCGTCGACAGCCACCACCACAAAGTAATCATCGAAACCTCACAGATGAAGCACGCCCACATCGCGGTGCCAGCTCTATGCCCGAACCGCAACGCTGATAATGACCACGCTAGAAACGTGCGCAGCATTCGCCTGCTGAGGCTGAGGAACGTGCCTACATGCCGACCCTGTCCACCACGACAGTGTGCTTAGCACTGTCACCGCCGTCTTCGCGTACGACCTGGCGCGCTGCGCCGAAGCTCAGCCGTGCTACCCGCCTCGCACACGTTGCACCCATGGGGGATACATTCTGCCATTGTCAGCGAGCGATAACGGGGCAAAAAAAAGCGCCCGATGGGCGCTCCGAAAACTGGTGGGTCGTCCGGGATTCGAACCCGGGACCAATAGATTAAAAGTCTACTGCTCTACCAACTGAGCTAACGACCCATCGTTACAAAACTCAAGCCGCTAATTTTACGGGCTGCAGGGCTTAGGCACAAGCCACAAGACGATCAAACATAGTGAGTTGGGTCGACCAGACCTGCTTGGCGGAAGCCCTCGGCGCGCAAACGACAAGCATCGCAGTGACCACATGCGCGTCCATCGTCGTCTGCTTTGTAGCAACTGACGGTCTGAGAAAAATCGACGCCTAAACGCTGTCCCTCGCGCGCAATGTCAGCCTTACTCATACGCATAAGCGGTGCGTGGATGTGGATACCTTTGCCTTCGACACCCGCGACGGTAGCTAAATTGGCGAGCGTCTCGAACGCCGCAATGAACGCAGGCCGACAATCCGGGTAGCCCGAATAGTCCACCGCATTCACGCCACACCAAATGTCGTTGCTACCAAGTACTTCAGCCCAGCCCAGTGCAATGGACAACATAATGGTGTTGCGCGCCGGAACATACGTTATCGGAATGTCGCTGTCGGTAGCGCCCGAAAGTTTATCTAGCGGTACATCGATATCGGCAGTCAACGCGGAGCCGCCGATGCTGCGTAAATCAATACTGACCGTTTTGTGTTCTATCGCGGCAAGCATTTTCGCGACACGATCTGATGCAGCCAACTCGGACTGGTGACGTTGCCCATAGGCCACGCTGAGCGCATACACGTCATAGCCTTGTTCGCGCGCCATCGCGGCAGTGACTGCGGAGTCCATACCACCAGAGACCAAAACAACGGCCTTCCGAATCATGTTTTGAGACATAAATTTTTTATCCTCAAGGGCCGGTCACGGCCGTAAGCGCTATCGGCGACACAGGCCGACGCGCACGAAACTGAATTGAGCGCTGAGAATGGGCACTGAGAAATGGCAACCGAGTAAGCGCTTGAGGCAACTTACCGTTTCTCACTGCTCTTCGCTCACTCCTCGCCTAATGGCCGGGCGCGTCATTCCAAAGCAACTTGTGCAATTGCATTTGGAAACGCACGGGCAAGCGGTCGGCCAGTATCCACTCGGCCAACTCACGCGGTTGCACCGAACCATGCACCGGCGAAAACAACACGGGGCAACGCGCGGCTAAGTCGTGCTCGCTCAACATGCCGCACGCCCAGTCATAATCGGCACGACTAGCCAGCACGATCTTGATTTGATCATGTGGCAAAAGATAATCGAGGTTGGCCCAAAGATTACGTGCGCATTCACCTGAGCCCGGCGCTTTCAAATCCATCACTTTGCGCACGCGCGAATCGACGTCGGAAACATCGATCGACCCAGATGTCTCAAGCGACACCGAGTAACCAGCTTCACACAACCGTTGCAACAAAATTAGGCAGCGCTTTTGCGCCAACGGCTCGCCGCCCGTAACACAGACGTGTTTTGCTTTGTAGCTGGCGACTTCAGCCAGGATGTCGTCAATGGCGTGCCATTGCCCACCGTGAAACGCGTATTCCGTATCACACCAAACGCAACGTAATGGGCAGCCGGTAAGTCGAACGAAAACCGTGCGCCAGCCGATGTCATCGGCTTCGCCTTGAATTGAGTGAAATATCTCGGCAATGCGCAGCCGTTCGGAAACGGCCTCAACTGACGCAGCAGACGCCGCGACGGCGTCGTTATCGCTCACAGCCACGCCACTAGTTCGCCGACTGTTGCTGCAGGCGCTGCAGACGTTCCTGCGCCAAGCTCGCCGCTTTAGAGCCTGGATACTTGGTGGTCACCGTGGTCAGCGTGGCCTTAGCTTCGGCAACATGCTTTAACTCAAGCTCGCTATAGCCCACCTTGAGCAGCGCATCAGGCGCTTTCTCGCTTTGTGGAAACTGGCTGAGGAGTTTCTGAAATGACTCTAACGCTACGGGATAATTCATCGTCACGTAGTACGACTCACCCAGCCAATACCAAGCATTTGATGTCAAGGTTTGATTCGGGTATTTGGCGATGAACGCGCGAAAATCGCGCGACGCTGATACGTAGTCGCCAGCGCGTAACGCCTTAAACGCCACGCCATATGCCGCCTGCGCATCCGCTGAATTAGCGCCATCGGCCGCAGGCGCGGCATTGCTGTTAGCTGTTGTACTTGAACTTGTACTTGTACTCGCACCGGCCGTGGCCGCTGCGGAAGGATTCGTTGTGGTGGACTGAGCACTTGCCGGTGCCGCGCCACTTGCTGCGCCGCCGTTCTCCAACCGCCCTAAACGGGAGTCGAGATCAAGATATTGGGCTTTGCTTTTATCGCCGAGTTCTTGCTGCTGATGCTGCAATTCCTCAATTTGACCTTGCAATTGACGCAGTTGCTCTTTCAATTGCTGTACTTGGTTGACCATGCCGATACTGCCCTGGTCCTTATTCTGTCCTTGCTGCTCCAGTCGCGTAACTCGGTCGGCCAGACTCAGCCGCGAGTCTTGCGCCACTACCGGAAACGCGAACAGCATGGCAGTCGCTATTGCGACCGCCATGCTGACACTGGCTGTAAAACGATTAGCCAGCCGCTTCATCATTATTCCGCCGTGTAAACGATCTCAACGCGGCGATTCTTGCTCCAGCAGTCCTCGTTATGCTCACGGCATACCGGCTTTTCTTTGCCGTTGCTGATCACATTGATCTGGCTGGCGGAACCGCCGGCTGACTGCAGCGCGTCGGATACAGCATTACCACGACGCTCGCCGAGGCCCAAGTTGTATTCACGCGTACCGCGCTCGTCGGTGTTGCCCTCGAGGCGCATCTGCGACGTCGGACGATCCTGCAAATACTTGGCGTGGCACGCCATGATCTGCTGGAATTCCGGCTTGATTTCGGTTTTGTCGAAATCAAAATACACAACGCGCTGACGCAGGCAGGCATCGGTGCTCAAGTCTGCAGGCGTGTACTTGCCGGCAGTATTGTCCGTGGTCTGGGTCTGCACAACGGGCTCAGGAGCCGGAGCCTGTGGTTTTACATTGGTCTTTTTAGTACAAGCGGCCGCGCCTACGCACAGCAGGGCGACTAAAGCGACGCGAACGGTCTTATTCATGGTGACATTCCTTACGAGTTGAGTTCCGACAAACGATGACGATTCAATTGGGACAACGACGCCGGTGTTCCGGCTGTTATTTTGACACATGAAAGATCAACCGCACGAATTACTGAACGGTTGATCCAGCTGGCCGCAACATCACAAAATGCCACAGCCGAAACACCGAAATGCGCCAACAGCGCCGTTCGGGCCCTATCCTTGGGCTGCGTACCGCCTCGCTTTACGCGCATTAGCACGAAAAATACTTAACAAACACTTAACGACTTCTATACGGACCCCACGCTGGATCGCGCACATCGCCATCAGAAAGCGCGAGACGCTGGCGAACCAAGCCATCGGCCGACACCGCATATAAGACGCCACGACGTCCTTCTACACCTGCGTACAGCAACATACTGGCATTAGGAGCAAAACTCGGCGATTCATCAATCGGACCCGGCGAGAGAAACCGCACTTGGTTGCCCAAACTAAGATCCATTATAGCGACACGATACACGTTCCCATTGGCCTGCACCATCGCCAATTGTTTGCCGTCAAAGCTAACATCAACGTTGGAATTACTTTGGCCTTGAAAACTGACTCGCTGAGCATCACCACCGGTAGCAGGCATTTGATAAATTTGTGGCCGGCCGGAGCGATCCGAAGTGAAATAAATACTCTTTCCATCCGGTGCCCATACGCCTTCGGTATCAATAGCCAGATTATGCGTTAGGCGAGTTTCGTGATGGGTAGCCAAATCTAGGGAAAACAGCTCCAAATTACCCACGTACGACAGCGCGACGAGCAGCTTTTTACCGTCGGGCGACCACGCGGGCGAGCCATTAATACCCTTCGCGTGCGACTCGACCAACTGGCGCGAGCCGGTCGTGATGTCTTGAACATAAACCGCTGAATTTCCGCCTTCAAAAGACACATAGGCAAGCTTTTTACCATCCGGTGACCACGCCGGCGACAACATCGATTCCTTGGAACGCGCGACCACCTGAGGATTAAAGCCATCCGAATCTGCCACGATCAACGAATACGTGGTGTTGTTACCCAGGCCCACGGCGGTGACATAGGCGATGCGGGTCCAAAATGCTCCGCGCACGCCGGTGACTTTTTGATAGATTTGATCAGCAATCTGATGGGCGACGCTACGCAAGTCGCCGGCCGGCACGGTATAGGCCTGCGCCAACAGACTTTGCTGCTTATTAACGTCCCACAGCTCGTATTCAACCCGCAACATGCCGCCGCTCGCCTGGCTAATGCGGCCAACGGTGATGTAGTCCTGTTTTAGCAAGCGCCAAGTGGCGAAGTTAATGTCCGAGCCTTTGGACGGAAACTCGACGATGCTGCTTTTGGCTAGCGAGCGAAATTTGCCAGACCGGTTGAAGTCATTGCTCATGACGTCAGCAATATCGGTGGAGACCGGCGCGCCACCCGTTTGCGCGAACGGCACCACGACAATGGGCGTTGCGGTTTTCAAGCCGCCCACAATATCCACATTCAAGGACTGCGCGAACACTGGGCTGATAAAAAATGCCGCAGCGGTCAGCAGGAAAAGTACGAGGGTGGAACGAAATTTGCGCATAGGCTTGATTATTGCGGCCTGAATGTGAAAGTTAAGGTACGTTGGAACACGCTCTCGAAACCCTTATAAGGTAACGGCTGCGCGCGCAGCACTGCATTTTCGATGGAACGCCTACCGGCTTCGTCGTAAGGGCAACTCGAATCGACTTTGGCACTCATGACGTCACCGCCAGGCAATTGCACGATGTGAACTTGGCATGGCACGTTGGGCATGTTAGCCGGACGCAGCCAGTTCGGCGTGACCGCATTCTGAATGGCCGCAGCGTAAGCATCAGCCAAGCTGGTGTTTGCACTGTTGTTGCCAGTTTGTCGTTGCGCCGCTGCCGGTAGGTCTGGCTGCCCATTGTCCTGGGCATTTTTCAGATCTTCCATTTGCTGCTTGGCTTGCTTGGCCTTGCTGTCGAGCTTCTTTGTTTGCGCCGAGGCAGCGTCCATCTTGGCGAATAGTTGATCTAGCTGCTTCTGCTTTTCTTCTTTTTGCTTGGCCGCCTTGGCATCCAGCTCAGACTGCCGCTGGCGCTCTTTCTCGTCCTGTATTTTCTTGGCGTCCTCAGCTTTCTGCGCCGCGTCAGCCACTACCTTTTCTTGATCCACCACATCAGGATGTTCCGGCGGTGGCGGCAACGCTTTCGGTTGCGGTGCTACTTCCTGCGGCTTCGGCGGCGGCATCGCGGGTGGCGGCGGCACACTATTCGGCACCGGTTTGGCCTTGACCGCTTTCGGCGGCGGGCTGCCAGTGGGGCCAATCAAGGTGGCCTCAATGATCTGACCCTGCAATTGAAGCGGTTTATTGCAGGTAATCGGGTTCATCCACGCCGGCAAGCCAAGCGTTTGGAAAAAGTTTTCATAGCTTGCGCAAGGCAGTATCGCGAGGAACAGAAACGCCACGATACCCAGGTGCAAGATAGCGGCAAGGACAACCGCCTTGGGCGTCGCCTTACTTTCGTCCATGGGGCGTGCTCTGGCCATGCTCCGGCTGACTCATCAAACCCACTTTGGTCACGCCCGCCTGCTGCAAATCCGCTAACACCTGATACACGCCGCCATAATTTCCGCGCGTGTCGCCCGCCACCAACACGCTGACGTCGGGGTTGGCACTGACAAACGCGCCCACTTTCAGTTTGAGGCTATCCGCATCAATCGGCTCCTTCTTGGCGCCTTCCATGGTGAGGTAAAGCTGGCCGTCCTGATCTACGGAAACCACAATCGGATCTTTCTTGTCTTGCAGCGACTTGGCATTGGATTGCGGCAGTTGCACGTCGACGTTGGAGTTCATCATCGGCGTGGTGACCATAAAGATGATCAACAACACCAGCATCACGTCGATATACGGCACGACGTTGATTTCGGACTTTAATTTGTAGCGCTTCTGGCGCCGTTGGGTTGCCATATCAGCTGCTCCCGCTCAGACCGATTCGTCGGTCTGAACCTGCCGCTGCAGGACCGAGGAAAACTCCTCCTGGAAAACGTCGTAACGCGAAGCGATACGCTCCACCTTGTTGGCGTAGCGGTTGTACGCCCATTGCGCCGGAATGGCGGCGAACAAGCCCATTGCGGTCGCGATCAACGCTTCAGAAATATGCGGCGCGACGACCGCAATGGTCACCGCTTTCATTTCGCCCAAGCCTTGGAACGCGCCCATGATGCCCCACACGGTGCCGAACAAGCCGATATACGGGCTGATCGAGCCAACGTTGGCCAGAAACTCCAAGTTGCGTTCCAGCAAACCCACTTCACGCGTCACCGTAACTTGCATCGCCCGTTCCGTACCTTCCACCACACTGCGCACGTCGTGCGTCTTGCGCTGGCGCTGGCGCGCAAACTCGCGAAAACCCGATACGAAGATGTTCTCGATACCGCCCGCATCACCACGATTGCTGACTTCGCGGAATAGTTGCGCCAAGTCACCGCCGGACCAGAAGCGCTCTTCAAAATGCTCAGCGTTTTCCAGAGCCGCTTTAGTCTGCGTGTATTTGCGGAGAATGATCACCCACGACAGGAAAGAGAACACCAGCAAAATCACCAGTACCAATTTCACCGGCACGCTAGATTGAGCGACTAGCGTAAATACGTTAAGTCCACCGTCCATTATTTGAAGGTTCTCCGCCGAATCGGCTTTGGTTAACTTGGGACATGCTTACTGTGGCGACCGTAACGCACTGAAGCGCTACTGCCGCGGAATGATATCTGCCGGAATCGGCGCCGGCCGCATCTGCCGAACGTCGACGCAAGCGACTCGTACTTTGGCGCGAATCAGGCAGCCGGTATCCGCGCGCGTGACTGTCTGGGCGAACAGGATACTGGCTGCGCGGCGTTCCATGACGTCCACGGTAACTAGCAGTTCATCATCCAGCAGGGCTGGCTTAAGAAAATCGATCTGCATGTCACGCACCATGAAGGCCAATCCAGTGGCTTCCTTGAACGCCATCTGGTCCACGCCGAGCGCACGCAACCATTCGCTGCGAGCCCGCTCCATGAAGCGCACAAAGTTGGCGTGATAGACCACGCCGCCGGCGTCGGTATCTTCCCAATACACGCGCACTGGCCAACTAAATGGCGCCCCCAGCTTAAGCTCAGACATCATCAACATCGCCGTTGAATAGATCGGCTGCCGCGTTCTGACGCGGCGGTGGCACCAACCCAAGGTGGCGCCAACCTTTGGCGCTGGCCATGCGTCCGCGCGCGGTGCGAATCAGGTAACCCTGTTGAATAAGATACGGCTCAACCACGTCTTCCAGCGTGCCGCGATCTTCGCTAAGCGCAGCGGCCAACGACTCCACCCCTACCGGACCTCCATCAAAGTTTTCAATGATGATACCCAGCAGGCGTCGGTCCAGCTCATCAAAACCTTGTGGATCAATTTTCAGCATATCCAATGCTGCCTTCGCTACTGGTAGGGTAATTTCGCCATCGGCGCGCACTTCCGCGTAATCACGCACCCGGCGCAGCAGACGATTGGCAATACGCGGCGTGCCACGCGCACGGCGAGCAATTTCCTCGGCCCCCTCAACAACGCACGCAATGCCCAGAATACGCGCAGCGCGGCGCACGATCGAGGTGAGTTCTTCGGCACTGTAAAACTCCAACCGCTGCACAATGCCAAAGCGATCCCGCAGCGGCGCGGTGAGCATGCCGGCGCGGGTCGTTGCGCCAATCAGCGTAAACGGCGGCAAATCCAGCTTGATCGAACGGGCTGCTGGACCTTCCCCAATCATGATATCGATCTGGAAGTCTTCCATCGCCGGATACAGCACTTCTTCCACCACCGGTGAAAGGCGATGAATTTCGTCGACGAACAGCACATCGTTCGCCTCTAGATTGGTCAGCAACGCGGCCAGGTCGCCAGCGCGCTCCAGCACCGGGCCGGACGTGCTGCGCAAATTGACACCCAACTCATTGGCAATAACGTGACTCAGCGTGGTCTTGCCCAAACCCGGCGGGCCAAAAATCAATACGTGATCCAGCGCACCACCGCGTTTCTTCGCCGCTTCGATATAGATCGACAGCTGTTCGCGCACCGCTTGCTGGCCCAGATATTCGGCCAAATTTCGCGGCCGGATGGTGGCTTCCAGCGCCGCATCGTCCAGTTGGGCGGCGGCTGTAATGAGGCGGGTATCGGTCATGGCGACATTATGGCAGGCCCACCGCGCGCTCAGCGCATGTCGATGAGGCGCGCCTCGCGCATGCAAGACACGGCGGCGTTGTCGATTCTTTCTTTTCAGCCCGCGTCGGAGCATCACGACTGAACTGCGCGCCCACGCCGTGCAGAGGTTCGGCGAAAAAGTAGGCCGTTTTTGCAGAAGGCGCTACCGCCCTGATGCTCTCGACATTCCCAGCGAAGCCAAAGCATCGCGCACGACCGAAGGAAGTCCCTTGCGGACAGTGCGTGCTCCTACAACCGCTGGGTCAGATCTCGAGCTGTGCACCTAGCTCAATCAGGCGATTGCCCGGAATCTGGAAAAACGCCGTCGCCGGCATCGCGTTACGCGACAAGAACGCAAACAGTTTGTCGCGCCACAGCGCCATGCCCGGCCGGTGCGCGTCCGCCACAATATTTTCGCGCGACAGGAAGAAGGTGGTGTCCATCATGTCGAAGACGAGGCCTTCGCGCGCACAATTGGCCAGCGCCAGCGGGACGTTAGGATCTTCGGCGAAACCAAAACGTAATTCAAGACCGACGAAATCATCATTTAGCGGTGTAATTTGAATGCGCTCTTCGGCATCGGCGACTGGCGTTTCCAACGTATCCACCGTCAACAAGACGTTGCGCTCGTGCAGCACTTTGTTGTGTTTCAGGTTGTGCAGCAACGCATGCGGCACCGCGTTCTGGTTACCGGTGAGGAATACGGCCGTGCCGGGTACGCGCAACGGCGGATGCTCCACAATGCTTTCAATAAACGGCAGTAGCGCCAATCCGGATTGTTTGATTTCTCGCAACACCAATTCACGCCCACGCCGCCACGTCGTCATGATGGTAAAGATCACCCCACCTAGCACCAGCGGGAACCAGCCGCCATGTGCCACCTTCAACAAGTTGGCGCCGAAGAACGACAGGTCAATGATGAGAAAGACGACGCCCACAAAGATGACCACAGGCCAGCTCCACTTCCAGCGCCGGCGCGCCACAACTAAGGCCAGCAACGTGGTCATGGTCATGGTTCCGGTCACCGCAATACCGTAAGCCGCGCCTAAGTTATCCGAGCTGCGGAAGCCAAGCACAGCCAGGATCACCAACACCATCAACATTTTGTTGACCCACGGCACGAAGATCTGACCGGACATCTCGCGTGAGGTATGCACGACCGCCATGCGCGGGGAATAACCCAGCGACATCGCCTCGCGCGTCATCGAGAACGCGCCGGAGATCACGGCCTGTGAGGCAATGACGGCCGCGCACGCCGACAACGCAATCATCGGATACAGCAACGACGGCGGCACCATCAAATAAAACGGGCTTTGAATAGCCAGCGGATTGCTCAACAACAACGCACCCTGGCCAAAATAATTAAGCACTAACGACGGCAATACAAAACCGAACCAGGCCAGCCGTATCGGCTTTTTGCCAAAGTGACCCATGTCGGCGTACAGCGCTTCAGCACCCGTCAACGCCAACACCACGCCGCCAAGTGCGATGAATGAAGTGCCGCCGTGGTTCATGAAAAAGCGCACGGCGTACAGCGGGTTAACCGCGTACAGCACTTCCGGATTGGCAATAATCTGGCGGATACCCAACACCGCCAACACCAAAAACCACACGGTCATGACCGGCGCGAAAGCCTTTCCGACGCGATGCGTGCCATGCCGCTGCACCGCAAACATACCCAGCAAGATCACCAGCGCAATCCACACCACGTATTCGCCCAGCGCCGGTGCGGCTACCTGCAAGCCTTCCACCGCACCCAAGACGGAAATGGCCGGCGTAATGACGCCGTCGCCATAAAATAGTGCGGCACCAAAAATACCAAACGCCGCCAGCACCCAGCGCGAACGCGCCGAACCGCTCATGGAGCGCTGCGCCAGCGCCATCAACGCCATGGTGCCGCCTTCACCCTTGTTGTCCGCGCGCATCACGAACGTCACGTACTTCAGCGACACCACAATTATTAGCGCCCAAAACACCAAAGACAACACGCCCAGCACAGCGGACGGCGTGGGCGTCATGCCGTGCGTGCCCAACGTTTCTTTCATGGTGTACAGCGGACTGGTACCAATGTCGCCGAAGACAACCCCGACGGCGCCTAACGCTAGGGCGCTAAGCCTTCTTTTGGTCTCGGGCGTTATCTCGGGTGACACTTCATCAGGGTTGGTCTCGGTCGTCACGGTCAGCCTCCAAGGGCAGCGCGCAGCGCCTTGCGGATGATCGTTTCCGCGTCGTCGCCTGCGGCCGCTACCTTCTGCACCAGCCGCGATACCTCCGCCGGCTTGTAGCCCAACTGCGCCAGCGCCACCGCCGCCTCACCGGCAGCGTCCAACGGCGTACCGCCGGCCTGCGCCGAGGTGCCCGGCAGGTTCGACAACCCGTCCAACCGATCGCGCAATTCCACAATGATGCGTTCGGCGGTCTTTTTGCCGATGCCAGGGATCTTGGTCAACGCGACCACGTCGCCCGCATGCACCAGGCGCCCGAAATCATCAATAGAGACGCCCGACAACACGGCTAACGCGATTTTCGCACCAATACCGCTGACCTTCAGCAGCTGCCGAAACAATGCTCGCTCGCTCTCATGCATAAAGCCGTATAGCGACGCACTATCTTCTTTCACCGCGTAATGCGTCAGCAAAATAACTTCGCTGCCCAAGGCCGGCAAGTCGTAAATGGTCGACATCGGCGCTTCCAACTCATAGCCCACACCACTGACTTCAATCATCAGCCAGGGCGGACGTTTGGATACTAAGGTGCCGCGTAACCGGCCAATCATCGAACGTACTCTATTGACGTTTTCATCAAAGCTACTCTTTTACTCATCCGCAACGCCGATTCGGCCCTGCCCGTTATCATCGACGTCGCCGCCAAGCGGTGCGTGGAATACCGACGCGAGCCAAGCTGGCGCGGGTGTGTGCATGCGTAATGGCGATGGCCAACGCGTCGGCGGCATCGGCCTGCAGCTTGCCGTTCAAGCCAAGCAAGATGCCGACCATATGCTGTACCTGGGTTTTATCGCCACGGCCGCTGCCGACGACGGATTGCTTCACTTCAGTCGCCGCGTATTCATGCACTTCAATTCCCTGACTCACCACTGCGCAAATCGCCGCACCTCGGGCCTGCCCTAACTTCAGCGCTGAATCCGGATTGCGCGCCATAAACACACGCTCAATACCGCATTCGGCCGGCTGCTGCGCCGCGATGATGTCACACAGTTCGTCAAAGATACGTTTCAGCCGCAGCGGAAACGTTGCCTCACCCACGACCACCAAGGCGGTGTGAAAAACGTGGGTGAGCTTGCCGACCTCATCTACGTCAATGATGCCGACGCCGGTACGTTGGCTGCCGGGGTCAATACCAATAATGCGCGTCATGCCCACACCTTCTGCGGCGAGCGGCAGCACGACCGCAGAGGCATCTGCGACACCACCGGCAAACGCTTACGAATCAGTTTCGGCCGGCAACACGGCGTTGTGATAAACCTCATGCACGTCGTCCAGTTCTTCCAGACAATCGATCAAGTCGAGCAAGGTTTCCTGGGCTTCGTCAGGGATCGCCAGGCGATTGCTCGGGCGCATCACCACGTCCGACCGCGCCAAGGTCAAACCAGCGCCGCGCAAGGCTTGCTGCACTGATTCGAAGCTATCCGGCGTGCACAGCACCGTACTGGAGCCGGCATCATTGACCACGTCATCAGCACCGGCTTCCAGCGCTGCCTCAAGAATCTTTTCTTCCAGCGCGGCATCGCCAGCAGTCTCAATGACCAACTCGCCACAACGCTCAAACTGAAATGCCACCGAACCGGTGGTGCCAAGGTTGCCGCTGTGGCGCGTCAATGCATGGCGTACATCGGCGACGGTGCGCTGCCCGTTGTCACTGACGCAATCAATAATGAGCGCGACACCGGCAGGTCCATAACCCTCGTAACGCAGTTCCTGCATGTCGACGCCATCGTCGCCACCAGCGCCGCGCTTCACCGCACGATCCACCGTCTCGCGCGTCATGTTGTTCGATAACGCTTTATCGATGGCCGCGCGCAAGCGTGCGTTGACGGCGGGGTCAGGTAACCCCGATCGCGACGCTACCGTGATTTCGCGGATAAGTTTGGTAAATACCTTGGCGCGTTTGGCGTCTTCAGCATTCTTGCGACCTTCAACGGTCGGGCCTCTACCCATGACGATGCCTGCATTCGAACTGATGAACAAGCGGTCAATTTTACCTGATTTCCTGACGCGTGCTGGCCATGGTCGATATCTGCGACCGCCTGACGCACGCCATTGCTGCCATGGCTACGGCGCGAAGTGGCCGTTGTGCAAGAACTGAGCAACCCTGAGCGCAACGTCTTGCGAGAACAGCAACCCGGTGTGGTTGGCCTCCACCACGCAATGGTCCGCCAAGCCCGGCAAGCGCGTTTCCTGCACAGCAACGGTGCCGTCGTGGTCACCATCAAAGTGGCCCAGCACAGAACCCAAGCCCAGCGGCATGCAGCCCGCAATCATGCCTACTTCGCGCACGCCATCCCAATGATCAAAGCCCTGTTGCAACAACTCACGGTTGTGCCCCAACAACACTTCGCTGCCACGCCCCCAGCCAGCGAACCCACGCGCGGCTGCACTACCGAGTAGCGGCGAACCAAGACAAACAATGCGCCCCGGCGGCAAAGGGCCGGGCCGCAAGCAAACCCGCAGGGCCAGCAGGCCACCCAAGCTATGACCTACCAAATGAACTGCATCGGCCTCGTCCGCCAAACTGGCAATGCGCGCTTGTAGCCGATCAAGAATGCGATCTTGCGTCGCTGCAACACTAAGGTAATCAAAGCGATGCACGCGAAAGCCAGCGCTCATCAAGCGCCGATGCAGCATCGCCAGCGCGAAGCCGCGCATCCACAGGCCATGCAACAAAATTACGTGTTCGGACATGGCAAGTAGTCAACCTGAGGCGGCGGAGCGGCGCTGTCGCGGGAACGCATCGTGGCGCCCACACGCACCGCTGTCACGTCATCGAACGCGACAAACTTAAGCTAACCGATTGCGATCAACGCTGCATCAATGCGCAGTCGTGGATTAAGGAACAGCCGCACAAACAGTCATCCCGACGGTCATTAAACCGCCGGAATGACGGGTGTGCCGCTCGCTCAGACCGGCTTTTCCGCCGCGGGCGTGCCGCTTAGCGACACTTGCACCGACAGCTCTTTCAACTGCGCCGGCGCAATATTCGACGGTGCATCGGTCATCAAGTCCTGCGCGCTGGTGGTTTTCGGAAACGCAATCACATCGCGAATGGAGTCCGTGCCAGCCATCAGCGCAGCGATACGGTCGATGCCAAACGCCAAGCCGCCATGCGGCGGTGCGCCGAATTTCAGTGCCTTCAACAAAAAGCCAAACTTCGCTTCCGCTTCGGCTGCATTAATACCGAGCAATTCAAACACGGCGCTTTGCATGTCCGGGTGGTGAATACGAATGGAGCCACCGCCAATCTCGTTGCCGTTGAGCACCATGTCGTAACCACGGCTTACTGCGGTGGCGGCGTTGGCGCGCAAGTCATCGATGTCATCGACCTTAGGCGCGGTAAACGGATGGTGTAGCGCGACGTAACGCTGCGCTTCGTCGTCGTATTCAAACATCGGGAAGTCAGTGACCCACAACGGCTTCCAACCTTCCACCAGCAAACCGCGGTCCTTGCCGACCTTCAAGCGCAGTGCGCCCATAAAGTCGGTGACGGTTTTCCACGCGCCGGCGCCGAAAAACACGATGTCGCCATCTTGCGCGCCGGTTGCTTTAAGCACGGCCTCCAATGCGGCATCGTCGAGAAATTTGGATACGGGCGAGTGAATGCCATCGCGGCCCTTAGCCAACTCTTCCACTTTCAGCCAGGCCAGACCTTTCGCGCCATAACGCGACGCATAGTCGGTCAGCACATCGATGTCTTTGCGGCTAAGCGCACTGCCACCGGGCACGCGTAGCGCGGCCACGCGGCCAGCCGGGTCATTCGCCGGGCCAGCAAACACCTTGAAATCGACATGTTTTACGGCGTCGGCAATATCAACCAACTCCATCGCTATTCGCAGGTCCGGTTTATCCGAACCAAAGCGACGCATGGCGTCGGCCCAGGTGATGCGCGGGAAAGCCGCATCCAGATCGACGCCCTGCACCTCATGGAACACGTGACGAATCAGCTCTTCGACGAAATCCTGAATTTCCTTTTCTTCGACAAACGCAAATTCCAAGTCGAGCTGGGTGAATTCCGGCTGGCGGTCGGCACGTAGGTCTTCATCGCGGAAGCAGCGGGCAATTTGGTAATAGCGGTCAAAGCCGGCGACCATCAAGATTTGCTTGAATAGCTGCGGCGACTGCGGCAACGCGTAAAACTGCCCCGGATGCACGCGGCTGGGCACCAAGTAATCGCGCGCGCCTTCCGGCGTGGCCTTGGTCAGGATCGGCGTTTCAATATCTTGAAAACCGCGCTCATCCAGATAGCGGCGCAGCGTCTGCACCAGCTTGACGCGCTTGCGCATACGAGCCTGCATTTCTGGCCGGCGCAGGTCGAGGTAGCGATAAGTCATCCGCATGTCTTCGTTCGGATTCTCGTGCAGCGCGAACGGTAAATCCTTCGCCGCGTTAAGAATCTCGACCTGTTCGGCCAGCAACTCGATGGTGCCGGTTTTCAGCTTGTCGTTGACTGAAACGCGCGGGCGAATGGTGCCAGTGACGCGGAGGCAGTATTCATTGCCCAGCTCGTTGGCGACGGCAAACGCCGCCTCATTCGTGCGCTCAATCACCACTTGGGCCAAGCCTTCGTGGTCGCGCAAATCCACAAACGCCACGTGGCTTTGCAGACGCAGGGTGTTGACCCAGCCGCACAAGGTGACGGTTTGACCGATCAGTGATTCATTAATAAGGCCGCAGTAATGCGTACGCATGCGTTTGAAACTCCGGGCCGCAGTGCGGCAAAACTGGTGGAAAAGACCTGGAATCTTACCACCGCCACGCCCGCTCACGAACGACCAGTGGTGGCCATTCGCTCAGGACTTGCTGGCTGATCCAGCCGACGCTGCGGCAACGGGCGCCGCTGCAGCAGGCGTTTTGTCAGCCGTCACCGGCTTGCTGTGGCCGCCATCGCCGGCCAAATTGTGCTTCTTCTCACCGGCGCTTTTGAAGTCGGTTTCGTACCAGCCGCTGCCGGCCAGTCGAAACGACGGCGCGCTAACCATGTGATGCAAATCGGTCGCCGCACAGCTTGGGCAAACGGTGGGGTCTGCGTCAGACATTTTTTGCAGGTGATCAAAATGATGACCGCAAGTGCGGCACTCAAACTCGTAAATAGGCACAAGGGCTCCAATAGTCTCGCCACGGGCTGGCCGACTAGTGTCCATTATCGGTGCGTTCGGGTGGAATTCAACGGTTAACTCGGCACCCACTGCCCAGTTGTTGCCGGAAACACCGTCACCGACCGATGGCCACTTCGCAACAATCGGCTCCGCCGACGCACCGCTGCATATCGATATAACGAATAATTTGGACGGCTAAACACCTATTGACGCACCCTTGACAGCGTCCTAGGCTGGGGTTGTTGCAACGCAGCGGCCCTTCCTGTTAGCGAGCCCTCATCATGCACACACTCCCTCGTCAAAACGCACCCGTCTGGCTTGCTGGCGCCATTTTGCTAGCATTAGCTACTTCGGCGGCTGCACAAAACACCACTTCACCAACGCCAGCCAAGGCCAAAGACTTGAGCACGGTGATCGTCACCGGCACACGAGCGAGCAATCGCACCGAAAGCAGTTCACTGACGCCGATCGACGTCGTTTCGGCCAAGGTATTGCAGCAAACCGGCACCACCGACCTACCGACAGCGCTGGCGCGGATTATCCCGTCGCTAAACTTCCCGCGCCCTGCTGCTGCCGACACGGCGGATACCCAGCGCCCGGCGCAACTGCGCGGCTTGTCACCGGACCAAGTGCTGGTACTGGTGGACGGGAAACGCTGGCACCCGGGAGCCATTTTGCTGAACAACGGGGTGATTGGCCGTGGTTCGCAGCCGGTGGACCTAAATACCATCCCCTTATCGGCCATCGATCACATTGAAGTCTTGCGCGACGGTGCATCGGCGCAATACGGTTCCGACGCCATCGCCGGCGTGATCAACATCATCCTGAAAAAAGGTGCGAAGGGCGGCGATGTCGAGGTGAGTGGCGGTCAGTATTCTGCCGGCGACGGTCGCCAGTGGCAGGGCTCGGCCAACTTTGGTATTCCGCTAAACAAGGACCAAGGCTGGCTACGCCTTACCGTGCAAAACGGCAACGAGGATCACACCAACCGCGCCGGGCCCGACAACCGCCCGGGCTTTCCTGGGCTGGGCGTGAATTTCCGCCAGGGTGATGCGGAAGTGCACGACACCAATATCTTGCTCAACACCGAGTACGACATTACGCCAGACGTGCAGTTTTACGCGTTCGGACACTACGGCCGCCGCCAAAGCACGTCGCCAGCATTCTTCCGCTACGGCACCAATTCGCCAAAACCCAACAACGCGCTGATCAGCCAGGTTTACCCCAACGGGTTTCTGCCACTGGAGCACGCCGACTCCACCGATCAGTCGTTCGTCACCGGTCTGCGCGGCAAGATCAGCGGTTGGCGCTGGGATCTAAGCGGCAACTTTGGCCACAATCGTGTTTCTTACGAAACACGAAACAGCCTGAATTACGCCTACTTGAACGACTTCGGCAGCACACCAGCCTCGTTTAGCGATGGCATCCTCAGCGCCAAGCAGCAAAGTGTGGACCTCGACATTGCCAAGGAGGTTTCTGTCAGTTGGATGCCTAACCCGGTCACGGTGGCCTTTGGCGCGCAATATCTACGCCAGACATACGGCATCCAGGCCGGCTCGCTACCGTCATGGTATGTCGGCAGTTCAGGCGTATCGGGCGGCGCGCAGGGTTTTGCCGGCTGGCAGCCCAGCAACGCGGTCGACGCATCTCGCCACGACGTTGCCGAATATCTCGATTTGGAAACCAACCTGACCGACCGACTCGGCGTCGCCGCCGCAGTACGGCACGAGCATTACAACGATTTTGGCGACACCACCTCGGGCTCGTTGGCCGGGCGCTTCGACTTCACCGACCGCTTCGCTATCCGCGGTAGCGCCTCAACGGGTTTTCGCGCGCCCTCACTTGGTCAGGAATATTTCTCGCAAACATCTTCGCTGTTTTTCGCTAATGGCAACTCCGCTGGTCTGCCGACCGGCATCTACAATGCCGGACTGGTTCCCGTCGGTAGCCAAATCGCCCAGCTGCTTGGCGCTGAGCAGCTAAAACCGGAGAAATCACGGAACGTCACCTTGGGCGCGGTATGGAGTCCCACTGACGCCTTGACGCTCAGCCTCGACGTTTACCAAATCAGGATTCAGGACCGTATTGCGTTGTCCGGCGCCATCGCCACTACCACGCCGTCCGTCAGCAGCTATTTGGCTGCCAACGGCATTGGCAATCTCAACTATCGCAGCATCAATTACTTCACCAATGCCGCCACCACTCGCACCCGCGGCGTCGATGTCGTGGGTACTTACCTGGCTGACTTTGGTAGCGCTGGCACGCTTGCCACCACGCTAAGTGCGAATTACAACCAGAACACCGTCGCTAACGTCAAACCCAATCCAACAGTGCTGGAAAATCTTGGCGTCAATTTTTCCCGCCTGAACCGGCAAGACATCAAGGGCTATTTGGGCAACTCGAGTCCGCGCAGCAAGCTCATTCTTAGCGAGCAATACAACGTCGGCCACTGGGGATTCACCGGAACACTGACGCGTTATGGCCGCTACACCAGTTACATCAGCAGCTTGGCCAATTACAACCCGGCCGCGAATCCACCGGTGATCGATCAGACGTTCAGCCCCAAGTGGCTTCTTGATTTAGCGGCCAACTATCGAGTGAACGACTGGACTTTCACGGTGGGTGCCGACAACGCGCTCAACACCTACCCCGACAAGAACATTGCCAACAACACCAACAACGGCACGCTGCCGTACTCAACGTTTTCGCCATTTGGCTACAACGGGGCCTACGTCTACGGCAAGGTTCGCTACAGCTGGTAGTGAACAACGTGCGGCCGTAGCGATCGATCGCTACGGCCGCACGATTCAGCGTCACCAGCGCTTGCGAGTGATACAGGTCGGAGGCCGGTGACTTTGTTGTCTTTACGATGGCAGCAACGCATCTTTCAGACACCTTGGCGCGTGAAGCCTACTCACTCCAAAAACATGACAACGGCACTCTTGTTAGAGTGGGCCTCTGTCGATTTCCCCCAGGCCCACGCTTACCCTCATGATCCGCACGCTGCGCCCGATTGCCTCGCTACTCAGCGGCACCGCGCTGCTGCTACTGGGCGTCGGCCTACTGAATACGCTGATCCCGCTACGCGGTGATATGTACGGGTATTCGCACACCTTGCTTGGCGGCCTTACTTCGGCCTACTACGCCGGGTATCTCGTCGGCACCTTCGCTATCCCACCGCTGGTGCGGCGCATCGGCTACATCCGTACGTTTGCGTTTTGTACCGCCTGCGTCGCCTGCGTGGTGCTACTGCACGCGCTCAGCCACAACCCGCTGCTATGGCTGCTCCTGCGCTTTTTGGCCGGCGTCGCGTTAGTCGGCCTATACATGCTGATCGAAAGCTGGTTGAACGCCAGCGCCCAGCCGGCGCAGCGCGGCAGCGTGTTTGCCGCTTACATGGTGGTCAACCTTGGGTCGCTGGCGTTGGCGCAGCAATTGCTACACATCGACGGGCAACCCTTTGTGCTGTTTATCGTGGTCGCTCTATTGATCTGCGCCGCAACGCTACCGGTGGTGGCGACGCGGCTCGCTCAGCCCGTCCTGCAACCCACTCCACGCCTGCGCCTAACCCGGCTGTTCGCTGCAGCGCCTAGCGCTGGCGCCGGCGCGTTGCTGTCGGGCTTGGCGATGGGGGCGTTCTGGGGACTATTGCCGGTCTACGTCAAGGACACCGGTTTTAATGCGGCGCAGGTGGGTACTTACATGAGCGTGGCGATCGTAGGCGGCGCGCTACTGCAATGGCCCGTGGGCCGCTTGTCCGACCATCACGACCGCCGCATCGCACTGGCCTTGGTCAGCGCGGCCGCCGGCGCGCTAGCGATCGTGGCGCCCTTCCTGGCCGGCATGCAGGTGGCGTCGCTGGTGATGATTTTCTTGTATGGCGGCATGGCTTTTGCCGCCTACCCGATCGTCGTGGCGCATTTGGTTGACCACCTTCCGCCAGAAGACTTGATGGCTGCCAGTAGCAGCGTGCTGCTTATCTACGGTATTGGTTCCGCGCTAGGTCCACTCATCGCTGGTGTGTTGATGACGAGCCTGGGCCCGTGGTCGCTATTTGGCTGGTTCGCCTTGACGCAGGGTGCCACCGCGGCCTACGCCGGCTATCGCTACCAGACCTTCCAGCGCACCCTCAGCGACGAGGCTCATTTCCGTCCAATGCTGCGTACCACGCCGTCAGCGCTAGAGCTGATGCCGGAAACCGATGGACCAGACGCGACAGACACACCCTCGCGCTGATCGATGGTGCGTTTAGTGTTGGAGAAAACGTGACGCGTTGGCTCCGCTCGACCTCCCTTGCGGGATGCGTTGCACCAGCCAAAAGTGGGTCACCCGCGGACTTCAATGGTTCACCAAGTCGTTGTCACCCCGGTGTCCACCGGGATGACAACTCGGTCAAAATTTCTCTAAATAGCCAGCTATGTCTTCGCAAAAATCAGGCTGATCACGCGGTGAACACCGGGAAAGGAGAATCCTGCTAGCCCTTAATCGAAGACTAGGTGACCGTCCGCAACCTTTACCCGGATGGTATCGCCCGACTGGAAATGGCCTTCCAAAATTTGCCGCGCTAGCGGGTTCTCTAATTGCTGCTGGATCACTCGCTTCAACGGTCGCGCGCCATATACCGGATCGAAACCTACGTTGCCGATCAAAGCCAGCACCTCGTCGCTGACGTCGAGCTTGAGCTGACGCTCGGCCAGACGCTTTTCTAGATAGGTCAGTTGAATCTTCGCAATGGCGCGGATCTGTGTTTTATCGAGCGGACGAAACACCACCAACTCATCCAGTCGATTGATAAATTCCGGGCGGAAGTGCGCCTGCACCACACCCAGCACCGACGCTTTCATCTGTGTGTATTGCTCCTCGGCATCACCGTTCTCGCTGCTCTCCGCAGCCTCTTGAATCATCTGCGAGCCAAGGTTCGAAGTCATCACAATAACGGTATTGCGGAAATCCACGGTGCGGCCTTGACCATCCGTAAGACGGCCATCATCAAGCACCTGCAACAAGATGTTGAACACATCCGGATGCGCCTTTTCCACCTCGTCCAGCAAGATCACGCTGTAGGGGCGACGGCGTACTGCCTCGGTCAAATAGCCGCCCTCTTCGTAACCCACATAGCCTGGGGGCGCGCCAACCAATCGGCTCACCGAATGCTTCTCCATAAACTCGCTCATGTCGATACGCACCATCGCATCGGTGGTGTCGAACATGAATTCGGCTAGGGCCTTGCACAACTCGGTCTTGCCAACGCCGGTGGGGCCAAGGAACAGGAACGAACCGATCGGGCGGTTTGGATCAGATAAGCCGGCACGGCCGCGCCGAATCGCGTCAGATACAGCGACGACAGCCTCGTCCTGCCCCACCACACGTTTATGCAAATCCGCTTCCATGTGCAACAACTTGTCGCGCTCGCCCTCCAGCATTTTAGCTACCGGAATACCGGTCCAGCGGGCGACCACTTCGGCGATTTCTTCGGCGGTCACCTTGTCCTGTAGTAGCTTGAAATCCTGCTTCTCAGCCGCTTGCGCGGCGGCAAGTTGCTTCTCCAGTGCCGGCAATTCGCCGTACTGAATTTCGCTCATCTTGGCGTAATCCTGACTTCGTTGCGCTTCATCAAGCGCTTGCCGTGCGTGCTCAATCTGTTCCTTGACCCGCGTGGCACCTTGCAGCGCCGCCTTCTCGGATTTCCAGATTTCATTGAGATCGGAAAACTCGCGCTCCAGCTTCTCGATATCCGCTTCCAGATCAGCCAAGCGTTGTTTCGACTCGCTATCTTTTTCCTTTTTCAGCATCTCGCGCTGGATCTTCAACTGAATCAGTCGGCGCTCCAACCGATCAAGTTCTTCCGGCTTGGAATCGATTTCCATACGAATGCGTGACGCCGCCTCGTCCATCAGGTCGATGGCTTTGTCCGGCAATTGGCGATCAGGAATGTAGCGATTGGAAAGCGTGGCCGCAGCGACGATCGCCGGATCGGTAATTTCCACACCGTGATGCATGGCGTAGCGTTCTTTCAGCCCGCGCAAAATCGCAATGGTGTCTTCCACACTAGGCTCGCCCACAAATATTTTCTGGAAGCGGCGTTCCAGCGCGGCGTCTTTCTCGATGTATTTGCGATATTCATCCAGCGTGGTGGCGCCGATGCAATGCAAGTCGCCGCGAGCCAATGCCGGCTTCAACATATTGCCGGCATCCATTGCGCCCTCGCCCTTGCCGGCACCGACCATCGTGTGCAGTTCGTCGATAAACAAGATGACGCGACCTTCCTGTTTGGCCAGGTCGCTCAGCACCGCCTTCAGCCGTTCTTCAAACTCGCCGCGAAACTTCGCGCCGGCAATCAACGCGCCCATATCCAGTGCCAGCACACGACGGCCGCGCAATCCCTCGGGAACTTCACCTTTAATGATGCGCTGCGCCAGGCCTTCGACAATCGCCGTCTTGCCGACGCCAGGTGCGCCGATCAGCACCGGATTGTTCTTGGTGCGCCGCTGCAACACTTGAATGGTGCGCCGGATTTCCTCGTCGCGACCAATGACTGGATCCAGCTTGCCGCTTTCGGCGCGCTCGGTCAGGTCAATGCAATATTTCTCCAGCGCCTGGCGCTGCTCTTCCGCATTCTCACTCTCCACTTTTTCGCCACCACGCAGCTTCTCTATGGCCGCTTCCAGATTCGTCTTGGTTGCGCCAGCGGCTTTCAGCGCCGCGCCCAACTCACCCTTGTCATCCAGTGCCGCCAGCACAAACCATTCGCTGGCAATGAACTGGTCATTGTGCTGCTGGGCCAGCTTGTCGGTCAGGTTGAGCAGACGAGTCAGCCCATTGCCGACATTGATGTTGCCTTCCTGGCCGCTTACTGATGGAAGACCATCCAACAAGCCATTCACCCGCTGACGCAGCGTCGGCACATTCACTTGGGCCTGCGTCAACAACGGGCCGGTCGAACCACCTTGCTGATCTAACAACGCCGCCATCACGTGCGCCGGCTCAAGCATATTGTTATCGCGGCCGATAGCTAACGATTGTGCGTCGGCCAAGGCTTGCTGGAAGCGCGACGTGAGTTTGTCCATGCGCATAACGAAAACCTCGAAGTTGATTGGCGACCCGCGCGCCACTGCCTATGAAATGTGGACGCGATACGGCGATTCAACCTGGGCGCGAGTGCGCTGACAACAGGCGCGTTCGCGCGGTAACTTTCACATTCGGTTTGTTACGGTGAAGCCGATGTCAACGCATAGCCCAACCAATACCCCACGTCAGCCCACCGCCCTGCCCGCACCGCCGCTACCCGCTACGACCGCGCGCTGGGCGTTGCTTCTGGACGTCGACGGTACCTTGCTGGAATTTTCCGACGATCCGTCCGACGTCAGTGTAAACCCGCGGCTATTGGCGTTATTGCAGGCGCTGCACAATACCCTTGGTGGCGCGTTGGCGCTGGTCAGCGGGCGTGCGTTGAGCGACCTGGATCGAATGTTTAGTCACCCCGCGTGGGCAGCGGCCGGCTTGCACGGATTGGAGTTGCGTCACGCGGACGGCACGCGTCGCCAAGCGGATATCGACGCCACGGAACGGGCGCACATGCGTACCGCAGCACAGGCGCTGGCCGCGCGTTTTGATGGCATCCAGGTGGAAGATAAAGGCGCCACCATCGCGCTGCATTGTCGGCGTGCACCGCAACAACTTCCGCTACTGCGAGCCGCAGCACAAACCGTGTCAGCGCAATTGCGCGGCTACGAAGTGCAGGCCGGCAATTTGGTCGTCGAGTTCAAGCCGGCAGGCATTGATAAGGGCCATGCCGTGGCGGAGCTATTGCAGCGCGAGCCATTCATTAATCGCCAGCCCGTCTACCTAGGCGACGACTTGACCGACGAGCACGCCTTCGCTCGCGTCAACGCGGCACGCGGCATCAGCGTACTCGTGGGTTCGCGCGAGCCCACGCTTGCCCCCTACACGTTGTCCAATCCCACGGCAGTGGAAGCATGGCTACGGTGCGTGCTGGCCGCGATAACTCAAGGGAACCCAGCCGATGTCTAATGCTACTGCTGTCACGACCCAACCAAAAGCCAGCCTCGAACTCGGCGTGATCGGCAACGGCAGCATCGCCGCACTGATTGACCAGCACGCACGCATCGTGTGGTCGTGCCTGCCGCGCTTCGATGCCGACGCCAGCTTCTGTGCGCTACTGTCGCCAAAAAATGGCGGCGGTGAGTGGGCGATTGAACTAGAGGATTTCGAGCGCTCTGAACAGCACTACTTGCCGAACACGGCGGTGCTGGTCACGCGCATGTACGACTGTCACGGCGGCGTTATTGAGGTGATCGACTTTGCCCCACGACATAATCTAAACGGCCGTCTATATCACCCAGTTACCTTGGCGCGACGGGTCAACCCGCTCAGTGGCTCGCCACGTATCCGCGTCATCATGCAGCCTTTGTGCGATTACGGCGCAGCGGTTCCCGCCACGACGTCGGGCAGCAACCACATTCGCTATCTGCTCAGCGACACGGTGCAGCGCCTGACCAGCGACGTCTCCATCTCCATGATCGAACGCGGGCTGGGCTTCGGGCTTGAACGCCCTGCTCATTTTGTGTTTGGCCCAGACGAAACGCTTGACCAGAGTCCCGCCGAGTACATCCACCAAATGCTTGAGCGCACCGTCAGTTACTGGCACGAGTGGTCGCGTTATCTGGCCGTGCCCTATGAATGGCAAGAACCCGTCATCCGCGCGGCAATCACTCTCAAGCTGTGTCAGTACGAAGCCACCGGCGCCATCGTGGCAGCGCTAACCACGTCGATCCCGGAATTTTCGGACAGCTCACGCAACTGGGACTACCGCTATTGCTGGCTGCGCGATGCCGCATTCACCGTGCGCGCAATGAATCGACTTGGCGTCACGCGCAGCATGGAGGAATACATCCACTACGTGTTCAATGTAATCGCCGCCAATGGCGAGGACGGCGGCGAGATCGGCCCGGTATTTGGGATTACCTTCGAGCGCGAACTGACCGAGCGTCAAGTCGACAGTCTGGCCGGCTACCGCGGTATGGGACCAGTGCGCGTCGGTAACGACGCGTGGCGCCAACGCCAAAACGATGTCTACGGCTCGGTAGTTCTCGCCGCGGCGCAATTGTTTTTTGATTACCGACTGGAACACCGCGGCGACAAACTCACCTTTCAACGGCTGGAGCGCTTGGGCGAAAAAGCGCTGCGCATGGCCGAACAACCCGACGCCGGCTTGTGGGAATTTCGCGGCCACGAGGCCGTCCACACCTATTCGGCGGCAATGTGTTGGGCTGCCTGCAACCGCTTGGCGCACATCGCCACCGAGCTGGGGCTGGATGATCGGGCCCGCTATTGGCACGACCACGCAGTAACGCTGCACGCCAGCATCGAGCAGCGCGCGTGGAACGAAAAATTGGGCCACTTCGTCGATGCCTACGATGGTGAGAACCTCGATGCGAGCCTGTTATTACTCTCCAACATTGGCTTTATTGATGCCAAGGACCCACGCTTTGTGGCCACCGTCGATGCCATCGGCGCCAAGCTGGGCCGCGGCGACTATTTGTTCCGCTACGTAGCGCCAGACGACTTCGGCACACCGGAAACCAGTTTCAGCGTGTGCACGTTCTGGTACATCGAGGCGCTTGCCGCCACCGGGTGCAAGGACCGCGCACGCGCGCTGTTTGAAAACATGCTCAAGCAGCGTAATTCGCTAGGGCTGCTGTCCGAGGACATCGCCCCTGGTAGTGGCGAGGCGTGGGGAAATTTTCCACAGACTTACTCGATGGTCGGCTTGATCCAGGCAGCTATGCGCCTATCGCGCAGCTGGGAGGATGCGCTGTGACAGCGCGTGCGAAAGGCCCGGGGCGGCTCGTCGTGGTGTCCAACCGCGTCGCGTTGCCACGCCAAACAGCCACCGGCGGCCTCGCTTCCGCACTGCAAGCGGCTTTGCGCGAACGTGGTGGTCTCTGGTTTGGCTGGAGCGGCAAGATAGCCGCTGAAACGGCGAGTGAAGTCCATCGTGTCAGCGATGCGAAAGTCGACTACGCCACCATCGATCTATCGCGCGCCGACCACGATGCTTATTACACGGGTTTCGCCAACGGCACGCTGTGGCCGATGCTGCACTATCGCCCCGATCTGGTTAACTATCAGCGAAGTCATCTGGACGGTTATCTACGCGTCAACGAAATATTCGCCGACCGGCTACAGAAGCTAATCCAGCCGACGGACACACTGTGGGTCCACGATTACCATCTGATCCCGCTGGCGGGAATGTTGCGCCAGCGTGGCGTAAAAAACCGCATCGGCTTTTTCCTGCACACGCCGTTACCTGCCGCCGGCCTGCTGATAGCGTTGCCAAACCACGCCGAGCTATTGGAGACGCTGGCTAGCTACGACTTGGTCGGCGTCCACACCGCGCGTGACCTGCGCGCGCTGGAAGACTACTTTCTGCACGAAGCGGGCGCAGCCATGCGGCTGGGCGGGCGCATGCGCATGCCAGGCGGCCGACTGTTTCGCGCCGCTGCATTCCCGATCAGTATCGATACGGCGGCAATTGCAAAGGTCGCGCAGGCTGCCGAATCGCATAAGGAAATCGGCCAGCTACGGGCCAGTCTGGAGGACCGCGCACTGATCATTGGCGTGGACCGACTGGACTACTCCAAGGGTCTGCCACAGCGTTTCCAAGCGTATGCACGCCTGCTTGAACGTGCGCCCGAGTTGCACCGCAAAGTGACCTTCCTGCAAATTGCGCCACCCTCGCGCAGCGCCGTGCTGGAGTACCAACAGATTCGTCGCGAGCTGGAACGCAGTGCCGGCCATATCAATGGTAAGTACGCGACGCCAGACTGGGCACCGATACGCTACATCAACAAATCGTTTCCGCACCGGATACTCACTGGTTACTACCGCAGCGCACGCGTTGGCTTGGTCACGCCACTGCGCGACGGCATGAATCTGGTGGCCAAAGAATATGTGGCGTGCCAGAACCCGGCGGACCCCGGCGTGTTGGTGCTGTCTCGCTTCGCCGGCGCCGCGCAAGAACTCACCGATGCATTATTAGTAAACCCGGCCGACACCGAAGAAGTCGCCGATGCGCTGGAGCGTGCGCTGACGATGCCGCTGGCCGAGCGTCGTGCGCGCTGGCTGGCGATGATGGCACTGCTGGAGAAGAACGACATTACCCTTTGGCGCACCAACTTCCTGCAAGCACTGCGCCGCGAAGCACCCCAAGCGCCCGACATTCTGCCCTTGCGCGTCGCGTCCGCGGCAAGCGTTGGACGCGCTCAAGAACCTGGGTGACACTCCCATCCCGCAAGCACTCAAGCGGCTAGGTCAGCGGACTCAGTTCGGCGGTACTAAATGAAGAACTGCACGGCAATTGGGCCCGCTAATCACGCAGCGCGTTACCGCACCGAGCCGCTCAGCAGATCCGCAACGACTACGCCAGCCAAATCAAGCTGGCGAAGCGGCCGCTTCGGGCGCCGTCGCGGCGGTACGAATACCACCGCGTATCAGTGAACGTATCAAAGCCGCCACCATAAATCTGCGTCACGCCGGCGGCACTTAAACGTCGCCGTGCCAAACCAGCCAGATCGCACAGCCAATGCCCCGGCCGCGTTCGCACAAAACACATCTCGGCACCAGCGTCATGCGCCACGAAACTTGCACGCACTTCCTCGCCGACCTCATAGGAGGCGGCACCAATGCATGGCCCAAGCCATGCGAGAACCTGCCCGCACGGTGCACGCAAATCGGCCAGAGTGGACTCCAGCACACCCGCCGCCAGACCGCGCCATCCAGCGTGCGCAGCACCAATCTCGCTACCGTCGGCGGCACAAAACAAGACGGGTAAACAGTCCGCCGTAAGGATGGATAACACCGTGCCAGGCAGATGCGACACGGCGGCATCCGCCTTCGGCTGCTCCGTTGAAGGCAGCGGCCCCAAATGCGCCACCTGCACGCCATGTACCTGTTGCAACCATCGCGGTGGCGACGGCAAACCCAGCGCTTGTTGCAGCGCGCCGCGATTGGCCAACACGGCATCGGCTGCATCGCCACTGTTCAAACCAAGGTTGAGTCGTGCAAATGGTGGGGCCGAGACGCCGGGGCCATCGCGCGTCGTCACGGCGGCGCGCACCTTCGGCGGCGCGGGCCAATCGGGAAAGATCCAGGGTTCGGTCATAGCGAGGAAGTCTCAGATCAGAAAGGGATGGCGCGACTCAAACGCAAGGTCCTACCTCCACCATTCTTGTGCAAATGGGAGGGAGTTCTCAAACAGCGCGCGCGATTTGCCCAGTGAAGATGGCAGGCCGCGAACAGGAAACGGTTAGGGCTAACGCCGCCAAACGCCGATCCGGCAACCACTCAACTGATCGTTGAAGCCCGGAAAATGACCAACGAAATCATAGGTGGCTCGTACGCGACACAAGGTGACGCAGCGATTATCAAGTTCGCCGCTATGCCCACAGCAGCCGGCGCCACTTCGCTAAAAGTGCGCGCCGGTCTTTCCGTAGTCAGCCGCAATCAGCCGCGGCCAGCGTGAGATTAATACGTCGTCCCGCTCTAGTGAGTATGCCAGCACCAAGCAAGTACGTTTCGGCGAGAAGCCGATAAAAACTTGCATCAGTGCGCGCCCATCGGGCAACTCTCATGCCGGTGAGCCGCCCGATTCAACCCAGCTAGCTTCTCAGTAGTGGTCTGAACCATGCTCCACCAAGTCGGCGCGCAAGGCTTCAATCAAGGCCTTCTGATCCGCCGGTCGCTCCGCATTGAAAGACAGCGACTCGCCGCTGACCGGGTGCACAAACCCCAACTCTTCGGCATGCAACGCCTGTCGCTTGAAACCGCGCAGCACGGCGACTAGCTCAGGCGACGCACCCTTGGGCAACTTCAAGCCGCCGCCGTATAGCGGGTCACCCACCAGCGGGTGGCCAACATGCGTCATATGCACGCGAATCTGATGAGTACGGCCGGTTTCCAATTGGCATTGGATCAAGCTGTGCGCGCGAAAACGCTCACGCAAACGATAATGCGTTACCGCCCGCTTACCATCTTCTTCGTCGCGGACTGCTTGGCGCAGCCGATCGCCCATGCTGCGGCCAATCGGCGCGTCGACCGTACCGCCGGCAACCATCGTGCCCAGCACCACGGCCTCGTAGTGACGCACAACCTCATGCCGCGAAAGCAGATCCACCAAGCCGGTGTAAGTCGGCAAGGTCTTGGCAACCACCATCAAGCCGGACGTGTCTTTGTCCAAGCGATGCACGATGCCGGCCCGCGGCAATTCGGCCAACGACGCGTCGTGGTACAGCAACGCGTTCAGCAAGGTGCCCGTGGCGTTACCCGCGCCAGGGTGCACGACCAGACCCGAAGGCTTGTTTATGACCAACAAGTCGTCGTCTTCGTAAACGATAGTCAGTGCGATCGGCTCAGGCGCGTCGTTAACCTCGTTCTCCAGCTCCACCTGCAGCCGCACCCACTCGCCGCCGCTCAGCAGCCGCCGTGGCGGCACTTGGACGCCATCCAGTGTCACCACACCCGACTTGATCCATCCGCTAAGCCGCGAACGCGAGTAATCCGGGAACATCTCGGCGACGGCTTGGTCGAAACGTCGACCTGCTGCACTAAGCGGCACCGCCGCCTCACGCTGAATGGTGGTCACGCGCGCCGCCGTGGGCGCTGACTGGTTTCGGTTATCATGCTCTTTCGCCCAAACATTTGACTATTTCCCATGCGTGTAAACAAGCTGCCGAAATCTCCGTTGCCTGTGTTGAAGGTATTTGTTGTGTTGGCACTCGCCATCACGATGAGCGCCTGTTCGATATTTGGCGCCAAGCGCGGCAACATTGACACTCTGCCGCAGGACGCGCTGTACAACAACGCCCATGCGTCAATGGAAAACAGCGACTACGCGGCAGCGGCCAAGGCTTATGAACGCTTGATCGCGCGGTTTCCGTCCGGCGAGTACAGCGAACAATCTCAGTTGGATCTGGCTTACTCGCAGTACAAAGACAACAAGCCGGACGACGCACTGTCCACCATCAACCGCTTCATCAAGACCTTTCCGGCCAACAAACACGTTGATTATGCCTACTACCTGCGCGGTTTGATCAATTTTGGTCGCACCAGCGGCGTTATTGAGCGTTTCGTTAAGCGCGATGGCGCCCAAACGCGACGCGATCAAGGCTTTAACCTGCAGTCGTTTGATGACTTCGCCGAGTTGTCGCGCCGTTTCCCAAACAGCGCCTACACCGCCGACGCGCGCCAACGGATGATCTATCTGCGTAATATTTTGGCTACCTACGAAATCAACGTAGCGAAGTTCTACCTGCGCAACGACGCCTATGTAGCGTCCGCTGATCGCGCGCAGTATGTCATCGAGCATTACCAGGAAGCGCCACAAACCGGCGATGCATTAGCGATACTCACGCGCAGCTATCTTGCGCTGGACCAGAAAAAATTGGCCGATCAAAGCCGCCAAGTGCTGGCGTTGAACTACCCTAACCACCCGTACTTGACCGACCCCAAGTGGCCTCACCCACCGTCCCTGATACGCAAAATGGTGCCCTTCTCCGGCCACCACTGAGTCATCTACTAAGCACTAACCGAAAAGCTGGCGAGTAATCGCCGGCTTTTTTTTGCGCCTGACAAGAATTTTCCGCGCGTGTCTTACGCCCGCTCAAAGAGCTTCCCAAGCCAAGCGCCGTGTCGCCTTCAGCGCCGTGTCGCCTTCAGCGCCGCTCGAGCGCTACAGATCCGTCGACGATTCCTCTACGAGCGGACAGCTAGCGAATCACCGACACGGGGCGAAAACTAAAAAGACATTTACTTAAGCGGCAAGTCCGCACGACTTGCTACGGCCGAACGGCTGGTCAAGCGAGACATGCTTCACACGGGACAAGCCAGTCATCCAGCGTGTTCGGTAACCCGTCGTCGACTGAAGTCACCGGATTCCTGTTTGACCAGCCGTTCGAGCTCGGGAAACCGCAGGAATGACGGAAAATCGCGATGGGCAGCCTAAGCGAGCGTCAGTCGGCCGAAGACAAACAAACAGGCCACGACCGATCAACTTCCGCGTTATGCGGCTACTGGCGTATTTCGACGCTCAGCCATCGACGCTGGCCGACGCCCCCGATGCACTATTTCCACCCCGACGTAATCGGATAACGCCGTTCGCGACCAAATGCTCGCGTGGTGACTCGCGGGCCGGGAGCCGACTGGCGCCGCTTGAACTCATTCAGCAACACCAGACGCACCACCCGCTGGACGGTGGCGGCGTCAAAGCCCTGCGCGACAATCTCCGCTTGCGACTGTTCGCGTTCAATGAAACGCTCCAGGATCGCATCAAGCTCGTCGTACGACGGTAGTGAATCCTGATCGGTTTGGTTTTCGCGCAGCTCGGCCGATGGCGGCCGCTCAATCACCGCCGGCGGAATAACCCACGCGTCAGAAGCTGCCGCTTCGCCGACCGCCGAGCGCTGCACCAGCGCGCGCACGCCCCGGCTCTCTGCACCCCATTCCGTCTTACCGGCCCCATTACGCCACTTCGCCAGCCGGTACACCTGCGTTTTGTAGACGTCTTTTAACGGCGCGTAGGCACCGCACATATCGCCGTACAACGTGGCATAACCGACGGCCATTTCACTCTTGTTGCCAGTAGCCAGTAGCAAGCGACCGTGCTTGTTCGACAGCGCCATCAACATCACGCCGCGTGTGCGTGACTGCAAATTTTCTTCGGTGGTGTCGGCGGCTTTGCCGGCAAATAGCGGCGTTAATGCGCGCATAAACGACTGATACGTCTGCTCGATATCAATGATCTGATAATCCGCCCCAACACGCTCTGCCTGCTCGCGCGCACCATCCAACGACAGTTGCGACGTGTAGCGTGTCGGTAACATCACTGGCGTCACGCGATCGGCCCCCAGCGCATCAACCGCTAGTGCCAGCGTCAACGCCGAATCGATGCCACCGGACAAGCCCAGCAACACTCCACCAAACCCGTTCTTCTCGATGTAGTCGCGCGTACCACGAACCAATGCCGCGTACAGCGTGGCGCTGTCTGATCGGTCCACCACTTGCGGCCAGTTTTCCGCCTGCAAGGTGCGCTTCGCCGGATCAAACGTGGCCCACAACAAAACATCGACAAACGCCGGCGCGCGCGCTGCGATTGAGCCATCGGCATTGACCAGCATCGAGGCCCCGTCATAGACCACCTCGTCCTGCCCGCCCACCAAATTAAGGTAGGCAATGGCGCAACCGGTTTCACGGGCACGCGCCGCCAACACCGTTTCGCGTTCCCCTTGTTTGGCCCCATCCCACGGCGAAGCATTGATAACCACGAGCAACTCGGCACCGGCGGCAGCGGCTTGCGCGGCCGGCTCGGGCTGCCACACGTCTTCGCAGATCAAACAACCCACCCGGACGCCGCCAATCTGCGCGGTAACGGTCGCGTGGCCCGCGCGAAAATAGCGTTTCTCGTCGAACACGCCGTAATTCGGCAATGCCTGTTTGCGCGCGATCCCTTCCACGCGACCGTCGCGCAGCAAGCTAGCACCGTTGTAAACCTCACCCGCGCTCTCTGGGTGACCGACCAGTACAGCCATGTTGGTTGTTTCTGCTGCAAGCGCGGTCACCGCGTCACTACACGCGGCAAGAAAGCTCGGTCGCAACAACAGGTCTTCCGGCGAATAACCACTTAGCGTCAGCTCTGGGAATGCCAGCAACGCCGCGCCGCCGGCCTGTGCCTGCGCGGTAAGATCCCGCACCTTGGCAACATTGGCCGCTACCGCGCCAACCGGAAAATCAAACTGGGCCAGCGCCAATCGCAGCGTTGCCATGGGTGTGCTCCAGAAACGACAAAGGCCGCGATAGTTCGCGGCCTTTGCATTTTACGCGAGCAAAGCGGCGCTTAGGCCACTTCACCGCACTTCACTTATTTTTACTTCATCAACTTGGCAAGTGCCTTACCCAAGTCAGCCGGCGACTTCACCGTGGTGACACCGGCCTTTTCCAGCGCGGCAAACTTCGCCGCCGCCGTGCCTTTGCCGCCAGAGATGATCGCGCCAGCATGGCCCATGCGCTTGCCGGCCGGAGCCGACGCACCGGCGATGAACGACACCACCGGCTTGGTCACGTACTCGCCAATGAATTCAGCTGCGTCTTCCTCGGCGCTGCCGCCGATCTCGCCGACCATGATGATGCCTTCGGTCTGCGCATCGTCCTGGAACAATTTCAGGCAGTCGATGAAGTTGAGCCCGTTGATCGGATCACCACCGATACCGATCACTGTGCTCTGGCCGAGGCCTTCGTTGGTGGTCTGGAATACCGCTTCATAGGTCAGTGTGCCGGAGCGCGACACAATGCCGACCTTGCCCGGCTGATGGATGTGGCCCGGCATGATGCCGATTTTGCACTCTCCCGGCGTAATGATGCCGGGGCAGTTCGGCCCGATCAGCACGATTTCCGGATGCTGCAACAGTACGTTCTTCACGCGCAGCATGTCGAGCACCGGAATGCCCTCGGTAATGGCGATGATGACGCGGATACCGGCATCAATCGCTTCCAGAATCGAGTCAGCCGCATACGGCGGCGGCACGAAAATGACCGACGCATCCGCACCGGTTTCACTGACGGCTTGCTCTACCGAATTGAAGACCGGCAAACCGATGTGCTTGGTGCCGCCCTTGCCTGGAGTAACGCCACCCACAATCTGGGTGCCGTAGTCGAGGCACTGTTGGGCATGGAAACTGCCCTGCTGTCCGGTGATGCCTTGCACGATCACCTTGGTGTTCTTGTTGACCAAAACGCTCATGAAAATGTCCTGTGTTCATGTAGAAGCCATCTCGTGTGCGAAGCGCTGCTGACTGCTGTAGAGCAGGAGCATCGCGCACAAGGTGCGCTCCTACAGGATGTGATTATTGGGCCGCAGCCACGGCTTTTTCGGCCGCGTCGTTGAGGTCATCGGCCGACGTAATCGCCAAGCCTGAATTGGCCAGCAACTCACGACCTTTCTTGACGTTGGTGCCTTGCAAGCGCACCACCACCGGAATCTTCAACCCGACTTCCTTCACTGCCGCAATGATGCCTTCGGCAATCATGTCGCAGCGCACGATGCCGCCGAAAATATTGACCAGAATGCAGCGCACCTTGTCCGACGACGTGATGAGTTTGAACGCTTCGGTCACGCGCTCCTTGGTGGCACCGCCGCCAACGTCGAGGAAGTTGGCCGGCTCACCGCCTGCCAGCTTGATCACGTCCATCGTCGCCATTGCCAAACCCGCACCGTTGACCATGCAGCCAATCGAGCCGCCCATGGTCACGTAGTTCAGGTTGTACTGAACCGCAGTCGCCTCGGCGGCGTCTTCCTGGGTCAGGTCGCGCATGGCGGCCAGATCGGGATGACGATATTCCGCGTTGTCGTCGGAGTTGACCTTGCCATCCAGCGCGGCCAGGTTGCCATCTTCCAGCACCGCCAGCGGGTTCAGCTCGATCAGAGACAAGTCCTTCTCGTTGAACAGCTTGTACAGGCCCAGCATGATTTTCGTCAGCTGGTTGACCTGTTTTGGAGTCAGCTCCATCGCAAAGCCAAGCTGGCGGCACTGATACGGCTGCAAACCTTCAACGAAATCCACCACGATGGTGTGAATATCTTGGGGTGTTTCGCGCGCAACCTGTTCGATATCCACGCCGCCATGCTTGGAGGCAATGAACGAGACGGCCTTGGAATCGCGATCGACCAGAATCGACAGATACAACTCACGCGCGATGTCGGTAGCGTCGGTAACCAGCACCAGATTTATCGGCAGCGAGCGGCCAGCCGACTGATAAGTCGACATGGTGGTACCCAGCATGGCCTTCGCTGCGGCGCGCACTTCGTCAAAACTGCGGCAGAACTTGACGCCACCGGACTTGCCGCGGCCGCCAGCATGGATTTGTGCTTTCACCATCCACTGCGATCCGCCCAGCGCCTTGGCGACGTCGACAGCAGCATCTGGAGAGTTGGCAACTTTGCCCGGCGGCACGGCAATGCCGTACTGCGCGAACAATTCTTTGGCCTGGTATTCGTGAAAATTCATTCGATACCTCGAGCGAACGGAAAAACATGACGACCGCACGCAAACGTATCGCGTGAGTCAGGAAAGTCGGACGGCCCGTGGGTGCGCTGCCGGCAGGCATTACGTGCGTCCCGCCAACAAGCGAGATGACGCAACGCGGCCGCCTATTTTCGCGGAAGCGGAGCACGATGGAAAGGGCCACGCGCACTAACCAGTGCCAAACCGGGGCTGGCGCTGGGTTTCGGCGACCAGCTGCGGCTCGCCAATTTGCCGTAAACGTTTGCGATCAACCCGAAAATCCCACGATGGGCGCGTGCAGCGGCATGACACAAGACGCTATCTTGCCGCTTATACTCAGGCAACAAGTCAAGTCGGAGTGCCACACCCTGTGTCCAGCACGTCCTTTATGCCTGCGCCGGCCAGCGGAACCACGATTATCCGTCACGAGTTGACCTTCCTCAACACGTTTCGGGTCATCCAGTCACTGG
>JBDTBF010000161.1:0-2722 GCA_039924175.1 Rhodanobacter sp.
CTCGTAGAGATGCTCGGCAGCGGGTGCTTTTATGCTCATGACCAGCTTGATTACGCCACTGTTCAAGAAACCGAGCACACCGGAATGGGCATAAGCCTGCAGGGCGAAATCTTTGGGTGTACTCGCAGCCTCGTCGAGAGCGCGAGCCGAGTCGATTCGGTGCAGTGCCAGCAGGCGCGGGTCGGTGTAATCGCCGATGGTGCAGGCGAGATAGCCGAGCATGCCGCGGTAGATAAGGCCAAGGGGATGGACGCGATAGCTGACTGTCTTGCCGGCGCTGCGATTGCGGTAGCGCAGTTCGAGCTGGCGTTCTTGCGCCACGGCTTCGTGCACGATTGCCAACGCCTTGTCGTTGACCTTCGGCGACAACAGTGGCTGAGCGGGTTGCACTACTGCAACGCGCTTGTTCCAACTGGCCAGGCGGCGTTTGCCCAACGCGTTCTGCAAAGTGTTGTCCGCTTGCTGGAAGTAAGGCTGCAGTGGCTCCAGCAGGTGCGCTGGCAGCAGCGGACGCAGGTGGGTGTGGGCCAGGGTCAGCACCATGGCCTGCAAAGGCGACATGCCCGGCAGGGAGAATTGCGAGGCGTGCTTCTGCCAACTCCATCCGAACGGCTTGCTGCGCTCGTCGGATACCAGCGGAAACACATCGGACAACGCGGCGAGATCGCGTTCCACGGTGCGCTTGGTGACAACGCGATCCTCCGCGCGCAGACGCTCGACCAATTCACGCGCGGTGGTTTTGCGTGGGTACCGGGGAATCCACTGCAGCATCAGCCATTGGCGGCTCAGCGATTCCTGGGTGGTGGCCATCGGCAGAATCCAGTCAGGGGCTCCAGAGTGTGACTCTACCCCCGCACCTTCCTTCCCGGCAGCACATCGCCTCAATGCACGAAGCCGATGGGCTGGTGTATGGCTGCCTTGTAGCGACACTCGGTCGCCAGAGCGTTGATGAGGGAATCGACGGTGGGCGGTTCACCGGAGATGGCGAGTCGGCGCAAGGCGGCTGCGGCGTCACCGGGGGTCAGGCCGTCGAGCTGCTGCATGCGGGCACTCAACGCTGGTTCGTCGAGACCGACAGAAATGCCGAGAGAAGCACAGGACTGGTGAAGGAGTGCCAGGCGCTGAGTATCTCGCAGTGGACGAAACTCGACCTTGAGGTCGAACCGGCGCAATGCCGCCGGGTCGAGATCGTCCAGCCGGTTCGTGGTGCAGATAAAGATGCCCTCGAAGGCCTCCATCTGGGTCAACAGCTCGTTGGTTTGCGTAGCTTCCCAATGCGCGCGGGCGTTCGAGCGATCGCGCAGGAAGCTGTCAGCCTCATCCAGCAGCAGGACGCCGTCCTCTTGCCGCGCCTCGTCAAACATCTCGCGAAGGTTGCGTTCGGTCCCACCCAACCACATCGACAGCAACGAGGACGCCTGACGCTGCAGGAGAGGTCGATTCAGGCGTTCCGCAACTGCCTTGCCGAACGCCGTCTTGCCGGTTCCGGGCAGACCGTGCAGCAGCATGCGTGCGCCATCGACCGAGCGCGCCATCGTATCGATGACTGACTTGAGCGGGACGTCGGTATTGAGCAGTGCAAGGTCGTGTTTCAGCGCGGGCGCGCGACTGGAAAACGACGGTGGCGTCGAGCCCAGCGTCTTCATGTAGTGGCTAGACAGAATCTGCAGGTTGCGGCGCACGTCGGTGTTTGCGCTCGCACCGTCGCCGACAGCTATGCTCGCCAGGCGGGTCAACATCGCTGGCGACAGTTCGCGTAGGTCGGCATATTGGCGAATCTCCCGCTCGCCGAGCGCTTGAGACGGAAGTGCCTTGCGCAGAAGCTCGCCCTTGGCGCGTGCCGGCAATGACGACACGTGGATGACCAGGTCAAACCGGCGCAGAAACGCTTCGTCCAGATGCCGCACCCGGTTACTGATCCAGATCGTCGGCGTCGGGTTGCTCTCCAGACATTCGTTGACTGCGGCTTTGGTGGCTACCTTCTCAAGATCACTCCCGACGGTCGGGAATAGATCCTCAGCTTCATCCACGAGCAAGATGCCGTTTCCAGCCACCGTAATGATCCGCTGCAAGTACACGGCTGACCCGAGTCGATTTCGTGGAGTCAATGACTCTCCGCCGCCGTCGCTGATTCGCGATTCGTACAACGGGCAGTTCAATTCCGCAGCGAGTGCAGCCGCAAGTTCGCTCTTGCCGGTACCCGGGGCACCATGGAGCAACACGTTGGCGCCACGCCGTTTGCCGGACAGCGCCTTACACAAAGAATCGCGTAGCAACCGGACTTCATCGTGCAGGTGCGGATAGTCGTCAAGACACAGATGCGGTTTGCGCATGCGCGGCAGCAGCGAGGCGAGCAGATCCCCTGCCGACCGGTTGGGTTGGACCAGGCTGCTGATCAATCGGGCGCTCAGGCGCAATCGGGTTTCAATCGGTCCGAGTACGCCCAAGTCAATCGAGACTAGTCCGCTTTGTAAAAGACGCCCTTCGGGATCGAACGCACGCTCCACTTTGCTTGGAGGTACGGCAAAGATCGCGGCCAGCCGTCGGCGGAACTGAAAGTCAATGCACTGGCCAATGTATTTGCCCGCGAGTTCCGCAAACCCGGGGTGCAATCGCAGCATGGCCCGGAACGCGATCACGTCGAGCTCAGTCGTGTTCAATCCGAAAGACCGTTTCAAGTGATGCAGATTGCTCCACAGTTGCGACTTGCGTGCGGGCTTGG
>JBDTBF010000162.1:0-10338 GCA_039924175.1 Rhodanobacter sp.
TCGAAACCTACCGGCGGCGGCGGCACGTAGATACCTTGCAGCACGACTTGACCTATCGGCAGAGGCGTCAGTTGCGGAATCTTGTCGTCACCTGTCGTTGGGAGAAAGCCGAGGTCGACCAATAACAACGTGGCGTGCCCACGCACCGCGAAGGGCGCAAAAACCTCAACGCCACCGTGCTGGTCATGATTGGGGTTATCCAATAGATAGGTTCGATCCGGCAAATAACTGCCGTGAACCTGCACGCGAGGAAACGTATCTGCTGAAGGCGAATCTGCCACTGCGGCGAACGGTTGCAGCGGCGCCGATGCGGATGCGGCATAGCGACGCAGAAGTGCATCCTTGAAGTCCGCACGATGCAGCTGCCAGACGCCCAAACGTAGGAATAGCAACGTTCCCGCCGCCGTCAGCAGAATGGCCCACCACGGTGGCCGGCGAAAGCGCATCACGCGGGAGACCCACTGCGGATCGCTATACTGCTGAGGTCGAAATGGATCGGATCAATCACGTGGAAACCGTCTACAAATATGCGCTGGTGGGATTGCTGCTCTTGGTAATCTTCAACCTCGGGCAAGCGCTGTACTTCATGATGACCGACAAAGACGACGATCGCCGCACCGTCTGGGCACTGACCCGACGCATCGGCCTGTCATTACTTTTCATCGCCGCGGTCGTGCTGGGTATTTGGATGGGCTGGTTGCACCCACACGATATTGGCCAGTAATTGTACCTGCCTGTGTCGCAGCTCGCGCCGTGCCGCGACAAACTGCCAGATGCACGACGCCATCCAACACTGCGTGGACGCTTAGCAGGACAGTCGCGCATTACCCGCTAAATCAGCGATCAGACTTGGCGCTGCAGACAAACACATCGTCATCAGGCATTGCTTTGGTTCGATGTCGCACTCCGCCCCAGCAGGACGTTCCGGGCTCGCAAGTAGCCCCATGAAAAAGCCCGCCAATGGCGGGCTTTTTCAATAACCGTAGCCGTGTTTTTCGATCAGAGAATATAGACAAACATAAACAGCATCAGCCACACCACGTCAACAAAGTGCCAGTACCAAGCCACGGCTTCAAAGCCAAAGTGATGGTCTTTGTCGAAGTGACCCTTCAATACGCGCAGCCAAATGATCGCCAGCATGATGGTGCCCAACGTCACGTGCAGACCGTGGAAGCCGGTGAGCATGAAGAACGTGGCGCCATACACACCGCTGTGCAGAGTCAGGTTCAGCTCTTGATAAGCCTCCATGTACTCGTGCGCTTGGAAGTACAGGAAGGTTGCACCGAGCAATACCGTGATGCCGAGAAACACCAGAATTTTGCCGCGATGCCCAGCGCGCAGCGCGTGGTGGGCGATCGTGATGGTGACGCTGGAAGTCAACAAGATCAGCGTATTGATCAGCGGCAAACCCCACGCTGAAACGGTCTGGAACGGGCCGCCAATGCGCGCTGGGCCGTTACCGCCGGCAGCGCCCCACGCATCGGAATAATCGCTCCACAAGAACTGATGCGTCAGCACGCCATGACCGGTGCCGCCAAGCCAGGGCAAAGAGAACGAACGAATGTAAAACAGCGCCGAGAAGAAAGCGCCGAAAAACATCACCTCGGAGAAGATGAACCAGAACATGCCCATGCGGAACGAGGTGTCCACCTGCTCGCTGTAGCTACCAGCCATCGACTCATTGATGACCGAGCGGAACCAGCCGAAGAACATGCCGAAGATGCCTAGTACACCCAGGGTCAACACGATCTTGCCGAAGCCCGCAGCGCCCGGCGCAGCACTCAGCCAATGGGCCGCGCCAAACACCGTGACGAACATGACCATCGCGGCCACCAGCGGCCAAAAGCTCTTGACCGGTACAAAATAAATTTCGTGTTGCTGACCCATGGTGGGACCCCGTGGATTTCTCTTGATGACTTGCCCCGACTTGCCGCGCGGGGAACTGCACACTGGCTGGTCCAACTCAACCAACCGAAAAAATAATCACTACAAAACGACTATCACTTGCACCGATGCAACCAGCTCACAGTTGCAGAAACGACAGCACATAGATGGTCACCGCAACCACGCCCAGCAAAATGGCGGTAACTACCACCTTTTTGCGCCGGCGCGCCGTTTCCTGATCGCTTACGGGTTCTGTCATATCACCTGACTCCCGCTGCCGCCGACCCATTCGAGTCATGGCGGCAGCGCAGATACTCAACTATGCGAAGGGCCACAAGCCAACTCGGAATCCGGCACGACCGGTGGAATTTCGAAGGTGTGATGCGGCGCCGGCGACGGTACCGTCCACTCCAAACCCTTGGCACCCTCCCACACGCGATCCGTTGCCTTCTTCTTGGAAAAGAACACGCAATGGATGACAACACCTACGAAGATCAACTGAGTGGCGCCGAACAAGAAGCCACCGATCGAACTGATCATGTTGAAGTTCGCAAACGCCACGTTGTAGTCCGGGATACGTCGCGGCATACCGGCCAAGCCGAGGAAGTGCTGCGGGAAGAACAACACATTCACCCAGATCAAGCTGTTCCAGAAGTGCACTTTCCCCCAGAACTCGCTGTACATATGGCCGCTCCACTTGGGCATCCAGTAATACGCGGCGCCGATGATGGCGAACGCGGCACCGGTGACCAGCACGTAGTGGAAATGAGCCACGATGAAGTAGGTGTCGTGGTATTGGAAGTCAGCCGGCACCAACGCCATCATCAGGCCGGAGAAGCCACCGATACTGAACAAGACCACGAACGCGATGGCGAAAAGCATCGGCGTCTCGAACGTCATCGAGCTGCCCCACATCGTCGCGACCCAGTTGAACACCTTCACGCCCGTCGGCACCGAAATAAGCATGGTGGCGTACATGAAGAACAACTCAGCTCCCATCGGCAAACCAACCGCGAACATGTGATGCGCCCACACGATGAACGACAGGAACGCGATGCAGGCAATAGCGAACACCATCGCCTTGTAACCAAAGATCGGCTTGCGAGCGAAGGTCGGGATGATCTCCGAGATAATGCCGAAAGCCGGCAAAATCATGATGTAAACCTCGGGGTGGCCGAAGAACCAGAAGATGTGCTGATACAGCACCGGGTCACCACCACCAGCGGCGTTGAAGAAGTTAGTGCCGAAATACTTGTCGGTCAGCAACATCGTCACCGCGCCGGCCAGCGCCGGCATCACTGCGATCAGCAGGAAGGCAGTAATCAGCCAGCCCCACACGAAGATTGGCATCTTCATCAGGTCCATGCCGGGAGCGCGCATGTTCAAAATGGTGGCGATGATGTTGATCGCGCCCATGATCGAGCTGATGCCCATCAAGTGAATGGCAAACACCACATAAGCCAGCGATTCACCCTGCATCGATAGCGGCGGATACATCGTCCAACCACCGGAAGGACCACCGCTGGGCATGAACAAGGTGGACAACATCAAGATGAAAGCAAACGGCAAGATCCAGAACGACAAGTTGTTCATGCGCGGCAACGCCATATCCGGCGCACCAATCATCAACGGAATCATCCAGTTACCCAAGCCCACGAACGCCGGCATGATCGCACCGAAGATCATGATCAAGCCATGCGTGGAGGTGAGCTCATTGAAAAAGTACGGCTGCATCAGCTGCATGCCGGGCTTGAACAACTCAGCACGAATAGCCATGGCCATGCTGCCGCCAATGAAGAACATGGTCAGCGCAAAAACCAAATACAACGTGCCGATATCTTTGTGATTGGTCGACATGCACCAGCGCTGGAAGAAACTCTTCGGCGCGCCGTGGTGATGATCGTCGTGCTGATCATTCGTGGCTGCGTAAGACATGGCCTTGTACCTCTAACCTGTTATTGAATACGACTACGTGGAATAGCGTGGGCCAATTGGGCCGTCAGCCCTGCTTGCTCGGAGCCGGTGTAGCTGCCGCCGGTGCGGTAACTTGCGCCGTCGTCAGCGGCGTAACAGCAGCCGTGGACGACGAGTCAGGCGATGCGGTAGCCGCCGTTGCCGCAGCGGGTGCAGCGGAAGCAGCTTCTTGAGTTGCCAACCACTTTGCGAAATCGGCCTTGGACTTGACCACAACGACGATCGGCATGAAGCCGTGATCCTGTCCACACAACTCAGCACATTGACCGCGATAGGTGCCGGTCTTGGTGAAGTTGGTCCACGCCGCGTTGATGATTCCGGGAATCGCATCAAGCTTCCAACCGGTTGCCGGAACCCACCACGAGTGGATCACGTCACCGCTGGTAATAACGAAGCGAACCTTGGTGTCAACCGGCAAAACCAGCGGCTTGTCGACATTCAGCAAATAGGTCTCTTCCTTGCCAACCTTGACGGCGTACGGGTCCATGCCCGAATGCAGCTGACGCGTTTCGTCGCTGTCCTTGTCCAGCTTGGACATGAAGCCGACCTTCGCAATCGGCTTGCCCAAATAGTCAACGTAGTCGTAGCGCCATTTCCACTGATAGCCGGTGACTTTGACCGTCATCTGCGACCCGGTGGTGTCGGCCCACGTGACGACGCCACCGGTGGCCAAGTACGCCAAGGTAACCAGGATGAGCACCGGGATCGTGGTCCAGACCACTTCCACCGTAGTGTTGTGCGCCCACTTCTCGGCCACGGCGCCGCGTGACTTGCGGAACCGGAACATAGCAACAAACATCGTGCCAAAGACCAGTATGGCAATCACGGCGCATACGAAAAACGCGACGTTATTGAGCATATACGGCACATGAGACCAAGTAGTCGCACCGGGCTCCATGTTCATTTGCCATGGACCGGGCGCCGCCTGAAGTGCGGTGCCGAACGACGCAAGAGCAATCGCTGCCCATGCTGTGAATGATCGCCTGATGCCGCCAGATGTCATGTTTTGCACCCTTGATTCAATCTGTCTGTGCTGCCGGCGCTTTGACAGCCGCTAGCAACACCGTGAGTTTCTTCGACAACGCAGCGCGTTCCGATTCTGCCAGAAACGCGCCTACCTCTAACTCGTGTCCGTGCGACGACAACAGCAAACGTCGCCCCCTATCACCCGGTTGCAGTAACACGCGCACCCAATAAGCGGGAAAGCGCACGCATCTGTGACTTGGCAGAAATTGTACTTCCAGCGAAGTAGCATCGACGGCGATGCGCTCACCACGATCACCCGCACGCCACGCAACGCTCAATGCACACGCTATTGCCACCGACTCCACTGCCGCGAACAACAAGGCAAAAACATTGCCTCGCCACGCACACATACCAGCTGACAGCAGCGCAAACGCCACCAAAAACATGATCAGCCGACGCAATCCGCGCCGACTCAGCACGCGATTGGGTCTAAGCCACATCATCGCATACGGCAGTCCGGCAGCAGCTGGTTGGAGCACGACCATAAGATTCACACACCTAGAGGGGCGGAATGATAGGCCGTGACGGCGCGGCGGGCAAGAATGACGCACCCAATTGATCTAGATCAAGACGATCACACGCCCTTCTATGAGCCCAGCTGAAGGTCCCGACGGCTTGCACTGAGCCGCAGCGGCACGCTCCGCGACCATGCGGGTGCGTCTGCGGCATTGGCCAGCGTACAATCTCGCGTTCCCTTCCCCAGCCCTGTCGAATCGTTGACCTATCGTGACCGACCTCATACTTAGCCCCGAGCTTCCTTCTGACATTGCGCCTGCTCGCGCGCGCATCACCGCCGCGTGGTTACGCGACGAAACCGAGGCCGTTAATGACCTATTGACGGAAGCAAGTTTGCCGCCGGCCGAAAGCGACGAGGTGGTGAGCTTGGCTGCCGACCTGGTCACTCGCGTACGTGCTCGCGCGAAAGACCAGAGCGTGGTCGAGTCCTTCATGCGCCAGTACGACCTGTCTAGCGAAGAAGGCATCCTGCTGATGTGCGTGGCGGAGGCGTTGCTGCGCATTCCCGACAAGACCACGACCGACAAATTGATTCGCGACAAGCTCGGCGACGCCAACTGGCGCAAGCATCTGGGCCGCAGCGAATCATTACTGGTCAACGCCTCCACGTGGGGTCTGCTGCTGACTGGGCGAATGGTGAACCTGGCCAACGGCAGCAGCAGTGATTTCAATGGCGCGTTGCGCCGGCTAGTGACTCGCGTCGGCGACCCGACGATTCGAATGGCTGTGCGTCAGGCCATGCGTATCATGGGCCACCAGTTTGTGATGGGGCAGGACATCGAAGAGGCGCTCGATCGCACCAAGAAAAAGGAGAACGCGGTCTATCGCTACTCCTTCGACATGCTGGGCGAAGCCGCGATGACCGCCGACACCGCCGAGCGCTACCAGCAGGATTACCGCAATGCGATTGCGGCACTGGGCGCCCGCGGCCCCTACGCCAACCACGCCGATGCGCCCTCGATTTCAGTCAAATTGTCGGCCTTGTTTCCACGCTACGAGGTAGCTCAGCGCGCCAGCGCGCACAAGGCACTAGCCGAAAAGTTGCTGGAGTTGTCGCAGCTGGCGATGAAGAACGGCATTGCGCTATCGGTGGACGCTGAGGAAGCCGACCGTCTGGAGCTGTCGCTCGATATCATTGGCGAAGTGTTTGCCCATCCGTCGCTGGAAGGATGGAACGGCCTCGGAATCGTGGTGCAGGCCTATTCCAAGCGCACGCCCTTCGTGATCGACTGGTTGGTCGAAGCGGCACTGGCCTGCGGGCGACGCTGGTACGTACGACTAGTGAAAGGCGCGTACTGGGACTCCGAAATCAAGAAGGCGCAGGAACAAGGCCTCTCCGGCTACCCGGTGTATACGCGCAAACCGAACACCGATGTGTCGTACTTGGCCTGCGCACGACGTCTGTTCAATGCCGGCGGCAATTTCATCTACCCCCAATTTGCTACCCACAACGCGCACACGATTGCCGCTGTACATCATCTGGCACAGGGGCGGCCGTTCGAGTTCCAGCGCCTCCACGGCATGGGGACCGATCTGTACGCCGAGGTGATCGGCAAGAGCAGTCTCGACGTGCCCTGCCGCGTCTATGCGCCAGTCGGTACGCACAAAGATCTACTCCCTTACTTGGTACGACGCCTGCTCGAGAACGGCGCCAACACCAGCTTCGTCAACCGCGTGGTGGACGAAAGCGTGCCCGCACGTGATCTGGTCGCCGACCCGTGCGAGACGGTGCGCGCATTCGATCACATCCCGCATCCACGCATCCCACTACCGACCAATCTCTACGGTGAACTTCGGAAGAATTCTATGGGCGTCAATTTTGCCAACGATAACGAACTAATCGAACTCGCCGCCGCGGTCAACGCGCAGCAGGGTCCATGGACAGCTGGCCCGCTAGTACCCGGCGCCGACAGCAAGGGCGAGACGGTACAAGTCACCGACCCTTCGGACCGCCGCCGCACGATCGGCAGCTACGTCTGCGCCGATCAGGCCACGGTAGATCAGGCGATGAAGAACGCCGTCGCCGCACAGGATCGCTGGAACACCCTGCCGGTAGCCAATCGCGCTGCGATGCTCGAATATGCGGCCGATCAACTGGAAGCACGCCGCGCCGAGTTTCTCGCATTGTGCGTGCGCGAAGCCGGCAAGAGCCTGCCCGACGCGATCGCCGAAGTTCGCGAAGCGGCCGACTTCTTGCGCTATTACGCCACCATGGCACGCCGCATGTTCGCCGAGCCGGAGCAGTTGCCCGGCCCCACCGGCGAGACCAATCAGTTGTATCTGGAAGGGCGCGGCGTGTTCGTCGGTATCAGCCCGTGGAACTTCCCATTGGCGATCTTCATCGGCCAGGTTAGTGCCGCACTGGCCGCCGGTAATACCGTCATTGCCAAGCCGGCCGAGCAGACCAGCTTGATCGGCTACCTCGCTACTCAATTACTGCACGAGGCCGGCGTCCCAAAGGACGTGCTTCAATTTGTACCGGGTGACGGCGCCAGCGTTGGAGCAGCACTAACCCGTGACCCGCGCGTCGCCGGCGTCGTCTTCACCGGCGCCACCGAGACCGCCTGGGCGATCAACCGCGCGTTGGCGGCTCGCGATGCGCAGATCGCCGTACTGGTGGCCGAGACCGGCGGCCAGAACGCGATGATCGCCGACTCCTCCGCGCTGCCCGAGCAGATCGTCAAGGACGTCATTGCCTCGGCCTTCCAGTCTGCCGGTCAGCGCTGCTCGGCCGCCCGCGTCATGTACGTGCAGGAAGATATTGCCGACAAGGTGATCGAGATGCTGGCCGGCGCCATGGCCGAGCTGAAAGTGGGTGATCCAGGCCTGCTCTCCACCGATGTCGGCCCAGTGATCGACGAAGACGCCAAGGCGATCTTGGTCGCCCATGCCGCGCGGATGGATAAGGAAGCGAAAAAGATTGCCGAAGCGCCGATGGACCCGGCCGCCACCGAGCACGGCACCTTCTTTGCCCCGCGCGCCTACGAAATTCCTTCGCTAGCGGTGCTCGACCGCGAGATCTTCGGCCCGGTGTTGCACTTGATCCGCTTCAAGGCCAGCCAGCTGAAGGAAGTGGTCGACGAGATCAACAGCACCGGCTACGGCCTGACCCTCGGCGTGCATAGCCGCATCGATGCCACCGTGGACTACATCAGCCAGCATGCGCGGGTCGGCAACTGCTACGTCAACCGCAATCAGATCGGCGCGGTAGTCGGTGTGCAGCCGTTCGGCGGCGAAGGCTTGTCCGGCACCGGCCCCAAGGCTGGCGGCCCGCATTACTTGCTGCGCTTCGCCGGCGAGCGCGTACTCACCATCAACACGACCGCCTCCGGCGGCAACGCCTCGTTGCTGACCATCGGCGAGTAAAGAACTTCAAGCGTTGGCGTCTGCATCCGGTCGACTGCCGTTGCTACGGGGTCGATCGGATCTATACGCTGCGCAAGATGGCCATGCGCAGCGTGACTCAGCTCGACCAGTTACCCGCGCATAGCGTTCCTGCAACGGGCGGTGCTTGTTCCGCTGCATGCGCTGGATGATGCCTCCAGCCGCCGGGAAGTCGCCGGCTGGATCCCCTGCAATCTTCGTTTAATCACAAAACTTGTCGAAAGCACGTCCAAGTCGGATGCGTTTGAGGCCGGTCCGCAGGCTGTGTGCCGTGTTCCAAACAACACGCCATAGCAGCCTGATTTCACGGCGCAAAGCCGGCTAATGCCGTAACGTTTTCCCAAGCCGCGCTGAGCAGACGCCTTCATCGCTACAACACGTTTCAGCACCGATGCTGCGAGCGAGGCGAGCCGCGATGGCACGATACCAATCGAGCCAATTGACGGCAGGCAGCTGGTACAACTGTTCCGAGACAAAGACATTGGTGTAAAACCATCAACGTGCTTTACGTCATCGATCACGCCTTTTCTGACGAGTTTCGACGCGTGCCCTAGTCATTCTCAACGAGCGAGCGCCATGACACCTTCTTCCGATTCAAACCTCACCGCGCAACTACAACGTCTACGTAATGCACATGCGCGGGACATCACCCCGGCATGGCCACAGCGTGCACAGCGTTTGCGTAAACTGGAAACCATGTTGATGGAGCAACGGGAAGCGTTCGTTGCGGCCATCAACACGGACTTTGGCCAGCGCCCGGCTGAGGAAACCGAGTTACTAGAAGTATTCCCCAGCCTGTCGGGTGTGCGGCACGCACTGCGCCACGGTAAGCGCTGGATGAAACCACGACGCGCGCTTGCTGGTTTGGCCTTTTTGCCGGCTCGTAACGAGCTGCGGCCACAGCCGCGCGGCGTGATCGGCATCATCGTGCCGTGGAACTATCCACTGCTCCTGGCGGTGGGTCCGCTGGTCGACGCGCTGGCCGCCGGCAATCGGGTGATGGTGAAGATGAGCGAATTCACCCCACGATGCTCGGCGCTGTTTGCCGAGCAGATTGCCAGGTGCTTCGAACCCGACGAAGTCGTCGTGGTCAACGGTGGCGCCGACGTGGCGCAGGCGTTTTCCGCGTTGGCGTTTGACCACTTGTTGTTCACCGGCTCCACCGCAGTCGGCCGCCAGGTCATGCGCGCGGCCGCCGCCAACCTGACCCCGGTGACGCTGGAGCTGGGCGGCAAGTCACCGGCAATCATCGGCCCAGGTGCGCAGTTTGACCGTGCGGTGGAACGCATCATGTTCGGCAAACTGGTCAACGCCGGCCAAACCTGCATTGCGCCCGACTACGTATTGCTGCCGCGTGCGCAAGTCGGAGACTTCATTGCCGGGGCACGGCGCACGGTGGCACGCATGTATCCGCAACTGGCGCACAACAGGCAATACGCCAGCATCATTTGCGATCGCCAATACCAGCGTCTATTAGCGTTGCGGGAGGACGCGCAGGCCGCAGGCGCGCAATTGCACCCCCTGGACGAAACTTCTGATGACGCGGCACGACGT
>JBDTBF010000163.1:0-4454 GCA_039924175.1 Rhodanobacter sp.
TCAGCGCCGTCATTCGATGCAGATCACGCGAGTAGTACGACGGCAGACGCGAGCCAAGTTGCGACCTGCCATGCGCCGCCAGTACGTCAATCAACTGGACTCGTGGACATAGCGTTTGGAAAGTATCCACAAACTGGTTCCACCACTGCTCGCTGTAGCACTTAGCACCAGTAGCATTGGGGAATATCCCTACCATCGCCGCGTAACGCCCATTCTCGCCAGCGCAGATCTGCGCCAGAACCTTTACTGCAACCCGCTTTTCGACCGATGCCACCTCCAGGTTGAGCGCTGGATAAGCTACTCGCGTGGAACCTGCATACGCGTGACGCAACAAAAACACGCTTCGGTGCGCGAGGTGTGCAGGCCACTCCAAGTCATGCCAAGTCGATCCAGGATTCAGCTGCGGATCGGGAAACCCGAGCTTATAGGTTGCGTGCGCGAGAGCCAACACGATGCGCCCAGATTGCGATCCTTCGCACGCGTCGATGGCCAAGTCGTAACGACAGCAGCGCAGCGCACGTAATACGCGCACCGATAGCCACAGATGTCGCGCAATCTTTTGCGGCAACACGAAAACGCTGTGAACGCGGAAGCGGCCAATGTACAGAGACTCGGTCGCTTGACTGCCCAACAAGTCGATCTCCGCGCCCGGATAGAGCGCCTCTACTTCCGCTATTAACGGGCTGATCAACACGCTGTTGCCAAGCCGATGATTTGGCCGGCACACAAGCACGCGATGGATGCCTTTAGTGGGCAACCCGGAAGGCTCAATCAGCGCACCACCCACCCGTCGAAACAGGCGGTGAAGAACACCGGCCACCGCTTTGCGTCGCCGGATGTCCCACGTGGGCGCACTTCCGACACCATGCTCCACGACAGGCGGCGCAGCGACGAGGGAGCGGACGGTGTGATGGATCGACATGCCACCAGCTTGAACCGACTTTCTTTCATTTCGCTTATAAAAGCACAAGCATTAGGTGACGCCGCCGGCGTTGAGCCGACGGCGACGGCCCCTTTCACTGAGGCTATGCGGCTCAGTCGTTATCGGCGCCTTCCACCGAATTTTCCAGTACCTTACCGGTCTTCGCGTCCACCCCAACCTCGTGGGTCGCTTCCGCCAACTTGATATCGAACGAATAGCGTAAGCCACTACCACCGGACTCTTGCTCCAACTCTTCTTTGACGATCTTGCCGGGGTAAGCCTTCAAGGCGATGCTCCGCGCATTGGTCATACTGATCTTCGCTTGTGCTTTGAGGTTCGTCGGCGCCGCGGCCTGAGCTGCCAGCGCAGCACCAACTAGCAGCGCGGACAACGCGATCGACGCAATGAATACGTTGCGCATGGTTTCTTCCTTTTTCATGGGGGGGGAGTTTCAGCATCGCACGCGCAGCTTTGGTGACGCTTAGCCCGCCGATGGGTTTACGGCGCGGTTCAGACTTCCTCGGCACATTGCCTCCCGTCGCAAATATGCCGAATGAACTCCGCGCCGCACCTGTACGATGATCAGGTCGCAACCAACTATGAAACTCAGATCGACGAATGCCGTTTCCGCCGAGGACCAAACCAGTGCATGACACCATTCGATTTTGGCTTCTGGGTAACCGGGGAGGTCAGTAGCCGGACAAACTCAGCCGCGATGACGCCAGTGCTGAAGTGCTCCCGCACATAGTCACGTGCAGCTACACCCATCGGCACTCTGCGCGCCGCATCGCACATCTGCAAAATCGCCTCCTGCCATGCATCGACATCGCCGGGCGGCAGCAACACACCAGTGACGCCAGCATTCAGCGTTTCCGGAACCCCACCGACAGCACTCGCCAACACGGGAAGGCCCGCGGCCTGCGCCTCCGCTGAGGCGCGCCCAAACGTCTCCGGTGCGATGGACGGAAACGCTAGCATCGACATGGCTTGGTAATAGAGGTGGCTGTGGTCAACCCAGCCCAAGAAGTGGTGTCGGTGGCCCTGGGGAACTGAAGCAGCCTGATCGTGTACTACTTGCGCATCCGGCCCCGCACCAAGCCACAAGCAGTGCAGTCGCGACTCCTGCGCCATGGCTGCGGTAACCGCTGAGAACAAAGTGAAAATGCCCTTGCCCGCGTGCATGCGACCGCAATAGCCCAGCACAATGGCGTCATCGTCAATCGCGAGGGCGCGTAGGGACACGCTGCGTTTACGCTCATCCGGGGTATACAACGCCATATTTACCGGGTTGTAGAGCACCTGAATCCGCTCCGGTGGAACGCCGCGCAACAAATAGGCTTTGCGTGCATCATTCGAGACCACGAAGAAACGCTGGGCCAAACGTGGCAACCAATAACCGGACAGTCGATTCATCGGCGGCACGCGGTGCCGAAACAGAGTGACAGGCACATGGAGCAGACGGCCAAGCACGATCAATGGCCAATACTCCTTGCCGAAGTTACCAACCAGCCAATCCGGCTTCGAATGCCGCGCGACGGACAGCACTTTGGCATAGCCTCGCAGATCAAACACGTTGCGAAACATCGTCCGGTGCAAGTGGACATCCGTATTCAACAGCTCCCGCTCGATCAGGCCATCGGCGCAGGTCACCACACTGACATCATGGCCCGCTTCGACCAAGGCCTGCGCTAGCGCGACGAAGTGAGTGGCCGCGCCAGTATGCTCGGGATTGGTGCCCACAAACAAAAACTTCATGCCCGGCGATCCTCATACCGCGTCAGGACACGGGCGGCAAACTGGGGCAGCAGATGGTGGCGGGCTACCTGAATCCTAGGCAGTCGCCATAGGTCGCCGCGCGCCACAGCACGTCCGCGGCAGGTGGTCGTCGCCGCTGCATAACCGGCATCTCCGGCGGCGGCCACCACTCGGTCATCCAGGTCACCATAGGGGTAGCAAAACTGTGTTATCGCTTGACCGAGGCGATCTTCCAGATCAGCTTTGCAACCGCGAACTTCATTGCGTAGTTCAAGATCGTTACAACGCGTCAGGTGCGGGTGAGTGCGGGTATGCGCACCTACTTCCATACCGGCAGCACTCCATTGCCGTAACTCGGCAACCGACATCAGCGGCTTGCTGATGCCCAGGCGCTCCGCATCCCAATTATTGCAACGACCGATACTGCCGCTGACCACGTAGCTCGTAGCGCTGAAGCCAAACTTCTGCAAAACGGGGAGCGCCGCACGAAGGTTGTCGGCATAGCCGTCATCCAGCGTGATGATAGCGATACGACCGCTGCGTTCGCCGCGCAGGTAGGGCATTGCGTTCATCATCGACAATCCCGCGTAGCCCAGTCGATGCAGCAGCCACATTTGCCGCAGAAATTTCTCCGGGCTGACGTACAGGCTACGGTAAACGCGCAAACCACGCGGCGGCGGCGCGATGTTGTGATACATGAGAATCGGCAATACCCCGGCGCTCACTTGACTAATTTGATCCATAGGTGTAGTCGATAACTCGCACGATCCGCGACAAGTGCGTGAAACACCGCCGGGTAGTGGGTTACCCGTTGCATCAACGCTAGGGCTTGAAATGGTGTACGTAGCCAACGCTCATGCCGCTAGGTAGCCAGCCCACAACCAACGACGACTTACGGTGCGTCATCAACATGCCCACGCCAGTGCCAAGCGCTGCCCCGACCAGCACATCGCTCTGCCAGTGGCCGTGCGTCTTCATCCGGGCTACAGCGTCGTAGACCGGTAGCAAGGCCAATGCGTAGACAGCAGGATGTTCATCGCCATAGTTGACGATGAACGGCGTCACCGCAGCTGATATCGCCGCCACCTCGCCGCTGGGGAAGCTTTTCGCATGGCTGCCTTGGAAAAAACGATTCGGGTCATTGGTTTGCGACGGCCGTTCGCGCTGAAATGTATATTTCATCGCCGTGGTAGCTACACTCGTAACTACCAACGCGTCGACTGAGCGCCAGAACGTATCGCCCAACTTGCTGTCGTCGCCGAAGACAAAGGCGCCTGCGCCCACGGTAAGCACGGTGCCATAGAGTAAAGTTGTCTGGTTGCTGCGTTGCCAGATTCCGCTGTTGTCATAATGCAGCCGATGGTCAATACCAAGCAAACCACCACCGGCTTGCGCGGTCTGCATTGGCGCCACAGTGATAAGCGCGGCAAGACTCAATGCCGTCATAGCGCCGAGACTACGCATGTCGGTTCTCCCTGCCGGGTACTGCCCCGAGTTTCAATGCTGTATCTTCGGCCGCGCAGCTTTCATTTTCCTTACAACGTGCTTTGCGATGACTGCAAAGCACGATGCAGTCGAATGGCCGACGCACGATCGTGCGCATGCAGCGCTGGCATCACGGTACCGAGGACGCTGCCGGGTCAGACTTCAAGTGGAATAGTGACACGCACCCGCAGGCCCCGGCCGAACGGCGAGTCGAGCAGTTCGATCGTCGCACCATGCAACTGCGCTGCCCGCTGCACGATCGACAACCCCAGCCCGTAGCCTTCACTGTGGC
>JBDTBF010000164.1:0-124638 GCA_039924175.1 Rhodanobacter sp.
GTTGTACGACCCGGCGTTGGACATCGACCGTTACTTCTTCGTGCGGTACAACCAGAAGTTCTAAGCGTTACGTGAGCTTCTGTTGATTTGGCCGGGGTCCCACAAGGGGCCCCGGCTTTTTTGTGGACGATAGCGTGAGGTTTCATCGGTTTCAGAAGTCATCCAACCAACGAGTGAAGTCTGACTCAGCTTAGAGAAAACAACTGCCACCGAGTACGGTTCGTCCTTCTTAGTAAGTAAGGACTCTGGGTAACCGTTGGTCACCATAGACGGCGTACGAGTCCGTCCGGCCGCGGGCATTTGTCGGTGATCTCGGCTAGCCACTTCCTTGGAGGCGCGTCACCTTCGCGCGCAATCCTGGGACCCGCGACATGGCGCGCTGGTGGTCCAGCAGTTCACGATTGCTGTCGCTTAGTAAGCGCTTCCGTTCCGGGTCAGGTCCTGGCGCCGAAAGATCGCAATCACGCACACGGTGCATTTGGTCGGGTCCGTCGCAGCCAGAATCCGTGCGGCCTTTGCTCAATGCGCTGGATGGCGAGGCGTTGCAGCCGTGGGCAAAGCTGCCGTGCTGGCGCATGACGCAGCACCTAGGGAATCGCTGCACAAGTCGTTATCACCACGGCTTTCAACAGACAAGCGGTGGGCGAAGCGGGGATCCATCGACTCGGACGCGCTGGATTATGCCTTGCGCCGGAATGATGACGGCGCGTTTGCGCAGACGATCCTTAAAGGTTGAATTCGCCCATGACTGCTGCGGCGGCGCCCCCAGCTGTAAGCGGTGCTGCTCGTTGTGCGTCGCGCCTGAAGATACCGCGCGCTGTCGCCGTTTTCTTGCGTGTTAAACGAATTAGTACAGGTATATCGCAAGATATTGCAGTACGAATATGAAACTGTCCTGTAATAGGACCTCTCTTCCAGCTCATAGCTAGATAAGGGTGCGGCTCTCAAATGGGCGGCATCCACGTGGTGTATCCGTTGAGTATGCAGCTCTATATAGGTGTGAAGTGTGGGCGGTATTCCTGCACCGAAAGAGACCTGCCTCGTAGCTATAGGCTTGTACCGACCGCACCGCGTGACGGGATTGCTTAATAATAATAATCGCAAGCTATTACGTACTCGAAATATATAACGTTATTTCGCAATAAAAAGTATGTTTGATAATCGTTGACTTTTCGTTATTTAGCGCCGTAGACTCGACCGCGAGCCAAGCTGCTTTGGCGGTATCGTTAGCCTCAAGGTATGCGGCTGTTGCATTTTATTTGTACTCGCCCTGCGTATGTTATGTGCGTGATCATGATTAATACGTATTAGTACTTAAGTCGTCATTGTATTGATGCGCGATTAACTGGTCGACTCAACTCTTTAGAAACACCATATTTTGCTTTCGGGGGTTCCACCTATAATGAATACGAAAAAGCTTATGCCCGCTGCCAATCATCCGCGTGTAAGCCGCACTGCGCTTGCCGTGGCTATTGCTATTGGTTTCGGTTTGTCAGGGCAGGTATTTGCTCAGTCCACAACTGGGTCGATTTTCGGTACCGCCCCCACAGCGACGGGCGAAACGGTCAAGGTTGTTAACAACCAAACTGGGTTGTCTCGCGAAGTGGCGGTGGATAGTGCTGGCCGTTATACCGTCAGCAGCCTTCCGATCGGCAGCTACAGCGTGTCGTTGATGAAGGGCGGCAATGTGCTCGCCTCGCAACAGCAGGTTGCGGTGAGCGTGAGCGGTGGTACCCAGGTGCCGTTTACTACGGCCTCAGGCAGCAAAAATGTTGAGAATCTGACCGGTGTAACGGTCACTGCTAATGCGCTTCCACCGATCGATGTGTCGGCCACGCGCGAAAGCCACGTAATCACCGCGGCGCAACTCAAAGTGTTGCCGCTGGGGCGCACGGCCGAAGATATCGCACTGTTGGCGCCAGGTACGGCCTCTGGTGGCGCCATTCTGGGTAAAGGCCCGAGCGGCACCCCACTGGTGTCCTTTAGCGGCAACTCGGTGGTAGAGAACGCTTACTACGTCAATGGCTTCAATACTACCGACCCCGTTGGTAATGCCGGCGGCGTTGCGCTGCCCTATTTCGCCATTGCAGAGCAGCAAAGTATCACTGCCGGTTACGGCGCTGAGTTCGGTCGTTCCACTGGTGGCGTCATCAGCCAGATCGGACAGCGCGGCGGCAACGACTTCCATGCTGGCGTATATGCAGCTTGGGCCCCGTCCTGGGCGCAAGGCAATTACGACAACTATCACTATGCCAATCCGCTATCGGTGACGCCTGGCAAGATGGCCGGCGACCTCAACGCCAATCGTCAGTTAAATAGCAGCTGGTCCACGATTTACGATGCTTACGTTTCGGGTCCGTTGATCAAGGACAAGCTGTTCTTCTACCTTACGGCTGAAGCAGAACATGACTCCGATACGAGGACTGGCTCAATCACCGCCCCTCATGTTTACTCATCAGACACAAGGTTGCCAAAGCTTTATGGCAAGTTGGATTGGAACATCAACGACAGCAACATTCTTGAGTTGACCGGCATCCAGACCAAGTACCTGACTCAGTCCGACAATGTCTACGCCTACAACTATGCTACAAGCCAGCAGGGTGATTTCCAGGCTGCGAACAATCCGCTGGCGTCAAGCAAGTTCAAAATTGGCATCCTGAAGTACACCTCATACATCACCGACAATCTGTCGTTGAGCGTGTTGTACGGCAAGATGAAAAGCACTTACTTTACTCAGAATATGGCTTATCCCGGCTACGACCCGACCATTGCGGGCGTCGCCAATGTTGGCTTGCAGAACCACGACGTTCCTGGATATGGCAGCGACAACACCAACGCGCTCACGCTGCCGAATGCGGACCACAAATCGACGCAGAGCAACTTCCGACTCGATCTAAACTGGAAGTTGGGCGACCACGACCTGAAGTTCGGTATCGACAATGTGCGTAGTACCGATATCAAGGACGAAACAGTGAGCGCCGGTCCGGGCTACTACTGGAATTATGGTCAGGAGCCGAGTCTCGACCCGACGGCGCCACTGGTCTCCGGTAGCGGCGCGGGTGGCGGCTCCGTTCCTAACACGGTGGGATTCCCGAATGGTGCCACTGGCTTCTATGTCGATCAGGTGCATTACGCCAATGGCGGCACCTTCACCGTGCAGCAGAAAGCCCAGTATGTTGAGGACAACTGGCAGGTCACGCCGAACATTCTGCTCAACCTCGGTTTGCGCAACGACCAATTCACAAACTACGACGGCAACAATAACCCCTACGTCAGGGAGACTAGTCCGCAGTGGGCACCGCGTTTGGGCTTCAGTTGGGACATCTTCGGTGACAGTTCGGCCAAGTTGTATGCCAACGTAGGTCGCTACTATCTTGCCTTGCCTTCGGGCCTCGCCGTACGTATGGCCAGTACCAGCACCTTTACTGACCAGTACTACACGTATTCAGGCATCGACGCGAACGGCATTCCGCAGGGTACGACCCGAATCCCCGCTACCGTGGAACCGTTCTCCGCCGACGGCGAAATCGGCACGGCACGCGATCCAAAGACGATCGCAGCAACCGACCTGAAACCGGAATACCAGGACGAGTTCGTACTTGGCTTCCAGAAGACTTTGGGCGATACCGGTCTAGTGTGGACCAACCAAGGTACCTACTCGAAGATGCATGACATCGTCGATGACACCGGCGCCACCCTGATGCCAGCGGACGCTGATGGCAGTTTCAATGGTGACATCCTGGTTAATCCAGGCCGCGTCAACTCCATTCGCTACATGACGACTAGTGGCCAATACAGCCACTACAAGTGGGATCCGAAAACAGCGACGGACGGCTTTGTCACAGGCTTCCCGGCGGCCTATCGTAATTACTACAGCTTGGAAGAGGCTCTTGAGCATCCGTGGGACGGCAAATGGATGGGCAAGATTGACTACGTGTTCTCCAAGAGCTACGGCACGACGGAAGGTCCGACGCAGTCGGCGACCCACCAGATCAGCAGTGGGCAGCCTGGTGGTGGCGGTCAGTCTGGCTCAATCACCACAGCGTGGGATTACCCCGCACTGATGCAGTACTCGAACGGTGAACAGCCGAATTCGCATCGCCACACCTTCAAGGCTTATGGCAGCTATGCGATCACGCCGGAATGGTTGGTGGGTGGCCTCTTTATCGTCCAATCGGGCGCTCCGATTACGTGCTTGGGCTACTTCGGCGCCGGTCAGGAAGATCCGGGCTACGGTCAGAATTACCACTGGTGTGGCGGTGTACCGGCAGCTCCTGGCGCAGTGGGCAATACGCCGTGGACTCATCAGCTCAACTTGAGTGTGAGCTACACGCCGGAGTGGGCTTCGAAGCACCTGACGTTCCAGGCGCAGGTACACAATGTGTTCAACGAGCAGAAGATCACGCAGTACTACGACTTCTACGGTTCGACGTTGCCAGGGGCGAAACCCAACCCCTCCTACAAGTTGCCGTGGGGCATCGAGCAGCCGCGTTATGTACAGTTGAGCGTCAGGTACGAGTTGTAAGAGGCACCCCTCTGCTTGCCGATCTCATTGCTAGTCAATGGGGTCGGCGACTAGGAGTTACAGAAAAAGTGAGCAGGGCCGCCGGGTAACCGGTGGCCCTTTTTTATTGGCCAAGCCGATTGCGAAGAACTTTCAGCAATTCGACATAGGGTGCGCTAGCCAACCGGCCGCTATGGATGGGCTGACGCACCTGTGCTGCGCTGGCAGCGCTGAGGACTTCACGTTTGGTTTGATGCGGCGTAAGGCAGGCGGCGTCGAACGGCAACTGGCAGAACGCAAGTAGTTCGCGGATCTGCCGTTCCGGCTCGTGCAGCAAAGCTTCGTAGGAAAAATCTAGAATTTGAACCGGGTAGCGTTCATGCCAATAATCGCTCAGACGCTGGTAATCCAAGTAACGAGCGGCCATCTCCTCCAAGTTGTAGCTGAAGTTCATGCCATCGCGGAACAACTGGCGGTAGCAAGAGAAACAAGTCTCGAGCGGATCTCGATGGCAGTTGATGATCTTGGCGCCCGGCAGCATGGCTAGAGCAGCGCCCACCAATGGCCAGTTCAGCAACCCCTTGTCGGTGAAGCGCGGGCGCTTTGCGCGCCAGCGGGCAGTGCGGGCAAGATAATCCTTGCCCAGGCGCGACCAATCCTCCGCAGTAGCCGCCGATACCCACTCGGGAAAGGGCTGACCACGACGCTCGGATTCTTCCTGAATAACTTGGGGCAGGTCCGGGATTTCGTTGGCACCTTCAACTTGCGGATGTGATGCAAGAATGTGTTCAACCAGAGTAGAGCCGGAGCGAGGCAAGCTGACCACCAAGATCACCTCTTGTCCCAGCGCGGGATCAAGGGGCGCCGGCACACCAGCGCGGAAAGCTTCCATGATGGCGGTGATACGTGCTTGTTCACCTGCGGCATCCCACTGCACCAAGCGTCGCTTGCCGGCATTGGCATCGCGCAATGCCGCGAAGGCACCGCTGTAATCGTTCTGGTCTTCTAGTGCTTTGAACAGGCTGAAACCAAGGGCAATCCGGGTTTCGGGTTTGATGTCGGCTTTGTGCAAGACCTGTCGGATCTGCTTCGTGTCTTCCAGAGTGAGTGGCTCGGTTTTCAGGTTGGCGAGAGCGTGCCAGGCCTCGGCTTGGTCGGGCTCCTGCTGCAGCACCTTTCGATATTCAATGACAGCCTTGGTAATATCACCACGCATAGTGCAGATGTCTGCCAAGTTGATTCGCGCAAACACGTGCCGAGGATCCAGTGACAGAGCCTGAAGCAGCGCCTTGCTGGCCTCGTCGAGTCTGCCCTGCTGCTTCAGCGCCTTACCCCAGTTGTACCAAGCCGCAGCCTGTCCAGGCGCCAGATTGCAGGCCCTTTCCATCGCGATTAGCGCTTCATCCATGGCCCCCGAGTCATGCAAGGCACAGCCCAGATGTAGTTGGATGTTCGCATCGAGGGGCCGTTGCCGAGCGGCCTTTTGTAGCATGTCGACGGCCGCGGTGTTCTCGCCGCGCATCAGGCAGGCAATACCCGTTAGAAACTGGGCATCCGCGAGGTCTGGCGCCGCAGCCAACACCTTCTGAAGTATTTGCTGAGCGGAATCAGGCTGCCTTAGATTGAGTGCCGTCGCAGCATCGGCGAGCAACTGGCGGATAGCAGGAGACAGATGGGGGGTGTGTGCTGGCATTGGGCAGTGAGATGCAGTGAGTTTGGTTCGCGTGCCAGTTTCGCACATCGCATACGCGATACTTCTTCACACAGCGCAAATTCTCAGTCGCGCCACGCCCTGTTAGCGTGTGGCAATAGCGGTCTGGCCGTCTCAATTGGCCGCCTCATCTACGGCCAACGATCTCGTAGTGGTTCTCTGCGTCCGCAAGGTACTCGCTGACAGCAATCCACCTGGGGCTTAAGAAGGGCTTCACCGCTGGCTTCGCTAGTGCCGACTGGTCAAGCGCGAGAGGTAAAGAAATAACCCGCAAATTAAAGACTGCCACACCCGGCTATGAACCGGTGGCTGACGTGGCACCTGCAACATTTCTTCGCAACGATCCTTTATGGATGGCGTTGTTGCCGGTGGCGAACGGACAATGACTGTTCAATTGCTATCAGTAGGGGATGCAGTAGCGCTTGCCCGTGGATTCACCACTCACGGCTCGCATCTACCATCCGGTTCGCATGGATATCAGCATCACTATCTTTCTGGCCGCCGCCAGCTGCTCCGGCGGTGACGAGTCGTCGGTAAACATCAGCGAACTTACTGGCCGGTACAAACGAGCAGCCGCCTCAGCTCTGGCGTATCCGGCTAACACGTCGCACCTCGCCACTCTGGATACTCGTGGCGCGCGTGACGTGGCCGTTGCTCCGGTGCAACGTCAGCTACGCGACCCTGCGTAGAGAGAACTGCTTTGGTACTTGGGCAAGGCCGAGCGACAGATCTCCAGCCAAGCGGGAACAAGTCTTCTTTTCGATGCAATCAGCAAGTCGCACGCTAATCTGCTGCGCATGTGGGCCGATGCCTGAGCCTCGGCCCACATGCTGGGCCGAACTCAGTAGCGCGGCACGCTGGTATCGATGTCTTTCGCCCAAGCATCCATGCCGCCTTCCACGTTGGAAACATTGTTGAAGCCGTGGGCAGCGAAGCGCTCGGCCATGGCGCGGCTGGACATGCCGTGATGGCAGATGAAGGCGAGGGCGGTGTCTTTGGGCAAGGCGGCGAGGCTTTCGTAGCCCTCGTCTTCCAGAATGCGGGCTTGCGCTAGCGGTGCGGCTTGGGCGCGGCCGTCGGCGGGGCGAACGTCAATCAGCGTAATGTCGTTGGCGGCAAGATGCTCTTGCAGTTGTTGCACGCTGAGCGATTTGATGGTTTTCGCGCCGGGGAAGTTGAGGCTGAGGCCTTCGCCTTGCACGGTGGAAACCCAATCGATCACGATGCCTTTGGCGCGTTGGGCGCTGGCGGGGTCGAAATGCACTTCGAGGCCATTGGCGTGCGCCACGATGTCGAATTCACCCGCGGGTGCTAGTTGGAAACCGGCGCTGTGATCGGGGCCAATTTCCAGATGCAGCGCCACGTCTTTCGCGTTGCCGGTGCCCTGGCGAATCGCTTCGGCGGCGGCGTCAGTAATGGTGATGGTTGGCGGCGTGCGATCCGGCGCTTCCACGCCAAACAGGGTGTGCAATTCGCCGCTGGTGTACATCTGGCGAATGATGTCGGCACCGCCGACTAGTTCGCCGCCAACGTACAACTGTGGAATCGTCGGCCACTCACCGTACTCTTTGATGCCCTCACGGATTTCCGGGTCTTCCAGCACGTTTACGGTGTGATATTCCGGTAACAGCTCGTTCAAGGTATTGCTGGCGGCCAGCGAGAAGCCACACGCCGGCTGCTGTCGATCGCCCTTCATAAACAGCACCACGCGGTGCTCTTTGAGCAAGGTTTCAATACGTTCGCGAGTTGCGCTGTCGAGGGACATGGAAGGCTCCGGCAAATAACCGCAATGATACGCTGGCTAAGGTAATCGCGTAGTGGCGGAGCGGCGATCGTTGGCTAGTCTGCGCTGGTCGACCCGCGCCGGATTGATATACGTGTAGGAGCCCGCTGGCGGGCGATGCCTTTCGCGACACGTCAAAAGGGCATCGCCCGCGAGTGGGCTCCGACGGTGTCGTGTATCGGGGCTAGGACAAAATGCCGCGTGCGTTGGGCAGGATTTGTCCCACCCACAACGCGTATTGCGCGGCGCTGGGATGCAGGCCATCGGCGACCACCATCTCAGGTTTTTGGCGTGAGATGGCCGTTACATCGACCCAGACCGCGCCAACACGCTGCACTTCTTCTTGTGCAACGGCGTTGAACTGATCCAGTTCGTTAGCAATGAGTGCGCCATCGCGACCGTGTTCGCGCGCAAAGCGCGTAACGCCCCAATCGGGAATGGACAGCACCATCACGTGCGCGGCGCGATCGCCGGCCAAGTGAATCGCACGCGTAAGCAGGTCACCGAATTGCTGGCGGTACTCGTCGAGGGCGCGGCTGCGGTATTGGTTGTTGACGCCGATTTGTAGCGTCACCAAGTCATACGGCGGCGGTAATGATGCGCCGTCCATGGCGTGGGCCAACTCGTCGGTGGTCCAGCCGGTGGTGGCGAGAATGGCCGGCTCGGCGGTGGCTATTCCTAGTTTGCGCAATTGTTCGGCTAACTGCACCGGCCAACGGTCTGCGGCAGCGACGCCTTCGCCAATGCTGTAAGAGTCGCCTAGGGCGAGGTAAGACCGCGCTGTCGTCATGATGATGGATTCGCCACGGTGGCTCGCCGCGTCAGACGCGTGCGCGATAGAAATGCTGCTACAAAGCGTTGTGCGTGAGGGCCGCTTTTCGACGATGCACTGACCCTGCGTTGCTCTATGGGCCCATACGCCGTGGGAAAGCGGACTGTGCCCGCGGCGTTGTGGTCCGGACAGTTTCTAACGCCCATGTGCTTAGGCTGCCGAGGTGGCGACAGGTCGTGGCTCTTCCTGCGCCATCTGTGTCAGCACGCGTTCAATGCGCACAAACACTTCGTGTAGCTGCGCAGGTGGCGGTAGTAGGGTCAGTCGGAAGTGTGAACTATGCGGCACGTTGAAGCTGCTGCCAGGAACGACGAGGACCGCCGCGTCTTCCAGCAAGCGCAGTGCGAACGCGGTGTCGTTGAAGGTGGCGAAGCCGTCGGTGCGTACACGTGGGAAGGCGTACAGCGCGCCGTGCGGCGTCACTAATTCCAAATAACGACTGGCGGCAACGCCTTCGATGACGGCGCGGCGCGCTTCGTGCAGGCGGCCGCCGGGCAGGGTGAGCGCGGTGATAGTCGGTGCGCTTTCCAGTGCCGCGGGAATTGCCCATTGCGCCGTCACGTTGGCGCATAGGCGTAACGCCGCCAGTAGTTGCAGCGCATCGCGGTAAGCCTCGCTGCGAGCTTGGTTGCCGGATAGGCTCATCCAGCCAACTCGATAGCCGCAGGCGCGGTGCACTTTGCTTAGGCCACCGAAACTAATGCATGGCACATCGCCGGCAATGGCCGCTAGTGGCTGGAAAACCGCGCCGTCGTACAAAATCTCGTCGTAAATTTCATCGCACAGCAGCAACAGATCATGCCGTGCGGCGATGACAACCAATTGCTCCAGCAGTTGCCGTGGATACACCACGCCCGTGGGGTTGTTCGGGTTAATCAGCACCAAGGCGCGCGTGCGCGGTGTGATGAGCGCTTCGATTTCTTCCGGGTCCGGTAAATGGCCTTGGCTGGCCGAGCAACTGTAATAGCGCGGCTGACCACCGTTGAGAATCGTTGCGGCGCTCCACAGCGGGTAATCCGGACTTGGTAACAACACGCCGTCACCGGGCTGCAATAACGCGCGCAGACTCAGATCAATTAGCTCGCTGACGCCGTTGCCGATGAAAATGTGTTCAATGTCGACGTGTCGCGCGCCGCGCGCGCGTTGCTGCGCGGCGATCGCTTCACGGGCAACTTCCAGACCCTGTTCGTGCCCGTAGGCTTCGCTTTCATGCAAGTGACTGGCAATCGCCTCGCGAATGTGGGCGGGCGCCTCGAAGCCGTAGCGGCCCGGGTTGCCGATATTCAGCTTGATGATGTCGTGGCCGGCGGCTTCCATTTCGCGCGCACGGCGGGTCAGTGCCCCGCGGATTTCGTAGCGCACATCGGCCAAGTGCGTGCTTGGTGTAATCGAAGCCAACGTCGGTCCCCTCAAAGTGAAAGCGGCGTCGCCGCCGTAGGCCCGATGCTAGCAGCGCGATTGCTGGTTTTGCGAGGCACGTGCGGCTAATTCGCCCATTCATCCCCGAGTTGGGGCGCGGCAAGGCATAATCCGCTCACCACGAACATAGACCCGCGCATGAACAATGCCGAATTGATAGAACGCCTGCGCCGTATTGGCTGGCGTGGTGATGCCCTGCCTAGCAACGGCCGACGACTGGCTCGTGTCGTTGCGCAACATCGCGCGGGGTACGAACTGCACGATGGTGAGACCCTGTTCGGCGCGCAGCCGGACGGGCACTTCCTGAAGCGCGGTATTGACCCAGCGGAGCGTCCGGCGGTGGGTGATTTCGTGGAAGTGGAAGCGGGTACGCCGCCGCATATCATGAGCATTGCGCCGCGCCGCACGGTGTTGTCGCGCGCAGCGGCGGGGGAACGTTATGAGCGTCAGCTGATAGCGACCAATATCGATTATGTGTTGGTGCTTACCGGCTTGGACGGCGACTTTAATCCAGCGCGCATTGAGCGCTATTTATCGTTGACGGAAGGCTCCGGCGCGCAGCCCGTGGTGCTGCTGAGCAAGCTGGATACGCGCACCGACGTGGACGAACAGATTGCTGCGCTGCGCGAGCGGTTGACGGATGCAACGCCGATTCATCCGCTCAACTGCAAAGACCCGGCCAGCGTGGCCTTGCTGGCCGAGTATCTGAAGCCGGGTGACAGCGCGGTCTTGGTAGGCTCCTCGGGCGCGGGCAAATCGACGTTGACCAATACGCTGTTGGGCAGCGAGCAAATGGCCACCGCCGCCGTGCGTAGTCACGACAGCCGCGGCCGCCACACCACCACCCATCGAGCGCTGCTTCAATTACCCAGCGGTGGATGCTTGATTGACACGCCTGGAATGCGCGAGCTGAAGCTGACCGGCGAGGAAAACCTCGACTTGTTCGCCGATATCGATGTGCTGGCCGAAGCATGTCGCTTCACCGATTGCGGCCACAGCAATGAGCCCGGTTGCGCCGTGGTAGCGGCGCTGGAAAGCGGCGAGTTGAGTGCCGAGCGCTGGCACAATTACCTGAAGTTGCATGATGAGCGCGAAGAGCAGGCGGCGACCTTAGAGGCACGTTTGCGGCAGAAGCAACGCGGTCGACCGGTGCTTAGGTCAAAGGAGCCACGCGACAAATACGATCGTTGAAGGTAGCTTGGCTCAAGCGAAGCTATTCAAGGAGCACCAGCGTGCGGCGACTTTCTTCGGTGATCAAACCACGCGACGCGATGTGGCTAACCCTGCCGATCGCGCCGCAGCGCAAAAGCGACGGTAATCACTTCGTCGTGGTTGAACTGCATCAGCGCATCGCCGCTGTGCCGCGGCATCACGCGTGAACGCCGCAGTCGCCCCCGCTTTACAACGCTATGCCGCGCTAGATCAGCGCTTGCTTGCAGCCGTGCGCGGCGTACGTATTTTGACGACGTTAGCGTGGCCGGCGTCGCTGGAAAATCGCATGATCGAGGCGTATAGCCAAAGTCGGTTTGCGCTACCGCAGGTGAGTTATGCCGTGCCGAATTTTACTGCGGTGCGGGCGGAGCTGACGGCGATTGAAGTGGAGTCAGGTGGTAGCGATCCGCTGGATATAAATCCGCTTGGCGGCTATCTGCGGCGTACGGCTGAGTCCTGGCGCATCGCTGCGCAAATGCTGGAGGCGGTTGGCACCCATGCACTTACGGCGCCGTCGATTGAACTGTATGGACGGCCACATGATCTTATCCCGGGCAGCGAGCGCAGCAACCTGGATGCAGCGCGCTACTTTGTAGAACTGTCGGATGAACTAGGTGCAGATTTACTCGCCGATGACATTAGCGCCGCGATCCCGGCCGATGTTTTGCGCGAGGATTTGGCAAGAACGCTCGATGAATTTTTTGGTGCGGACGTTATCCGGGTAGAAGTGGACCCCGAACTCACCGCCAAGGCTGCCGCAGGTGCCACGCGTATTCGTCTGCGTGGCGCCACCTGTTTTAGTGAGTACGACCACCATCAACTCTTGGCGCACGAAGCCTATGTGCATTCACTGACCGCCTTGAATGGCCGTCGGCAGCCGCTATTGGCTTCACTGGGTCGCACTTCGCCCCGCGTGACTGCCACGCAGGAAGGCTTGGCGGTGTTTGCCGAATTGATGTCTGGCGCCATTGACATCACGCGGCTCAAACGGATCAGCTTACGCATCGTGGCGATTGATATGGCGCTCAATGGCGCCGACTTTGTCGAGGTTTATCGCTATTTCAATGCCTGTGGGCAGAGCGTTGCGGATAGTTTTCACTCCACGCAGCGCGTGTTTCGCGGCGTGCCGTTGACTGGCGGCGCCGCATTTGCCAAAGACAACGTGTACCTCTCAGGTTTGCTTACCGTGCACACCTTCTTTCGCTGGGCACTGAAGCAACGCCGCATGGATTTGTTGCGTCATCTGTTCGCCGGCAAGCTGGCGTTGCACGACGTGCTCAGCTTGCAGCCGTATTTTGAATCAGGCGCCATCTTGCCGCCGCGCTGGTTGCCACCGTGGATGCAGCACGTGCATGGACTCGCCGGCAAGCTGGCCTTTTCGGTATTTATCAACGGTATCCACATGAGCCAGGTGCAGGCCGATGAACTGGTCTTGGGCATGTAACTAAGGACTCGCGCTACGGAGTAACGCGCGCTCGGGTCTCGGGTTCAGTAGGGCGAACGGTTGGTGAATGAGCGTTCGCGAGGCGGGATTTGCGGTCGCTAGTTAAAGCCGGCCGCTGCACACGCCATTCAATATCTTGGTCGACGTGTCGTACTGCGTGACTGCGCCGTAACCAGTTGCTCGGATAGTGGTCGATTTTGAGGTGTGACGGGCGAATTTGGGCGAGGCTTGCGTGCGCGCCCTGCTACCATGTAGGCACGCTCACTTAAGCAAAAGTCGTGTCCATGTCACTTCCAGAAGAACTTCGTCTCGCTGCCCTCGAATATCACCGCTTGCCGCGCCCAGGCAAGATCAAAGTAACGCCAACCACGGCGTTGTTGACCCAGCGCGATTTGTCGCTGGCTTATTCGCCCGGCGTCGCGGCGGCGTGCGATGAGATTGTGACAAACCCGCAAACGGCGGCCGAATACACGGCGCGCGCCAATCTGGTGGCGGTTATTACCAACGGCACCGCGGTATTGGGCCTGGGCAATATCGGGCCGCTGGCGGCAAAGCCAGTAATGGAAGGCAAGGGCATTCTGTTTCAGAAGTTTGCCGGTATCGATGTGTTTGACATCGAAATCGATGAAACTGACCCGGACAAACTGGTCGACATCATCGCTAGCCTTGAGCCGACCTTTGGCGGCATTAATCTGGAAGACATCAAGGCGCCGGAATGCTTTGTGGTTGAGCGCAAATTGCGCGAGCGCATGAAGATTCCGGTGTTCCACGACGACCAGCACGGCACCTCGATTATCGTCGGTGCGGCCGTTTTGAACGCGCTGATTGTGGTTGGCAAGAAGATCGAAGAAGTACGCGTCGCGACGACTGGCGTGGGTGCGGCGGGTATCGCCTGCCTCGATATGCTGGTGGCGCTGGGGGTCAAGCCGGAACATATTCTGGCGCTGGATCGTAACGGTGTGTTGCACAACGAGCGCACTGATCTAGATCCTGACAAACAACGTTACGCGCGCACGACGTCGAAACGCACGCTGGCAGAAATTGTTGAAGGTACCGACATCTTCCTCGGCCTTTCCGCTGGCGGCATTTTGAAGCCGGAAATGCTGAAGACGATGGCGGATCGTCCGATCATCTTTGCGCTGGCCAATCCCAACCCGGAAATTACGCCGGAAGATGCCAAAGCGGCGCGCCCCGATTGCATCATGGCGACGGGTCGGTCGGACTACCCGAATCAGGTGAATAACGCGCTGTGCTTTCCGTACCTGTTTCGCGGCGCGCTGGATGTCGGCGCCACGGTCATCAACGAGCCGATGAAGGTTGCTTGTGTCAAGGCGATTGCTGCGCTGGCGCGACGCGAATCCTCGGACGTCAGCGCGCGCGCATACGGTGGCAAGCCGCCGAGCTTTGGCGCCAATTATTTAATTCCGCAGCCGTTCGATCCACGCTTGCTGCTGCAACTACCGCCGGCCGTGGCCAAAGCGGCAATGGATTCCGGCGTGGCGACGCGCCCGATTGAAGACTTTGCGGCATACGAAGATCGTCTCACCGCCTTCGTGTTCCGCACCGGTTTGCTGATGAAACCGGTATTTCAGCGCGCGCGCGGGGCACCGCAACGTGTGGCGTATGCGGAAGGCGAAGAAGAGACCGTGCTGCGTGCGGTACAAGTGGTGGTCGACCAAGGCTTGGCCAAGCCGATCTTGATTGGTCGCCCCGAAGTGATCGAAAAACGTATCAAACGCGCCGGTTTGCGTTTGAAAGTGGGCGTGGATATCGAGTTGTGCAACATCAATAGCGACCCGCGCTTTGACGGTTACTGGCAGCACTACCATCATTTGATGGAGCGCCGCGGCGTGACGCCGTCGATGGCCAAAGCGGTAGTGCGTTCGCGCCCGACAGCCATTGCCGCCTTGATGGTGGAACGCGGCGACGCCGATGCGATGATTTGTGGCTTGGTGGGTCAGTACCAAAGCAAGCTTCGCTATATCCGCAATATTATTGGTATGGATGTAGGTGTCAGCGAACCTTCGGCGATGGCGGCGGTGGCCACGGAAAAGGGTACCTTCTTCTACCTTGATACCCACGTGCAGGATGACCCCAGCGCTGAGCAGATTGCCGAGGCCGTGCTGCAAGTGTCCATCCGTCTGAAGTTGTTTGGTATTACGCCGAAGATCGCGCTGTTGTCAGCCGGCAACTTCGGTAGTCGCGATACCTGTGGCGCGCTCAAAATGCGCCGGGCACTAGAGCTGATTCGGGCACGTGCGCCGAAGCTGGAAGTGGAAGGCGAGATGCAGGCCGATGCCGCGTTGGTTCCGGCATTGCGCAACAAGTTGTTCCCCAATTCTCGCTTGGAAGGCAAGGCGAACGTGTTCGTGTTCCCCAACCTTGATGCGGCGAATATTGCTTACAACATGACGCGCATGCTCAGCGATGGCGTGGTGATTGGGCCGATTTTGATGGGCGTGGCCAAGCCGGCGCATATCTTGATGCCGCAATCGACCGTGCGTCGCGTGGTCAACATGACCGCTGTGGCTTGCGTCGAAGCGCAGATTCGTGCCGGTACGCGCAGCTAATTTAGCGGCTATCAATACCCTGTAGTGCCACTGATTTGCCCTGTTTAGGGGCAAATCAGCCGTGCGCGCCCGCATGGTTTTTGCATTGGCGGCTGCGCAACGCAACGGCTAAACTGAGCCATTACATCTGCCGTATCCCCGACGGCAGAATTTCCCTCAAGCATGGCGCAGTTCGTGCGCCGCGGAGATTTTCATGGACCAACTCAGCGACATTCTTGACCAAGATCTTGACCCCGGTGAAACGCGGGAGTGGATAGAGTCGCTCGACGCGGTCATTCAGCACGATGGCACCGAACGCGCGCATTTCCTGTTGGAAAAGATGGTGGATGCGACACGTCGCTCCGGTGGCCATTTGCCGTTTTCGCCGACGACGCAGTACGTCAACACCATTCCGGCCAACCAAGAGGCCAAGAGTCCCGGTGACGCCGCTTTGGAGTGGCGCATCCGTTCGATCATTCGCTGGAACGCGATGGCGATGGTGGTGCGAGCTAATCGCAAGCCGGGTTCGCTCGGCGGCCACATCGCCAGCTTTGCCTCGTCGGCCACGTTGTACGACGTCGGCTTCAATCACTTTTGGCGCGCGCCGTCGGCCGATCATCCGGGTGATTTGGTCTTTCATCAGGGCCACTCCAGCCCCGGTATTTATGCGCGTTCGTTCCTCGAGGGACGCTTGAGCGAAGAGCAGCTTGATCTGTTCCGCATGGAAGTGGTCGGCCGTGGTCACGGCGCGCTGCCGTCATATCCGCACCCGTGGTTGATGCCCGATTACTGGCAAGTACCGACCGTGTCGATGGGCTTGGGGCCGATTCAGGCCATCTATCAAGCGCAGTTCTTCAAGTACATGGAGCATCGCGGTCTGATGCCGAAGACCGACCGCAAGGTGTGGTGCTTCATGGGCGATGGCGAGTGTGATGAGCCGGAGTCCCTCGGTGCCATTTCGCTGGCCGGTCGCGAGGGTTTGGACAACCTGATCTTCGTGATCAACTGCAACTTGCAGCGCCTGGATGGCCCAGTGCGTGGCAACGGCAAAATTATCCAGGAACTGGAAGGCCAATTCCGCGGCGCCGGCTGGAATGCGATCAAGTTGGTTTGGGGTAGTTACTGGGATCCGTTACTGGCGCGCGACAACGATGGCGTGCTGCGCAAGCTGATGATGGAAACGGTGGATGGCGAATACCAGGCCTGCAAAGCGCTTGGTGGCGCGTACACGCGTGAGAACTTCTTCGGCAAGTATCCGCAGACGCGCGAGATGGTAGCCAACCTTTCCGATGACGACGTGTGGCGCTTGAACCGCGGTGGCCACGACCCGCACAAGGTCTATGCCGCGTATCACGCAGCGGTGCATACCGAAGGCATGCCGACAGTGATCTTAGCCAAGACGGTGAAAGGTTATGGCATGGGCCGCGGCACCGGTGAGTCGGAAAACCCGACGCATCAGCAGAAAAAGATGGACGACGAGATGGTGCGTGCGTTCCGCGACCGTTTCAACATTCCCTTGGCCGATGATCAGCTTGAAGGTGTGCCGTATTACAACCCGGGCAAAGACTCGGCAGAAGTGCAGTACATGCTGGCACGCCGGAAAGAGCTGGGTGGCTTCCTGCCGCAGCGGCGTAAAAAGTCTACGGTGTCGCTGTCGGCGCCGGATCTGAAAGAATTTGCTGCTATCACCAAGGGCACGGGCGAGCGTGAGATCAGCAACACCATGGCCTTGGTGCGCGGTATGCACCTGTTGCTGCGTAACAAGGAAATTGCACCGCACGTCGTGCCGATTGTGGCCGATGAAGCGCGCACGTTCGGCATGGAAAGCATGTTTCGCCAGATTGCGATCTATGCACCGTTTGGACAGAAGTACCGCCCGCAGGACGCTGACCAGTTGCTGTATTACCGCGAAGCGGTCGATGGACAAGTGTTGCAGGAAGGTATTTCCGAGGCGGGCGCCGTGTCGGCATGGATCGCTGCGGCTACCAGTTATTCGGTGTCCAACCAGCCGATGCTGCCGTTCTTCATCTTCTACTCGTACTTTGGGTTCCGTCGCGTCGGCGACTTGATTTGGGCGGCGGGTGATCAGCGCGCGCGCGGTTTCTTGATCGGTGCCACGGCTGGTTGCAGCTTCCCCGGTGAAGGCCTGCAGCATTCAGACGCCACCTCGCAGTTGGTGGCAGGCACCGTCCCTAATTGCCGCGCGTACGATCCAACCTATTCCTACGAAGTGGCTGTGCTGCTGCATCATGGCGTCAAGGAGATGTTCGAAGAGCAGAAGGATGTCTTCTACTACATCACCACCACCAACGAGAATTACACCCACCCGGACATGCCGGAAGGTAGCTATGACGGCATCGTCAAAGGCATGTACCTGCTACAGGATGCGGGCAAGGACAAGGGCAAGAGCAAGGCGCCGCGTGTGCAGCTGATGGCCTCGGGTGGGTCGGTGCTGGAAGCACTAAAGGCGGCCGAACTGCTCGACGCCGACTTCGGGGTTAAGGCTGATGTGTGGTCGTGCCCGAGCTTCAGTGAGCTGTCCCGCGATGGCTTTGATTGCGAGCGTTACAACCGCCTGCATCCGGAAGCCAAAAAGCCGCGTGTGCCCTATATCGCGCAGTGCTTGGCAGATCACGACGGCCCGGTGATATCGACTAGCGAGTACGTGCGTGCCGTGGGTGATCAGGTGCGAGCGTTTGTCCCCGATGGCCGTTCCTTTACGGTGCTCGGCGCTGACGGTTATGGCCGTTCCGACACGCGCGAACATTTGCGTGATTTCTTTGAGGTGAGCCGCTACTGGATCGCCCTAGCGGCCCTGTCGGCGTTGGCTAAGGATGGCAAGGTCAATGCGAAGGACGTCAGCCGCGCCATTAAATCCTATGGGCTTGATCCGGAAAGGCCGAACCCGTTAACGATTTAAGGTTCGCCTCGTAAGGTAGCGCCGCCGCGTCACTCGTGGCGGCGCATCGATGTCGCGCCAGCTGGTTTGCTACTTATCGTGTGCGGCGATGCTTCTTGTGAGTTGGGCTGGAAGAGGGGATGGGTTATGCAAAGCGCCGCGCGCTGGTTGTTGATCGCCAGTTGCAGTTCCACGCTGCTATGGCTGGCTGGTTGTACGACATCTGGCCAACTGAAACCCGCGCCGCCGGTGGCGGCAGTTCATGCCACGCACATCGATTTGTCGACGGATACTTTGTTTGCGTTTGGCAAGGCTGATCTTCGGGCGGGTGCGGATGACTCGTTGCATCAATTGGCAAGCAAGTTGCGGTTGGCCGAGAAGATCGAGTCGGTGAAGATCTTTGGGTACAGTGATCGCGTTGGCACCCCTGATTACAACAAGTCGCTCTCACAGAGGCGCGCCGACAGCGTGCGTGATTATTTGATTAATCAAGGTGTGGCGCCAGCACTGATCCAGGCCGAAGGCCGTGGTGAAGACGCGCCGGTCGTGGTTTGCGCGAACCGCTTACGCGGCAAAAAGCTGCAAGCGTGCTTGGCACCTAATCGCCGCGTGGAAGTGGATATTGTGGCGCTGAATTAAGCCGCAAGCGGCGGTGAGCTGAGCAGCAGCGTCATTCTTCAAATGCCCGCGTTAGTTTCTGCTGACTACGCATAAACAAAGGCCCAACGTTTCGGTTGGGCCTTTGTTTATGGCAGAGCGACTTATAACCGGAGCCGATGGCTCAGCGCCGGTCGTCCAGTTCAATCGTCGTCGTTACTGCGAAACGCGCGACGAAGTAGCAAGAACGCGCCCACGGTGCCGACTACGATGGCAGCGGTAGCGCCAGGATGGCGGCTGGCTTGTCGACGCAAACGGCGGTAACGGTAGTTCGCCTCATCGGCAAAATCTTCCGCGACCCGCGTCAACTGCTGGCCGTAGTTGTCACCACGGTTAGTGACACGTGCTCCAGCGCGCCGGCCGCTGTCGAGCCAGCTGCGTGCGCGATCGGTTGCCTTGTCGGCATAGTCGCGTACTTGGTTACTGGCGTTTTCACCAGCGTTACGGATTTGGCGGTCAACGTCGCGGATACGCATGAGTATCTCCTTAGGCAGTGGTGTAACAGGTTGCCAGCTCGGCCGTGAGCGGGGTGTAAATGTCAGCCGGCGCCGTTGCCATCGGTTCAGTGCGGGCGCTTGGTCTCTGCGCTGCCAGCGGATCTTAACCGCCGAGATGGTATTCGCCGCCGCGTTGCAGCGCGCGCTGATAGGCTGGTCGCGCATGGATACGGCGCAAAAAAGACGACAACCGCGGCTGCTTTTCGCCCAATCCACCACGTGCGGCGAAGGCTTCCAACGGAAAGCTCAACTGAATATCGGCTGCGCTGAAGGTATCGTCGACGAACCACTCGTGTTCACCCAGCTCGCTTTCCATATAACGCAGATGCAGTCGCAACCGCGGTTCGATGAAGCTGTGCTGCACTTTGCGAGCGATGCTTTTTGCAATGGGTTTGACGAAGAAAGGGGCGGGCGCCGTGGCTACACGATTAAACACGAGAGTGAGAAGCAGCGGCGGCATGGCCGAGCCTTCGGCGTAATGCAGCCAATAATTGCAACGCAAACGCGCCGGCGTGCCGTGTGCCGGGATCAGCTTATCGGCGCCGTAACGGTCGGCCAGATACTCGATGATGGCGCCGGATTCGGCCAAGGTCAGGTCCCCGTCCGTGATAACCGGTGACATGCCCAGCGGATGCACGGCGCGCAGCTCGGGCGGCGCCAGCATGGTTTTCGGATCGCGCTCGTAGCGCTTCACTTCGTATGGCACGCCAAGTTCTTCCAGCAACCAAAGAATGCGCTGTGAGCGTGAGTTATTCAGATGATGGACCGTGATCATGCAACTCTCCGCAAGGTGGGCGATACCCGTAGTAGTCCGCTCGCGGTCGATACCCTTTGTGGGGGAGCGGGAGCCGTAAGACCCCGAGCATTTAGAAAACATCGCTCGTGAATGGGTGCTACGGGTCAATCCTACGCGTCAAATGTATGGGCTCAGTAAATTTCGCCAACGCAACAGCGCAGGCTTCCGCCAGCCTTTTCAATTTCGTCCAGTTCCACCGCGCCTACCTCAAAGCCGTAATCGGCGAGCGCGTTGCGCTGCGTGGTGGTTAGTGCCGCTGCGGCGCATGCGCTCATCCACACGCGACCGGTCGATAGGGTGATGGCATTACCCGCGTAGGCTTGCTTTTGTTCGGCTGTCAGCCAGATTGCCCGCTCGCCGTAGGCCGCAGCAATGGCGTTTGGTACGGTAGGGTCGCGAAAGCCATCGGCGGCAATGATGACGGCGCGGCCAGCTAACAAGGTCAACACCACGTTGGTGTGATATTCCGATTCGGCGAGGTCGAAGCAAAACATCAGGCGTAATTCGAATGCCATGGCCATCGCTTGCGCGCCAGCCCTATCGCAACGTTCACTAAGACCGCAGTAACCCACGCCGCGTGTGTGATCGATAATCAGCGAGCCGGTTAGTTCGGCGACAAGGTTGTCGCAACGGGACAGGTCGACTTCGTCATATTCCAATACGTTGCCGAAAAAGTCGCGAATGTCGCTACGGTCTGCTTCCCGCTGCCGCACGGCATGGCGCATACGGCCGATGATGAACCGTCCAGGCGCTGTCGCGAAGACATTATTGGGGAAGACGGCATCGGGCGTGGCGGGGTCGCCGGGAAACGTAATGACCGGGCAGTCAGCACGTAAGGCTTGGGCAAGCGCACTGTGCTGCGCCAGCGCTTTCAGAGGGTCCACCGCCTTGGCTAAATCCATATAGCGGTTGTCGCGGGCGGACTCGGTCGCCAGCGAAAATTCTGCGGGCGCCACCATGAAGGCCGCGCGCGCGGTGGCGACGGCATCGGGCAGTGGTTCCAAGGCGGCGAAAGCGGCAAGGAATTCTGTCGGGGATGTAGTGATCACAAAGCAGGTTCCGAAGGCAGTGAAAGGAGGCGGCGCGGGACCGTATCGTGCCTGCAGTTTAGCGGCGAACGGATCGTCGCTGTTTGTCGCACGGCCGCCGTGGGTGAGACGCTGTGTTATGGCCGCCGGCACGCGATGACATTTATTGCTGACTATGGTGCGTGATCGATACAGGTTGTCTCGCCAACTTGCTGTGCCGCTGTGAGCGCCAGCGCCAGTGCTAGACGGCTTTAGCGGACCGGGTTGCACGAACACAGCGCTTCGTTCCAAGCTAGTCACCTGTTCCTTGTGGGTGCCTTACCGATGAATTTCACCTTTCGTTACGCCGCATCCGCGCTGTGTGTGGGCTTTCTGCTGGCCGCGTGTACGCCGAGCCCACCGGCACCAACCCCTGCGCAGCAAAAGGCACAGGCGGATGCCGATCGCGCGGCACGAAACTTGGACACCTATCGGCAGCTGCTACGTATTCACAGCGATGATATGGCGGTGACGATGGGCAAGGACATCGTGCAGCGCTTCCCCGATAGTGCTGCCGCAAAAGAAGTGCAGCAGACTTTGCCAGCAATAGAGAAGCGATACCACGAGGCCAGCGAAAAGGCGCGCCTCGCGGGGTTGTGGCTATATCAAGTGTCGCCGATGGCTGGCGGCACGCAATCCACGGCCACCATCTATAGCAGCGAGTCGTCTGGCGCTGACCGCGTGCGGCTGGTGTTACGTCGGCATTCGAGCTGGGGTCAAAGCGTATTTTTGTACAGCAGTGGTCATGGCTTTGTCTGCCATCGCACGTGCCGGTTGGCGGCGACTGTCGATGGCAAGGCCTTGCGGATCAAAGCGTCGGCGCCACCGGGCGGCGAGCCGGCGCTTTTGTTCGATGACGACAAAGCTTTCGTCTCGTTGCTGAAAAAAGCCACGAAAATTACCATCGACGTCACCTTGCAGGATGGCGAGAAGAAGGAAGCGCTGGTCTATGAAGTGGGCGGCTTTGACTCGGCCAAATGGTTGCCGGTCAGCAAGAAGAGTGGCGCGTCGAAAAAGCATTAAGCGGTGCACCGCCAGCTAGGTTGCGCGTTACCTTAAATGACACTTCATCAAAAGGTACACGATCATGTGGCACTTTCGTTATGCGCTAGCAGGTGTCGCGTGCAGCCTGCTGGTAGCTTGCTCCAGCGTGCCTTACGCGCAGCGCGTGCAAGCGCGACAAGCGGCTTATAACGCGGCTGCCGGCGCGCCGGTTACTCATTTCAATTTCTCGTCGTTGTACTCGTGGGAGTCACTTGGTGATACTCAATTAGCCGTCTATACCCGGCCTAACACCGCGTGGCTGCTGGATGTTCCACCGTATTGCCCTCAGTTGGACTACCGCAACACGATCGCGTTGACGTCCAAACTGAATCAGGTTTCGATCAACTTCGATAAGGTGCTGACAGGATCGCCGATAGCCTGCACGATTAAGCAAATTCGCCCCGTGGATGTGGGCCGTTTGCGTGTGTTGCAGCAAGAACAGCACAAGATTGAGAGCAAACCACGGCCGGTCCAGTCGGGCACGGTTGGCGTAGGCGACTGAACGTTGTTTTGACGCGGGGTGCTATCTGCTGCAGGCAGCTATATGCAGCCCGCGTCAGCGTACGACCGTTATCAGCGTACGACTGTTACCGGCACATGCGCGCGCGCCAAAACGTTGGTGGATACCGAGCCGAGCAGCCAGCGCGCTAGCGCGCCGCGTTCGGTGTGACCAATCACAATGTGATCAACGCCATATTGGTCGATTTGGCTTAACAACACGTCACCGGGACTGCCGTGAATGATCTCCACGTCGACCAAGGTAGTCGCGTCAGGCACCAAGGCCGTCAACTCGTCCAGTAGTTCCTGCACGCGTCGCGCACCGGAGTCCGTCATCATTAGCGCGCAAGCATCTGCACCGCCTTCGGTGACCTGCAACACCGACACCACACGCACGCGGCCAGCGCACGCGCGCGCCAAATCCACTGCAAACAGGAAGGCGCGCTGGGAGGCGTCAGAGCCGTCGTAACCGACCAGTGAATACTTGACCATGGTTGTCCTCGATAGGCCGCGGCCATAGCCGCGTCATCGAGAGTTTAGTGCAGCGGGCGTGACGCTGAGTTGAGCTGACGCAGTTCATCAGTGCGTCGCGGGTTGCCTGGTAATCGCTTGGTAGCGTGCCGCGGCCGTGCGAGCTCCGCGCTAGTTTGATGCTGCGCGGCACGCGCGCCCGAACCTGAACGAAGGTGGCCGTCGTGCACGCATTCATCACTACTGATTGCACACTCTAGCCACCGAACATCGCGTCGCCGGGCTTGTTCCTTGCTGCTGCGAAGTGACCTAGATAAACCCTCATTCAAGGAGATGACTCATGATCAAGCGTACTTTTGGAATGGCTGCTTTGGTATTGGCGTGTGCGACCGTAGCAACGGCGCTTCCAGTGGGTCAGGCGCAGGCGGCTGACGCTACGGTGAAATGTGATCTCACTTACAACTTGGCGGGCTGGTCACTGATCTACAAGCACGCTGAAGGTACCGGCACGATCACCTGCAATAACGGCCAGCGGGCCAACGTGAAGATCAGCGTGGTGGGTGGTGGTCTTACGGCCGGCAAGTACCGCATCAATAACGGCAAGGGCGAAGTGAGCAACGTGCACAACATCAGTGAAGTGTTCGGTGACTATGCGCAAGCTGGCGCAGAAGCCGGTGTTGTGAAGAGCTCGCAGGCGCAGGTTCTGACCAAGGGCACTACGTCGTTGGCGCTAGCCGGTACGGGTGAAGGCGTCAATTTGGGTGTCTCGGTGGGTAAGTTCACCATCAGCAAACGCTGATAGCTGAGTACTCTGCAAGTTGAATAGAGGGGCGCCGCAAGGCGCCCTTTCTGTTTTCCGTGAGGTGATCCTTGTCGCCATTGCTGCCGTGGTGTGGGAATGGCGAGCCCGGATGCAGGCACGCCCCGATGCGCAGCAGTGGAACCGCTGCCGGTACACTGGGCAGACCCCAATAGACGGAAAACTTCCATGCGCCGGTTATCTTGGTTGCTCCTACTGCTTGCCTTCTGTGGTCTGGTTGCTCCGGCGTTTGCGGCGACCCCACAGGTGGGCGAAGCGGCACCGACGTTCCGGCTGCAGGATCAAGCCGGTCATTGGCATACGCCGGCCGAGTTTCATGGCCACTGGCTGGTGCTGTATTTCTACCCGAAGGATTTCACGCCGGGTTGCACCACCGAGGTCTGCACATTTCGCGATGACATTGCCAAGCTGCGTAAGGCGGATGTCGACGTAGTTGGTGTGAGCCTGGACGACGTGAAATCCCATGCTGACTTTGCGGCCAAATATCATGTGCCGTTCCCACTGCTTTCCGACGCCACTCGCGAGGTAGCTACGAGCTACGGTGTGCTTACGTCGCATTCGGGCGTCCATTACGCCAAGCGCACGACCTTTCTGATTAATCCAGAAGGCATAATTGCGAAGGTCTATCGCGACGTGGATCCGGAGAAAAACTCCGCCCAGGTGCTGAGTGATTTGGCCACCTTGAAAACCGCACTTTGATCGCGTCACGTTTAGGTGGCGCGAGCAAAACGCCGCCGCGCTTTGCGTTGTGGTCGCTCGCCGTGTGGGTGGTATTGCTGCTGGCCATGATGGGCGCTGTGCAATACCTGCGCCATGCCAACTTCATTTACCTAGCGGCCGCTGCCGTCACTATCGTGGCGTGCGCCGGTTGCGTTATGCGACAAAGTTGGGCGCGGACGACGCTGCGCGTGCTGTGTGTCGTGCTGGCGTTATGGGCGTTAATCAGCGGAGCCCTGATGGTGAGCCAGTGGGGCAGCTTTGCGATAGCGCGGCAACATGCGTTGGCGCAGCCAGCGTTGACGGAGATGGCATTGTGGTTAATTGCGCGCGCGCAACGTACGTGGGAGGTCGCGCTAGGGCTGAAAGCGGCGTCTATTCCATTGCTGTTGTGGTTGGCGTGGCAGCTTGGCCAACCACGGGTGCGAGCCCAATTTAAACGCCGCCGCTAAATGGTGTTGGCTAGTCTTTGGTAACTTTACGGCGTTAGACTCACTCAACAATCATGGAGGATGGCGCCAATGAAGCGTCGGCTATTGGGTTGTTTTTGCGTGTTGGTTTCCGGTGTTGTGTTTGCGAGTGGCGCTACCGCGGAGCAGCCAGCTGAAGTGAGCATGGTGGTCACCGGCAACATCGTGATTGCTCCTGATGGCAGTGTGCGTAGTCACGCCATCGATCATCCGGACAAGCTGCCGCCTGCCGTCAATACCATTATCGACAAGACGGTTGCCGCTTGGAAGTTTGTGCCCGTCGTCGTCGATGGTGAGCCGAAGGCCACGCAGGCGAAAGTGGGTCTGCGGCTGATCGCGGTATCTGCGGAACACGGTGAATTTACCGTACGGGTGAGCGGGGCATCGTTTGCTAGTAGTGCGCCTAGCCAGCGTTTGCACGTAAAGGCGATTAACGTGCTGCCAAGGTACCCGCTAGGTGCGCAACGAGCGAGGGCGGGTGGAACCGCGTATGTGCTGCTCAAGGTAGGCCAACAGGGTCAGGTGCTCGACTCTGCCGTCGAGCAAGTCAACCTGACAGTGCGCGGCAACAGCCGACAGATGACTTATTTGCGTGGTGCGTTTGCCACAGCAGCGCTGGCGTCGGCCAAGAACCGGACGTATGACGTGCCGACCAGCGGTCCTCAGGCGCACGACGGCTATTGGATTGTGCGCGAGTCCGTCAAGTTCACTCTCAACCCGCTGGGACCGTCGCGAACCATTCGCGCCGAATATGGCCAGTGGCAGCCTTATGTGCCCGGACCGCGCGAAGTTGTGTCGTGGCTCGATGGTCGGCAACTGGGGGAAGGCAGCCCACTTACCATACCGGACGGCGACTTGACGCCACTCGGATCGGGGCCGCAACTGCTGAGTTCACTATCCGACAGCTGATTTCGGTCGGTGACACGCTTCTCTGGTGCGCGTCGTCGACACGGCGATCGCCGTCGATACGGTTTGCAATGAGCTGCGTTCAGCGCGGGTTGGAAGGAAAGCGGGTATCGATGGAAGCTGTCGCTTTAGGAAGCTTGATTCATGCGCGCTATTTTCTCACTCGCGATAGGTCTTTCAGTGTTGGTCTCGGCACCACTGTGTGCGCAAGACCTGGCCAGCACTTGCCACGCCAGTAGCAGTTACGACGTCACCATCAACGGCGATAACCTGTTGTTTGATCGCCCATCGCCAGCGCCGACACGGGTGGAGTTACACCAAGGCAAGTTGCGCGTTGATGGCGTGGCCGTGCCGGAGAATGCAGAGAATCAGGATCGTCTGGTCCTGTTTGAACGCGACTTGCGCGCACTAGCGCCACGGGTGCGCACCGTGGCGCAAAACGGCGTGGACATGGCGGTTCAGGCGGTGCTGGCGGAAACTGCGACCGTTGGTCTGAGTACCAGCGCAAACAGCGAATTCAAGCAACGCTTGGCCACGCATGCCAGCGACATGAAACAGCGCATCGCAAACAGTCACAGTACGCATGATTTTCAGGGGGATTTCGCCACTCGTTATGAGAACGAAATTCTTTCCGACCTTGCACCGCTAGTGGCGGGTGACCTTACGCAGCAGGCGGTAGACGCCGCGATGAATGGTGATTTGCAGGCCGCTGCCGATTTGCGCGATCGCGGCGCGGCGCTGGCGACTCAGCTGCAACCACGGATACAACAACGTATGCAGGCTTTGCGCCCGCAGATTGCCGCATTGTGTCCGTCTATTGATCGACTGGCTGAGTTGCAGCAGGGCGTTCGCGATGCGCGTGGCAAGCCGCTGGACTTGTTGCAGGTTGAGCGGTAACGCCCAGCGTTGCGCGCCGTCGGCTGTTTCAAGATTGTACGGGAAGGTGCACCTGTTTCCGTGCGCAGCCGACCATCGTACGGTTTCTAACGTCAGGCACGTAAGCGGTCACTGCGAGCGTACGCAACCGATAGTTTTGCTGGGTTGAGGATTTAAGTGGTCAGTGACTGTCTCGGCCTCCGTCCGCGCGTGGCTGCCCGCCGGTATGCGCGTGCGTTTCGCGTATGAGCGCATAAAGTTTGGGCATGACCACGATGGGCTGACGCGATGAAGATGCCGCCACTTGCACAACAGGTGCTTGATTTTTGGCTTGTTGAGAGTCGCGCGGAGGACTGGTTTTCCTCCAGTGTCGCCGTTGATGAAAAAGTCCGCTCGCGTTTTAGTACCGCAGTAGAAGCGGCTAGCGTGGGTCAATTGGATGACTGGGCGCACACGCCCGGCGGATGGCTTGCGTTGCTTATCCTGTTGGATCAATTTCGTCGCAACGTATATCGCAACGATGCACGCGCGTGGGCTTGTGACGACAAGGCACTAGCGTTGGCGCTGGCTGGCATTGCACGGGGCGATGATCAGCAGTTACCGCCGCTGCAACGCCTATTTGCCTATCTGCCGCTGGAGCATGCGGAAGACCTCGCGCTGCAGGATCGCTGCGTTGTGCTGTTCGAAAAATTGTGTGCCGGCGTTGAGCCAGGACAACGCAAGCCGTTTCTTGGCTTCCTTGACTATGCGCGTCGCCATCGACAAGTCATCGAGCAATTTGGACGCTTTCCACACCGCAACGCGGTGCTTGGGCGAGCCAGTAGCAGTGCCGAACAGACGTATTTGGCGGCGCCCGACGCGGGGTTTTGACTGACGCGATAACGGGAAAACCCCTGCGCGCGGTGAGTGCGACGTCGATTGGCAGATCATTTTGTGGGCTGCATGCTCGTGCTGCGGGCCGGGCATCGTTGCATCGGCCATGATTGCCAAGGAGGCATACGATGCGCATAACGTCGTTGGGTTTTGGGTTGCTGCTGGGGTTAACGCTTTCCATCACCGCGCAGGCGTCCAGTACGTTGCGCGTTGGCAGCCAGGTACTGACTGCCGGCGATAGCAGTGAGCGGGTCGTTGATTTACTGGGCCGACCGTCATCGAAATCGCGTCGGCATACCAAGCGCTCTCGGGGTAGTCGGCGTGGCGGCGTACGTGTCGTGGATAAGCGCGCGGGCGGTGAGCAGTGGCGTTATCGGCGTGGCGATCATGTGACGGTGGTGACCATCGTTGACGGTCGCGTGGTCGAGATTCAGGATCGCCGGAATTAACCTCGCGCCTTGCCTGCGGTAGCGGTCGACGTCCGGCTGCGCGAAATTTTCATGCGTGTTTTGTTAGAGTCCTGTCTGTTCGTCGTGCGCTGTGTTTCGTAGTCTGTCGCATAAAAGTGCGTGTCGATGATCTGCTTTCGCTGCTGAGCCTTGCTAGCGCGGGATACGCATTGGTCACCGGACCCGCGTGCGCGCACACTCTGCCGGCCACCGGTGTTTCCATAAGTAGGAGTCGGCCGCACCTATGCGCACCCCCCAATTTGAGAAATGGCGCACCTTGCTGCACCGCGTGCAGCAGAAGTTGTATCTACGTTACTGGTTCCCGCATGTGCCATTGGCTGTCTTGATGGTGCTCGGCGGCGTGTGGCTGTTGCAGGCCGATTTGGGCAGCGGCTGGCAGGACTATTTGACGCAGATCATGACCGGCTCGCTGAACATGCCGCCGCGCATGCTGCCGCCCATCCTGATCGGCAGCGGCATGCTGACCATGGCGCTGGCGCTGTTGTGGCGTTCTCGCATTGCGTGGACGATGGCGCTGTTGCTGGTGCTTACCGCGGCGGCCAGCACATTTTTCGCGGGTCACCAGTCCGGTTACGCCCTGCTCATCTATTTCTTGGTGGTGTTGGGCGCGCTGCTCTTCAGCTATCGGCACTTTGATCGTTCCAGTGTCGCCGCCAGCACGTTGTTTGCGTTCACTTCGGTTGCCATGTTGCTGATGTACGCCACGTTCGGTGCTTATTACCTGGGCGCGGAGTACCGGCCGGCAATCACCGATCTGGTGACGGCGTTGTATTACTCGATGGTGACCATGAGTACGGTCGGCTATGGCGACATCGTGCCGCTCACGGCCGAGTCGAAGTTGTTCACCGTCTCAATCATTGTGTTGGGTGTGGCGGTGTTTGCCACGTCGTTGACGGCGGTGATCGCGCCAATGGTCAGCAGCTCATTGCAGCGGATCGTCTCTCACAAGGGCAAGCATATGAAACGTGAAAAACATTTTGTGGTTATCGGCAATACGGCGCTGGCGGTTAACACCTGGCGCGAGCTGGCGCGGCGCGGTCGGCCGGTAACGCGCGTGTTACGCCGCCTTCCAGATGACGAGAATCTGGAAGGTGTGGATGTGGTGGTGGGTGATCCAGGTACGGTGGATGTGTTGCGCGCCGCTGGCGTGGATCGCGCCGAAGCGGTGCTGGCGATGATGGATGACGATTCGGAAAATGCGTTCGCTATTCTTGCCGCGCGCGAACTTGGTGGGAATGCTCGTACCGTCGCCGCGCTTAACGACGCGCGTCACCGCAACCGTATCAAGCTGGCGCAACCGGACGTGGTTATCGCGCCCCAGTTACTTGGCGGCGAACTGTTGGCGATGGTGCTGACCGGCGAAGAGGTCACATCCGACTTCATCATGCAAAACGTTTTTCAGGATCTTTCGATCGCGCCGAAAAGTGCGCCGGACAAGCCCCACGCTGTGTGATGCCAAGCGCCCTGGGTGCACACACTCTGCGCGAAATAGCGTGACCGCGATTTACTGACACTCATCTAGGAGATTCTCACCCTATGCTCGATTGGCTTCAGCAGACCTCGTTTGCCCACAACTCACTCATGGCTTGGGCCTATGCCATCGGCGGTGCTGTGTTGGGGTTTTTGCTGGTAGCTGGCGTCTTACAGCTGGTGACGACGCGTTTGCAGAAACTACATCAGCGCATTCCACGCCCCTCGCTGGCGGCGTTGGTCGCCGTGTTGAAGGCGACTCGCCACTGGCTAGTGTTGCTACTGGCCTTAGTGGTTGCCGCTGAGTTTTTGCATTCCAGTGAGCGGGTCACCAAGCTGCTTGCCCACCTAGTGTTTGCTTTGTGTGGCTTGCAGTTGGCATTGTGGGCGAACGCGTTGGTTAGTTACTGGTTACATCGCCACGATAACCGGGTGGGTGGACCTTTGATCAACCCGGTGTTCATGAATATGTTCACCTGGGGCCTGCAGTTGCTGGTCTGGTCGGTGCTATTGCTGGCGTTGCTTGCCGACGTGGGCGTCAATATTACGGCCTTTGTGGCGAGCCTCGGTGTTGGCGGCATCGCTGTGGCATTAGCGTTGCAGAATATTCTTGGCGATCTATTCGCATCTGTCGCCATTGGCTTGGACAAGCCGTTTGAAGTGGGCAACTACATTGCGTTCGGCACCACCTCAGGCACTGTGACCCAAGTCGGCGTGAAGAGCACACGCATCGCCGCCTTGTCTGGTGAGCAGTTGGTGATCTCCAATTCCAATCTGCTGAAAGAGTTAATCCACAATTACAGCCGGATGGCGGAACGTCGGATCGTGTTCGGCTTTCGCGTGCCCTACAGCACCCGCGCCGAAGACGTGCAGGCTATTGTTGAGCAGACGCGCGCTGCTATCGAGGCGGAAGAGAAAGCGCGTTTCGATCGTGGTCACTTGATCGCGTTCGGTGAATACGGCTTCGACTTCGAATTTGTCTATTACGTTTGTGATCCTGGGTTTGCGCTCTATCGCGATATCCAGCAGCGAGTGAACTTCAAGATCATGGCGCAGTTGGAAGCATTACAGGTGTCGTTCGCCGTGCCGGTACGCGAGATCCAGCCACGCGAGGCGAGCTTTCCGGCGCTACCGCCGGACGCTGCGCGCTGATTGTTGTGGCGGGCCTGCTTGGATCGTATGCAGTGCGCCGCTGCTGAGCCCTACGCGTATGCACCACCGCTATGGTGAGCATTCTTCCGACGACGGGCAGGCTCCAGAATCGCCGTCGTCCAAGTGGGTGTGGTCACTCCGTTTGGGCTTTCACGGGGGAGGGTGGACCCTTCCCGATCGTTAGCTTGGGCGGCACTGCGGCTCGGTAGGTCGGGCTAGAGTCTCCACTCTCGCAAAGACGAGAATCGATGGTCTCTGGCTGCTTAGTTGCACAGCGCGAGCGGGAAATTCCTGGCCGGCCGTCTTTCAGTAGTCGAAAGGTATTCTCCACGGCGCGTGCGAGAGCGTGTCGGAGTGACGAGCAAGTACGGCTCGGCTCGCAGCGCCGGAGTAGCCGCCGGTCACCCGGACAGCTACTCAGTGTTTCTACTGCAGTGTCACCGCCCGTCGATTATCGCTGGAGACCTTGTCGATCAATTCGTTATACGGATCGATGCCAGCCTGCGCGGGCTTGCCGTCGACGATGACGGTGATGGTGCTGTCGCCGTTGGTCACTACGCGCTTTTGCAGATACAGCGGCTTGCCGTCCTGACCGCCAGTGGCAGCGGCAAACACACCGATGTCGATGGGGATGTCTGGTGTGGCGGCGGTTTCCTTGCCGGTGCCATCCACGTAAACCTTGCCGGCGTGCACTTTCATGGTCACTTCGTACTTACCGTCTGGCAGCTTTTTCGCGGTGGCGTCGGTGATGCGGTTGTCGAACAAAGTGATCTTCCAGAAGAAGTCGTTCAGTAGCGGCTGCCACTTCGGCCCCAGCGCCTTGCTCAGCGCGTCCATGAATTCTTGCGATGTGGTGTACGGCGGTTGCTGGAAGCCTTTGTCGATCAGGAATTGCTTGAGCATGGCATTGAGCTTTGCTTCGCCAACGTAATCCTGCAACGCGTAGAAAATCAGTGAGCCTTTCTTGTAGTGGATGTATTGCTGATTCTCGACTTTGGCTAGCGGCTCCTCCGCCAGCTTTTCGGTAGCGCGCCCTGCCAAATAGCCGTCTAATTCATATTTCAGGAATTTACGCATCTGGCTGGCGCCATATTTTTCCTTCATCACCATCAGTGCGGAGTATTGCGCCAGTGATTCACTAAGCATGGTGGAGCCTTGCATGTTGGCGCCAATCACCCGGTGCGCCCACCACTGATGTGCTACTTCGTGTGCAGTGACGTAATAAACGTAGTCGATTTTGCTCTTGTCGCGCAGGTCGGCGATGAAGCCGAGCGACTCGGAGAACGGGATGGTGTTGGCGAATGACTGCGCAAAGCTCGCGTAGTTGGGGAATTCCAGAATACGCAGCTGCTTGAATTGATAAGGCGTGAAGTTGGCGTCGTAGTAATCCAGTGAGTCCTTCACGCTCTGGATCATGCGGTCGATATTCCACGCGTGCGCCGGGTTGTAATACACCGAAATGTTTACGCCCTTCCATGTCTCGCTTTTTACTGCGTAACGCGCGGATAAATAGGAGAAGAAGTTCAGCATCGGCTGCTGCATCTTGTAATGGAAATAGCGCCGGCCGTTGGCCGTCCATTCCTTTTGCAACGTGCCTGGTGCTACAGCGATCTGGTCAGCGGCGGTCGACACGGTAGTGTCGAAGCTGATCCAGTCGGCATCGTTGCTGATATAGGTGTTGGCGCGCGCTTTCTCGTCGTCCAGTGGCGGCATGCGGGGGACGTCGAGCTTCAGGCCGTACTTGCGCCGATCGTTGCGATCGGTGAGCTGTGCTTGGGTCTGATAGCCGAATTGCGGCAGCTTACTGTTGTTGAAGAAGGTGCCGTTGTGGGCGAGAAACTGGCCTTCTGGACTATTGGTAAAGCCCTTGGGGGCGTACTCGAGCGTGAAGTCGAACGGCATTGATGCGCCCGGCGCCAGTGCTGTCTTCAGCTTGTAGATGGTGAAGCCCAGTTCCTTGTTGGCGCTGACCGTGTCATGTGGCGCGAAGTTGAGCGACTTCACGGTGAACTTGTCGGCAAAGTTCACGTAGAGCGTGCTGATCGGTGTGTCGTGCTTGTTGACCAAGGTGTAGTGGCCGCGAATCTCCAGCTTGCGCTGGTACGGGTAGATGTCGACGTTGGCCTGCACGGCGGTGATCCGCGGTTGCGGAGCATCTTTGTACTTGGCGTATTCCTTCTCGTAGTTGGCTTGATCGATCTTCTGCGCCGTGCTGCTTTGGAACGTGTTGAGCACGTTGGTGTTGTAGTAAATCCAGGCGCCGCTGCCGACAAAAGCGCACAAGCCAAGCCCGAGCATGAGCGCCGTCGGCGCGTGCAGGCGTGATCGCGCTTCACCGACACGCTCACGCCAGGCGTGATCGGTGCCGCGTGCCCAGAACAAGGCCGCTAGCACCAGCAGTACGACGGCGAAACTCGCCCAGTAGAAATCAAACCACAGCGTGGCCGGCAAGAAATGCCCGAAGCCATTCATGTCCGAATACGGTGTGCCGGGCGCATTGCCGTAGTTGTAGAGGTTCTGCTCCCAATGCAGTAGGCCGAAACCAATTTGCGATACAAACCAGATGATGGTCAGCAGGTAGCCGAGAAACTTGTTGTTGGACAGCACCTGCAGGAACAACGCTAGCGCCGCCAGCAAGGCAAATGGAATGGCGTCCAGCGCCAGCGTTTCCAGATACAAGCCTAGTTCTAGGTGGGTGTAACCATGGCCCAGCTGCCAGCCGATGCCGACCAGCGACCCAATGATCAGAAACGCCACGACCACGGCCAGCAGGGCGCCGAGCTTGGCCACCAGTGGCACCCAGTCCGGCAACGGAAAGGCATCGGTGACTTCGGCCGTACGTTGGCTACGCTCGCGCCAGACCAGCTCGCCAGCGTAGAAGGTGAGGATGATGTACAGCAGCCATTGCGAGCTGCCGCGCACAATTTCCAACACTTGATGCGTCACCGGCCAGGTTGCCGTGCCATAGATCTGGCCGGACAACATCAGGCTGCCGATCAAGTTGGCCATGCCCAGCGCCAGCATGATCAGGAACGGTACGCCGCGCAGCACGCCGAGCGTGTCGAAGGCGAATTGCGTGCGTAGCTGCAGTAAATGCGTGCGCAAATTATCGACGATGTGCACCTTGGGCAGGCTTAGCGCAGCAGCGTTCGCTTGCGGGCGCAGCATCGGTGGTTCGACGCGTTTTTTACGCCGCGGCAGGCGTAGTCCTTCACTGTTGGAGCGGAACACGGCAAACGTGGCGGCCAGCATGCCGAGGCTGACGCCAATCCACAACACGCGATTGAACAGCAACACGCCAGTCAGCGCCGGCAGTTGATGATTGGACTGATAGGCCGACCAATAGCGTGTGACCAGCGCGACGGTGCGCGCGCCGAACGGGTCCAGCATGGCCGCGACAAAGTGATTGTTCACGTCCTTGGTCAGCTGACCGACGATGGCTTGCAGCACGAAGTACACGATCACGCCGATATACGTGGCCAGCAGCGAGCGCGTGGCCGTCGCCAGCAAATACAGCAGCGCAGCGATGAACAACATGTCTGGTATCACCATCACGCCGAGCGCCCACGCATAGCCGTGCCAGTCGGCGGGGCCGAGGCGTGCCGCATCGACCCACGGCATCAGGCCGCCGAACGCCAGGCCAAGCGCACAGGCCAGCATGATGGCCAGGGTGGCGACGTAGCCCGCCGCAAAGCGGCCGCCAACATAAGCGCCGCGGGTCATCGGTGTGGTGAAAAATAGCTCGGAGGTGCGGTTGTCAAAATCGCGCAGCGCCGCACTTGCCACAAATACCGTCACCAAAAACATGCTGAGCACGGTCAGTATGCTGAGCAAGCGCACGATCACCAGTGGCGCATTACGCAGCACATTGCCGCTGGCGCCGCCGATCATTACCGCGTCCGTGCTGGTCAGCGCGAAGGCCAGCGCAGCGAATACGACGGCGATGATCCAGAACAGCGGCGATTTCAGCTGCTGGCGCAGTTCAAATTGAAATATTTCGGAGAAGCTTGACTGCGAGAACATCAGTGATCCCTGTCTAGGTCTGGTCTAGCTTGGTCTGGCGGCTGTAGGAGCTCGCTTGCAGGCGAGGCTTCCGCTTTGATCTTCGGTTGCGGCATGCGCACAACGGCAGCGCCCGCGAGCGGGCGGCTACGGCAAATAAGCAAGTTGCTCAAGCGGCCTTGGTCATGGCTTGTGACCGCAAACGGCCGAAATAGACGTCTTCGAGATCGGGCGTGACCGCCTCGAAGCCTGCCTCCGGTTGCGCATCAGCCAGCACGTGCAACTGGGTGCGACCGCCAGCGAGGCGGGTAGACAGAATGTTCATCCGCGCCCGGTAGCTGTCCAGCTCGGCCTTATCGATGCTGCGCCGCCAGACGCGACCGTCCAGCGATCGAATCGCCTCGATGGGCTCGCCGGTCAGCAACACCTGGCCTTGGCCGATGATCGCCATGCGCGAGCACAAGTCAGTCACGTCTTCCACGATATGCGTGGACAAAATCACCACCACGCGTTCACCAATCTCGGCGAGTAAGTTGAGGAAGCGGTTGCGCTCTTCCGGGTCAAGACCCGCGGTCGGTTCATCCACGATGACCAGCCGTGGGTCGCCAATTAGCGCCTGCGCAATACCAAAACGTTGGCGCATGCCGCCGGAGTAGGTGCCCAGCTTGCGTTTGCGCACATCCCACAAGTTCACTTGGCGCAGCAGTGCTTCGGTCAGATCGCGTCGCTCACCTTTCGCCGTTACCCCTTTAAGCACGGCAAAGTGATTCAACATCGCCTCGGCCGAGACTTTCGGGTAGACGCCAAATTCCTGCGGCAAATAGCCAAGTAAGCGACGGGTCGCTTGCTTGTCGGCCAGCAAATCCATGTCGTCTAGCGTGATCGTGCCGGCATCCGGGTCTTGCAGCGTGGCGATCGTGCGCATCAGCGAGGACTTACCCGCCCCGTTCGGGCCGAGCAGGCCGAACATGCCGTTGGGGATGTCTAGTGACACGCCGCGCAGCGCTTTCACACCGTTGGCATAGGTTTTTGACAGGTCACGAATGGTCAGCATAGCTTCCTTCCAGAACCGCCGTGCGCGGCATGAGGTGGCTCTTATTATCCATACGCCGCAGGATGGCGCATGCGCTCAAGGTCACGCATACGCATGCGCATGGTGATGCCGTGACGCGCATCTCATACCAATGGATTTACCTCCGTCTACGCCAACAAGCCGAGGCTTCGCTATGATTAGCGCTTAGTGGTCTACCGGTTGCGGGTGGCTGCGGCGAGGCGAGTGTTACGCGACGTGAGTGATTCGGCGATAGCACGCGTGGCGTGCGGCACCGGATGGTGAACGTGCCGCGGGCGAGTTGGCGCTGTGGGTCAGTGTATGCCGGATAATTATTCGTTCGCGGCCGCCCTCCCCAGGCAGTACGCCCTCGCCATTGCAGGAGTCCCCATGGCTGACCTTAAACAAGTGCTCGTCCCCGATATCGGCCACGCCGATGTACCCGTCATTGAAGTCATGGTCAGCGTCGGTGATCACGTCGACAAAGAGCAGGGTTTGATTACGCTTGAGTCAGACAAGGCGACGATGGAAGTGCCGGCGCCGTTTGCGGGCACGGTGAAAGAAATACGGCTAAAGGTGGACGACACTGTTTCTGAGGGCACCGTGGTCGCTGTCATCGAAGTAGATGCTGCGGCCAGTGCTTCTGCGCCGGCCGCAGCGCCGAAAGCGGAGGCTGCGAAGTCCGCCAAGGAACCAGCTGGCGAGGCGACCAAGGAGCCAGCCAAGGAGCCAGCACCGCCGGCTGAAAAAGCGACGCAGCCCGTGGCTGCACATGCCGACGCTCCGAAAGAATCTCCCGATGGTGACGTCAGGCCCGGCACGGCGTCGCCCGTCGCTATCGTAATGTCCGGCGATTCGCCGTATGCGAGTCCGGCGGTTCGCGCCTTTGCGCGCGAGTTGGGTGTGGATATTACGCAGGTGAAAGGTACGGGTCGCAGCGGCCGTATCGAGCGCGACGATATTCAGGCTTATGTGAAACATGCCTTGGCCTCGGGGGCGCGGCCTGTTGATGGCGTTGGCGGAAGCGTCGGCGGGCTTAGCTTGCTGCCTTGGCCGAAGGTAGATTTCGCCAAGTTCGGTGAGATTGAAGAAAAGCCGCTATCGCGTATTCAGAAAATTTCGGGCGCGAATCTGGCACGTAACTGGGCGATGATTCCGCACGTGACGCAGCATGAAAATGCCGATATCACCGAAATGGAAGCGTTCCGCAAGCAGCTTGGGGCGGAAAACAAAGAGTTGAAGATTTCACCGCTGGTGTTCCAGATGAAAGCGGTGGTAGCGGCCTTGAAGGAGTTCCCCAAATTCAATGCATCGCTGGATGCTAGCGGCGAAAAGTTGATCTTGAAAAAGTACTTCCACATCGGCATTGCGGTGGACACGCCTGACGGCTTGGTGGTTCCAGTCATTCGTGACGTCGATAAGAAGGGCTTGCTGGAGCTAGCGAACGAGTTGGGCGAGATTTCAAAGAAAGCGCGCGCGAAGAAGCTGGGGCCGGCAGAAATGTCTGGTGGCTGTTTCTCCATCAGTTCGCTCGGCGGCATCGGTGGCACCTATTTCACGCCCATCGTTAACGCGCCGGAAGTAGCCATCCTTGGTGTATCCAAGTCAGTGATGCAGCCGGTTTGGAATGGCAAGGAATTTGCGCCGCGGCTGATCTTGCCGCTGTCGTTGTCCTATGATCATCGGGTCATTGATGGTGCATTGGCGGCGCGGTTTACGGTGTTTTTAGCCAAGTCGCTCGGCGATATTCGCCGCTTGTTGTTGTAACGGAGCAGCCATGGCGCTGCTGGCCACTTTCATCGCGACATATCACGCGAGCGCGGCTGCCACGGCTGCGCTTGCGGCGCGACTGAATGAGTCGAGTGCTCGCCCGTGGGACGACTGGTTGGACACCAAAATTCTGGACAGCCGCGACTTCAGCCTGACGTTGGGCTCGTTGTCTGCGGCACTGTTGGTGTTTGTGTCGTTTGTGGTGCTGTCCTTGTTGTTGCAACGCGTACTGCGCCGCTATGCGCGTCGCAACGAGCACGTTAGCCCCTCATCCGTGTATACGGTGGGACGTTTGTTGCACTACTTGTTGCTGTTGATTGGCTTGCTAGTGGCGCTGAGTTACACCGGTATTCCAATGGCGCGTTTCGCTGTGTTTGCGGGCGCGTTGGGCGTCGGCCTTGGCTTTGGCCTGCAGGCGATTTTCAATAATTTTGTATGCGGTTTGATCTTGCTGTTTGACCGCAGTTTGAAGGTCAATGACTTTGTTGACCTTGCCTCAGGTGTGCATGGCCGCGTGCGCGATATTCACATCCGCGCCACTCGCATTACCACCAATGACGACATCGATATTCTGGTGCCGAACTCGGAGTTCGTGAACGGTCGCGTGGTCAACTGGACCGTGCGCGAAGGCCATCGTCGTCTAAAAGTACCGTTTCATGTGGCCTACGGCAGCGACAAAGAACGGGTGCAGCAAGCGGTTCTGGAAGCCGCGAATGCCGTGCCGTTTACGCTGACCGGTGAAGGCACGAAGCCGCCGGAAGTACGTTTGATCGCGTTTGGCGATTGGGCCATGAAATTCCAGTTGGTGGTTTGGTTGACCGGAGACGCCACGCGCCGCCCCGGTGCTGCCCAAGCCGCTTATAACTGGGCCATCCACAGCGCGTTGCAAGCGCACGACATCGTTATTCCGTTGCCGCAGAGTGAAGTGCACTTGAGTCGCGCCGCCGCGGAACTCCCCACCCCCTGATCACCGGTCGTCGCCAGCCTTGGCGCCAACCCGAATACTGTAAGGAAGAACAAGCATGGCCAACACGATCGAAATTAAGGTTCCCGACATTGGCAGTCACGGCAAGGTGCCGGTGATCGAAGTGTTGGTACAAGTCGGCGACACGGTCGAGAAGGAACAGGGTTTGGCCACCTTGGAATCGGACAAGGCGACGATGGAGATCCCGTCCAGCGCGAGTGGCGTGATCAAGGAAGTGCGCGTGAAGGTGGGTGATGAAGTAGAAGAAGGTGCTGTGATCGCGGTGCTGGAAGTGGAAGCTGGCGCTGCCGAGGCGAAGAAGGCCGACGCACCGAAGGCCGATGCACCGAAGGCCACAACTCCCGTCGCAGCGCCGGCGAAAGCGGCTGCATCGCAAGCGCCTGCCGCAGCCAAGCCAGCGAGTGCGCCAGCGCCACAGGCAGCGGAACATTCCGGCCGTACGCCGGATATTGAATGCAAACTTGTCGTTCTCGGCTCCGGCCCCGGCGGCTACAGCGCCGCATTCCGCGCGGCTGACCTTGGCGTTGATAGCGTGCTGGTTGAGCGCTACGGCACGCTGGGTGGCGTATGCCTGAATGTTGGTTGCATCCCGTCCAAGGCCTTGCTGCATGCGGCAGCGGTGATCGACGAGGCAGCGGCCATGGCGGCGCACGGCGTCAGCTTTGGCAAGCCAAAAATCGATTTAGACAAACTCCGAGACTTCAAAAACACCGTCGTTGGCAAACTTACCGGTGGCCTCGCTGCCATGGCCAAGCAGCGTAAGGTGCGCATCGTTGAAGGTGAGGGCAAGTTTGTTTCCTCGCACGAAATGGAAGTCCAAACCAAAGATGGCGTGAAGCTGATTCGCTTTGAAAACGCAATCATCGCCGCCGGTTCGCAGTCGGTAAAATTGCCGGCGTTCCCGTGGGATGACCCGCGCGTTGTCGATTCCACTGGCGCGCTCGCGCTAACCGACGTGCCGAAGAAATTGTTGGTCGTTGGCGGCGGCATCATTGGTCTGGAAATGGCAACGGTCTATAGCGCGCTGGGTAGCGAAGTCACCGTGGTCGAGTTTATGGATCAACTTATTCCCGCCGCCGATGCTGACTTGATCAAGCCGTTGGCGCAGCGCCTCGGCAAGCGCCTCAAAGGCATTCATCTAAAGACCAAGGTGGTCACCGCCAAGGCCACCAAGAAAGGTATTGAGGTGGGCTACGAGGGCGCCAGCATTCCCGAGACTTCATTGTTTGATCGCGTTTTGGTTGGCGTCGGCCGTTCGCCGAATGGCAACAAGATCGGCGCTGATAAGGCCGGAGTCGCCGTCACCGAGCGCGGATTTATCAACGTCGATTCACAAATGCGGACCAACGTCGAACACATTTTTGCCATCGGTGATTTAGTTGGCCAGCCGATGCTGGCGCACAAAGCGACGCATGAGGCGCATGTCGCGGCCGAAGCCGTTGCCGGCTTGAAGAGCCACTTTGATGCACGCGTTATTCCGTCGGTCGCTTACACCGATCCGGAAATTGCCTGGGTTGGTGTGACCGAGCGCGAAGCGAAAGAGAAGGGCATGAAGGTGGGCGTCGGCAAGTTTCCGTGGGCGGCTAGCGGGCGCGCCATCGGTATGGATCGCACCGAAGGTTTCACCAAGCTCATCTTCGACGACGAAACCCATCGTATTGTCGGTGGCGGCATCGTGGGTGTGCATGCCGGCGATCTGATTTCCGAACTCGCTCTAGCCATCGAAATGGGTAGCGAAGCGGCCGACATCGCGCTCACCATCCACCCGCATCCGACTTTGGGTGAATCGGTGGGCATGGCGGCTGAAGTCTATGAAGGCACGATCACCGATTTGTACGTGCCGAAGAAGAAGTAAGCGCGTCGATGATTGGGCGGGTGGCTGCGCTATCGGGCGGGCTGATGACCTCGGCGTTGCCGCCACTGCGTGTTGCGGCAGCCGAGTGCGGCGCCACCCTTGTTGTGGGCCGGCCGCCGGGTTGACTGACGAGCGTCGCTTCGGCGTGATTGCCTTGCAAGCGATGTTGGCGGACGGGGTGGCCCCTGTTTCTTCTTAGCCTAGCGACGAATAGGCTAAATTTAGCCGCGAAGATCCGCCGCGTTGTCGGCACGTCAGGGAGTGAGTCGGCGCGATGAATGAGCAACTGCTGTTCAACTTGGTGGACTTGGCCGGCACCTTCGCGTTTGCCATCAGCGGCGCCACGGCGGCGCGGCGTTGCCAGTTGGATTTGTTCGGCATTCTTGCGATCGCGTTTATCACCGCCTGCGGTGGCGGCATTGCGCGTGATTTGTGCATTGGCGCCATTCCGCCAGCGGGCCTCGCTGATTGGCGCTACTTGCTGACCTCCGTCATTGCGGCACTGCTGACCATCGTTGCGTACCCGTGGGTGGAGCGGCTGACCTATCCGGTCCGTTTGTTTGACGCGATGGGTTTGGGCCTGTTTGCCGTTTACGGTGCGCATAAAGCACTGCTGTTTGGCGCCAACGCCGAGGTGGCGATCTTGCTGGGCGTGATCACCGCCGTCGGCGGCGGTATGGCGCGCGACGTATTGCTGGCGCGCGTATCGGTGGTGCTGCAAAAGGAAATCTATGCCAGCGCCGCGCTGCTTGGTGCGGCCCTCACGGTGATTGGTGAGCAGTACCATTGGCCGACCGTGCTGGCTACTTGGCTGCCGATTTTGGCCTGTTTTGGCTTGCGCTTTTTGTCACTGCGTTATCACTGGAACTTGCCACGCTTTGGGCGCGACAAGGACGTGTGAGGATGGTCGTCGTCGCGCTGGCGCGGCGGGTGAGTATGTACCTGGCTTGCTGCCATGCCATCAGTCGTGTTCGCCCGGCGCACTTGGCATGTTACTTTTCCGAGGCAGTGCGCTACGTGCGCATACTTCTGAGGGGAAGTGATTCATGGCATCACCAAGTGTGTCTCTGGCGGCAGTCACCAAGCGATTTTCCGGGCATGTTGCGGTCAATCAACTTTCGTTAGATGTTTTCGCTGGCGGAATTTTTGGCCTGCTCGGGCCAAACGGTGCGGGCAAGTCCACCACGATTCGGCTGATCATGGGCATTCTGGAGCCGGATGAAGGCTCCATTTCGCTGTTTGGCTTACGCGACGGCAGTCGCAACTTGTCAGCGCGCATCGGCTACTTGCCGGAAGAGCGCGGTCTGTACAAAAAAATGAAGGTGCTTGACCACCTGATTTTCTTGGGCGAGACCAAAGGCATTTCGCGGCGCGACGCGCGAGTGCGCGCACAGGCGTGGCTGGAACGTCTGGGCATCGCGGATTGGGCGCAGAAGAAAGTGGAAGACCTGTCCAAAGGGATGCAGCAGAAAGTCCAATTTGCCGGCGCGCTACTGCATGAGCCGGAGCTGGTCATTCTGGACGAACCATTTTCTGGCCTCGATCCGGTTAACGCGCAGGTGATGAAGGACATCGTGGTGGCGATCGCTGCGGAGGGTCGCACCGTGTTGTTCTCCACCCATGTGATGGAGCAAGCCGAGCGCATGTGCGATCGCATCGCGATCATCGCGCGCGGCGCTAGTGTGGTTAGCGGCACCGTAGCGCAGGTCAAAGCAGACTTTGGTGGCCGTCATGTGGCGCTCGGCTTCACTCACGACAAAGAGCGTGCCGAAGCCATTTTGGCGGACCGAACGTTGGTCGCTACGGTGGATGATTACGGCGCCAGTGCTGAACTGCAGTTGGCCGAAGGTGCTAACCCAGACGCACTGCTTGCCGCATTGGTGCAGGCGCAAGTGGGGCTGCGTCGCTTCGAGCTGGTGGAGCCTTCACTGCAATCCATCTTTATTGCCAAGGTTGGCGCCGACGCCGCCGTGGCTCACGCCGAGGTGTCCGCATGAGCATGAAAAAGATCTTCGCCGTCGTGCGCCGTGAGTTTGTCGAGCGCGTTCGTACCAAGGCCTTTGTCATTTCGACGCTCCTTCTGCCAGTGTTTTTGGTGGGAGCATTTTTGTTGCCGGGGCTCATGGGCGGCGCGAGTCATAGCAGTCGCGTCGCGATCGTAGACGCGTCTTCGGCCGCTGTAGGTGCGCAGATTGCCACGGTGTTGCGGGCAGAAAAGTTGGGCGACAAGGCAACCGATGGCGCGCGCTACAACGTGCAACTGTTTCCCACCAGCGGCGACAAGATGGCCGCCGTGCGCGATGGGCTGATCGCCAAAACGGGTTTCGGCCACGCACGTGACGCAGACAAATGGGACGGCGTTTTAGTGCTGACTGACGCTACCTTGGCGGATGGCAAACTGGCCTATTACGGCGGCAATGTCGGCGGCCTTGATGCGATGCGCGCACTGCAGCGCAGTCTGTCGCAAGCGCTGGCGGCGTGGCGGTTAAGCAAGTCAGGCATTGATCAGACGTTGGTCGTGCAGGCGATGACGCCGGCGGACTTGCAGACCGTCAAAGTATCCGATGGCAAACTGGCTGGCCAAAGTGGGCAGCAGTCGTTCATTCTTGCCTATGGCATGGGTTTCATCCTGTATTTGTCGGTGTTGATCTACGGTCAACAGACCATGACCTCGGTAATCGAGGAAAAAACTTCGCGCATTATGGAAGTGCTTGCTTCGTCGCTAACGCCATTCCAGATGTTGTTGGGCAAGGTGCTTGGCGTGGGAGCGGCTGGCGTGCTGCAGATGGCTATTTGGGGTGGTTCAGTCTTCCTGCTGAGTACGCAACGTGAGCACCTAGCGACACTGTTTGGCATGAGTGCCGATACCTTGCAGAGCTTGCCCATACCCAGCATGCCCGTCGGCGTGTTGGTAATTTTTCTGTTGTATTTTTTGCTTGGCTTCCTGCTCTATGGCGCGCTATATGCGGCGGTAGGTGCCATGTGTAATTCCATCCAGGAAACGCAGCAATACGCGATGTTTGTCACCGTCTTCATCCTGGTCGGCTTCTTCGCGATGTTTAGCGTCATCAAGGACCCCAACAGCACGCTGGGCATGGTGATGTCGCTGGTGCCGTTCTTCGCACCGTTCGTGATGCCCGTGCGTTGGTCGATGACCACCGTGCCGCCGTTAGAGCTGGTGGTATCGCTTGGGTTGATGGTGGTCGGCTTGCTCGTTTGTGTGTGGCTGGCCGCCCGCATCTACCGCACCGGTATTTTGATGTACGGCAAAAAGCCATCGTGGAGCGAGGTATGGCGCTGGATCAGGGCATAACGCGGGACCTGTAGGAGCGGCTTTAGCCGCGATGCTCTTGCGTTGATATTGCTACCCAAAAGCATCACCGCTAAAGCTCCTCTCAAGCAGCGCGTGTAGCCACGTCGATGAATCGCCGACCCTTGTAGGAGGAGCTTTAGCCCCGATGCTTTTTCTCTTGCAGCCTGCATCAAGAGCATCGCGGCTGAAGCCGCTCCTACAAGAGCTTCTCGTCTAGTGGCTGCGGCGCCACCCGGTCTCAACCCGCGTCGAACAGCTCAGCCTGCACGCGGTAACTGTCGCGATCCACAAAGCCAGACAAGCCCACGCCGACGAGTCGATACAGGCAGTCGGCAGGGCGCTCCACGCGTGCGCGCAGTGCGCATGCGAGATCGCCCAGTTCGGTCGCAGATCCTGGGTGTGCCGAGGGCGTCAGGCTGCGGGTGAGCGTGTGGAAGTCGGCCGTCTTCAGCTTCAATACCACGGTGCGGGCAATGCGGCTGGAATCCTTTTGGTAATGCAACCAGGTTTGCTCGGCCAGCGTGCGAATGTGCGATTCCAACTGGTCCAGCGTGAGGTCGTGTTCAAACGTGTCTTCGCTGGAAATTTGCAGCGTCGGTCGGTCGGGTTGTACCGGATGGTCGTCGATCCCATGCGCCAACTCGTGCAGGCGCAGCCCCCAACGGCCAAATTGCATTTGTAGTTGCGCGCTGTCCCACGCACGCACATCACCCACAGTGTGGATACCAAGGGCTTTCAGCCGCGCCTCGGTAACCTTGCCGACGCCGGGTAAACGGCCAATCGGAAGTGGTGCGAGAAACGCGCTGACCTGACGCGGGCGAATGACGCATATGCCGTCGGGCTTGTTTACATCCGAAGCAATCTTGGCCAAAAATTTGTTCGGCGCTACGCCGGCGGAAGCGGTGAGTCCGGTTTCTTCGCGGATCGCCGCGCGGATCGCCATGGCGGTTGCCGTGGCGGAGGGCAGGCCGCTCTCCAATGCGCTGACGTCAAGGTAAGCCTCGTCCAGTGACAGCGGTTCAATCAGCGCAGTATGCCGCGCAAAAATGTCACGGATCTGCTGCGACACCTCGTGATAGCGCACAAAATCCGGAGGCACAAAAATCAGTTCTGGGCACAGCCGCTCCGCACGTGATGACGGCATCGCCGAGTGCACGCCAAACACGCGCGCCTCGTAGCTCGCCGTCAGCACTACTGACCGGGTGCCGCGCCAAGCGATCGCGATGGCTTTGCCACGCAAGGTGGGGTCGTCGCGCTGCGCAACCGATGCGTAGAAGGCATCCATGTCGACGTGAACAATTTTGCGGGTAAGAGCAGACAAGCGAGTAACCAAGGTAGATCGATACGTTGATTCTAGATGGGCATGCGGTCACTGCGTCGGGAATCCGCCGTGCGCAGGTCAAAATCCCCGACCAGTCGGACCAGTCTCGCCTGATGCGTTTGCCGAGGAGCTGGTTCAAGCTATGCGATTGTTATCGGCAGTGGTTACACACCAGTCTCGCGCTTGACGCTGGGCCCTTGCTGACTTGCTTTGCAACAACACAACACCCGGTTGACACACATTATTATTTATATTAGAACCAATCGGGCGGGGCTGTGATACATCGAACGATAAGGACAAGCTTTATGAAGAAAAGGACATCACTGTTGCTAAGTGTCACGTTAGTAACATGCATGGTTGGTGGAGTGATTACGCCGGCCGTTGCGCAAAGTAGCGCGAGCGGCGCATCTGTTTCTGGAACGCTCAGTCAATCGGGACCTACTCGCCCGGCAGCACAAATTATGAATTGGCAAGGCAATTCATTCGTGATCATCCGGGAAGTGGAGCCTTGAGCAATGTCAGTGATATGCATGGGGTTCCTAGCGTTATAACCACGAAACTCACCACCACGGTGAAGGGTGCATCAAGTATTTCTCGCATGGCTGCATCTGGGTCTGCGCCGGGGCCTAGTTCTGGGCCGCCTACTAATTTACCGAACGGGCATTACAACAATGGTGATACGTTCAGTGTCACGACTGTTATGGGTGGTTGGTCGCAGACGTGGGGTTATACGTGGGAGGGACAATCTTCGTCGGGCAGTGGTGGCGGATGGGGCCTTACTTCATATGACGTCCATTTCCAGGCGCCACCAGTCCCGGTTCGCCCAGTTGCACGTTGAGAATCAGTAAAAGGACGAGACATAAGAAGCAAGACAAAAGCCCACCGACCGGTGGGCTTTTTCATGTGCGGTGATGTGCCTCACACCTCACACCTGCAACACTCACCTGACTACTCAGTGGACTATTGAGTGGTGTGGTCAGCGACTGTTTGGCAGTGACCCCAGCAAGTACAACTGCACGTTGGGCTGCCCGCTGGGTAGTTTGATGGCGGCGCCGGTGGTCATTCGGATACCGTTATCGAGTGGGGTTATCGTGGCTCGCAAGGCTGAGGTTAGCTCGGCGGTTTGTTGATGTTGCGCGATCATGCTGGGCAATAGCCAGGCCGCCCCTAAAACGGTTAGCGCAAACGCCCCGGCGGTGGCGTACGCAAGCGGCCGACGTGCGTGCTGGGGCTGGCCTTCTAGAGCGCTTCGCAAACGCTGCAGTCCGCCCCGTGGCGGCTGTAGGTTAGTGAATAGCAGGTGGGCTTCATTCATCAGTGAGGTCTCCCAACAACAGTTTTAGTTGTTCCATTGCCGCGTGTTTGCGTGATGCCACGGTGCCAGCGGGAATATGCAACAGGGCGGCGATTTCGCTGCCGCGTAGACCACTGAACTCCGATAGCAGCAGAACTTGTTGCGCCCGACGTGGTAGTTGCCGCAACGCCTGACGCAGCCGGCGGGTGGCTAGAAAATCCTGTGACGAGGTTTCGGCCAGAGGCAGAAGCGTGGTGTCGATGTCGTCGTGTCGTCGTAGCAGACGCCAGCGCAAGCGATTTTTGGCGAGGTTGAGCGCCGTGGTCCACACCAGTGCGTCCAGCGTGGTCACATCGACTTTGTCGCGCCGCTCCCACACCCGGACATAGGCATCGTGGATCGTGTCTTGGCAATCCTCGGCTTGCCACAGCTGGCGGTACAGCACGTTATAGAGCGGCCGTTCCAATCGCTGATAGCTGGCATACAGCGCTTCCTGGCGCAGCGTCATGCCGATGCCTCAGGCCGGTGGGTTCAGGCGGTCGGCGCGGACGATCAGTAGGCGTAGGGTGGGTTTTTCCGGACACGCGGGCGCGATTCTTCCAGGTAACGCGGGTGCGCAAGCACCGGGTGCCTGCGCCAGCACAACATAGTGTCCAGACTGCACATCGATCTGAGTGTCGAATTGCGCAAGACCGCTTTGGCCTGCATCGTCGTAGCTGAGTTGAAGGTTGATCGTGTTGGCGTGTGCGCTGTTGATCTGAAAGTTGAAGCCACGCGCATAGCCGCCTTCCGTTGCCGTTTTGATCGAACCGTTGTGACCGAGCGAGGCCATCGCCGAAACGGCTTGATCCAGTTGAAAGTGCAGGGGGCCCATGTTCTTCCGTACCGCGTCCAGTGCACTTGCCAGTGGCTTTAACGCAGCGTCGTCAGCACCTGCTCCGGCTTGCGCGTCTACCACCCAGAAGTGCAAATTTACTTGCGCTGGCACCTCTTCGGTCGGGGCGGATTTGCTTAGGTCGGTGAGCGCCGCATTAATCGAGGCCTGTGCCCTGACTGGTGCGTAGACCAGCAACTTCCCCGGTGTCGGAGCCGTGATACTGGCGTTCTTTCCGAGCGCCTGTCCTAGCGATGCACGCAGTTGGGCGGTTTGCGCTGGCGGCACGGCGTAAATTTTCAGCGACATGGGGGCGGTGCCCGAGTCGGCTTGGCTATTGCTCGGCGCTGTGCAGGCGGCGAGAACTGCGAACACGGCAGCTGCTGCGATTACGCGAAGTGGACGCTTCATATCGAATCCTTTGGTGACCGGATGGCCGCCTTCCTAGATAAATACACGCCAGCGGGGATTTCTTTCATTGGCACAAGCCTGTGTTGGCGAGTCTTGCCCGCGGCACTAACCAGTGCTTGGCTAGCGCAGCTGCGGCGGCAGGCGCCGGGCGATATCTTGCGCCAAGCGCTCGGCGGCTTGTGGATGTTCGGTCAAAAACAGGAACGGCTCGACCAGCTCCAGCTCCATGATCAGGAATTGTCCGGCGTGGATCACGCCGTCGACGCGCGCGTAAGCTTGATCGCCGTGACCAAGCGCTACCACGGCGGCCAACGCACGCTCGGCGGCAGCGAGCGTGCTGGCACTTGGAGTGGCCGGTTCGACTGAGCCGCCATGCTCGCCTTGAACGCGGTAGTCGCCCGTTGCGGGACGTTTGATCACGGCGTGGCTGAATTTGCCGGCGAAGTAGAGCAGTGACCATTCACCGTCGCTGACCACCTCTGGCACGAACGGCTGCACTAGGTAGTCGTATTCGGTGGGTAGTTCCACTGCGGCTCGATCGAACGCGTTATCGCCAGCGATGCCGCGCAGCGTATGCCAGGCGCCGCCGCTGATGGTGGGTTTCACTACCACTTGCTGTCCGCACCTGGCTGCCAATACATGGCCGAGTTCGCTGGCGCGGCTGAGTTGGGTCGGGATAATGGCCACGTCGCGCTGAGCCAGTTGCAGCAGATAGCGCTTGTCGCTATTCCAGCGCAGCAAGGCACTGTTGTTGATGGTGGGAATCCCTAGCTGGTCGAGTCGATCCAGCCAGCCAAGAAACGCAGCGTAGTGTTTGAAGTAGTCCCAAATGGTGCGGATCAGCACCGCGTCGAAAGCCGACCAATCGACGCTCGGATCGTTCCATACACAACTAACCGGCTGCACACCGAGGCGTTGCAGCGATGTGGCGACGTGGGCGTCGTCGGGTTGAAGTTCCCCGTAGTCGGCCGATGTGGCAAATGCAACCAGAGGACGAGGCGCGACGGGTGTTGCCATGCTGCTGTCTCCAAACAAGAATGCCGTGTCAGCGAGAGAATGACACCCCACGCGTGCAGGCCAAAATTTTATTTCGTCTGCGCTAGTTGCCGCGGCGAACATTGATTGCAACGGTGCCAGTGTGCCGTCGATGCGTAGCTGAGTGCCACTGTGCTGGCCTAGTTGTGTCGCAATCTCAGGCTGCGCTGTGGACGGACGCTCATGTGTGCCACGTGGTACTAGCGGAAACGTTGTTCACAGTGGCAAGGTTACCGCCATGTCAAATCAACCCACCAATGTGTATGCCCGTCGCCTGAATACCTGGGACGCCGCGATGATTGTCATCGGCGGCGTCATCGGGGCAGGCATCTTTCTTACGCCAGCCACGGTAGCGCGCAATACCTCGTCCGGCACCGAAGTGCTGATTTTGTGGGCCATCGGTGGTTTGCTCACGCTGGCTGGCGTGCTCTGTTACGCCGAATTGGGCGCACGGCGGCCGCAGGCGGGCGGTATTTACGTCTATCTACGTGAGGCGTTCGGACTGTTGCCCGCGTTTTTGTTTGGCTGGACCATGGCGCTGATTAATTACCCGGGCAGCGTGGCCGCGGTAGCAACCATGTTTGCCGAATATTTGTGTGCCGCCATCGGCGTGGCGCCGCTGCTGTATGTGAAACCGATAGCCGCCGGCGCCATTGTGTTTATCGTCGGCATCAATTTGTGTGGCATACGCGCTGGCGCGTGGATGCAGAATATTTTTACCGTATTGAAGTTGGCCGCGATCGCGCTATTGGTCGTGGCGGGTTTGACCCTAGGCCACGAGCACTTGGGTGTGGTGTTTGCACCCGCCAGTGCCGCGCCGCGAGCATCGACGTGGGCATTTGCTGGTGCGCTGCTGCCGGTGTTGTTTAGCTACGGCGGTTTTCATTACCTCAACGATTTGGCTGGTGAGGTACGCAATCCACAACGCACCTTGCCGCGCGCGCTGGGTATGGGTATGGCCGGTGTAGTGCTGTGCTATTTACTGGCCAATTACGCGTACTTGGCGGGGTTAGGTCATGCCGGATTGGCGCTCAGTCATGCGCCAGCTGCTGATCTGATGCGTAAATTGTTTGGCGAATACGGCGCCACGGCGATCGCCATTGGGATCGCTTGCTCCACTTTTGGCTATTGCAGCATTGCCATTGCCGGCGGCGCGCGCGTGTTGCAAACCATGGGTGCGGATGGCGTATTTTTTCGCGCCGTTGGCCGTATTGATGAGCGCACGCGAGCGCCGCAAATCGCGCTGCTGGTACTCGGTGCGTGGGCGATCGTGTTGGCGGTCTCGGGTAGCTTCAATCAACTATTGAACTACACCACCGTGGGCGAGTGGCTTGGGCATGTGTTCGGCATTGGCACACTGTTTTGGTATCGCAAGCATTTCATTGACGAGCCGGCGCCGTATCAGGCCCCGTTCTATCCGCTGCTACCGCTGATCTTTGTGATTACCGTGTTTGGCGTGATCGTCGCGAGTGCCATTCACGCGCCCGGTGATGCCGGCATGAGTTTGTTGATCATCGCGCTGGGTGTGCCGGTGTATTACGGCTGGCGCTGGTTGCGTGAACGGATTGGGTAAGACTTGCGCGTGATGGTGGGGCGCGGCATCTGGCCCGAAGCCCCTCGCACACGGACGTGGGTCGACTCATCCTTGTGGCAGGCGTTTTAACCCCGATGCCCTTGGTCGGCCAAGCTGAACATCGTAGTGGCGTGGGCAGACATCATGCCGGCGAACGGGTTATGCCCGCGCATAATGTCATGGTGCCTCCACGAGGTTGGACGATGAAACGTAGTGTGTGGGTGTGGTCGCTCTGCCTGTTTGCGCTGAGCGCGTGTCACGCGGCCGCCGAGCCTGATCTGCTGGACCTGTCGGCAGCCAGTACGGGCGCGCAGGTTCAGTTGACGCAGGTGCAGCGGGTGGGTGCGGCAGAGCACGCCAGCGATGGCGTGGCGCAGCAGCGTTATGCGTTTCAGCCGGCAGCGCAGCCACAAATCGTGTTGACGCCGACCACCGGTACGTGGGATTGGTCCGGCCGTAACGCGCTGCGCATCCGGGTGCAAAATGCGATGCCGTGGGCAGTCACGCTGGCAGTCGACGTTGATGGCAACAGCCCGACACAACACTTGCACGCTAGCGTAGGTTTGCCGGCAGGGCCGGCGCAGACGTTGGTGATTCCGCTACATGCGGTATCGCCGCGTGCGTCGGGCATGCAGGTGGGGCCGCCGATGCCGTTCAAGGATGGTGGTGCGCTGACCTTGTTAGCGACCACCGTGCAAGGCAATTTGGATTTGCACCATGTCAGCGCCATCCGTCTCAGCATGCCGACGCCGCAGGCGGCGCAGACGCTTTTGTTGGGAAGCGTCAATAGTGTTGCCGGTGATACGACGCTGCACGATGCCTATACGGACATTGTTGACCGCTATGGCCAATTCACTCGACGTGATTGGCCGGAGAAAATTGACTCGGACGGGGCGCTGCATGCAGCACAGGCAGCGGCTGGTAAAATACTGACAGCGTTGCCGCCGCGTGAAAAGATGGATGAATACGGTGGACGTCTAGACGTCCACGGGTTGAAGCAAACGGGCTGGTTTCACACGCAAAAGCTGGGTAGTCGTTGGTATTTAGTGACACCGGCGGGTCACGCATTCTTCTCGTTAGGCGTGAACGCGGTAGTGGCGGACGGTGATCGCAGTTACGTCGAAGGCCGTGAATTTATGTTTCGCGGATTACCGCCAGATTCGGGTGAGTGGGCGCCATTTTTCGGCCATGCCGACAACCGTCGCGCGGATCAGGGCGCCAGTCAGGGTATTGGCTTCAACCACGGCCGCTGGTTTGATTTCTATGGTGCCAATTTGTATCGCGCCGACGGCGCGGGTTGGTTGCAGGCATGGCGTGCGCGCACGTTGAACCGGTTGCAGGCGTGGGGCTTTAATACGATTGGCGACTGGAGTGATGCAGCGCTGGGGCAGGCGCATCGATTGCCGTATACCCGATCCATCAATATTTCGGGTGATTACGCGAACGTGGCCACCGGTTACGACTATTGGGGGCGCATGCCTGATCCGTTTGATCCGCGCTTTGTGCAGGCGACCGAGCGTGCGGTAGCGCAGACGACGCAAGCGGTGAGCGATGATCCGTGGCTGCTTGGCTATTTCGCGGACAACGAATTGGCCTGGGCGGGAGTGGGTCCGCAAGGTCGTTGGGGCTTGGCCATCGGTACCTTGCAAGGCGACGCCAAAAGCCCGGCGAAGCAGGCGTTTATCGCCATCTTGCGCAAGAAATATGTGGAACCAGAAACCCTAGCCACGGCATGGGGTATCGCGCTGACGTCGTGGGACGCCTTGAATGCGACCGGCTTCGCTGCGCCATTACCCAATCAGGCGCACCCGGCGATCACCGACGATTACCACGCGTGGCTGCGCTTGTATGCCGATACTTATTTCCACACCGTGGCGGCGGCAATTCATCGGCACGATCCGCACCATTTGTTTCTCGGCGGACGGTTTGCCGTGAATACGCCCGAAGCCGTGGCATCGTGCGCGAAGTATTGTGACGTCGTTAGTTTCAACGTGTACGCCGATTTGCCGCAGCATGGCTTCGACGTGGCCGCATTGCACGCGCTGGATAAGCCAGCCTTGATTGGCGAGTTTCACTTTGGTTCGGACGATCGTGGCCCGTTCGGTAAGGGCGTGGTGTCGGTCGCCAACGAGCAACAGCGTGGTGAGGCGTATGCGCGATTCGTGGGTGCAGCGGCGACTAACCCGAATATTGTTGGCGCGCACTGGTTCCAATATACCGATCAGCCGGTGACCGGCCGTTTGCTGGATGGCGAAAACAGCCACATCGGTCTGCTCGGTATTACCGATATTCCGTTTAGTGGCTTTGTACGAGCGGTGCGCGCGGCGAATTTAAGCGCGCTGCAATCGACTCAATGACGGTAAGACCGGCGGTTTCAGCTAGCGACGCTGGTCGCTATGCCGAACCCAATCGCCATCACGGCAGCGACCGCCATGCAGGTACTGCCGATGCGAACACGACGAGCGTCGATGCGCGGGGTTAGCCGCCACAGCAGCAATACACCCAGCAACATGTCGAAAACCAATACCCAGCGCAGTAGGCCAGATCCGAGCAAGGACCCGTAGGGTGGCCGCAAATGCCCTTCCACGGCTGCGACGGCGACGATGAGTGCCATGCCGGCTAAGGTCCATAGCAGGCAGGCGAAGTAAAGGCGGTTGAACACGACCGGGCTGCGTTCGGCCCAACGCAAAATCGGCCAACTAATAAGTGCGCACACTAAGGCGCCCATGCTGCTGTAAAGCACCCACCAAAGTAGGGTGCTGATAATCGTGAGCAGTGTCGTCATACGACTTGTTTGAATCCTAATTTGCGTAACAGTTTGGCCATCAACCACGCCGGCCCAATCAACAAGTATGAAAGGTCGGTGAGGAAACTGGGGCGATGCCCTTCGTAATGGTGGCCGACAAACTGACCGATCCACGCCAGCACGAACACGATAATTGCTAAATTGCGCAGTCCGGCCGCACCCAGTGCGTCGAACAACCAGTAAGTGACGACGCCGAGCACCGCAAAGGCAACCAACAAAGCGGCTGCAAGCCGATGCGAGTGCTTCCAGTACCACGTAAACGCCAACACCATCACCAGCACTGCCCACGCGCCTGGACGCATGATCGACGTCGGCACCGGAATAATCCACAACAGCGCAATCACGGCCCACACAATCGGCGGCACGCATAACCAGTGAAATACCTGATTAATGGGGTTTTTGTGGTCGGCGCTATAGCTATTAAGCCAGTTTTGCATGGTGCGCATGGTTGCATCCGCCTTGGTGATCTGTGCCTTCAGTGGGCACCACTCTTGGATAGCAGATTCAATATCAGTACGCCAGCGATGATCAAGGCGATGCCGACCATACCGGCTAGATCAATCTTTTGTCGGTACAGCAAGGTGCCGAGCAAGGTGATCAGTACCGTTCCAGCACCGGCCCATACCGCGTAGGCGATACCTAGCGGAATATGTTTCAGCGTCAGGCTGAGAAAATAGAACGCAGCGGCATAACCGATGACGACGACGGCGCTGGGCAGTAATCGGCTGAAACCCTCGCTGGCCTTTAATGCACTCGTGCCGAGGACTTCGGCAACGATGGCCAGCGAGAGTAGCAACCAGGCGTTCATCAGGTGAGCTCGATGTTGGCCAGCCGATGCAGAGCTTCGGCATATTTGGCGGAGGTGCGCGCGATGATCTCGTCAGGAATGATCGGGCCGGGTGCGGTTTTGCCCCAGTCCTGCGTCTCCAGCCAGTCGCGTACGAACTGCTTGTCGTAACTGGGCGGGCTGATGCCGGTGCGGTATTCGTCAGCCGGCCAGAAGCGCGACGAGTCAGGCGTCAGCATCTCGTCCATCACGTACAGCTTGCCAGCGGCGTCAGTGCCAAATTCCAGCTTGGTATCGGCAATGATGATGCCGCGCGCGGCGGCATAGGCCGCTGCCCACTTATAGATGGCCAAGGTCGCATCGCGTACCTTTCCGGCCAGCTCACTGCCTACTTCAGCTGCTATGCGGTCAAAGCTGACGTTTTCATCATGGTGGCCGGCCTCGGCCTTGGTCGACGGAGTGAAGATAGGCTCGGGCAGTTGCTGCGCCTGCTTCAACCCCGTCGGTAATGCCATACCGCAGAGCGACCCGGTCGCTTGATAGTCCTTCCAGCCCGAACCGATCAAATAACCGCGGGCGATAGCTTCTACCGGGACCGGCTTCAATCGACGCGCGACAATGCTGCGCTTCGCGTACAGCGCCAGGTCAGTGCCGGCCGGCAGTACATCGGCTAGCGGTACGTCGAGCACGTGATTGGGGACCAAGTGCGCCGTTTGCGCAAACCAGAAATTGGAAATCTGCGTCAGCATTTCGCCCTTGCCCGGAATCGGGTTGGGCATCACCACATCAAAGGCTGACAAACGATCAGTCGCCACCATCAACAAACGGTCTTCTTCCGCTGTGCCGTCAGTGCGGTAGCTGCGCGGCAGCGCGTACACATCGCGCACCTTGCCGCGATGAATCAATTCCAGGCCGGGCAGGTTCGATTGCAGCATGCTGGTAGGCACGACAGTGGTTCCGTAAAAGGGTGAAGCGCCTATTCTAACTGCTGTCGGCAGAGCGCCGGGAGCATCGTTTGAAAGTGTCGGTGGAGCTGACTGCTAGAATTGTCGGTCTTCAACCCCATCTGTTGCCGATGCGAACCCTATTGATTGCGGCGCTTTGTCTAGCCACCGCGTGGCCTGTGCGAGTGCTGGCGCAAGCCGCTACCGCTTTACCCACACCCAGCGCGCCCACGCGTTTGGGTTTGTGCGCGGCGTGTCACGGCCGTACCGGCCACGCCAGCATGCCCGGCGTGCCGAACCTGGCCGGACAAAAGCTGGACTACTTGCGCGATGCGTTGAAGCAATATCGCGATGGTCGCCGTAGTGTGCCAGTGATGCGCGCTGCTGTTGGCCCGCTCAATGCCGCCGAACTGGATGATTTGGCGCGCTGGTATAGCGCGCAGTCGGCGGCGCCACAGGCACGACCATGAGTTATTCCTACACACTATGGTTTGCGTTTCTCGGCTTCCTTATTGGCCGCGCCCCGGGCGCCATCACCGGCGCCGTCATCGGCTTTATCTTCGATAACCTGCGCTACAACCAGCGCAAGCGCACCGCGCCGGAAGCGGGCGGCTTCGTCGGGCCACTGTTTACCTTGCTGGGTGCCGTAGCCAAGTCAGACGGGCGGGTGTCGGAAGCAGAGATTGCGGTCGCCGAACGCATGATGACGCGGATGAACTTAAACCCCGCGCAGCGTCAGCAAGCCGCAGCCAGCTTCACCATCGGCAAGCAACCCGAGTTTGACGTGACCGGCACCATCAACGACCTGCGCAGTTGGGTCGGCGTGCGCCGTGACCATGCGTTCCCGGTGCTTGATGTGGTGATCGACACGGTGCTGGCGGAAGGAAATCCTGCACCGGAGAAAATGGCCATCTTGCGCCAGCTAGCTTTTGCTTTGCGCGTCAGCGACATGGAATTGATGGCGCTGATGGCGATGAAGGGTTTCGCTTGGAATGCCGGTGGTCAGCACGGCTACAGCCGCGGCCAAGGCTATTCGCGCGGGTCGAGTGGCGGTTATGTGCCGCCACAGCGCGCGACGCAGGGGCCCGACCCCTACGTGGTGTTGGGCATTGACCGTAACGCCGACGACCGGGCGATTAAACGCGCTTATCGCAAACTGATTTCCGAGCACCATCCCGATCGTTTGGGCGACTTGCCGGATGATATGCGCAAGCAGGCGGAATCACGCGCTAGCGACATCAACTCGGCCTATAACCAGATCAAGGAACAGCGCGGGTTTAAGTAATCGGCGCGCGGACTACTTCTAGACAGCGGCGGTGGCCAGCGATGAGGAAACACTATTGTAGGAGCGGCTTTAGCCGCGATGCTCCTGCTTTGATGCCAGATCTAAATACAAAACAAAGGTCATGAAGCTGGAGCTTAGGACAAGAGCATCGCGGCTAAAGTCGCTCCGACATCGGTCCGACGCCCGCCTTTGCCTGCTCTTACAACCGCTCCGAAATTTCGCCGTTCACCGTCATCGACACGATTGGTAAAAAACCATGGCTAAGCAATCTCCCATCATCGCTCCGTCCATTCTTGCCGCCGATTTTGCCCGCTTGGGTGAAGACACGGCCGCCGCGCTCGCCGCTGGTGCGGACTGGGTACATTTCGACGTGATGGACAACCATTACGTGCCGAATTTAACGATGGGTCCAATGGTGCTGGCCGCGTTGCGCGGTTACGGCATTAGCGTGCCGATTGACGTACATTTGATGGTCAAACCAGTGGATCGCATCGTGCCGGACTTTGCCAAAGCAGGCGCGACCGGTATTAGTTTCCATCCCGAAGCCAGTGAGCATGTTGATCGCACGCTTGGCTTGATCAAGGACTCCGGCTGCCACGCTGGGCTGGTGTTCAATCCCGCCACGCCGCTGAGTTACCTCGATTACGTGATGGACAAACTTGACCTGATTTTGATCATGTCGGTGAACCCGGGTTTTGGCGGGCAGAAATTTATTCCCGGCACGCTGAACAAGCTGGTCCAAGTGCGCGAGCGTATTGACGCCAGTGGGCGTGCGATTCGATTGGAAGTGGACGGTGGTGTGACTGCAGCCAACATTGGTGCGATTGCCGCGGCAGGAGCTGATACTTTCGTTGCCGGCTCAGCCATCTTTCATGCAAAAGATTACCAAGCTGAGATTGCCGCCATGCGGCGTGCCATTGCCGGTTAGAAATGCTTCACCGCTAGGCGAACGAATGGCCGGCGCTGATGCCGTCGAGTCAAAGGGTCGTGCATTAAAAAATCCCGGCACAGTGGTCACTGCGCCGGGACAAACGTCATCGTGGACGTACGAGGAGACACCATGATCGGCACCACTATGCCGATACGACCTTTGTCGGGGAGGTAGGTCGTACCAGCACTTTCCACGGCAATGGAAGGGGTGCCTATCGAAGTAATTGACCGGGCCGGTTGTGTTTGGTTCCCCGCTGTCGATCATTTTGTCAATTTTTTTTCGTTGTATGGCTGCAAGCGAACTGGATAGCCGATTAACCCGACGCCTAGGCGTCGTTCAACACGCGTATCGGGCTGCCTTGCTCGCGTCAAACCAGATAAAAAAAGCGGGCCCGATCTACCGACCGAGCCCGTTTTATCGCTGTTAGTTGATTACAGCTCCGGCCGCCCGTGGCCGGTCGGATCGCTTACCAACTAGCCTTCAGGGAAACACCAGAGAACGCTGAGTAGCCGCGCAATTTGATGTAATACGTGCCCGATGGCGCGCTGAACGTGCAGGTTTCGTTGCTTCCGGTCATGTAGGGCCGGCAGCTGTAGCTGCTGGTGGTAGGCGCTGAGCCCAATTTGACGTACAAATCAGCGTCGCCGCTGCCGCCGGAGCTGGCGATGGTCAGGGTGTTGCTGCCCGCTGGTACGGTGACGGTGAAGCTCAACTCCTGATTTTTGGCGCCCGATTGGCCGGTTACTGGCACTCCGTTCTGCAAACCACCGGTGTTACCGCCGCCGACCGTGTAGCTAGCTTTCAGCGTGATGCCGGAAAACGCGCTGTAGCCACGCACTTTCACGTAATACACGCCGGCTTGCGGGGCCGCGACCGTGCATGACTCAGTATTGCCGGCAATGTACGGCCGGCAGTCATAGCTGCTGGTGGTCGGGGTGGCGCCGAACTTGGTATACAAATCGGCGTCGCCGCTGCCGCCGGACATGCCGATGACCAAATTGCTGGCGTTGGCCGGCACCGTGATCTGGTAATTCAGCTCTTTGCTGGCGGCGCCGGACAGGCCCGTGGCCGGCACACCGTTTTGCAACACGCCGCCGGTTGGGGTGGGTGTCGGGGTTGGCGTGGGCGTTGGCGTTGGCGTGGGGGTTGGGGTTGGCGGAGGCGTCGGGCAGGTCACGCCCACGCCATTGAACGCCGTGACCACGCTGCTGACGCTATAGCCCAAGTCCTGAGCCGCTGATTCCACCCCACAAGCGCCGGAGTTAAAGGTGGCATTCGGTGCCCAGTACGTCTTGTTTGCCAGTGCGTAGACCTGAAACGCCTTTTTGACATCCCAGCCGCTGGTTTTGGCTAGCAAGCAGAACGACTTGTTGTACACGCCGCTGGAGTAATGCACGTCCAGGTTGGAGTTGTACTGCGACGCATTGTCGATCGAACCGCCATCCTGCGGCGGGTTGCACATATAGCGCAGTGCAGTACCGATACCGGCGCTGGCTTTCACGATATCTGCACCGACCAAGAAGTCGGCGGCGCCGCGATCGTAAAACTCGGCCGCTTCACCGGCGATGTCCGAATACGCTTCGTTCATGCCACCGGACATGCCGGTGTATTGCAGGCCGGAGTTCTGCTCGGTGTAACCATGGCTGATTTCATGGCTGGTCACGTCCAGCGACACCAGCGGGTAGAACGTGCTGGCACCGTCACCGAAGTTCATCGCGGTGCCATCCCAGAACGCGTTTTCGTAGTTGGACTTGTAGTGCACGTTCATGCGCAGCTGCATGTTCAGCGGCGCAGCGCCGGTGTAGGCGCTGTACATATCGTGCACGACGCCACCGAAATGGTGCGCGTCGTTCACCGGCGAGTAGGCGCCGTTGATGGCGTCAGTGTCGCTGTTCGGGCAGGTGAAGCTGACCACCGAGCCGCCGCTGGTGGCGTGATTCAGGTTGTAGGTTTTGACGTTGGTGTTGACCAGCGTGCAGGTGTTGCCCGACTGGGTCACGTTGAGTGCGGCGTAGTCCGTGCCGTAAATATATTTGCCGGTTTTCTGGTTGCCGCCGGGGCCGGTGGCTGAGGCGTCGGTCAAACCTTCCCAGCGTTGGATAACGGCGCCGGTGTTGGCGTCGATGATGGCGGTCGGGCGCGTCGGGTTACTGCTGTTAACGAAGTACGACACGCGGTAAACCAAACGCGCTGGGCCGCCTTCCTGCGGGTAAACGAACAGGTCGGCCTTCTGGTTCGACATGGTGCTGCCGCCGATCAAGGTCGTGTGCGCACTGCTGCGCAGGACGGCGATGGCCTTGGCGGGAGTGAGCTTGGGCGTTACTGAGGTCAGGCCGAGCTGGCTGGCTTGTACCAGCTCACCGCTGGCACGCAGGGCGTTACCTTGTGCATCTTGCACCACCGCGATGCTGTGACCGTACACGGGTACGCCAAGAAACATCTGTTGCTGTCGCACGACTTTTTGGCCGTTGGCCAAGGCCACCGCAGCTTGCGGTGCCAAGGTCATGTTTTGGCCAAGGTTGAGGTGAGCGGCAAGTGTGCTAACGGGAACGGCGCCGAGATTTTGCTGGTGCAAGTTTTGGGTTGTGGCCGCGGTGGCCAGCGACGCAGTCGCCATACCGATCGAGGCAACGAGTAACTTCAAGCGAAAGTGATTGGGCATGTAGATTCCTAGACAATATTTAGAGGCAAGCGAGCCCGATGCGGCCGTTTGGACCCCATGAGAGATGACCGCGCGCAGGGCGCGGGAACCTGTTTGGTTAACTGTCAGCTGATCCCAAAGTACGTCCGAACCACACTGTTTCCCCCTGGAAATCCCTACCAGAACAGCGCGAAGACGCGTAGTTACAAAGCGACACTGAAAAGTGTCGTTAAAGGATCATTCGCCGCCCACGCCAGTGGCGAATGTCTCTACGATATTCCTTGCGGTGTTGGCGCGAAATAGCACGAATGCACGTAATTTGTGACGCTTATCACGGCCTGCTGCATGCGCGGGTAGCGCCAGAATTTTGAATAAATGGGCTTGTGATCGCCTGCAACGGCGACGATTGATGCGTAGCGCGTCGCGCCATTCGGTCGTGGTGGCGGCTACTGACAGCATGATTGAGGTGCGGGAATTGGCTGCACCAGCCCGTAGCGAGCCAACGATCGCCACTGGCTGGTGCACCCAGCGGCGGCTGACGGTGTCTGCTGGTTGCTGGCTCTCGAAGTTCGCAGCCTTGCTACGCCGTTCGCTAGGCTGGGCGGAAAGGCTCGACGCTGCCACAACACTTATTGCGTAAGATTTTGTGACTTGTTCACACTGGCGCAGTGACTAGGCTGTGCTGAATTGCGCGCCAACGGCGTCGCATCTAATACGGGTGGGCGGATGAATGGCACACCACAGCTTGCGCCGGTGACTTTCGCATAGCACGCTGCGCGCTCCACCTTTTCGGAATATGTCATGCGTCGTCTTAACGCGGTCGCGAATAGTCAGCCACGAGCCATCGACAGCGGAGGAAAGCGGCGGTCGCGCGCCGCCTGTCTGCTGGCCGCCGCGCGGTCCGTAGGGGATGGTCGACTCTGGCTGAGTGTCGGCAGTGCCGTGTTGGCTGATGCAGGCGCTGCTGAAAAGCGTCGGTGGCAGTCGTGATGCGCCGTCGGACCTTCGTACGCACGTGCGTGTCGCTTGTCTTGAGTGTGTTTGCCGTGCTCGCCTATGCCAGCAACAGCCCGGATGTGCTGGCGCAAGGCGCACGTGACGGCGCTCAGCCGGCGTGGATGATCGCGGCCAAAACCCCGGCCGGCTGGACGCGCGATTGTTGTGTGTATGCCAAGGCCATTGGCGTCGACGCGGTGGTGTATCGCGGCGAATGGACGGGAAAGCCGCAGCAGGTGATGGTGTTGAACGTGTGGCCGCGAAAGTTGCCGACGTTGACGGCCGAGATAGCGGCCGATCGCAATCACTACCTGCAGGCAGACCCGGCGGCGAAAGTCAGCAACATCACGATTCACCATCCCCTCGCGCCGTGCCAGGCCACGTTATATCAGGGCACCGATCATGTGGACGACATCGTGGTGTTCTGCGAGCCAGCAAAGGCCAGCGGTATTCGCTGGAGCTGGTCGATGACGTTTGACGACAGCGATACCACCCGCCGCACTTTGCTTGATGCGTTTATGCAGGTGGTAATGGACTCCCACTATGTGCCTGGCGCGAAGTCGGCCATCCACGGTGCCTGAAGCGGCCCGTGGCTGTCTGATCCGTCGCGGTTATGGCTATGGCTGGCGTCGCCGGGGGCGTTCACCCGTGGCGCCAGCCGTGATGACGCGCGCTAGCTGCGGACCGGAGCGCTGCTAGCGAAGGCTTTGACTGGAGCGGCGTCAGAACAAGGGTTGGCGCTGGTGTCGTATTTCACCAGAGCCACCTCGGCGCTTGCTGCTGGAATGGTCGAACCCATTGCCCGAGCGCGAGTGGCGTAGTCCTTATAGGAAGAAACGCCGATGCCAGCGACGATACCGAGTACGAAGGGTATGACGAAGAAAATCACCCAAAAAATGCCTTTCGATGCTTTGGGTGAAACCTGTCCGGTCTCTTTCCAGCGTGCGACCCAGCTCAATTGGCCCTGCATGTAATACATGGTGAAGAAGAACAGTGTGATGCCACCAATGGCAACCGGAATGCCGTAGTCCGGCAAGGTGCGCCGTAGGGAGCCAGCCATGGAAAAGTACGCGACCAGGAACAGCACCCAAGCGCCAAAGAGCAACAACCCGCCGAAGCCAATCAGACTTGAGCCTGTTTCGCCTCGCAGCATGGCGGCGAAACCGGCGAAGTAGGAAATGTAACCGACGACGCCACAGCCAACGGCAATGCCAAGAAGTAGCGTGACGTTACTTTGCGGATCAATTTTCCGCACCCACTTTGCCTGGATAAACGGCCAGATGATGGAGAAAATGCCGAAGGTCAGCATCGTGAACAGCAATACCAAACCCCAGTGCAGTGATGGTGGTGCCGGGAGGTCCGCGCGATCCGCGGCAGCTGCCGATGCGCCGTCGTTGGCGTATGTGGAAGGTGGCTCGGCGGAAGGGGGCTCGTAGGAGGAAGACGCCTCGTAGGCCGAAGGTGGCTCGTATGCCGAATGCGGCTCATAGGCCGACGGTGGCTCGTAGGCAGAAGACGGTTCGTGAGCGGTCGAGACGGGTACAGCGGCTGCGGGGGCCACCAGTGATATGGGAGCCGCCGGTGCTGGCGTCGGTGCAACCGGTGGCGGTATTGGGGGCGGCGACGGTTCGTTCGCTACAGCCGGAAACAGGCTGACCAGCGAGACCCAATCCGCCATCCCTTCGTGCCAGCCCAACGCATCGTGCGTGAGCTTGCCTTCCTTCAACCACTGGCGAACGTCAGCTTCCTGGTATGGGCCGTGCCTTTTGCCGTTCTGACCAATCCATATCTTCTCGTCTGTCACGTCCAACTCCTGTCTCGTGGTCGCAAATTAGTGTGTGATCGCGGTCGTACCAAACAGCTCGCGCGCGGCATTCAGGTGCTTGTCCGAACGGGTTGTCGTCCTGGGTTGTTCAAACCTTTATCTTTGTAACCGGCGTCGCCAGTGGCCGCCTTTGCGTCGTTCGCACACGCCAGATTGTGCCGATAGCACCATCGCTCATGCGCAAGCGAATGCCGGCGATAGTTTGTAGTAAGCGTATTTCGATCATGGCGTGCATGAAGTCGCCCCTGGCGGCGCACGCCCAAAGGCCGCAGACGGCCAAGCCGCGGCATGGTTTGCCGTCTCGGCCTGCAAGCATGGAAGTCCCCTGCCATAGCGCTTCACGTCGTGCCCCTGTTTCCCCCATCGCGAGAGTAGACCGCGCCCGGTCCCGCAGCAAGCGCGCGTATTCGGGCGTGTTCGTAAGGCTTTGGACTGCTATCTTGGGCGATTCTTCATTTGTGGATAGTTGCAACGTGATCTCTCAAGACGAATTCGAAGCGCTAGTGGCGAAAGAACATACGCGTATTCCGCTGGTGCGCGAGGTGTTTTCCGACCTCGATACACCGTTGTCGGTGTATTTGAAGCTGGCCGATGGCCCGTATACGTTTTTGTTCGAGTCGGTCGAAGGCGGCGCCACGTGGGGACGCTATTCCATCATTGGTTTGCCAGCCAAACGGGTGTACCGATTGCGCGGGCACGAGCTGGAAGTGGAGGATTCTGGCGAAGTAACTGAGCGGCGCCATCTGGACGATCCGCTGGCAGAAATTGAAAAACTACGTCAGCAATACGACGTGCCGCAACTGCCGCAGCTACCGGCGTTCAGTGGTGGTCTGGTTGGTTACTTTGGTTTCGAAACCATTGGTTACATCGAGCCAAAGCTGGCGCAATGGGATCGTGCGGATGAGTTGGGCACGCCCGACGTCTTGTTGATGCTGGCCGAAGAAGTCGCCGTGTTCGACAATCTTAAAGGCCGTCTATATCTGATTGTGCATGCCGACCCTGCACAGCCGCAGGCGTATGCGCAGGCGCAACGACGGCTGGAGGCCTTGGTCTATCGCCTGCGCCAGAGTGGTGCTTCATATCCGCAGTTAGCGCAGCCGATTGCACTGGATGAGAGTGATTTCAAATCTACCTTTACCAAGCCCGAATTCGAGGCGATGGTGGAGCGCGCGAAAGAATATATTCGCGCCGGTGATATCTTTCAGGTGGTGCCATCGCAGCGCTTAAGCGTGCCCTTCCACGCGCGCCCGGTCGATGTCTATCGCGCGTTGCGTGCGCTGAATCCTTCGCCCTACATGTACTTTGTCGACCTTGGTGACACGCAAATTGTCGGCTCATCGCCAGAAATTCTGGCGCGGCTGAAAGGCGGCAAAGTGGTAGTCCGCCCACTTGCTGGCACGCGCCGTCGCGGCGCAACCGACGTCGAAGACGCCGCGCTGGAAGCGGAGTTGCTAGCCGATCCGAAAGAGCGCGCCGAACACGTGATGCTGATCGATCTCGGCCGCAATGACATTGGTCGCGTCTGCGAAATCGGCAGCGTTGAAGTGAGCGATTCGTTTGCGGTGGAGCGCTATTCGCACGTCATGCATATCGTGTCGCAAGTGCAAGGCACCGTGCGCAAAGGTCTCAGCTATATGGATGTACTGAAGGCGACGTTCCCGGCCGGCACGCTTAGTGGTGCGCCCAAAGTACGCGCGCTGGAAATCATCCAGGAACTGGAACCGACCAAACGCAATATCTATGGCGGCGCTATCGGCTGGATCGGCTGGTGGGGTGACGCCGACACCGCCATCGCCATTCGTACGGCCGTGATTCACGGCGGCCGTCTACATGTCCAGGCTGGCGCCGGCATCGTCTACGACTCCGACCCGGCGGCGGAGTGGGAAGAAACGATGAACAAGGGCCGTGCGCTATTCCGCGCCGTGGCACAGGCAGCGCATGGGTTGTAGGGCTCTTGTGATCCGGCTCGGTGTTGTCGGGCGGAGTGAGACGCGACTAACTTAACGTCCAGGGTTCGGTAGGCCATAGCAACAACTTTTGTCGATGGTGCGGGCAAAGATTTCGAAGCGTCCACGCGAAATTTCCCGTAGGAGCGCACCCTGTGCGCGATGCTCTTCTGTGATGCGTGGACGAGCTCGCGCACAGGGTGTGCCCCTACAAAAAAGGTGTCTTCGAGGCTTTCAAGGGAATGGTTCGTGCTGCAACAAAAGTAGGGTGCCTCAGGGAGAAAAGATAGAAATGCAGATCACGCCGTACCAAGCCAAGTATTACGCGCATGCGCTAACCAGTCGTGTGGATACCGACGGTATCGGCAACATCTCGCAGTCATTGTTCGACGCGTGTGTCGATCTAAACCCACATCAGGTTGATGCTGCGTTATTCGCCTGTCAGAACCCGCTATCCCAAGGTGTGATCCTTGCCGATGAGGTCGGTCTAGGAAAAACCATTGAGGCCGGCTTGGTCATTTCCCAATACTGGGCTGAGCGCCGTCGTCGCATTCTGATCATTGTGCCGGCCAATCTGCGCAAGCAATGGCATCAGGAGTTGCAGGAAAAGTTTGCGTTGGACTGCATCTTGCTGGAAAGCAAGAACTACAAGTCCATGCGTAAGCAAACGGCGCGAAGCCCGTTCGACTCACCCGACCAACCAGTGATCTGTTCCTACCAGTTCGCCAAGTCCAAGGCTGATGACATAGCGGCCATTGACTGGGATCTGGTGGTCATGGACGAAGCCCATCGCCTGCGCAATGTCTACAAGAAGGGCAATGTCATCGCCCGCACCATCAAGGAGTCGCTGGCGCGCGTGCGCTCCAAGGTGCTGCTGACGGCTACGCCGCTGCAAAACTCATTGCTGGAGTTGTACGGCTTGGTCAGCATGATTGATGACCGGGTCTTCGGCGACCTCGATAGTTTTCGCTCGCAGTTCAGTCACCCAAGCGAAGCTGCTTTAGCTGGCTTGCGAGCGCGTCTAGGTAGCGTGTGCAAACGCACGCTGCGTCGGCAGGTACAGCAATACGTTCCCTATACCGCGCGGCGTGCCATCTTGCAGGAGTTCACCCCGTCTGCCGATGAGCAGGAGCTGTCGCGGCTGGTGGCCGATTACCTGCGCCGCCCCAGCCTGAAGGCCTTGCCCGATGGTCAGCGCCAACTGATCTCGCTGGTGCTGTGGAAGTTGCTGGCTTCCTCGTCGCATGCCATCGCCGGTGCGCTGAATACCATGGCCAATCGTCTGCAAGGCGTGCTGGATAAAGCGCCGAATATCGTCGATTTGGGCGATGCACTGGATCAGGACTACGAATCGCTGGACGAAACGGCGGAAGAGTGGGACGCCGAACTCGGCGAATCGCCGCCCTCCGCTCAAGAGCGCGATGCCATCGCCAATGAAGTGGCTGAGTTGCGTCACTTCAAGTCTCTCGCCAGCAATATCCACGACAACGCCAAAGGCACGGCGTTATTGCAGGCATTGGGCAAGGCGTTCGCTGAGCTGGAGCGACTTGGCGCGCCGCGCAAGGCCATCATCTTCACCGAATCGCGTCGCACCCAGGACTATTTGCTGGCGCTGCTGGCCGACACGCCCTACGGCGACGGCATCGTGCTGTTCAACGGTAGCAACAGCGACGCCCGTGCCAAGGCGGTCTACAAGGACTGGCTCGAACGCCACCAAGGTACCGGCATGATCAGCGGCTCCAAAACCGCTGATACACGTGCGGCGCTGGTGGAGCATTTCCGCGATCGCGGTACCGTGATGATCGCGACCGAGGCCGGCGCCGAAGGTATCAATCTGCAGTTCTGCTCGCTGGTCATCAACTACGACTTGCCATGGAATCCGCAGCGCATCGAACAGCGCATCGGCCGCTGCCACCGCTACGGCCAGAAGCATGATGTCGTGGTGGTCAACTTTGTTGATCGCAGCAACGAGGCCGATGCTCGCGTCTACGAATTGCTGGCGCAGAAATTTCAGCTATTCGAAGGCGTCTTCGGCGCCAGTGACGAGGTATTGGGCGCCATCGGCTCGGGTGTGGATTTCGAGCGGCGCATCGCCGACATCTACAGAAACTGCCGCGAACCGGAGGCTATCCGCGCCAGCTTCGAGCAACTGCAATTGGATCTGTCGGGCGAAATCAGCGAGCAGATGGTCAAGACCCGCCAGCTTCTGCTGGAAAATTTCGACGAGGATGTCCACGACAAACTGCGCATGCGCGCCGAAGACAGCCACAGCACGCTGGATCGCTACGGCCAGATGCTGATGGACCTCACCGAGACCGGGCTGGCTGGCTGTGCCACGTTCGAATCAGGCGGCTTCGTGCTGCAACAATTGCCGGCGGCAAACCTGCGCGGCGTGGAACTGGGTCGCTACGAACTCCCTCGTCGCAGCGGCGAAGCACACTTGTACCGCCTCGGGCATCCACTCGCCGAATGGCTGATCGAGCAGGCCAAACAGCAGGAACTGGAGGGCGCGTGTCTGGTGTTCGACTACGACGCCTATGGCAAACAGATCAGCACATTGGAGCCATTTCGTGGCCAAACCGGCTGGTTGAGTGTCCACCGTGTCACAGTCGAGGCATTGGGTCGGGAAGAAGATCATCTGGTCGTAGCGGCAGTAACCGCCGACGGCGTGGCATTGGAAGAAAGCGACCCGGAGAAGCTGTTACGGCTGCCGGCCACAGCCAGAGCGGCGGGCCTGTTTGGCTCCGGCGGTACATCACTCGATAGCGAAGTCGAACGCCGCAAGCACGCGCTCATGCAAGGCATCAGCGAGCGCAACCTCGGTTACTTCGGGCAGGAGGTGGAGAAGCTCGACGCATGGGCAGATGATCTGAAGCTGGGGCTAGAGCAGGAGATCAAGGCTATCGATCTACAGATCAAGGAGACACGGCGACATGCGGCCATTGCCGCTACGCTGGAGCAGAAGCTGGTGCAACAGAAGGCGCAGCGTGAGTTAGAGGGTAAACGCAGCAAGCTGCGACGGGATTTGTTCAATCGGCAGGATGAGATAGAGGCGCGCCGGAATGAGCTGATTGAGCAGCTGGAGGATCAGATGCAGCAGCACGTTGACGTGAAAGTACTATTCATTATTGAGTGGGCACTGATGTAATCCAGTGATATTTGAAGAACAATGCACTTGGTTTGGCGTTTGCCGAATCTCGTTTTAGAGGAGGCCTGACCATGGCAAACGGCAAGTTACTCAGACAGCTGATCAAATCGGGCGTACAGGGTGATACCTCAGGGTTTCGCGTGGCGTCAGAGGCGGTTATTCGGGAGGAGCGCGAGAAAAATCATCATTTGCTCGCCAATGACCTCGAACGGCTGCTTTACGGTGACTCGTTGTCGGCCGGGGGGCTACGCAAACTTCACGCCTTGAGCGAGCTTCCGGCCAACAAGGACAACGGTTTGGCGTTGCTTGAGGAGCGCGTTGTTGTGCGAGAGGAGAAAGACATCATCCTGTCTGACTCCGCACAATCGGCACTCGACGAAATTCTGATGGAGCACAACCGTGCTGACGTGCTGCGTTCTTATGGAATGAGACCGGCCCAGAAGCTTCTCTTTTGCGGCCCGCCGGGTTGCGGCAAGACGCTGGCGGCGGAAGTGGTCGCGCAGAGCCTTTCGCTGCCACTTGTCCTGGTACGGCTCGACTCGGTCATTTCGTCGTTTTTGGGTGAGACGGCGGCAAATTTGCGTCAGGTATTTGACTACATCGCCACTAGGCCTGTCGTCGCCCTTTTCGATGAATTCGATGCGTTAAGCAAGGATCGTGGGGATAGCGCTGATCACGGCGAGCTCAAGCGATCGGTCAACGCGGTGCTGCAGATGATGGACAGCTATCGCGGCGAAAGCATTCTGATTGCCACGACCAATTACGAGAGCCTGCTGGACAAAGCAGTTTGGCGGCGTTTCGATGAGGTCATTCATTTCGAATTGCCGAGCCTGGAGCAGATCAAACGTTTGTTGCTGCTCAAATTGTCCGGCACGCGCCGAAACTTCGAGCCGGATGACAGTAAGTTTGCAGTCCAGTTCAAGGGCATGTCCCACGCAGACATCGAGCGCGTGCTGCGCCGTGCGATCAAGGAAATGATTCTTTCGGGGCGAGAGTTTCTCGAGAAGAACCACATCGATGCCGCGCTTGCCCGTGAGTATCGCCACAGGGATTGATTAGGGAGGGCGGGAGGTCAACGCAGCAAGCTGCGCTCGGGTCTCCTTGCAAGATGAGCTGTGATTGAGGATCTGCGAGACGTACTGATCGGTCAGTTCTAGCCGCTACTAGACAACTCGTAGCCGAAAGAATGCTGTCCCTCGCGGAATGGAAGTTGACATGGTGCGCCTACGAATGTTCGTTGACGCAATGCGTTAATACAACAACAGGGAGAGGGATATGAAACTCGTCGAATGTAAAGTCACAAACTTCCGCGGATATGCGGCTGAAACGTGTGTTCCGATTGATGCGTTGACTATGCTGATTGGTAAAAATGATGCTGGAAAGTCGTCGCTATTAGATGCGCTTGACATATTCTTTAATGAATCGTTGGTCGAGCGGGATGATTGTTGCGTTCATACTAAATTAACTGAAATCCATATCGCGTGCGTATTCGACGACCTTCCTCAGTCAATCATCATTGACGACCAAAATCCGACAACTCTTCAATCAGAGTATTTAGTTAGAGGGGATGGAAGGCTAGAGATCGTAAAGACCTATGACTGCACTGCCGCTAAGGGAAAGGTGACGAGCATTGCAGCCATGGCTGTTCACCCTTCGGCAGATGGAATTGACGACCTCTTATCTTTGAAGATAAATGAGCTGAAAACCAAAGCCAGGCAACGCTCCGTGGATCTTACGGGCGTCAACTCGGCGGTGAAAGCTCAAATTCGTCAAGCGATTTGGCGCTCGGTAGCAGATTTAGAACTCGTTGAGGGCTTAGTGAGCCTTAAGAAGGAGACCGCCAAAGAGGTTTTTGATCAGGTTCAGAGGCATATGCCGGTGTACGCGCTTTTTAAGGCTGATAGAGCAAGTACCGATCAAGATGCTGAAGCACAAGATCCTTTGAAGGCAGCGATCAAGGAGGCCATTAAGGGACGTGAAATGGAACTCAATGGCGTAATAGCTGATATTACAAATGAGCTGGTTCGTGTCGCTAACCGAACTGTTGAGAAAATTCGCGAGATGAGCCCGGATCTTGCTAACGAGCTTCACCCTACGATAAAGAACAAGCAGTGGGAATCATTATTTAATGTATCTCTTACCGGGGATGATGATATTCCAATTAACAAGCGTGGTAGTGGTACACGCAGACTCGTTCTTCTAAACTTTTTCAGAGCCAAGGCTGAGGAAGCATCTGATAGTAGGGATGCTGGGGTGATCTACGCTGTAGAGGAGCCGGAGACTAGTCAACATCCTAATCACCAGATCATGCTTCTGAATGCGTTTGAGCAGATCGTTAGTCAGGGGCGCTGCCAAATACTTCTTACCACGCACACGCCGACCCTAGCAAGAAGAGTTGACCGGAACTGCCTGCGACTAATCGCCAAGCAGGACGGTCAGCCTACGATAGGTCATGGGCACGATGATGCGACCTTGGCGGCTATTATCGAAACACTCGGGGTCCTGCCAGATCACGATGTAAAGGTTTTTTTTGGTGTCGAAGGGAAGCACGATATTAGTTTCCTAAAAGTTATTTCGGAGAAACTGGCCGCTGTTGAACCGGATATCCCGAATTTAACTGCTGCCGAAGCCGACGGTCGACTTGTGTTTGTTCCGTTAGGTGGTAGCAGCCTGGAGCTTTGGATTACGAGGCTTCGTGGCTTGAATAGGCCGGAGTTTTACCTTACGGATCGCGACTACGAACCGCCGAAGCTTCCGAGGTATCAACAACATATTGATGCTTGGAAGGGACATGGGTGCGTCGCATGGGTCACCGCTAAACGTGAACTCGAAAATTACCTACATCTGTCTACAATCACCGCTGTGGAGCCTACGTATGCAGGCACCGGTGCAGAGTTCGAGGACGTTCCCCTTCTTCTAGCTGAAGCAACTCATACGATGGCTTTGGGTGCCGTACCTTGGGGCGAAGTGTCTGATGAGGGGAGAAAGCGAAAGTCGTCAGCCGCAAAACGGAAACTCAATAATGAGTGTGTAAAGGGAATGACGCCTGAGCTACTTACTCAGTCAGATCCTGCTGATGAAGTGAGGCAGTGGCTACGTGCCGTTGGCGCCGCGCTAAATGCTTAAGCTTGGAATATCCCGATTATGAAACAAAAACTAGAGCTCATCTGGATTGGCAAGGAGAAGCGGCCGAAGTTGGAGCCGCGAATTCTGCTGGAGGAGCCGGCGCGGTCGTATCACGCGCCTGAGCGGGTGACCGATAACGACCTGTTCGATAACAGGCTAATTTTCGGCGACAACCTGCTGGCGTTGAAGGCGCTGGAGCAGGAGTTTGCGGGCAAGGTGAAGTGTGTCTTTATTGATCCGCCATACAACACGGGGATCGCATTTTCGCATTACGACGATGGTCTGGAGCATTCGATCTGGCTGGGATTGATGCGGGATCGGCTGGAGATTATTCGTCGGCTGATGGCGGAAGATGGATCATTGTGGATAACGATCGACGACAATGAAGCGCACTATTTGAAGATACTTTGTGACGAAGTGTTCGGTCGTTCAAACTATATCGCCTCTGCAATTTGGCAAAAGGCTATGTCTGTCAAGAACTCTACGCGGCATTTTTCCATAGACCATGACTACGTTCTGGTTTATTCGAAGAGCTCCGCTACGTGGACTCCTAATCAAGTGGAGGCGTCCGACAAACAGCGGGCCTCTTATAAGAATCCGGATGACGACCCGAAAGGTTTATGGCAATCGATTTCGCTTTCCGCGCGCAATCCATACAGTAAAGGTATCTATTCAATCACTACCCCCGGCGGCCGTGTGATTGAAGGTCCTCCGCCGGGCTCTTATTGGCGAGTTTCTGAGAATAAATTTTGGGAAATGCACGATAGGGGCGAAGTTTGGTGGGGAAAGGAGTCAAATGGCATGCCTCGCCGCAAAATGTATCTTATAGACCAGGGCGAGCTAACGAAGGCTCCACAAACGATTTGGTTCTTTAAGGATGTTGGGCACACGCAAGATGCAAAGAAGGAGGCGCTTTCCTTCAATTCCGTTGATGTATTTGCAACCCCGAAACCAGAGCGACTCATGGCACGCGTTTTGAGTATCGCCACCAATCCCGGTGACGTAGTTCTCGACTCCTTCGCCGGCTCCGGCACCACCGGCGCGGTCGCCCAAAAAATGGGCCGGCGCTGGATCATGGTGGAGCTGGGTGAGCACTGTCACACGCATATCATCCCGCGGCTGAAGAAGGTGATCGACGGTGAGGATCAAGGTGGCATCAGCAAGGCGGTGAATTGGCATGGCGGCGGTGGCTTCCGTTATTACCGCCTCGCGCCCAGCCTGATCATCGACGATCGTTGGGGTAATCCGGTGGTCAACCCGGCCTACGACGCGCCGCAACTGGCGGAGGCGTTGTGCAAGTTGGAGGGCTTTACCTACGCGCCATCAGAAACATTGTGGTGGCAGCACGGCCATTCCAGCGAGCAGGACTTTATCTGCGTCACCACGCAAAACTTGTCGGCTGAGCAGTTGGAGGCGTTGGCGGAGGAAGTGGGCGCGGAGCGCAGCTTGTTGGTGTGCTGCGCGGCGTTTCACGGCGTCACGGCCAGCGGCGCGATCGGACGCTGGCCAAACCTGACGCTGAAGAAGATTCCCAAGATGGTGCTGGCTCGCTGCGAATGGGGGCACGACGATTACAGCCTGAACGTGGCCAACCTGCCGATGGCTGAGCCGGAGTCGGAAGTACCCGCACCCCAGTCTTCTCGCACCAGCGGGAGACGGAAGAAAGTGGGCAAGATAGCGGCAACGCCTGACTTGTTTGGTGATGCTGGGGAGGAAGGCTGATGACAACGCGCAAGCCCAGGGCTTTGCTGGTGCGCTCCTCGGCGGCGGAATACCTGACGTTTGTGGCCGCCAGTGGGCAGGGCGGGGTGGAGGCGGTGTATGCCGACGAAAACGTCTGGATTACTCAGAAGATGATGGCAGCGCTGTACGACGCGGACGTGCGCACGATCAATTACCACTTGAAAAAAGTGTTTACCGATAGCGAATTGCAGGAGGATTCAGTTATCCGAAATTTTCGGATAACTGCTGTCGACGGCAAGCGCTATGACACCAAGCATTACAACCTGGCCGCGATCATCGCGGTGGGCTACAAGGTCAATTCCGAGCGTGCGGTGCAGTTCCGTAAATGGGCGACAACCGTCGTTGAGCAATTCACCATCAAAGCTTATGTGATGGACGACGAGCGCATCAAAAGCGGTGGCTCCGTTCTCACTGAAAAATACTTCGAGGAACAGCTCCAGCGTGTTCGCGAGATACGTCTGTCCGAGCGCAAGTTTTATCAGAAGATCACCGATATCTACGCCACGGCTATCGACTACGATGTGACGGCGCAGGCCACCAAACGCTTTTTTGCCACGGTGCAGAACAAGCTGCATTGGGCCATCCACGGTCAGACGGCGGCGGAAGTTATCTACCACCGCGCCGATGCCGAAAAAGCCAGCATGGGCTTGACCACCTGGCGGGACGCGCCGCGTGGGAAAATCCAGAAGTTCGATGTGGTCGTCGCCAAGAACTATCTTGCCGAGGACGAAATGGCGCAGCTTTCCCGTCTGGTCAACGCCTATCTTGATATCGCGGAAAGCATGGCGCAGCGCAAGAACCCGATGACCATGCAGGACTGGGAAGTGCGCTTGAATCGTTTCATCGAGGCGACCGATCGCGAAACTTTGCAGGATGCCGGCAAGGTCAGTGCCGAGATCGCGCGAACCCACGCCGAAAGCGAGTTCGAGAAATACCGCATAGTGCAGGACCGCTTGTTCGAAAGCGATTTCGACCGCGCGTTACAACAGCTCGACGCTGTGGGCCTGTCCGATGCTGGCAAGGCGAGCGTAGCGGGCGACACGTTGGATGTGCCGAAAAAGCCCCGCAAGAAGCCCGTGAGTCGCGGCAAAGGAAAGGACCAAGGGAACTCATGAGCACACGCGCCCAACATTACGTGACCGGCCGACTGTCCTTGCGTTCGCCGCAGGCCGAATCGCTGGCGCGACTGGCGCAAGCATTGGTGGCTGCACCCGACATGCTCGCGCACGAGCGCGAGCTGGATACGGTACTGGCGACCTTGCGCGCCGAGTTCGCCACGCTGGCGGATTTTGAACGCGAGTTTCCCTCGCTGTGTTTTGCGTTGGCCACCGGCGTGGGCAAGACGCGCTTGATGGGTGCTTTCGTGGCGTATTTGCACCTGGCTTATGGCATCAACAATTTCTTCGTGCTGGCGCCCAACCTCACCATCTACAACAAACTGATTGCCGACTTTACGCCGAACACGCCCAAGTACGTCTTCAAGGGCATCGCCGAGTTTGCCCAGCAGTCACCGGAGATCATTACCGGCGACAACTACGAAGAGCGCGGCAGCTCGCTCGGGCTGTTGTCGCCCGTGACCATCAACATCTTCAATATTTCCAAGATCAACTCCGAAGTGCGCGGTGGCAAGGAGCCACGCATCAAGCGCATGCGCGAGGTGCTGGGCGACAGCTATTTCAACTATCTGGCTGGTCTGGATGACTTGGTGTTGTTAATGGACGAGTCGCACCGTTACCGCGCCAGCGCGGGCGTGCGCGCCATCAACGAGTTGCGGCCGCTGTTTGGGCTGGAGCTGACCGCGACGCCGTTCGTGGAGTCCAGCTGCGGGCCGGTACCGTTCAAGAACGTGGTCATGGATTACCCACTGGCGCGGGCGATGGAGGATGGCTTCGTAAAAGAGCCGGCTGCCGTCACCCAGCGTAATTTCGATGTGCGAGCGCACACGCACGAAGAGATCGAGAAGATCAAGCTCGAAGATGGCGTGCGCCTGCACGAGGCAACCAAGGTGGAGTTGCTGACTTACGCGCGTGAAAATGATGTGCCGCTGGTCAAGCCCTTCATGCTGGTGATCGCCCGTGACACCACACATGCGAGCCAGTTGTTGGCGCTGCTGGAGTCATCCGACTTCTTCGCGGGGCGCTACGCGGGCAAGGTGATTCAAGTCGACTCCAGCAAATCCGGCAAAGACGAAGAGGAGATGATTACGCGCCTGCTGGCGGTGGAAAGTGTCGACGAGCCAACCGAGATCGTGATCCACGTAAACATGCTGAAGGAAGGCTGGGACGTCACCAACCTGTACACCATCGTGCCGCTGCGCGCGGCCAACGCGCGCACGCTGATTGAACAATCGATCGGACGTGGCTTGCGTCTGCCGTATGGCAAACGCACCGGAGTCGCGGCGGTGGATCGGCTGAACATCGTGGCGCACGACAAGTTTCAGGAGATCATCGATGAGGCCAATCGCGGCGACTCACCGATCCGACTGAAACAATTGATTCTGGATCCGCCGAGTGCCGATGAACGCAAGGCCAGCGTGCAGGTATCGGCTGGTGTTGACGAGCGCCTTGGGCTGGTGGAGCCGGTGATGCAGCCCACTCCAGTGGTTGGTGGCAATCCGGCAGTCCTGGCACAACCGGTGTTCATCACCGAGCCGGAACGCAGGGTGGCTCGCATGGTCAAGGACGTCATCGGCACGTATGAAGTGCGCAGCGCCGAGGTGCCCACCAGCGGCGCATTGATGAAGCCGGAAGTACAACGCGAGATCGCGGCGCAAGTGGCTGCACGCATGCAGCCAATGCAGTCCTCTTTGCTGCCAGAGCAGATGATTGATGTTGCCGATGTGGTAGCCAAAACCACGCAAATGCTGATTGAGCGGACCATCGATATTCCACGTATTGCGGTGGTGCCCAAAGGCGAAGTCAGCACAGGTTTTAATCCGTTCATATTGGACGTGGCGCAGTTGCACCTGCAACCGAGCGAGCGCGAGATAGTCATTCAGAACCTGCGCACCAACGCTCAAGAGACGATGGAAGCGGAACGCGGCTTCCACGAGTTGCGGCTGGAGGATTACATCGTCCATGCACTGGTGGACTACGACGACATCGACTACCTAGCGCATGCTGATTTGCTGTATGACCTAGCGGGTCAAATGGTGCAGCACCTGCTGACTTATCTTTCTGAGGCCGAGGCGCGCAGCGTGCTGGATAGCAACCGCAAGCTGATCGCGCGGGAGATCCACGCGCAGATGCTGGCGAATTTCTGGACGCGCGCGACTTCGTACGAAGTGCAAGTCAGTCGTGGCTTCACCAGCCTGCGGTCGTGCAACTACACGGTGGCGGCCGATCAAGTCGTGCGTCACTACCGCGACACTCCTACGGATCTGGGCCGGATAAAGCAGATGCTGTTTGGCGGCTTTGCTCGCTGCCTGTATCCGCTGCAAAAATTTGATTCAGATACCGAGCGGCGATTCGCCGTGATTCTGGAGCGTGACGCGCTGAAGTGGTTCAAACCGGCTAAGCATCAGTTCCAAATCTATTACAAACTGGGCATCGATCAACCTGAATACGTGCCGGACTTTGTGGCGGAGATGAAGGACGCCGTTTTCATGATCGAAACCAAGGCGCGGGGCGATATGGATTCGACTGAAGTGCTGGCCAAGGCAGAAGCAGCCACGCGCTGGTGTCAGCATGCTACGGAATACGCAACGCAAGTCGGAAGAAAGCCATGGCGCTACCTGCTGATCCCGCACGATGATGTTCTGGAATCAAAGCAATGGTCGGACTACTTGCGGTACGAAGTGCGGCCTCAGAAATAGTGCGTGCTTGCTCGCGAGCCATAATATCTACGGGCATGGGTATAGAACTAGCTTCTGGCCCAGTCTCCGAGGCCTTGTGCGATTCCGTGGGCGAAGCCGGTAAGCACATCCCAACCTACCCCGGAGAAGCACAAGACGATGGCTGCGGCCAAAAGCATCTTGCGCTGATTACGGCGGTAGCCAACGATCAATAGGATCACGCCGGCCAAAAATAGTGCCGCTTGTAGATAAGTCACGGTGGCATCCTTGCGATGGAAGGTGATCGATTTTACGCGCGGCGTGTGCTGCTTGGTGCGGTGGGACGTACGAGATCCTTGCGAGAGGGGCGCGCGCCCCGATGGTTTTCGAGTTCTGGCGTCAAGGCGAGGGCGGCGCGGAGTAATGGGTGCTGCGCTCGTGCTGCCGAATTATCGGCTATTGCTGTTCGATCTTTGGCACGAATACTGCTTGTCCTGCCATGGATTGTTGAAGTGCACTTTGCGAGGAAGCCGCCATGGAAGAAGTCATCGATTGCGTCAATGCCCAGAGCTCGCCAGAGGAGTTGGCGATCCATTTCTTGCTGCGTCATGCTGAGTGCCGCAGAGCGCTCATGAGCAGCGGCGAGAAACGTGCCCAACCCGCGCGTGTGGCGCCAGTGCTTGCTTTGAGGAGTAAGCCTGCGGACGTACCGGTCGCACCTACGTCGGTCGCTTCGCCCGATGTCACCCCCGTGCTGGTGGGTGTGCCGGCATCGGAAGAGAGCTGCGCCGCGCGTTTTTCGCGCGCATATGCCGCTGCGCGTCACCTGTCGGCAGCGGACAATGCACTTCGGGCAGCATCCAAAAAAGTCGCCTGAGCAACTATCCTCGTTCGAGCAGCCGCGCTGTGTCGCCGCGTGGCCCCCTGAGGGCTGTGTGTCTCCAGCTGAGGATCGCAGATGCCCGCCACGCCGCTGAAGCCCGGATTTTGTGGAACGCCAGTTCTGGACTGATGACAGCTATTGTCGCGGCCGCTTCAATTGATGTTGCTTGCCCCTTCAATTTTCTGCACAAGGTTGTACAGAATGCGCAGGTCTTGCGCGTCCAGCGTGTCGCCTTGCATGCCACGAAAATGGTGGTGGAACGAACGCACGGCAGCAGCGTGATCTTTTACCGGGTAGCCAATCACGCTCAGGGCCATCCATGGATCGAAGCCGGCGGGTGGCTCCGTCAGCGTTGTATCCGGCCATAGGCCAAAACCAGCGGCGGCCAATTGCTGCCATGGGAAGAGGGGGCCAGGGTCGTCCTTGCGGCCAGGCGCGAGGTCTTCGTGGCCGATGATTTGCGTGCGTGGAATGGACAGGCGATCGGTGAGGTCGGTGAGTAATCGCAGCAGGCTGGAAATCTGTGCTGGTGCGAAGGGGGTGTCGCCGTCGTTGTCCAGCTCAATGCCAATGGACGCTGAGTTGACGTCGGTGATGGTGCCCCAGCGGCCTGAGCCGGCGTGCCATGCGCGGAGTTGGTCCGCCACCAGTTGATAAATATGGCCATCGACACCGACGAGGTAGTGCGCACTGACCGGGCCGCCGCTGTTGGCAGTGCGCAGTGTATGCAGGCTTTCCTGCACGGAATGCTCATCGGTGTAATGCAGCACGATCAAGGTCGGCCGGCGGAGGTCGTGGTTCGGCGACGGCACCCAAGTGGCCAGCGGGTTGTGCGGCAGGTGGGCACAGCCGGCAAGCAACGCGAGTAGGCCCAGCAGGGCGACCAAGCGGAGTGGACCGCGGTGCAAGGAGTTAATCATGGAGGGTGATTCCGAGACAGGTCATGGCAGGTAGAGCTGGGCGATCTTTAGCACGGTTTGGTACGGCTCAGGCGCATTCCGGTTGCTGAGCAGGATGATGGTGAAATGCTGTTTCGGCCAGCGCACGATCACGTTGCGAAAGCCGATGCTTTCGCCCGAGTGCCATAGCGTGTCGCCGGTGATACGCCAGCCGAAACCGTAGGACGCCACATAGGGCTCGCCGGTTACTTTGATGTGCGGGCTGAAGGCTAGCTTGCGCGAGGCAGCGCTGAGCAGGCGGTCGTCGTACAGCGCGGCGTCCCACTTGGCAAGGTCAGTGATGGATGAATAGATGCCGCCGTCGCCGCGCGTCGCACTGGTCGGGCTTTGGTCGGTGCGTGTCCAAGCGCCGTGTTCCATGCTGTAGCCATAGGCTCGGTTGGGCACCGTTGGACCATGCTGGTGTTCGTACATAAGTGTCTGCTGCATGCCCAGCGGATCGAAGATGTGCTGTTTGAGAAAGGCCGGCAGGCTCATCCGCGATGCCCGTTCGACAATCAAGCCCAGCAGTACGTAACCGCTGTTGCTGTAGCGATAGCTTTGGCCTGCGGCGAAGTAGTGCGCGTGATCGGCGGACAACCACCGCAGCACATCGGCGTCGCTGACCTGACCGGTGAAGTTAGCCGGAATCAAATCTTCGTAATCGGTGAGGCCGCCGATGTGATCCAGCAGGTTCTCGATGCGGACGTCGGCGTCACCGGCAGGCAAAGTGGGTAGCCACGTGCGCACGGAATCGTGCAGATGCAGCTTGCCATCCTGGCGTAACAGCAGGATCGCGGCGGCAATAAATTGTTTAGTTACTGAGGCCAGACGGTAATCGGTCGTCGGCGTGGCAGCGGTGTGGTCTTCCATGTTGGCCATACCGTAGCCGCGGCTCAGTAATGGTTTGCCGTCCTTGAGGATCAGCAGAGTGGCACCGGGTACGTTGCCGGCGTAGTGGTGCATGATCGCGTTGACTTGCGCCGTCCGCGCCGCTTCGTCAGGTGTGGCCGGCCCGGCGAGCGCGATGCTGCCGCAGCCACACAAGAGCAAGGCCAGCCATACGAGTGACTTGGTTTTCATGGCGCGGGTACTCCCGTTTGTTTTCGGCGAGGGGCTACTTGATCAGCACGTTGTAGATGGTGTGTGGGGTGGGTTCGGGTTCGAGTGTGTAGTGCCACCATTCCAGTGGATAGTTGCTGAAGCCTGCGCGCTGCATCGCTGCCCGCAGGCGTAGACGGTTGCTGTGCTGCGCGCCGGTGATGGCTGCCGCATCGGTATGTGCCAGCGTGCCGAAATAATCAAACTGGGTGCCCATGTCTAGCGGCTGACAGTGGCTGCCGTGCGTATCGCACTGCATCATGGTGAGGTCGACGGTAGCGCCGCGACTGTGGCCGGAAACTGAAGCGATGTAGGCTCCGAGGAGTTCGCGCTTGTCGAGCAATGGGTAATGCGCAGCCTTGCTGCGTTGGTCGGAAAGGTCGTGCGCCCAGCGCACGAAATCAGCGACGGCCTGCGCCGGACGGTAACAATCAAACAGCTTCAAGCGCAGGTGGTGCTGGCGCAGATTCTCTTCCACGCGTGCCAGCGCTGTCGCGGCAGGTTTGAGCAACAAACACTTGGCGGCTTGGTAACCGGCAACGGGTCGGCCGACGAAATTGTCGCTACCAGCGTATTCGATGTCCTCGGCGATGTCCGGCACCAGGCTGCGGATATCGAGTAGGTTGGCTTCGGCTGGAGTGGTCGCAGGCGACAAGGTGGGTGGCGTATCGGCATGGACGTTGGACGCGAGCAGGATGCCTGCCAGCAGAAGCGAATGGGTGAGAAGGGGGCCGCTGCGATGTCGTCTCACACGGGTCCAGATCGATGCCACCAAAGGCCGCGCATCGCCTTCGTTGCGCGCGCTGATCGGCACGGTCATTCCCACCGCTCGCCCGGGAGAAGGGAAGTGTGTCGCACGATTTGATGTAAGTGGCTGATTCATCGGCAAGCGCCAATACGTACGAATGCCAAGTCCTCGTAGTCGTAGCTGAAATCAGCGTCGGGGTCGACTTTGGCCATCTGCAAAACACCTTCGGTTGTCGCGGGAAAGCGCAGCCAGGCTTCGGCATCGTCGTGATCCCAATGCACCAGATAACGGTCACCCACGCGCATGACCTGGCCGCTGAGCCTCGGCGACTTGGCCGAAGTGAACCGCACAGCATGATCGCGGACGCACATGGAGACTTCGCCGAACCATGGGTCGCGCCAGACGCCTAAGTCGCTGGCTAGCTCAGACGCGGTTGCCGGTTTGCGTGAGGACGTGTCGGGCATGCGCGAGGCATGCCTCACCTGCTCGGCGTGTGCCAATTCGTCGGCGTAGCTGGTCACGCTGCGTGAGGTGTCCGGTGTGGTGAAGTGCTTCAACAACACTTCATTCAACACCGTTCGTGCGTCTTCGGCTTCGGCGTTGATCAGAATGACAAAGCCGCTGCGCCGGTCCGGCAACAGCGTCACGGCTGAGTACATGCCGGAGAGCGTGCCGGTATGGGACACGGTCAGCTCGCCGTCGACATCAGCGATCCGCCAGCCGTAGCCGTAACCGAAAATTCGGGTGCCGTTCCACGCGTGGCGACGCGCGGAAATCGGCATCGGCGTGTATGGCGTCCATTCTTTCAATCGCTGCGCGGGCGCCAACCACTGCAGCTGTTGCGGCGTTGGCGCGAGCCAGTTGCCCGCCCACGTAAGCATGTCGCGCAGACTGCAGCGGATGCCGCCGGCGGCATCCATCGTGGTCGGGCGGATGACGCTGCCGTCGGCGTCAATCACCACGTTGCGGCCATCGTGGCGCTCATGCGGCTGCGCCACGTTGCCGACGGTGGCGCGGTTCCACGTGCCGATCTGACAGCGCGTCATCCCGAGCGGAGCGAATACCTCACGCCGCAGGAGTTGCGGATAGGGCGCGCCGCCGGCCGCGGCCGCGACCTCGCCGGCCACCACGTACAGCAGATTGTCGTAGGCATAGCCGGCGCGGAAGCTATAGGCCGGCTTGATGTATTTCAGACCAGCGATGATGTCCTTGGGCGTGAACTGATTGGGCTGCGGCCACAGCATCAGGTCGCCGCCACCTTCGGGCAGACCACTGTGGTGCACCAGCAGATCACCGACTTGCATATTGCGCGTGACCCACGGGTCGTACATGGCAAACGCCGGCAGATACTGCCGCACTGGATCAGTCCACTGCACTTTGCCTTGTTGTACCAGGCGGGCCAGCACCGTGGCGGTCATTGCCTTGCTGTTGGAAGCGATCTTGAACAGCGTATCGGGGTCGATCGACTGGCCGTTGCCGGCTAGCTCGCCGATACCACGCATGTAGGTGACCTTACCGTTCTCAATCACACCAACGGCAAGCCCCGGTAACTGGTATCTGGCGACGACCGCGTTCACCAGCGGGTCGTACACCGCTGATGTCGATGGCGCTGTTGATTGCGCGACAGCGGTCGCCGTAGCTAATGCCAGACCGAACCCGATTAGTCGCTTTACGCCGGAGCGATACTTACGGTTAATGCGCTGCATGCGCCTGTCCTTGGGTTGCATCTTGCGCTTGTTCTTGCGCCGCTACGCGGTCTACGTCGCGCCAGACGCGTAGCAAGTTACCGCCCCAGATTTTAGCGATGTCGGCATCGCTGAAGCCGTGTTTGCGCAAGGCGGAGGTGACGTTGCGGGTTTGCGCCGCATTGGCCCAACCGGTGATGCCGCCGCCGCCGTCGAAATCCGACGCGATGCCGATGTGGTCGATGCCGGCGACGGCGACGGTGTGCTGAATCTGCTTGACGAAGTCGTCCAGTGTCGCCAACGGGTAGGTTTTCTGGATACGCGCCATGCCGGCATCCATGGCTGGCGTGTAGTCGTCGCGGTCGCTGTCGTAGGTTGCGTGACCGCCGGCTTGTGCGACTTCCTGCTCAAGCTTCTTTTCAGCCGCCTCGCGGCCCGGGTCGACCTTTAGGAATTCCTTGTAGGCAACGACTTGAATCACGCCGCCCTTGGCGGCGATAGCGCGCAGCAAATCGTCGGGTAGGTTGCGCGGGTGGTCGATCACCGCGCGTGCGCCTGAGTGCGAGGCAATGATCGGCGCTTTGGAAACCTGCAACGCGGTACGCACGCAGGTATCGGAGGCGTGTGAGACATCGACCATCATGCCTAGTCGGTTGCCGCGTGCCACCACCTGCCGGCCGAAGTCACTCATGCCTTTGTCGCCGGCGCTGTTCATGGCCGGCTCGCCATGCTCAGTATCCGGCAGCGAACTGCTGCACAAATCGTTATCACCGACATGGACCAGGCCAACGTAGCGCGCGCCGCGGTCGTAGGCGGCGTCCAGGCGGTGCAGGTCATGGCCCAGCGAATAGCTGTTCTCGATACCGATCATGGCCGACAGCAAGCCGGCGCGGTGATTGGCCATGACCTGTTCCGGCGTGGTGGCCAGCCGGATGCGGTTCGGGTAGTCCATCAGCATGCGGCCGATGCCTTCGTACTTCTGCTCGGCCTCGGCGATCGCCTTGGCGTAGCCGGCGGCGGTCAACGGACCTTGCGGCACCCAGATGACGAAGAAAGCAGCATTCAATCCGCCGCGTTTCATCTTCGGCAGGTCGACCAGTAGACGGGTTTCCTTGCCCACGTCGAACTGCGGTTTTTGCATGTAGTCGAACGGGATGTCGACATGCGTGTCGATGGTGATCGGCGGGTCCACTGGCGTTGTCGCGCCCGCGAAGGGGGCGCCGGCCAGCATGGCTACTAGCAAACTTGTTTGCGTAATCATTCGGAAGTTCATGGCGTGTCCCGTTGTCGTGTGCGCTGTGGGTAAAGGCCCGCTTGCGGGCGATAGTGCTGTTCTTGTGCTGGTGAATCCCTAATCTAAAATCCCCGATCCTCGCTAACGAGTATCGCCCGAGAGCGAGTCGCTACCAGGTGTTTGGTTTCAGCCAGTCGCTCGCCGGCTGCTCGCCGGCGGTCATTTCTGCGAAGGTCTGTGCGCGCCGAATTACCGCAAAACGGCCGTCCTCGAGCAATACTTCGGCGGCGAGCGGACGCGAGTTGTAGGTGCTCGACATGGAGGCGCCGTAAGCGCCGGTGGCCTTGATCATCAGCAAGTCGCCAGCGCGACATTCGGGTAGTACGCGATCGCGGGCAAAGACGTCGCTGCTCTCGCACACCGGGCCGACAATGTCGTATGTGGTCGGTGCGCGGCTGGCGTCGGCTATCACCGGCACGATGTCGTGCCAGGCGTCATACAGACTGGGCCGCGCGAAATCGTTCATGGCGGCATCCACAATCAAAAAGCTGCGATTTTCACCTTGCTTAACGCGAATGACGTGGGTCAGTAGCATGCCCGCTTCGGCGACTAACCAGCGCCCCGGCTCAAGTACGATGCGACCGTGGAAATCTGCCAGAGCGTTTCGAATTACCTCCACGTAGTCGGCGGCGGAAGGTGGGCAATCACTATCGCGGTAGCGCACGCCCAGGCCACCGCCGACGTCGATGCTGGCAATGCTGTGGCCGTTGCCGACCAGTTCGCGCCAAAGGTCGGCGACACGTTGCAGCGCCAAGCCGAACGGGCCTAGTTGCTGGATCTGCGAGCCGATGTGCACATGCAGGCCGTCCAGTTGTACGTACGACCATTCCTGCTGCCGAGCGAACCAACTACGCGCCTCATCGATGCTGACGCCGAATTTATTCTCGGCCTTCCCGGTGGAAATTTTCGCGTGCGTATGCGCGTCGACGTCGGGGTTGATGCGCACCGCTACGTGCGCCCGTAGGCCCAGTCGGGCCGCCACGGCGTCGATCATATATAGCTCACCGATTGATTCGACGTTGAAGCGGGCGATGCCAGCTTCGAGCCCCGCGGTAATCTCTGCCTCGGTCTTGCCGACGCCAGAAAAAACGATGCGTGAGGGTGGCATGCCGGCGTGCAGGCAACGTTCAAGTTCGCCTGCCGACACGATGTCGGCGCCGATGCCGGCGTGGTCCATGAGCTGCAGGATGGCGCGATTGGAGTTGGCCTTGACGGCGTAGCAGATGCCGGCATTCATGCCCGTCAGTGCGGCCTGCAGGGCAGTGATGCGTTCGCGTAGTGCACTAGCAGAATAGGCATAGAGCGGTGTCGGCAGGTGTCGCGTCAGCGCGGCCAAATTGACGCCGTCGCTGAGCGTAGCGGTCCGCTTACTCGGCGAACTGTTGGCCGTTGGCGCCACGATCGCGTGATTCGTGAGGGAGGTGGTCATGGTCACGTCAAGTTCTCGCTCCGTTCCAAAAAAAAGTGGCGGCCGACGGCATGCCGTGTCGTTGACACCTGCGCTGCCGTCGGACCGCCTGGGGAAAAGGCTGCTTAGAAGTTCAACGAGACGGTCAGTTGCGTGTAGCGCGGCGATTGAAAGCCGATGGGTTGGCGGAAGGTCGGGTTGGTTGAGTTTGAAATGTCGGTCTGCAAATCCTGGTCGACTAGTAGGGTACGTTGTTGGTTGAGCAGGTTGTATGCCGACAGTTTGACGCGGAGACCAGCCCCCTTGTCGTCCAGTGGCATCAGGTAACTGATGCTCGCGCCGAGGTTGTAGCTCCAGCCCAGGTGACCGTAGCCGCCGCGCGGCGAAGAGGCGTAGACGCGATCTTCCGAGGTGGCTGAATCGCAGTTCTGCACACAGGTGTAATAGCTGTGATAGTTGGTGGCGTCGAACGGGTTGCCGACGCCGTAGCCGGTGACCGGGCCACCCGACTGCGCATTCAGTGTGCCGGCGAATTCCCAATGCGGCGTCAGTGCGTAGGTTCCGCGCAGTTTCAATTGATGGCGACGATCGTTCGGCAAATAACCGTTACTGGTATTAACCCACGGGTTGTCGAAGTTCTCGGTGCGTCCGGTATCGTCAAAACCGGTGTCGGAATTGACCGGTCCCTCGGCATTGCCGCGGTTCCACGACAGCACGTAGGTCGCATTGAACGCCCACTTAGCATCCCACGCGCGATCGAGCTGGAATTCCATCGCGGTGTAGGTGCGCTTGGGTTTGACCCAGCCGCGCTGGCCCAGATACTTGCCGTCGGCGTCATACATGGCCCAGCCTTCTTTGGCGGTGTCGACGGTAACGTAGCCGTCCGGCGTGCCGTCGCAGTTGGTGTCGCCCCATACCGTGGTCTTGGTGCCTGGGTTACCCATCACCCAACCGATCGCGCCGTTCTCGCCACACTTCGCCGTGGCGGTAATCTCCATGTCGTCAATGGCATTGTGCAGGCGGCGGTAGGTGGCACTGACGCCCCATGACCACTTTTCGGTAAACAGTTGCTGGAATCCGAGGATCGCCTCGTCCTGATAGACCGGCTCCATGTTTTTGTCGACCTCAGCGCGCAGGTCACCGACGGTGCCGTTGCCTTGCGACTCATCCACCGCACCAATTTGTGGCCCCAATTTGGGTACGGCATACGGCACGCCGTTTAGCTGTTTGATTTCCCAGCCGTCGAAGGCGAAATAGGTACGTCGGTCAAGCAAACCGCCGGCCTGTTTGATGTTGACCACGTTGGCCACGGGTAGGTAATAGCGACCAAGGTTGCCGAACAACTTGGTACTGCCGTCGCCGTTGACGTCCCAGGAAAATCCGAAGCGCGGCGCTATCTGGCGGTCGATCTTGATATAGCTGTGGCCAGCGGCATCCTTGTTGTCGAAGCTGTCGTTGCGCAGGCCGAGACTTAGTATCAGGTTTGGTGTCACCGACCACGCGTCTTCAACGTAGACGGCGGAATTGATGGTCGGGAAGGTGCCGGCGATTTCATACTGACGCTGGCGAATATAGGCGTTGTATCCGGCCGGCACCACGCCGCCATTGCTGATGGTGGCGCCAGGTGTGGTGGCATAAATGTTGTAGTAGAACTCGCCGGGCCCAGCGTAATGGCGGGCGTAGTCGGAGATGTCTTTTTCGTGGTCATAACCGAAGCGCAATAGATGATCGCCTAAGGACCACTCAAAGTCGGCGCGGTACTGCTTGCGGGTGTCGTTGCGTTCGTTGACAGAGGAATTGTTGGTGCAACCCACGGCGACGCCGGGGTCATCTTGCGCCAACACGGCATTGGCAGCGCTCACATAGTTGCAGTCCAGATCCAGCTTGGAACGGGTGAATGCCTCGCGCTTGTTCTCGCCGTACATCAACTTCATCGACAGGCTGTCGGTGAAATTGCTGGTCCAGGTCGCCGCCCAGTCCTTGCCGCCGGTGTCGGAGTACACCTGATTGGTGCGTGCACCGATGGTGTTGCTATCGAAATCGTAATCGTGGACGTCACCGACGTTGTGATTCTTATCGGAGAACGCCATCAGCGACAACGTGTTGTTATTGGTGACGTTCCAGTCGATCGTGCCGCCCCAGAACCCAACATCGCCGCCGTTGACCGTCAACGTGGTGCCACTGTCGTTGGTGTTGCGTGGCGTGTCGCCGCGGACCTGGTATAAGCCGAAGAAAAATAGCTTGTCTTTGATGATGGGTCCGGACGCCCAGACGTCCATATCGAAGGCGGAAGGACGGTCGCGACTAGCGCTGATATAACGCCTGCCATTGGCGTCAAAGCGGTCATTAGCGACTGAATGCCAGTTCCCCGGCGACATGGTGAAATCTGTGCCGTAATGGAATTGGTTGGTGCCGGAGCGGGCTACCGCATTAACGACGCCGCCGGTGGTGCGCCCGAATTCCACCGAGTAGCCGCCGGTCTTTACCTGGAACTCTTGGTAGAACGCGTAAGGCGCCTCGGAGAAGCCATTGCGATTGTAAAAGTCAGTGACGTTAAGACCGTTGACGTAGAACGCGTTCTCGGCGACTGACGAACCGCCGAACGAGATGCCGCCGAAGCCAGAGTGGCCCGTCGTCACACCCGGTGCCAGCAAGGCGACTGAAGCGACGTTACGGTCCACCGGGATGCGCGCCAACTGCGCGCGGGTTAAGTTAGTGGCCGACTCGGTAGAGGTAACGTCGACCACGCTGTTAACGCTGCGGGCGGTGACGTTGACGTTGGCCAGGGTGGTGGCCGACTGCGAACCAACGTTCACCGTCGTGGTGTTGCCTAGACTGACGGTGACCTCGATTGGCTGGCCCACCGTCGTGCCGTGGACATTGCTGGTCATCGTGTAGCGACCGATCGGCAGGAACGCGAAGCGGTAGTTGCCCTTGTCGTCTGCCGTGGCGTGACGCGTCAACCCGGTCGCTGGGCTAATGAGCGTGACGACCGCACCCGGTTGGGCTCGGCCCACGACGGCGCCGTCATTGTTGGCGGCGTACGCCGACGGCATGGCCATCCACGCCAGACATAGGCCCATGGCCACGCTCAAGGTGGTCTTGCGCAAAATGCGATTGCTGCTGCCCATACCTGTGTCTCCCCCACCGGTCGGTGGCTTTGCTGTGTGGATAAAACCGATGCCGACCTCCCCGGTCAGCATTGACCCGGTCACTGCGGCGCAGTGGCCTCATTTGTCGCAAGCCGCTTCCAGGCGAACTCGTAGCTCCATTGGTCGTAATAGAGATTGCCGCCCTGCCACTCAACTTCGCCGCGCTGGTTGTCGACGTTGTCGGAGCGGAAGTGTGTTTTGGCAGGTACGAGTGGCTGGCCGAAGTCGCTATTGAAGGCCACCCGATAGGCGTCTAAACCGCCAAGGTAAAACCATTGCAATACGGCATCGCTGGCCGGCGCGTTCGCTTCGGCATGTAGCTGACCGAAGGTGACGTCCATCGGCACCCAGCCGTAGGGCGCCAGATAAACCTGGCCCCAATCATGAATATTGTTGTAGCCGTTGTCGGCGAAAATCGCGCCGGATTGCCAGCGAGCCGGGATGCCGTTCATGCGCAGCAAGGTGATCAGCAACAGCGTCTGCTCGCCGCAATCACCGTGGCCTGCGTGCAGGGTGTAATCACTGATATTGGAAATGGTTGAGTATTCTCGCGCGCCGGCCCACGGAAGCTGGTCTACGGCGGCAAACAGTTTCTGTGCGATGCGTAACGGATTGGTTTCGTTGCCAACGATTTGCCGGGAGAACACCCGCATTGGCTCGGTATACAACACGTGCGGCGCGCGCTCGGCCAGGTACGGTGCCAGCTCAGGCGTGATGGTTGCCGGCACCACCTTATTGGCATCCATCGCGTGGTATTGCGCGTACAAGGTCAACTCGTAGGTGACCGAGAAATTGGTCGGCTTTCCGGCCTGCGCGGTCTTTTCGAAATACACGCTGCGCATGGCCGTAGATTCGGGCGCAATGCGATGTTGCGTCGGCATGCTGGCAACGTAGTGAATGTTCTCCTGCTGGCCGGACAGTGCGCGCGGGTAGGGGATCCACGCGCGCACCGTCTGGCCGGCCGGTACGGCATCGGCCTTCACGGTGAGTGATTGGGTGACCTGTATACGCCGTGGCAACACGCTGCTTTGCTGGGTCGACAACGCCGCGTTATACACATCGCGATGGTGCTGATTGAGCACTTCCATCGGGTCGTCATCGAAAGGTGTCTGTACCTTGCGCCGCGTCACGGCTTCCGGGCTGAGCCGAAACAGATTGCCTGGCGCGCGCTTGAAATAGCGCAGGCGCCCATCGATCACCATGTGTTCGAACAGTCCGTGCGCGTCCCACGTGCTGAATTCCGCGTCACTCAGGTCGGGGATTTGCTGGCGTACGCGCGCTTTGAGTTGGTCCGCGTCGAGGCTGAAGTCGATGGCGATGCGACGCATGCGTTCGCGCTGAAACAACAACGCTTGGCGCGCAGCGGCCGATAAGGTTGTGTCGTTCAACGCCGCATCAATATCCGTTTTCGCCGCATCGAACTGTCCGGCATCGACGAGCGTGACAATGGTGGCGGTTGCGACCTTGGGTGCCACGTCGGCAGCGATTGCCGCCCTGATCATGAAGGGAGTGATGAACAACAGCGCCAAGGCGACAGCGAAGCACCGACCCTTAAGTCGTACGCGTTCCGTCGTTAGAAATGTTGCGTTTGCATCCTGCGGCATATCGCTCCCCACGATTGTCATCCGGTGACGAATGTGTAGCATGTCCGTAGGGCGATCGTCAATAAATTATTCTTTACTTGTGATATACAGTAATTAGTATTCCGCATGAATCGGAAGGGGACCACCATGACGACCGCAGCAAGGCACGCCGGATGATTCAGACGGTATGGCCGTATATCGCGTTGATGCTGTTGTGCGCCGGTATTTTTCCGGCGCTGGAACGACGTTTCAATTGGCGGATCTTTTCGATCATGCCGCCGATCGTGATGACCTACTTGTTGGTAACGGCGTTAGCGGCGGCCGGGTTATGGCAGATCAATGCGCCGATTCAAGCGGCGCAATCCACGCTGATCGTGCAACTGGTGCCGGCGTTGTTATTCCTGCTCATGATCAACTGCGATCTGCGCGCGATTTTCGCGTTGGGCCCGCGCGTATTGGGTGTGTTTGCGTCGGTAACCGTGAGTTTGTTCATCGCGTTTCTCACCGTCTTCATGATTTTCCGGCCGTGGTTGAGGGGCGATGCGTGGGAGCCATTGGCGGCCTTGTCGGGCAGTTGGGTCGGCGGCACGGCCAATATGATTGCAGTGAAGCAAGCCATCGGCATGCCCGATTCGCTGTTGGCGTTTTCGCTGCTGACCGATGCGTTGTGCTACTCGATGTGGGTGGCGGTACTGTTCGCCGCGGCGCGACTGGCGCCAGCGTTTAATCGTTGGACACATGCCAAATCCAGTGCCGACCAGCTCATCACCGAGTTGCCCACGCACGCTCCGACCACACCGGAAAACGTTTTGTTGTGGCTGGGGCTAGCCGTGTTCGCGGCGGTCGCGGCGCACTGGGCGGCCACCTTTTTGCCGACCTCCACCATGGTTTCCGCTACGACCTGGACGATCCTGCTGGCGACCATTCTTGGCTTGGTTGTGGCGCATACGCCACTGGGTAAATATCCGGGGGCGAGTACCGTCTCGGGCACGTTGTTGGTGGCGGTGGTGGCGGTACTTGCCTCGCAAAGTAGTTTTCAGGGCATTGGTAGTGCGCCGCTGTACATCCTGTGCGGTCTTTGCGTGATCATCATCCACGCCGTGTTGCTGGTCGGTGCCGCGCGCTTGTTTCACTTCGATTTGTACCTGTGCGGTATCGCTTCGTTAGCGCATATCGGCGGTGTTGCGGCTACGCCCATTCTGGCCGCCAGTTACTCGCGCTCGTTGGTACCGGTGGGCATTTTGTTGGCGTTGCTCGGCTATATCCTCGGTAGTGGCTTTGGCCTGCTAGTGGCGTCGATCATGTCGTCGCTAGCTTTCAAGTAGAGGTAATTTCATGCGAATTTTGATGTCTCTGGCGGCAACCGTGGCCCTTGCTTTGGTCGCCGTGCCGACGCCGGCTCGTTCGGTCGATACGCTGCCGATGCCGGCTCATGGGGTTGTTGGTGTCGAGGCGGCGCAGCTCACCCCGTCGTTTTGGCTGGCACGATTGCAGCAGCCGGATCGCGTGATCATGGATGCGCGTGCGGTTGCCGATTACGGCGCGCGCGTGCAGCGACTGGACCCTTACGTCTACGATGTGCGCGCGCTGCCCGCAACTTTGGACGGCAAGGAAGTCGATGGCTGGATTCGTGCTCTGTCGACTCGGCCGACGAAAGCGATGTATGACGTGCACGGGCAGCCGATCGCGTCCGCGACGTTCGATGCGCTGGTCAATAATCTGGCGCTGGATACCGTTCCAACGACGCAAGCGGTGCGCTTTGGCTTAGTGGTTCATCGCGCCGCACTGCGTGGCTTTCCGACCACGCTGCGGGTGTTTAGCCATCCGGGCGATACCGATATTGATCGCCTGCAAGAGAGCGCCATGGTGCCCGGCACGCCGGTAGCCATCCTGCACGAGAGTCGAGACCAGCAATGGCTGTTTGTCGAGGCGCCGCGCTATCGAGCCTGGGTCGAAAAGAAGTACATCGCGGTCGGTAGCGCGGCGCAAGTATTTGGTTACGTCGACAAAACGCCGTGGCTGGTGGTTACGGGAGACTCGGCGCGCACGGTATTTACGCCGGAACAGCCAGCGGTGTCGCAGTTGCAGTTAGACATGGGAACACGCGTGCCGGTGCGACCGGATTGGCCGGCCGATCAGCCGGTCAATGGCCAAGGGCCGAGCGGGGCGCAAGTGATCGAACTACCCCTGCGCGAGGCGGACGGTTCGCTCGGTTTCACCGAGGCGCTGCTGCAAAAAACGGCGGACACGCGCGCTTCTTATCTGCCGCTGACGCAGGCCAACATTGTCAAGCAAGCCTTTAAATTTTTGGGCGAGCGTTACGGCTGGGGCCACGCCTATGACGGACGTGACTGCAGTGGTTTCATCGCCGATGTATACCGCAGCATGGGCATTCTGATGCCGCGCAATACCAGCGCGCAGAGCATCAGCCCTGCCGCCAACCACACCGTGTTCACCGAGACCTCGACGCACGCTGAGCGCATGCACGCGGTGGCGGCTCTTCAAGTGGGTGACCTGATCTACATTCCCGGCCACGTGATGATGGTGCTCGGTCACCTGCACGGTCAGCCCTATGTCATCCATGACGTACTCGGCGCTAGCTTCCATGGCGCGAACGGCGCCATACGCCGCGTCAAGTTAAATGAAGTATCGGTAACGCCCTTGCTGCCGCTGTTGTTCAACGACAAACAGACGTTCGTCGATCGCATGACCAGCATCGTGCGCATTCGTCCATCAGACAATACATTGCAAGGAAATTAACGAGCATGAAAATTACAGAGATCCGCTTCGGCATGCTGCGCGTCCCGCTGAAGACACCGTTCAAGACGGCACTGCGTACGGTCAACTCGGTGGAGGACATCGTGGTGATGGTGTACACGGACACTGGCGAGACCGGTTATGGCGAAGCGCCGGCCACCGCGGTCATCACCGGGGATACACATGGCTCGATCATCGACGCGATTCGTTACTACATCTCGCCGCGACTCATTGGGCAGGACATCGCTGACCTCAACCATCTCACCCAGTTGATCCAATCGTCGATGGTGCGAAACACCAGCGCCAAGGCGGCGGTGGAGATCGCCATTTACGACTTGTGGGGCCAGCTTTACGGGGCGCCACTATACAAACTTCTCGGCGGCGGCGACCCGCTGATTACCACCGATATCACCATTAGCGTCGACTACATCGACAAGATGGTGGCCGATTCTATTGTCGCGGTCGAACGTGGTTTTGAATCGCTGAAAATTAAAGTCGGCAAGGACATCGGCGTCGACATCGAACGCGTTCGCGCGATCTACGCCGCGGTGGAGAATCGGGCGTTGCTGCGACTGGATGCCAATCAGGGCTGGACGGCTAAACAGGCGGTGTATGCGTTGCAGACGCTGGAGGATGCCGGCGTCAAGCTTGAGTTGGTCGAGCAGCCGGTAAAGGCACGCGACTTGGAGGGTATGCGCTACGTCACCGAACGCGTGCACACGCCGATCATGGCCGACGAAAGTGTCTTCGGCCCGATGGAGGTGATTGAACTCATTCGCATGCGCGCGGCCGATATCATTAATATCAAGCTGATGAAGACGGGCGGCATCTCCAACGCGATTCGCATCGCCGACATTGCCGGCATGCATGGTATCGAGTGCATGATTGGCTGCATGCTGGAATCCAGTATCAGCGTGGCGGCGGCGGTACACGTAGCGGTGGCCAAGGCCGACGTGATCACCAAAATTGATTTGGATGGCCCCTCGCTGGCCGAGTTCAATCCGGTCGACGGTGGCGTGATCTTCAACGATTCGGAAATTTCGGTCACGGACGCGCCGGGTTTGGGCATCCGTGAGATTCGTGGGCTGGAACGGATCGACGACTGATGTCACCACTGATAAAAATCCGCGCGGAGCGCGACCAGATGTCGGCGGTAGAGCGTCGCATCGCGGATTTCGTCTTGGAAAACGCGCAGCTGTTGCGCGACTACTCATCGCAACAGCTGGCCAACGCGCTGGGCATCAGCCAGTCCAGCGTGGTCAAATTCACCCAAAAGCTAGGCTTCAGGGGCTATCCCGACCTAAAATATTCGGTCGCCGAGGCGATTGCGCGTGCAGATAATGGTGATGCGCCGGAGGTGGCCGCGTCGCGGAACGGTGGTTCGATCGAGTCGCCGGCTGAAAGCCTGTGGCGCCTGAAATCCCAAGCGGAGGAAGCTACTCGGCTGATCAATCCGCCAGGGACGATCCACAACGTCACCACGGCGATCGAGCAGGCCGGGCGCACCGGTAAAGTCTTCACGATTGGCTTGGGCGAAGACGATATCTACGCGCGCGATTTCGCGTTGCGGTTGTCGCTGTTGGGCATTCTTGCCGTGCACAGCTTCGATGTGGCGTGCATGATGGCTAACGTTTCTGCGGCCAGCCCGGGGGATGTCTTGCTGGTGTTTTCCGAGCATGGCAACCACCCGGCGCTGCGCAAGATCGGCCGCTATTTCCGCGAGCGTCGCGGCAAGCTGATCTCGGTGACGCGGCACACGCCGAATCCGCTGCGCACGGTGGCCGATCTCGCCTTGGTGGTATCGGCGCACGATGAGTTGCCCTACATCCAGCCGTTGCTCTATCAATCGGCGTTGCAGCATCTGCTCGATCGGGTGTTCGTGCTGCTGTGTGAAGGGCAGGATGATCGGCATGCCCAGTTGCTGGCGAACCTCGAGCGCATCCGTGGGATGCTTGAACCCTGACCATCATCCATTTATTAGGTGACTACCCCATGACAATCTCGCGCTACTTTCGCCCGCACGTCGTTGCCGGCGCCATTCTGCTGCTTGCGTGCACGGGCGTGGTCGCTGGTGGTGTGTCGATGGGTGAAGCTAGTCAGTGGCAGTCGTCGCGCCAGTTGGTGCTGGTGACCATCGCTGACTGGAATGCTGATCATGGGACGTTGCGCACCTTTACGCGCGGTCCTCATGGCTGGGTCGCAGCGGGCGTGAGCGCGCCAGTCACTATTGGTAGCAGCGGTGCGGGCTGGGGCATCGGCTTGAATGTACCACGCCAAGACGGACCGATCAAACATGAGGGCGATAACCGTAATCCGGCCGGCGTGTTCCGCATCGGTCAGGCATTTGGTTACGCCGCGCACGCTGATACCGCGCTGCCGTATCGCGCGTTGTCGGCGACCGATTATTGCGTCGATGTGGTCGGCAGCAAGGACTACAACCGCATCGTGGATGCGAACGTGGTCGGCGCCGCTGCAGTGAAGGGTTCGACCGAGCCGATGCGACGCGACATTCACCTCAACGGCGATCAGCATTATCGGCTTGGCTTCGAAATCGAACAAAACTGGCAGTCGAAACCTGGTGCCGGGAGCTGCATCTTTGCTCACCTGTGGGGATCACCAACATCGACCACCGTCGGATGCACGGCGATGGCGCCAGCGACCATGCAATCGCTGCTGGCTTGGTTGCAGCCGAAGTCGAACCCCATTTTTGTCTTGCTGCCGCGTGATGAATATCAGCGCTTGCGCGGGCAGTGGAAATTGCCCGAAGTAGCCGACCTACAGGAGGCCAAGTGAGCGCTACGCGGCGCGTGCTGATTGGGTTGGCGAGCGGCGCAGTTATTGGCGTGCTATTGGCAGGGTGGGATCAGTCGATAGCGACGCAAGTTGCCGACGTGGCGCAGCCGATTGGCAAGTTATGGTTGAACGGGCTGCAAATGACGGTGGTGCCGCTGGTGCTCGCGTTAGTCGTGGTTGGGGTGAACACGGCGACTGACGCGGCAGCCTCCGGCCGCATCGCGCGGCGGGCGATCGTCGCTTTTATGGTGATACTGACCGGCGGCGCCTTGTTCGCTGCGCTATTCGCGCCGATGCTATTTTCCTTATTTCCGCATCATCCGGCGTTGGCGCTAGCGCTCGATAATGCGGCACCGCTGCCGGCAACGGCCCCTATTAGCTGGGCCGCTACGCTCACTGCACTGGTGCCGAGTAACGCCGTCATGGCCGCGGCACAAAGCGCCATGTTGCCGTTAGTGGTATTTGCCTTATTCCTCGGCTTTGCGCTGACCCAGATCGCGCCAGCGCGACGTACCTTGCTGGTGGAGTTTTTCCAGGCGGTGGCCGACGCGATGATCGTTGTCGTGCGCTGGGTCTTGTTGGTCGCGCCGCTGGGTGTTTTTGCGTTGATTCTGGCCGTCTGCGCACGCTCCGGCTTGAGCATGCTTAGCGCGTTAGGCGTGTACGTATTAGTGGAATGTTTGCTGTATTTGGCGGTGACGATCTTGATGCTGCCGTTGGCGTTGCTATTCGGTGGCGAAAAACTTCGTCGCTTCGCGGCCGGCTTGCTGCCGGCACAAGTGGTGGCGATCAGTACGCAATCCTCGCTGGCTTCGCTGCCGGCGATGTTGGAAAGCGCGGACAGCCGGCTCGGTTACCCCAAGCAGGTCAGTGCCTTGGTGTTGCCGATGGCGGTGACCTTGTTCCGCCTGACCAGCCCGGTGCAATACGTCACGTCGGCGGTGTTTATCGCGTGGGCTTACGGTATTGATTTGTCCACGGCGCAACTGATTGTCGGCGCGCTCTTGGCCGTGATCATTAGCCTTGGCTCGGTCGGCTTGCCCGGCCAGGTCACCTTTATCGCCACCAACTTGCCGATCGCGCAAGCGATGGGACTGCCGCTAAGCCCGCTTGGCCTCATGCTGGCAGTCGATACCATCCCCGACGCCCTGGCCACGCTTGGTAACGTTACCGCCGACATGACAGCGACCAGCATTGTTGCGCGGCAATCGCGCAATGACATCGCGGCGGATCATCCGACAACCAGTTGAAGGTTGTTTGTTGAGCCGCCACGGTGGCCAAAGCGCGCCGCCGCGCCCGTTATTGACCGCGGACGTGGGCGTAATGTGACGATGATTGTCAGGGTCTTCCGCACCCGAAGTAAGTGAATTCGTTCATTTCGGCACACTTTTATGAAAATTACCTGAAACCCTGCGCCCAACCTGTTTGCCCGGTCGCCGGTGGGAATCGTGTGCTGAATTTCGTTGCGGTGAGCGGAGCGTCCGAGCGCAGCGCAGCAATGCCGTAAGGAAAAGATCTATTGCGGAATCAAGCAGTAGCGAAGCAAACGAGTCATCTAGGGCTGCCACTTTGGATTGCTGCATCCAGTGCGCTTTTGCGCGGCTGAGCGCGGCGGTACGCCAGCATTGTGCGTGCTCGCAGAGTCATCGCGTCGGGCTGCTGCGATCGGCAAGGTAGGTATCGGCATGGTTGATGCTTTATGCCTCTAGAGAACTGAGCGATTGCTGTTGTTTTCGCTGTCTTTGCTGCCATCGCGCTGCTGCCGGCTGTCAAATCAACACTTTCGTATGAACCAAAAGTGTGGTCTCATTCAGCAATTAATGTGCACTGCACGTGAAATAAATGTTAATTTTCGGTCGTTGTGATTAGTCACGCCATGGTGCAAGGACCCTGAAGGATTAGGGGGAGCCAGAGCGCTGTTGATCCTCAATTGAGCCGTCGCCAGATGCGAAGGTGACCGGGAAATTTGTTACGGGGAAACCGTTATGCATGTCGCAGAACTTGGACAGATTCCGTGTGGAAGCTGGAAAAAGTCGCCATGACTGTCTCGACGCATCCGGCACCCGGCACGACTCTCGACCTTGGAATTGGGAATATTTCACCGTGTGGAGCAGGGTGGCTTGAGCTTGGCCGCGTCTACGCGCTGAACACCTCATGCCCGACCATCCGCTTTCCCTTGCTCGGCAGTTTGATCGGAAACGCCATCGATTCCGGTGTTCCGTGTTCGCTGGTCCTGCGGTCACGGGCGGCGGAATACCTGGAGCAACTCAACACTCCGCCTAAAATTGACTTGGCACAGGCGTTCTCACATCGAGCGCTAAACGTCTATTTGATGCAGGACGACTTCCAGAAGAAACTGTTTCAGTCTGGTCCGCGTCGAATGCTCGAGGAGATATCGAAGTTCGGCGTTGCGGAAGACAGCCTGGTCGTCTTCGAACATGCCACGGACCTGCTTAATCTGCATGACATGGCCTTGGCAAGGTCGCAGTTGGATGCGATCGCCGACTGGAGCCGAGAACGGCGAGTCGCCACGCTCATCGTGTTCGCGAACACGCAAGAGCAGCGCGTCATCTCGCCGAGGGCGCTACTGGACAGCATGTCCGGACTGGCCGAGTTTGACGATGATCGTGAGGGCTTGGCGTTGAGCTTTCCCTACTGGCGCAGTGGCGGGCAGGTTGCCACCGGCGAACGCTTCCTGCTGCGGCTGAACTCGGACGGGCGATACGTACCGGCGGCAAGTGTGGCCGTGCCAGCCACTCGCGGGGCGGAACCTGCGATCCAGCACTTACTCAAGAGCCTCGCCGATAGTCCGCGGCCTTATACGACTGCGCCGGCGCTGCACCGCAAGGCCTCGGTCGGCGCCGTGACCGGCGCACCTCTTGGTGCAGGATTGCGTGACTTCGAAGGAAGGAAAGAATTAACTAACTCTCGGCTGCTCCGGTCCAGCACGGCGGCCAGGGCGAGTCGGCGCGTGGCGTCCTAAGCACGATGTCTCATTTGAAGAACAGCGCGGCCGGGTGTCGCGCAGACAGTCTCGCGCGGCCGCAAAGTCAGGCACACAGCGTAGGACGCTTGCGTTATCTGAGTGCCGCGATCTTGTTGCTGCCAGCGATGGCGAGCGCGCGTGCGTTGCCGCTACTGGCTTACACCGGGTTTCAGACGCACCCGGATTACTCGTCCACGCAGACCGACAGCGCGGTGTCTCTGTCCAGATACTGCACCGACACCGCCAATTGCCGGACGCCGCCGGCAACTCCGACCACGGCTCCAGCCGAACAGATCGCGAGCGCGCTTGCCGTCGAACCTTCGGGCCCAAAAGCAAAACGTCGCCCAGTCGCGAAAGCGGTATTTGTTGCTAGTCCGTGCCCGGCGGTGGCGTTGCCGAACACGGCAGCCGTGCCGGATTCAATCGCCGTCAAGACGTCGGTTGTGAAAGCACGACATCATCCAGTGGCGCGTCGCGCTCACGTCGTTGCCGCGGGTCGCGTAGCTCACGCGGGAAAGGCCTCATCAACACCTGCTGTGCTCGCGCCTGAGCATACGGTGGCGGGAGCAAAACACCGTCCGGCGATCAAGCGCGCTGGCGTCGCTGCTGCGCATCGTGTGGTCCACCCGAGCACGATCCCGCCAGCGACTGAGGCGGTTGCGGTCACGCCTTCGGTGGTGAAGGAAAAACATCATTCGGCGGCAAAGCGAGCACGTGTTGTCGTTGCGCGCCGAGTGGTTCATCCGACCAAGATCGCATCAACGTCTGACCAGGTTGCAGCCATCAAGCGTCCGCTCGTGAAGGCAAAACATCGCCCGGTGGCCGAGCCGCCGCGCGCCGCCGCGGAGTGTGTCATGGCGCCGTTGCCCACGACATCTTCTGCAGCTGGCATGGTCGCGAAGCAGCGACCGGTTCCGCACCAACGAATTCGTCCGTCCGCAAAGCAGTCGCATCTCCCGGTTGCGCACCGCATGACTCAAGTGCCCAGGATTACAGCGGCGCTTGACTCGATTGCGGTCAAACGGACGGCTGTGAAAGAAAGCTCTCGTCCTGTTGCAGAGCGACCGCGCATCGCCATTGCGCATCGTGCGGCGGCTACGTCTTCGTCACAAACTTCATCTGCGCCCAACACGAACGCTGCCAAATCTCCGACCTCGCCAGCAGCATCTCGCCCGGCCGCCGCGCAGTCGTATATTGCCTTCGCCAATCGGCCAAAGATGGGCGGCCCATCCGCTGACCAAGATGACGGACAGGATGCCCTTCCGCGTCGCGTGTCGAACGGGACGAGCGAGACCGTTGCCGTCGCCTATAGCCGTCCGCAGCAGACGATGATGCCACCGCTGCCATCGGAAGCGCAGCCGCGCTCTCTGCATTCGTTCCACTATGTGCCCGGCCAAAAGGCGGTCGAAGATGTACCTCGCCCACCCGCGCAGCAAAAGCTGCTTCAGCTAAACCAGGACGGGGACTATGCCGCGCTGGCGAAGCAGGGCAGCGCCCTGTTGCAGCAGGAGAAAGGCGACGACTCACTGAAGTTTATCATCGCCAATGCGCTGGCGTGGACCGGCAAGTTGCATTCGGCTGAGGCGTTGTACAAGACCCTCTTGCACGGACCGCTGGCGCTCGATGCTAAGGTCGCGCTAGCCAATATTGTGCGCTGGCGTGGCAAGGATTATCTGGCGGTTCCGATGTACCGCGCTGTGCTTGCCGTCGATCCTACGAATGAGGAAGCAACGCGTGGCCTAGCGCTGAGTGAAGACGCGATGCGGCCCCGCACGCGACTGTCCTTGGATAACACCCACGATTCAGACGAAGTACGCACCCACCTGGTTACCTTGCAGCAGCAGTGGCAGACCGACGACGGTCTGCGCACGTGGGGTGTGCAAGTGAACCAGATGAGTGATTCACAGCACCTGGTGCTGGCGCAACCTCAGACCGCACCGACGGCTGCCGTCCCCAACCCCGCGCCGGTGCCACTGCGGGTGTTGCGGCGGAATGCCAGTCAGGCAACTGTCGTCGTTCGCCATCAGGACTTCGATAAGCCGTTTCAACCCGCCGTCGAACTTGAACTTGGCGACCGGCTGTATGGCCGTATCACGCTCACCCCGAGCCCACTGCTGCCCGTGCAGGTCACCGTTGGCAAGGTTAACTGGGGGCAGATGTCACTGAATCCGCTTGCGCTGGAGCGACGGCAGAGTGCGCTGGATTTAGGCGTGAGTACGAGTTTCGATTTACCGCTCGGCAGCGTCTCGATGGCTGCTGACAACTACCACGTCAGCGACAGCAACAACGTAAAAACCGGCACGTTACGTTTTAGTCCGGCGGTTACCTTGCCGCTCCACCTTAAGCCGGTACTTGGGCTGGAATACCGTAAAGCGGACTTCAACACCGCCAGCTATTGGTCGCCGGCGGTGGGTTACGGCTTGGGCTACGTCGGTCTTGAGGGTCAGTGGAGCGGCAAGAATGACCGCTGGACGGTGAGCGCCTCGGTCCAGCGTGGTTGGGGCTTCTATGGTGAGGCGAACCGCAGTTGGGGCGGCACTGTCAGCGCCCGTTACGTCATCAGCCGTGATTGGAGCCTTGGCGCCAGCGTCTGGTCGATCATAAATAGCCGTGACAGCAAGCCCTACCGCGCGCGCTCCGGAATTATTTTTCTCGAACGCGCATGGTGAAGAAAAAATACGTTGCCGTGGCGGCCTTGGTTGGTACGTTGTTCGCCAGCCTTGGCGTAACCGCGTTTCTCAGCTACCGCGCCATCCACGCTCGCGGCGGGTCGCTTTGGGTGTTTCTTCAGAGCGGTGTGCTGACCGCTGTGTCGCTGTATCTGCTGCTTATTCTGGTTTTACTGGTCGCGCGCTACGCCGTCGTCATCGTCTGCTCGTTTATGGACCATCTGGAAGCGATTCAGCGCGGCCCGGCCACCTATACCGAAGCGGAGCTCAACTCGCTGCCGATGGTCTCCTTGGTCGTGCCGGCTTACAACGAGGGACTGGTGATTCAGCCAGCCATCCGTTCGCTGCTGCAACTGGATTACCCGAACTACGAGATCATCGTCATCGACGATGGCTCAACCGACGACACCTACGAAAAGGCACTAGCCGTTGCCAGCGAATCGGTGAACATCTCGGTTCGCGTCATCACCAAACGCAACGCCGGCAAAGCGGAAGCGTTGAATACGGGGATGTCCGTTGCCGAGGGCGAATTCATCCTCAATATGGATGGTGATAGCAAGCTTTCCAGCAATACGCTGAAGGAATGTGTGCGGCACTTTAAGGACCCCAGAGTTGCTGCAGTCGCGGGCAATGTGAAGGTCGTCAATCGCCAGAATATCTGGTCGCGAATTCAGGCGTTGGAGTACATCGAAGGCTTGGCGATGGCACGCAAGGCACAAAGCTACGCGCGCGTCGTCAACATCATTCCCGGACCGCTGGGGATGTTTCGCAAAAGTGTGCTGCAGGAAGTAGGTGGCTACGACCATCGTACCTTTGCGGAGGACTGCGATCTGACGCTCAAGCTGCTGGTGAACGGCTGGCACATCATTTATGAGGCCAGAGCCATCGCGTGGGTAGAAACCCCGACATCGCTGCTCAATTTACTCAAACAGCGTTATCGCTGGACGCGCGGGATTCTGCAGGCGACCGCCAAGCACAAGTGGGCGTTGTGGCACCCACACCAGGGTGGAGTGAACTTCTACATCCTCTGGTACATGATCTTTGAAGGCATTGTGTGGCCGTTTTCCAACCTGCTTTCCAACTTCTTTTTCGCTTACGTCAGCATGCAATACGGCCTGATCGTGTTGTTGTTTTACTGGTGGGTGCAGCTAACTCTGCTGGACCTTATTGCAGCCATGTACTGCTGCATTATTGAGGATGAGGACCCCGCGATCATTCCCTACGCGGTGCTGTTCCGCCTCGTTTACATCAACATTATTGACGTCGCCAAAGTGCTTGCCACCATCGAAGAATGGCGTGGTATCTCGATGACCTGGGGCAAACTCGATCGCGAAGGAAGCCTCTAACGTGGACCTGATTTCGATACTGGCGACGGTCATTCTGACCACGACTATCGCCACGGTGCTGACGGGCTTTGTTGCCTACTCAGCTTTCAAACTGCGTGAAAAACGCCGACCAACGAAGCGTGCCAAGCACAATCACGAAAGTGACGGTGACCAGCCGATCTTCTTTAGCTGTTACGTGCCAGAGTCAACGGAACGGCACGACGCGACAGACGTCCATACGCCGTGATCAGCCTGCCCTCGAGTCGTCTACCACGGACCTATGCCGGACCACGCCGTCGCTGGTGGCGGAACGTTACGCCGTTCATGCCGATGTTCGTGATCCTTGGACTGGCGCTGCCCATCCTGAGCTACAACTTGATGATGGTCAGCCTCGGTTGGCAGGATCCGCATCTGGGCTTGGGCGGCGTTACCAGCACGATTGGTGGCGAGGGGCCCATTTATCTGTACGAGTCCCCGCAGACCGCGCATTACCTGGCGCAGGCCGGCGGCAACTACGACGTTTTGTTGAAGCCATGGCTTGACTACTTCAAAGGGCGCGGCAGCCCCGTCCACGAAATAAAGGATCTTCGGAAGCTATCGAACCAGCCCGGGAGCGTTCTGATACTTCCCTCTGCGATCGCGCTTAACGACGCAGAACGCAGCGAGATCGCCAACTTTCGGACTCGCGGCGGTGGCGTGCTTGCTACGTGGGCCAGCGGCTCGCGCGATGGCGCCGGCACGTGGCGCGGCTGGCAATTCATGGCGACGCTCGGCTTCAATGTATTGGGCCAGATTCCCGCTAAGGCGACGAACCGCCAGATGGTTATCCGAGGAGAAACGCCTTTGACGTTGAGCCAGCCGGCTGGTCAACGCGTTTGGATGACCAATAGTAGTGAGCCATTGCTGCGCGAGACCGGCGAGATGATCGCGGCGCAGTTTGCGGACTGGTCGCGTGAAGTGACGGATGACCATGGCCGTGATGGTGCGGTGCTTTACACCGAAGGCAAAAATGGCCGCGCCGCCGCTTTCGCCTTTTCGGAATCGTCGTGGGAAGCCGCACCGGTTCCTATCCATCAACTGATCGACTCCACGCTCAACTGGCTGCAACGCCGGCCCAGCCTGGCCTTGGCCAGCTGGCCGAATGGCCACCAGGCGGCGCAGGTCATCGAAATGGATACGGAGCAGGACTTCGGTAACGGCGCGCTGTTCTCGGCGATGATGCAGAAGGAACAGCTACGGCCGACCTTTTTCGTCGTGACCTCGGTCGCGCAGCAGCACCCTGATGCGTTGCACGCCTATGCGGCAGCGGGCGAAATTGGCTACCACGGTGACGTCCACGATAAGTTCAAAGATCAGTCTGCCGCGGACCAGCAACGCCGACTGACGAAGATGCAGCAACAGTTGAACAGCCTTCTTCCTGGCAGCGCGCGTACCAGGATCGGTTTCCGTGCGCCCTATGAAAGTTATGACGCCACCAGCGAACGACTGCTGCGGGAAGACGGAATTCAATACCACGTGGTGGGCCCGAACCGGAGCGACGCGCAGCTACCCTTGTTTGTCAAAATGTCAGGTGTGGCGCCGGCAGATGAACTGATGGTGATCCCGCGCACCGAGCGCGATGACTTCAATTTGTTGTCGGCTTTCAAGGCGCCTGATGCGTTGTCGCGGGAACTACTCGCCGATCTCACCTCCATCGTCGGTAACGGTGGTCTTGGCCTGCTAAGCGTCCATTCGCAGAATTTTGCCGCCGGCTCCCCGTTGGCACAGGCGATGCCAACCTATCTGGCCAAGGTGGCAAAGTATTCCCGCGCTGGCGTGCTGTGGGCGGTTCCCGCTGGGGATATTAACCACTGGTGGCGCGAGCGTCAGCGCTTCCATATCGCAGCCAAGGTGCTGCGCGGACAGCGACTGGAAATGGATATCACGGTCACCGGCGACCAGCCGGTCAAGGGCGCCACCATCGATATCTTCCTGCCAAGCCGAAACGCCGTGCCGGTGGTACGCGGCAGCAAAGTGGGCGCGGTCGTGCCACAGGTCCGAAGCGTTGATGAGTTCCGCAGCCAGTTCGTATTTGGGTCGCTTGCACCGGGCGATTATTCCTATCAAGTCAACTTCAGTGAGCGCAGGCCATGAGCGATAACGACGACCAAAAGATGGAACACATCAGCCGCTATTTGCAGGCCGTACCAGCGTCCGTTCCTCAGGCATTGTGCCAAGCGATCGCCGCAGGGTTGTCTAACCAGATCGAGCCGGACACTTTGCATGCGTGGTTCACCAAGTTTGGTCAGCAATGGGCGATCCAGATCCAACCACAACTGGCGCAAGTGGACAGTCTGGAAAAGCTGGCCGATTGCATCAATGCCTATTGGGCTGAGCAGCGTTGGGGATGGATCGAACTAACCGAGCTGGCCGACCGGGTAGTGATTCGGCATCGGGCGTATCCGTTGTCGCATTTGTTTGGTGAGGACCAGCTTTCCTGGAGTGTCGGCTTGCTGGAGGGTTTCTATCGGCAAGTGTTTGAGCAAATCGGTGCCGACAGCGGAATGCAACTACGCGCCACACATTATTCCGAGGACGGCTTTGATTTGCACTTGGAACTCACCAGCTGAGCCGGAGCAGACACGATGATCAAAAAAACGATGAGCCGATTCTTTGGCCTGATTTCCGAACGCGCCGCGCCTGAGCGCGCCACGTCTGAGCATTCCATTGCCGAAAATTCGGCCTTCGATCCGGTGCCGCTACAGCCGCAGGTTCACGTGGGTGATGCGCCAGGGCCGCTCATGCACGCGCTCCCGCTAACGTCGCACGCCGGCGAAGCGTGCCTGACGGAACAAGAGAAGCGCATGGCATGGGAATTACCTGTGCGCATGGCGGAACCGGTCGAGGCCTTGGTGCCCCGATCGACGTCGAAGGCGCGCTTGTTAGTGCCCGCCCTTGAGCAGATGCGCCAGACGCAATCGGCTCTCATGTCAGGTCACCCAGCCGTTGTCGAAGACGGTATGGCAGCTGCCACCGTGGCCGAGACATCGCCAGAGGTGCCAAGCACAGCAAGCCCAACGCCGCGAATGAAGCGGCGCCGCGTCGCTCGGCCGAAACCGATACTGGAGCCGGTGCCGCAGACCGCGGCTCCGGCGCAAGCCGCGGTGCCGGAGCCGGCTCGGCCGAAACCGGTGCGCAAGCAGAAACAGCTGCCAACGCAGGTGCCGTCAGCGCCGCTCCAGCCAGCTCAGGCCACGTCCAATGGCTGGCAATACTCAGTGATGCTGCAACGCTCTGAGGGTTCTGCGCTGCCGTCTATTCCGCAGCTAGGCACGATTCCCGCGGCGAGCAGTGGCGCGGCACCGGCACTGTCCAGTGATGCATCCAGCATCAGTTTGATGTTCCAGCGCCTCCGTTCCCATTCCCAAAAGGCAGCCACCCCAGCAGCCACGCCACCGACGACTGTTGCGAAGGCCCCGGGCTTTCTCAACAAGCTCTGGGCGAAATAGAGGGTGTTGGCGATGAGAATCCTTGGCGTCGTTTCGATGAAGGGCGGAGTGGGCAAGACCACCTTGGCCGCCAATCTGGCGGAGTCATTCGCTGTGCAAGCGCATGCACGTGTCGCGGTAATCGACATGGATCCGCAGAACGGACTGATCTGGCACTTCACCGGGAAAGGCGGCTGGTCCTGGCTGTCACAAGCCATCATTGACGGTGGCAGCCTTGGCCCCGGCTGGCAGGAGCCTGAGAGTGGCTTGTCGATTTTCCCCTTCGGTATTCCGTCCGAAGCGCAGCGCGTCGTGATCGAAGACTTTCTCGAGCAGAACCCCGACTGGCTGGCTCGACAGCTGCACTCCGAGCAGTTTGCTGATTTCGACTTAGTGGTGATCGATACGCCGCCGGGGCACTCCGTATACCAGCAGCAGGTACTTGCCTGCGCCGATCAGGTCCTGATGGTGCTGCATCCCGACCTGGCATCCCTCGCGACCGTGGCTGACATGGAGACGGCACTCGACCTAGCGATGTCCGATCAGACCGATCTTGCTAATCACTACCTGCTGAATCAGGTGGAAGCCAGTCAGTCCATCACCGAAAACATCAGCCAGTTGCTGCAGTCGCGTTTCGGCCCGCGTGTGCTGCCGATGATGGTGCGCAGCGACGACTCGCTCCCCGAAGCACTCGCTTTTCATCAGCCGCTGCGTCAGTACGACGTGCGGGGTGTCGCGCTTCCGGATATCGATAACTTGTCGTCCCATCTTGCCGAGCTATTGGACCTGTGAATCCACTGGCACTACTTCGATGCTGGCGCCAACGCTGGGAAATATTGGAAGATATCCCCGACCGAGCAACGGCACACTTCACCCTTGATCAGGGCGATTGGGGCGTGCCGCTGGTAAACATGGGCGTCTGGTCGAACAGGGTGCTGACATGGTTGGCGACGTTACTCGGGCTGATCCTTTTGGCCGCCGCCGGATTGATGGTGTTTGGCATCGGTGCACAGGTCATGCTCGGTCTGTTCGCCGTGGCACTCGCCATCTACATGCGCCGCTACCGCGGGCTGCTCGCGTTTCTGGTCCTCAGTGGCTTCGCCCTCCTGTGCGGCGTGCGTTACCTGTCTTGGCGTTGGCAATATACGTTGCCGGATGGCACGTTGTATCCCTTCAGTGTCTGCTTGCTGCTGGTCGAAATAGTCGCCTTCCTCGCGTTCGTCATCTGGTTGGCCCATATGGCCTGGCCGCTGACTCAGGATCCGGTGGCAATGCCCGATCTCGAGCAGGATTGGCCGTATATCGACGTGGTGTTGGTCACTCCGCGCGCGCGACGCATGAACCTGGCCGAGCTGGCGGCGGTCCTTGCCGCCCAGCGCTGGCCGTCGGCGCGCATGCGCGTGTTCGTGCAGGACACGTGTGCTGACAAGACGCTTCAGGTCGCCTGCCGCTCCTTTGGTTTCACCTACGTGGACGGGCCCGCTCATACGACGCCGAACGACCGACCGCTCAGCCTGGACGCGGCACTACCGCAAGGGAATGGTGAGTACGTATTCGTGTTCGAAGCCGATGCCTATGCGGAGCTTCGCGCTGATCCACTCCTGCTGCAACGTTGGGTTGCGTGGCTGCGCAATGACGTGGCACTGGGCGTGCTGTACACCCTTGGTCATCCGATCGCACCGGCTCTGCGTATCAGCGTAGATGCGTTGTTGCTGGAGAGCGCTGGCGGAACCTTGGCGCTGATCCGTCGGGCAGCGTGGAAGCGTCAGGGCGGCGTTGGGTTAGACAACTTCGTAGAACGGCTGGAGACGGCCGGCTATGGCACCGCGCTGGTCGGCCATCCACAACGTAGCTCGGCGACTTTTTCTAACCCTCCGACAGACGTGACCTGGGTGCGAATGGATGACGTCGGAGACGGCCGCTCCGTGCTCCAGCGCCAGCACCTCAATCGAGCCTCGCATTTGCGCGATGCGCTGTTGCCTTGGGTGCTTGCGGCCATCGCGCTCGGCGTTCTAGCAATACCCGTGACCGGCGTGCTTTTGATCCAGGCATCACTGCCGATATTTGCTGCTTACCTCATGCCCTACATCGCGATGATGTTCCTCGCCTGGAGTGACACGCCGAATTTGCGCCGTCTCGACATTGGCTCGGAGATCAGGGAGTGGATGCTGGCCTTGGTGTTGCCGTTGATCGTCGCTGGGAAGGCACTTTTCGTGGCCGTGCAGCGCGGGCTTTCGCCGGTTGCGGCCGACAGGAGTGCCACTCGGTCGGCCAAACTTTATTTCAGGCTGACTGTTTGCTTGCTCGCACTAATCGTCGCCTTGGTGCGTCTTGTCACGACCAACGATGCTGACTTGCTGCCGTGGCTAGGTGCGGTGGCGGTGGTCATAGCCTACGACATCGCGCTAACGCTTTCGCGTTGGGCCGCGGGGCAGGAAGCTCGCAGCCTGCGCTATACGTTCGCGGCACAGTCCTGCACTTTGATTACGGCGGAAGGGACGTTACTTGCCTGCAGAACGCGCAACTTTCCTCAGCAGCCTCTACAGCTGGACTTTGACGAAGACGTGCACGATCCCGCACCGAGCCTCCGGGCAACGCGTGGGTCCAAAAAAGGTGATTCGATCGTCACCTTGATCGTCGGGTCTGCCCCGCCCGAACGGATTACCGGTGCTACCAGTGCGATCGGTTCACGCAGTCTCCAGTTGCACATTGCGGCCGCCTCGCAGCTCACGTTTTTGCGTGCGACTCAGCGCGCACGTGCTCGGTTGCTAAACCAAAAATATTGGCTACCGGGACCGGACTTGGGCTTCACCGCGCTTCGGTCTTCCGAATTCCAGTGATCTACCCATTCCCATTCCTAATTTTGACTTCATTACATCTACGCAGCGGTCTCAAGCCATGAATAAAAAACCACCTCGCCGCTACTCCAAGCTGCAATCCACGCTTGGCGCCGCCTTGTGCGTGGCTGCCATGGGTTGCTTCACGCCCGCTGTAGGCGTCCATGCCGCAGAGCCGTTGCCCGGCAAGTTGGGGCAGGCGCAAGTCGTGACGGCGACTCCCGCGGATGCTCTCGTTCCTGATGGACAGAGTGCGCCCACGTCGGCCTTCAGCGATGCCACTCCCGTTCCTGGCGCGCGCACGTATTCACTGTCGTTACGACAATTGGGCGCGTGGTCGGCGCCCAAGCTGAGTGGCGTGGAACAGAACCAGTATTTCAGTTTCGGTTTGCGTCCCGATGAAGTAGTGACACGAGCCACCTTGATGCTTGGCTACGATTACTCGCCGGCGCTGTTGCCGAACATGAGCCATTTAGTGGTGGGCCTTAATGGCTCCAATGCCGCCATGATCGCGCTGCCGCAAGACCGTCCGCTGGATAACCGTACCGAAGTGCCGATCGACCCACGATTGTTCAAACAGCAAAACGAGTTGCTGTTGCGCTTTATCGGTCACTACACGCTGCAATGCGAGGATCCGTTCAATTCCTCTCTCTGGCTGACGGTGCATAACGCTACGCGGTTGGTGCTGACCGTCGCGCCGCGCGGGACAAGCAGCATCGATCTCAGCCGCGTGCAGGACTTGTTCGTGCGCGCGGACTCTCCGGATGTGCAGGAAGTGCCCGTGGTTTTCGCGCCCTCCGCATCTTTTCAGACCTACAAAACTGCAGGTATTGTGGCCTCGTGGCTGGCTTCTGAATCGCACGCACGCAACGTGCGCTTCAAGGCCTACGTCGGCCAGATCCTCGCCACGAATGCCATCGTTTTTCTCAGAAGTGGCGACTCGATAGCCGGCTTACAGGGTTCACAAAATGCGTCGTTGTCGATCGTCCCAAACCCCGCGAATCCGGATGCGCGCCTGCTGCTAGTTTCTGGCGCTGACGACGCGGCGATCGAACGCGCTGCGCGTGGCCTTGCTCTGGCGCAGCGGTCGCTCACTGGCATGCAAACCGTTATCACTCGTGACGTCGCGGCAAAGTCGCGGAAGCCGTATGACGCACCGGCATGGTTGCCGCTGGATCGACCGGTTCGCTTCGGAGAAATCGCCAAGCGCGCCGAGTTGAACGTCAAAGGCTATGCCCCGGGCGTGATTCGACTGAATTATCGCGTCCCGCCCGACCTGTTCACCGCACGCTCCAATGGCGCGCCGGTGCATCTGCGCTATCTTGCGACGGCGCTGCCGAACCAGTGGAGTTCGACGCTAAACATTGCCCAGAATGGCCAGCAGCTGGCGACCATTGCGATCGATCGTGGCGAACAAACTAGCGTGGATCTGGCGACCCCGGCTGAGGCTCGGTCGGCTGCGAAAACCAGCGCCACGCGCACGCTGGACGAACGGGCGGGCTCGCCGTGGACGGCTACTTCATTCAACCTGCCGTCTTACGTAAATGCGGGCCGCAACCAGTTACAGATGCAGTTCAACTTTGAAATTTTGCACCGTAACGTATGTCAGACCGTACCGCCGGATAACATGGTGGGCTCGATCGACAGTAACTCGACGATCGATTTCAGCAGCTTCCCGCACTACGAGGCGATGCCTAATCTGGCATCGTTTGCCTCGCTCGGCTTTCCGTTTACCCGTTTGGCTGATCTCAGCCAAACCGCCGTTGTGCTGTCCGAGCATCCCGATACGCCGGAGTTAGGTTTATATCTTTCGGTCATGGGGCTGATGGGTGAATCGACCGGCTATCCGGTGCTGAATGACGAAGTAGTTGCTGCTTCCAGTGTGGACAAGGTCGCGGACCGCGACCTTCTGGTACTCGGTGTCGCCAACGGGCAGCCACTGCTTTCTCGCTGGGCTGACGAGCTACCGATCACCACCGTCGATGGCGAGCGCAAGTTGCGCGAAACCGTGCGCAGTTGGCGTCCCGTGTACCGCTGGGATCAGCACGATATTGATTCGGTCACGACGCCCGCAGCTTCGATCAACTTGGCTGCGGCCGGTGACTTGTCGGTGATCATGGGACTGCAGTCGCCGCTCAAATCTGGCCGTAGCGTGGTGTTTCTGTACGCGGACAAAGCGGCAGGCTTGGACAGAATTTCGCACGCACTGACAGACCCGGACCGATGGCAGGGCATCCACGGCGACTTCGCCTTGGTGCATGACACGTACATCGAGACGGCCAAAGTTGGTCCGACCTATTACGTCGGCAGCCTTCCACTAACCAGCAAATTGCTCTGGTTCTTGAAGGACCAATCGCTGCTGGTGGGCTTGGCTGGGCTGCTCGGCGTCTTGCTGCTCGCCGTGCTTGTTTTCAGACTGCTGCGCCGTCGCAAGCGCGTCTGACCAGCCATCACTATCAACCCGGGGAGGATCATGCGCGTCATTAGTTTTGTTTCAGGAAAAGGAGGCGTCGGCAAAACCAGCCTGACCGCTAACGTCGCCGTGTCTTTGCAGGCGCGTGGCCATCGCGTGCTTGCCGTCGACCTTGACCCGCAGAACAGTCTGCGACTGCAGTTTGCGATGGAGCCGGGCGATGGCGCCGGCTTGATCCGCGAAGGTATGCAGCAGCGGGCCTTGTTCGACAGTCCGCAGGGGGTGAACTTTCTACCGTTCGGGCAGGCTGAGCCGGCCGATCTTAAGGAGTTCGCGCGTTTTTTGAGGAAGAACCCACGCTGGGTTGCCGACAATCTCGCCGCGCTGCAGCCGGTCGGTTACGACTTTGTTTGTATCGACACACCGCCGGGTTCTGGGCCTTTTCTGGACCAAGCGCTGCAGGCCGCCAATCAGGCGCTCATCGTGGTGGCGCCGGATGCTGCCTCGTATGCGACGCTGCCGCAATTTCGTCAGTTGATCGCTTCGGCCACGCAAGACCGACCCGACTTCAATGGCGCGTATATCCTCATCAACCGCATGCCGGTTAGCGGGATTCTGGGTCACCAGATCCGCAATGCGATGGCAAAGGAAAGCCAAGGCGCCTTGCTACCAGTGACCATCCACCGCGATCCGCGAGTCGGACAAGCGCTGGCGCAGCAGGAAACCGTGGTGCAACACGCACCTAGTGCGATGGTCTCGATGGATATCCAATATCTGGTGGACTGGTTGCTGGAAAATCCGGCGTGAAAGCATGCCTATGGGGGGCACCTACGCGGCGCGGCTGGCGCGCGTGGACGTCGTGCTGCGCTCGCGGCGCACTGGCTGTGTTGATGCTGGTGTTGGTGGGCTGCGTGGCGCACGTAACAGACAAGATGCCACTACAAACTTGGGGTTACGCCAGCTGGTGGTCTCCACCCACAGCTGTGCAGCTCGATCGCGCGCAGCTCGATCGACTGATGTTCTTTCAGATCGAAATGGGAGTCGACGGCCGTATTAAGGATGCCCACGGCTGGCCATCCAAATACGAACCGTTGCGTGATGCGGCAAAGCAGCGAGGGCTGCCGCTCGATGTCACCGTGACGCTGCAAGGAAAGGATGACTTCGAGAAGTTGTTTGGCAATCCAGCGTCGGTCCAACGTCTGCTTGAGACTTGCATTGCGTTGGCGAATGACAGTGCGGTAGCCGGCCTTCAACTCGACTTCGAAACCTTTGACGAAGTGACGCCCGCCAGCATCGCCGGCCTGCGCGGGTTTGTGCCGCGGCTAGCCGCCGTGTTGCACGCTGCCAGTCTGAAACGCTTGCTTTCCGTGTTCATTCCGTCAAACGGTCAAATATTGTACGACCGCGCCAGCCTGGCAAAGGTCGATTGGGATGTCATGCAGAGCTATGACGCCCATTGGGCGACCAGCGAGCAGGCGGGGCCGATCGCGCCACTCAACGGTGGATCGGAATTCAGCTGGGTCAAAGCGGTAGCGATGGGTGATGCGCTTGGGGTCGCGCACGACCGCATGATCATGACCTACCCGCTGTATGGCTATGAGTGGCCAACGCAGAGTCAGGACGCCCGTGCGCGTACCACCGGCCCCGCCGCGACCACCACGCTAGAGCCCGTGTCGGCGGCGATCCTGCCACTGATTCAAACCAACGTGCGCGAGCGCGTAAGCCAATTTGGATGTCAGCACGAGCACCGTTCCGGCTCGTCGTTTTATCGTTTCCGCGATCCGGTAAAGGGCTGGGTCGTGGGCTGGTACGAAGGCGCTTGGTCGCTTCGGCTGAAGCGTCAGTTCGTGATCGATCACGATCTGGCTGGCATCGCGTTCTTCGTTCTGGGCTACGACGACGACCGACTGGTTGGCAGCGTCGACAAATCACGCAGCACTGCCTACGGCGACGCCGTAGTGCAGGGGTGCCTCTAGAAACGGGACACTCGAGTACATCATGGTCTTCAGCTCAAACCTCTTCCTTTTCGTCTTCCTGCCACTGTTTTTACTGTGCTACTACCTCACGCCGCGGCGTTGGAAGTCGGCACTGATCCTGTTTTTCAGTTACGTTTTTTACACGTGGTGGCGTCCCGATTTCTTGGTGCTGCTGGTTAGTGTGACGCTGGCTACCTACGGCTTGGCGCTGGCCATCGACAGCCGCCAAAGTCCGCGTTGGCGCAAGGGATTCCTTACGCTCGGGGTCTCCCTCAATCTAGCGGCACTTGGCTACTTCAAGTACTTCAATTTCGGTATTCAGGCCTTCAACAGCATGCTTGGCAGCTTCGGGCTGCATCCAGTTTTCTTCAGTCATGTTCTGCTGCCGATCGGACTGTCGTTCTATACGTTCCACGCGATCAGTTATCTGGTCGACATCTACCGCAAGGAAGCACCGCCCGCGCGCAACGTGATTGACTTCGCTGCCTTTATCTCTCTTTTCCCCCACCTAGTGGCTGGGCCGGTGTTGCGTTATCACCTGCTGGCGCAACAGTTTCGCGAGCGCGTGCATAGCCTCGATCGCTTCGGCAAGGGCAGCATGTTGTTCATGGCGGGCTTCTGCTCCAAGGTGCTGATTGCCGATCCAGTGGCGCCGCTAGCCGATGCCGCGTTTGCATTGCAGCACCCGCATTTCGCCGACGCATGGATCGGTGCCTTCGCTTATACCTGCCAATTGTTCTTCGATTTCAGCGGCTATTCGACGATGGCGATCGGGCTGGCGCTGATGATCGGTTTCGTTTTCCCGCAGAACTTCGATGACCCGTACTGGTCAGCGTCGATCACCGAGTTCTGGAAGCGCTGGCATATGTCGCTGTCGAACTGGCTGCGGGAATACCTCTACATTTCCATGGGCGGCAATCGCAAGGGGCGCATCCGCACCTACGTCAACTTGCTGATGACGATGGTGCTGGGCGGCCTCTGGCATGGCTCCAACTGGACCTTCCTGGCATGGGGTGCGTGGCACGGCGGCTTTCTCGCGCTTGAGCGTTATCGGGCGGAACAGTTCGGACCCTCGCAATTGCCGCGACCGATCCGCGTCGCCGGCACGATGCTGCTGGTGGTGCTGGGCTGGGTGCTGTTTAGGGCCACCACCATGGACGATGTCGGGACCATGTTCGGTGGCATGTCCGGGTTCAATGGTTGGGGCATGAGTTCGGAATACGCCTCGCAATTCACAACCGGCGGCTTCTTGATGCTGGTGCTTTCGATCGGGCTGGTCTACGCCCTACCGACCCTCAGGCGCATCGGCGAGAGCAAGGCGGGGTACCTGTTGATTCCCTTGTTCCTGTGGTCGGTCGCGACGCTATCCGCTCAGGGTTTCCGACCCTTCCTCTACTTCCAGTTCTGAGGACGCTATGGATTTTCAGCAAAGTCTCGCGGTGAACACTCCCGCATCTCGACGTCGCGGTCGCGTGGCTGCATTGACGCTGGTGATCGTTATGCTCGTGGGTCTCACGCAGGCATATATCGCGTGGCACAAACCCGCTGAGCTGGCCCTGCCTACCTCGTGGCACGACTTCACCACCGGCAAGACCACCCACGCGCTGGCCGACGCGCTGGATAAGCGGATGCCATTGCGCACCGACTTCATCGCGGTTGCTAACGGGTTGCGCTATCGCTTGCTGCATGAAAGCGTGGCCGACGTTGTGGTTGGCCGCGACGGCTGGTTATTTCTGAGTGAGGAGTTTCGCAACGACGGTCCAGCGACACAGCTCTTCAACACCCGCATCAAGCTGATCACGGAGACGCAGCAGGCGTTGCAAGCACAAGGGGTCAAGCTGCTGATTGCCTTGGTGCCCGACAAGTCGCGGGTCTATTCGCAATACGTGATGACCGGTGAATACCCTGCTTACCATGCGTCGCGCTACGCCGATGCACTACGCGAACTACGCCAGAACGGCGTGACCGTTGTCGACTTGCTGACCGCGCTTGACGCCGGACGCGCGGGCGGCGCCACTTACTACCGTACCGATTCTCACTGGAATCAGCGCGGCGCACGTATCGCCGCCGATGCCATCGCCCGCGTGGCATTCGACGGCCATCCATGCGATCCCGCTACGCGTTTCCAGACGACGGCTACTGGGCCGGTGGTACGGCGCGCTGGTGATCTGGTTCGACTGATGGGTCTGGACCATGCATTCAGTTGGTTGGGTCCGGTGCCCGACTTTGAAGGCCCGCTGGTGACGAAGGAACTGCCCGGCGGTGATAGCGGTGGCATGGGGCTGTTCGGCGACGCCGGAGTTCCGGTGGTGCTGACCGGAACATCGTTCTCGATGCGCGCGAATTTCCACGGCGCGCTGCAGCAGGCAATGGAGTGCCGCGTGCTCGATAGCGCGCAGGATGGTGGCGGACTGCTGCAATCGACCACCGCCTACCTCACCGACGATGCGTTCAAACAATCCAAACCGAAACTGCTGATCTGGGAAATTCCGGAACGCTTCCTGACGCTGCCGTTGACCAAGGAGTCGACCTGGCTGCATGACACCGGGCTCGATAGCGGTAGCCATTCACTCCCGGTGGCGAAGCGATGAGGGCGCGGCAAGCCAGCTTGTTGTTGGGTGTCGCGCTAACGGCGCTGCTGACCCTTTCCGCCTGTGCCGGCAATAAGGCGGGTACCAAGCGCAACGCGCCGGGATTGACGGCGCCAATCGCGGCTGATTTCTTCATTCCAGCCAACGTCTTCGATGCGAAAGGGGATCGCCCAGCTGCAGCGGTGCCAGCCAGGCAGCCGTGGCAACAAGGTGGCACGCCGGTACCGTTTCAGCCGGAAGTCCTGATCTATTTTTCCCCTGCTAGCCAAGCGTATTACCGCAAGGGCAAACTGGATGGCAACATCAATGTGGTGTTGTGGGAACGCTTCCTGAAAAAGTACAACTTTCCCTATCGCATCCTCGCCAGTATCGATGACCTCCAGCGAGCGCAGTCGGGCGTTCTCGTGTTGCCTTCGGATGTCGCTTTGTCCGAACGCGAGCGCCAGCTCATCGTCCAGTTCCGGCAGCGCGGCGGCAGTATGTTTGCCTCATGGCTGACCGGTGTTCGCGATCAGGCCGGTGCATGGCAGGGTTTCGCATACATGGAGTCCTTACTGGGAATTCATGTAGCGGGTTTCACCGGTCCGCTGAATGATGATCGTTACATCAATCCCAGTGGCGCCCTTGCTGTTGCGCACTCGCTGCCCGCCTGCAAACGTATCTGGACCGAACGGACGCCGGGATGGTTTCCGCTGCGGGTGACCGGCGACCATCCGGCTGCACAAATGTTGACCTGGTCGCGACGCCTCGTGACGCCACAGGTCAGCACCGCGATGGTCTTCGACGACACCGCGCTAGCGGATGGTCAGTCCTCACGCATGGTGTTTTTTGGATGGCCAGAACGGCTGTGGATGGGGGCCTCGCCACAAGAGCACGAGGCGCTCCTGTACGACAGCATGACTTGGCTACTGCGCCGGCCCGACGCCTATCTCGCCACCTGGCCTTATCCCTACAGCAGCGCTTATATGCCCGTGGTTTATATGGCGGACATCTTCAATGACAACGATATGCCGTTTGCGAAGCTGCTGAAAGAAAGTGGTATGCGTGGTTCTTATTTCATTCTCAGCCACGAGATTGACAAGTCGCGGGTAGCCCTCAAAAAAATTCAGGCACTCGGCCATGAGTTGGGTTATGAGGGCGACGTGTATGAAGGATTCAAGGGGCAGCCCTTAGATGAACAGGTCAAACGGTTGGACTCGATGCGCAGCGAGATCAAGGACAACAAGCTTGAAATGCCGGCAGCGGCGGGCTTTTATCCGCCGATGGACCAAGTGGATGCGAGTACCGCGCAGGCCATACTTCGCCAGCCGTTTCTGTACCAAATTGTGTCAAATAGTGCGTCCGATGATTGCATCCCATCGATCCAGAAAGGGTCGCGCCCAGGGCAGCAAGCGCCGCTGGTGCTGATCCCGCGGTTGGGGCCCGGTGCGGAAGAAATGCTGGACGATCTGGACGAGAAGGATGCCGTCATCAGTCAGGTGGCCGAGCTTGCGGCCACTGATCAATCAGGCGGTATCAGCATTGCGCGTTTTGCTAATCAGTCCCTGCTTAGTCAGGGGGCAACTCACGCCTTGGTTAACGCAGCGGTCGCGCGCAAGGATCACATGTGGCTTACCAGCGGCACTCAGGTGGCCCATTGGTGGCTGCAACGCGCGCGCGTGTCTTACGCCATTTCGGGTACCGCCGCGGCGCCACAACTGGCCGTCACCGTTGACGGTCAAGGGCCACTCAAGGGAAACGTTGCGATCTGGCTGAACCTGCCCGAGCGCGGCGCAAGCGTTCAACTAACTCCTATCAACGACGCACCGCTCCTCAAAATTGCCACGGGTGACGCGGATCGTGTCGCACTACTTCTACGCGGGCTGACTCCCGGCCGGTACGCGTGGTCGATCCGGTTTATCCAAAAATTGGATAAACCGTAAAGCTGGTTAAACCATGAGACATAACGATTTTTTTGCTTCCATTTTTTTGGCCAACAAACCATGAAAACAACTTTCCTCCTATCGTCAGTGACTGCACTGATCGCCATCGCGCCGCTCGCGCAAGCGCAAATGACCGGGCGACTTTATGACCCGATGCCACCGGACAATTCGTCCTACCTGCGGGTGCTCGACACTGTCCCGGGTCAGCCTGTTAGCGTGCTGGTCGATGGCAAGGTTCACGTCAAATCGCTTCCGGCCAGGACGGTAAGCGACTATCTGGTGATTCCCTCTGGCAAGCACCACGTGCAGGTGACGATAGCCGGCAAGTCGCAGGGAACGGTCGAGCTCGATCTTGTGCAGAAGAATGCCTACACCGTGGTATTTCCGAACGCGAAAAGCCATCCCTGGACATTCACCGACCGCACCAGCACGAACAAGCTGAAATCCATGCTCGCCGTTTACAACGTCGACCCGCTGGCGGGCCCGCTTGATGTCAAAACGGCGGACGGCAAGACCAAGGTTTTTACGTCGCTAGAGGCGGGGCAGCCCGCCATTCTTGAGGTAAACCCGATCAACGTGAAGCTAGCCGTTTTCAAGAGCGGGACCACCACGGCCAGTGGTATGGCGAACCTCACGATGCAACGTGGTTCGGCCTACAGCCTGTTCCTCCTGCCGGCGGCGAACGGGCTCGAAATCGTTTCTGCCCAAAACCATCGTGAACGTTATACGGGTAAGTGAATCCACTTCGGGATGTCAGAGCATCCCGCCCATCCACACCATTTGGAGTTACGCAAATGAAACCAATTCACCTGAAGTTATTGGCCATAACGGCGGCATTAGTTATGGCCGCACCGGCTCTAGCCGCCAATTACGACAATTACGACGTCGTCTTCGGCAAGGACCAAGGCTGGCTGTTCACCGGCTACGAATACGTCAAGCCTGCGGACGCGAAGGACACCCAAACCACGATCGACGACCTCATTCAGGCGTCCAAGCTGTTTCGCCAGAGTGGCGTTGGCTTGGCCATTCTGATCGTGCCGTCCAAGATCCGCATTTACGCTGACGAACTACCAGCGAATCGCCCGATCGACGCCTACAACATGGCGCAGTACGGTAACGCCGTTACGGCACTTCGCGCCGGCGGCGTCAACGTTGTCGACCTCAATACGCCTTATCTGGCGATGACCGATCGCCTTGGCGACAATCTGCTTTACTTCCACCTTGATACACACTGGACGCCAAAGGGCGCCTTGGTCGCGGCGGAGACGATCAAGTCCACTGTGATGTCGAACCCGGAACTGAAAGCTGCCTGGGCGGCGACGCCCGAGGTGAAGTACGACCTAACGTGGTCGGCGCGCGCGCATCCGAGTCGCGCCCGCGACTTGGTCCATTACCTGAAACCAGGTACGGCCACATTCGCCCCGGAAGACGTGAAGACGTTCAAGGTGAATCGTGCGACTGCCTCGCAGGCTGGGCTGACCGGCGCGGGTGACACCGTTGGTGTCACGGTGATTGGTAGCAGCTACACCGACGCCGGCACTGGCTACCCGGACGCTGTCCGCTATGAGTTGCAGCGGGATGTACTGGACTTGTCCTTGCCGGTTGATCAGGGCCCATGGTCGGGCATGGCGGCTTACCTCAAGAACGAGTTCAAGACCTCCAAGCCGAAGCTGGTTATCTGGGAAATTCCCGAGCGCGATCTGCATTCGCCACCCGCTGCCAAATGGCGCGAAGCACGTTATCAGATAGACAACGCGCAGTGGTTGCAACAGATCACGCAGGAACTCAAGTAACCGTATCCTCCGCTGATTGCCTAAACGAAGCCGCATTTCGCGGCTTCGTTTCTTTGCAGTATGCGATGACGCGGGTGTCCTAGATTGACGCGCCTGTTTGGGCCAGGGCAAATGCGTGTAAAAATGCCGCTCTAGTGCGAGTTCGGTCATCGGCGCCGACAGCAAACAAGTTTGCGGGTATCTAGGCGGCCATTTACCTACGCAAGCGATACGCATAGCTTGGTATATCAACAGGATACGTTGCACATGCTTTTGATGATCGATAACTACGACAGCTTCACCTTTAACCTTGTGCAGTATTTTGGCGAGTTGGGCCAGCAAGTGAAGGTGATCCGTAACGATGCGTTGGATGTGGCTGGCATTCGTGCACTGCAGCCGGCGCAGATCGTGATTTCTCCGGGACCGGGTACGCCGGATGATTCAGGTGTGTCGCTGGATGTTTTGCGCGAATTATCGGGTGAAATTCCGATACTTGGCGTGTGCTTGGGCCATCAGGCGATGGGCCAAGTCTTTGGCGGCAAAGTGATTCGCGCCAAACAGATCATGCACGGCAAAACCTCGCCAGTGCGGCATCGCGGGCAGGGCGTGTTTGCTGGCCTGCCGGACGGCTTTACGGCCACGCGCTACCACTCGCTGGTGGTGGAGCAGGCGTCGCTACCCGATTGTCTGGAAGTCACCGCGTGGACGGAAAACGAAGATGGTTCGATGGACGAGATCATGGGCTTGCGCCACAAGACTTTGCCGGTGGAAGGGGTGCAGTTTCACCCAGAATCGATTCTGACTGAGCACGGCCGTAACCTGTTGCGCAACTTCCTCGGGCAGCCGCGGCAGATGGCGGCATGAATGCTGGCAATAAGGAGGTATCAATTACGCCGCGCGAAGCGCTGCAGCGGACGATCGAACATCGCGAAATTTTCCACGATGAAATGATCGCGTTGATGCGGCAAATCATGCGCGGTGACGTCAGTCCGTTGATGACCGCGGCGATCATGACTGGCTTGCGCGTCAAGAAAGAAAGTGTCGGGGAAATTACCGGCGCGGCACGCGTTATGCGCGAGTTGTCGGCGAAAGTAGTCGCGCCGGCGCATCCGCACATGATCGATATTGTCGGGACCGGTGGCGACGGCGCGTCGAGCTTCAATATTTCTACCGCGTCGATGTTTGTGGTGGCTGCCGCCGGTGCGCGCGTGGCCAAACACGGCGGCCGCAGTGTGTCGTCGAAATCAGGCAGTGCGGATGTGTTGGAAGCGCTGGGCGCGTCGATTAATTTGACGCCGGACCAGGTCGCGCAGTGCATGGGTGAAACGGATATTGGCTTTATGTTTGCGCCAAACCATCACCCGGCGATGAAGGTCGTTGCCCCGGTGCGCAAGGAAATGGGCGTGCGCACCTTGTTCAATATTTTGGGCCCGCTGACTAACCCAGCGGGTGCGCCAAATATTCTGATGGGCGTGTTTCACCCTGACTTGGTCGGTATCCAGGTGCGCGTGCTGCAGGCCTTGGGCGCGCAACATGCGTTAGTCGTATGGGGTCGCGACGGTATGGACGAAATATCGTTGGGCGCGGCTACGCTGGTGGGTGAGTTGCGCGATGGCGTGGTGCACGAATACGAAGTGGAACCAGAAGATTTTGGCTTGGCAATGGCCTCCAGCCGCAACTTGCGCGTCGAAAACGTTGCCGAGTCCAAGGCCATGTTGTTGCAGGCGCTGAGTGGTGAGCCCGGTGTGCCGCACGACATCGTCTGTTTGAACGCTGGCGCTGCGCTATACGCTGCCGACGTTGCCGCTAGTATTGCTGCCGGCATTTCGTTGGCGCGTGCCGCGATTGCCAGCGGCGCCGCACGTGCGAAAATGGACGCGTTTGTTGCAGCCACGCAGCGTCTGGCGGCATCACATTAGTGACGCCAACGCGCGGCGGTGGTCGGCGCAAAGTGTATTAATGGCCGCATTGTTGCGGCTACGGCGGGTCTGCGACCGTGCTTGTGCCGTACATCGCCACTGCTGATAAAGCGCGGTTGTTGATCTGCAGTTACCATCGAGTCAGTCCTAGTGAGTGTGATTTGCCATGCCCGATATTCTCGATCGTATTCTTGCCCGCAAAGTAGAAGAGGTTGCCGAGCGCCGCGCGAAGGTGCCATTGGCAGATGTGCAGGCACGCCTGACGTCGTTGCCGGGTACGCGAGGCTTCGCCGCGGCGATTGAAGCGAAGATCGATGCGGGGCTGCCGGCCGTCATTGCCGAAGTGAAAAAGGCCAGCCCGAGCAAGGGGCTGATCCGAGCCAATTTCGATCCGGTCGCGATTGCGCGCAGTTATGCGGAAGCGGGCGCAGCGTGTCTGTCGGTGTTGACTGATCGGGATTTTTTTCAAGGCAGCGAAGCGTTTCTACAGCAAGCCAGAGATGCGTGCAGTTTGCCGGTGTTGCGCAAGGATTTCATCGTCGACCCCTATCAGGTTTACGAAGCGCGAGCGATTGGTGCCGATTGTGTTCTTCTTATCGTGGCGGCATTGGATGACGACGTGTTGTTGCAGTTATCCCTGTTGGCCGCCGAACTGGACCTGGATGTTTTGTGTGAGGTCCATGACGAAGAAGAGATGGAACGCGCGCTCGCGTTGCCGGTGCCGTTGATTGGCGTAAACAACCGCAACTTGCGCAGTTTCGAGACATCATTAGAGACCTCACTGGCGTTGCAAGGCATGATCGAATACGACCGCATTCTGGTCGCTGAGTCAGGCATTCGTACGCCTGAGGATGTGGCACAGTTGCGCGAAGGTGGGATTCAGGCGTTTCTGGTGGGTGAGGCCTTTATGCGCGCCGATGATCCGGGTGCGGAGTTGCGACGGTTGTTTGCCATACCGTGAGCGCATTGCCAGAGCGGGATAGTTCGCCGACGTCGAGTGACTTGGCAGCGCCGCCGCGCATTGTGTTGTTCGACTTTGACGGCGTCTTGATTCGCGGCGATAGCTATTTTGAATTTATGCGCGCGCGCTACCTTGGCTCATGGTGGCGACCGTTGCTCGCGTTGCTATGCCTGCCATGGTTGTTGCTGATGCTGCCGTTTTCGCGCGAACGTGTGTTGCGTACCCTCGTGCACGTTGCGCTGCTTGGCGTCAGCAAACAACGCTATCAACGGCTGGCAGGGGAGTTCGCCGCGTCGTTAGTACGACGATCACGTCCGTTTTGTCGTGAGGGGTTGCGCGCGTTGCGCGCCCATCAGGCGGCCGGTGATCGCGTTGTCGTGGTGACCGGCTGCGAACAGACTTTGGTGCAGGCAATCTTTGAGGAGTTGGGGCTAGTGCCGTTGGAAGTGCTTGCCTCGCAACTGCGGTCGGGTTGGAGTGGCATGCGCCTGCAGCGCCACAATGTTGGCATTTGCAAAGTGCAGCTACTGACGCAGTCGGGCATCACTGCGTGGCAGGTGGCTTATAGCGATTCATTGCGCGACGCGCCGATGTTGAAGCCTGCTGAGCAGGCCGTATTGGTCAATGCGACGCCCAAACTATGCAAAAAAGTGGAGCATGCGCTGGGTCGTGCCGTTGCCCGCGTGCAGTGGTATTAACCGCGCGCCGGGAGCTGACGTAACGCGCCGTAGATAAGACTGTAGCGGCGGCAGAGTACGTGTTTCCCGGTGGGAAACGCTGCCACTACGCCGCGTTTGGACGCCTATCTATCGGTAAGCATCGCCGTCGTAGCGCCCAACGTTCGAGCCGCAATGTCGACGAGTAGTCGTTAGATGTCGCCGAGATCACGCGCGAAGCGGCTCGACGACACCTGGGCCGGTGATTCAGCGAGTGCCGCGAATCACGATGGTTTTTCCCGCGACATCGATCATGCGCTGCTCTTCCAATTGCTTGAGTACCCGGCCGACCATTTCACGCGAACAACCAACGATGCGGCTTATTTCCTGCCGCGAGATACGTATTTGCGTGCCATCCGGATGGGTCATGGAGTCGGGTTCTTGACACAAATCCAGCAATGTACGCGAGATGCGATTGGTCACGTCCATGAAGGCCATACGGCTGACTTGGCGTGAGGTGCGCAGTAAACGGTTGGTGAGTTGGGCGCCGATAGAAAACAGAATTTTCGGACATTCTTCGCGTAGCGGTCCTTCCATCAGCTGGAACAGACGCTCGTAACTCACTTCTGCCATCTCACACGCCGTACGGGTGCGCACGATCGACTCGCGTTGGGACTGTTCCACGAACAACCCCATTTCACCGATGAACTGGCCTCGGCTGATGTAGGCAAGAATAAGTTCGCGACCGCGCTCGTCTTCCGTGCATACCGCCAGAGATCCTTCGATCACGTAATACAGCGTGTTGGCGGGGTCGCCTGGACGGATCATGGCTGTCTTGCCGGGGTAACGCCGACGATGACATAGCGCCAAAAATCGTTCCATAGACGCTGGATCTGGTGCGAAACCAAGCGGCGCTTGAGACCGCTCGAATGCCTGCTGCAGCTGATACTTAAGTTGTGCCATGAGCGCCCCAGAGTGGTTGATCCCTCGCAACTGGAAATTCCGCCGCCACAGGCGTGTCGGTCATTTCCCCTGTTATCGGATCATTATGGCAAACCTTTGCGCGATAAGCAGATTCAGTTTTTGGGTTGTTTGCTTCATACTCCGCAGTTACGCGAATGCGGCCTCGTGGCCGCTGCCGTTCACAAGGGTTGCGCCAGAGTTTGCTTGGCGCGTCACTATGATTCAGCGGGGACCCTTGTCGCTAACCCGCCTCTACTGCTGGCCGACGTTCGGTCATGGAGAGCCGCCTTGGTTAAACCACTTCCTCGTTTGCGCTTGCAAGGTTTCAACAACCTCACCAAGGCGTTGAGCTTCAATATCTACGACATTTGTTATGCGGTGTCGGAAGATCAGCGCAGGCGCTACATCGAATACATCGATGAACAGTATGACGCCGACCGTCTGACCCAGATTTTGACGGATGTTGCCGAGATCATCGGCGCCAATATTCTCAACATCGCGCGTCAGGATTACGACCCTCAAGGTGCGTCGGTGACCATGCTCATTTCCGAAGAGCCGGTAGTGGAAAAGCTCGGTCGCGACACGATTTCTGGCGCGGTGGTTGCGCATATGGACAAGAGCCACATCACGGTCCACACCTACCCGGAAACGCATCCGCATAATGGCATTGCCACCTTCCGCGCCGATATCGACGTGGCGACTTGTGGCGTGATTTCGCCCTTGAAGGCGTTGAACTACCTGATCGACAGTTTCGAGTCAGACATCGTTGTGTGTGACTACCGCGTGCGTGGCTTTACCCGTGACGTAAAGGGCAAGAAGCACTTCATCGACCACAAGATCAACTCCGTACAGGACTACTTGGCGCGTCATATTCGCCAGAAATACGAGATGTTTGACGTCAACGTGTACCAGGAAAACATGTTCCACACGAAGATGCACATCAAGGACTTTGACCTGGACACTTATCTGTTCGAGTCGCACGCTGATGACTTGTCGTTCAAGGAACGCCAGCGCATCGAATCGCTGGTCAGCCGGGAAATTGAAGAACTCTTCCACGGCCGCAACTTGATGTAACGACGAGAACCGCCGAAAGGCGGTTCTTTTGATTTGGAGGGTCAGGTTGAAATTGGGAGTCTGGGCTGCGCTGGCCTGCGCTCAAAACCCTGTCGGTGAACCTGAGGTGCAGTTCCTACAATCGATACGCTACGGTCTTCATCACCATTGAGCTGGCGTGCATCAATTGCGGCAGCGGGAATGGCAACTTGATG
>JBDTBF010000165.1:0-92021 GCA_039924175.1 Rhodanobacter sp.
CCAACGGCATCTCGACCTCGCTGCCATACGACGTGCAGCTGGCGCTGGTGCAGTCGATCAAGGGTTTCGAGAACGCGCATATCACCCGCCCGGGCTATGCGATCGAATACGACTACTTCGACCCCCGCGGACTCAATCCGTGGCTGGAAACCAAGGCGATCGCCGGCCTGTATTTCGCTGGCCAGATCAACGGCACCACCGGCTACGAGGAAGCCGCTGCGCAAGGCTTGATCGCCGGCTTGAACGCCGCGCTAGCCGTGCAAGGCAAGGCGCCCTGGTACCCGCGCCGCGATGAAGCCTATATCGGCGTGTTAATCGACGACCTGACCAGCAACGGCACGATCGAGCCGTACCGGATGTTTACCTCGCGCGCGGAATATCGTCTGCACTTGCGCGAAGACAACGCCGACTTACGGCTGACCGAAACCGGCTATGAATTGGGCGTGGTACCGCAAGCCCGTTATGACGCCCTGCGCACCAAGCGCGACGCAGTGGATACCGAAATGCAGCGCCTGCGCGCCCTCTGGGCAATACCAGGCAACCCACTTAGCGGTGCACTGGAAGCCCAGCTTGGCGTGAGCGTGGCGCGGGAAACGACCGTGCTCGATTTATTGCGCCGACCCGAACTCGATTACGCCAAGCTCACCAGCGTGATCGGTATTGCCCCCGCTGTGCCGCGCGCCGACGTCGCCGCCCAAGTCGAAGTACAAGTGAAATATGCCGGATATCTGCAACGCCAGCGCGAGGAAATCGAGCGCCAGCGCCGAAACGAGCACACCGCTATTCCCACCAGTTTCGACTACGACATGGTGCGCGGTCTTTCCGCCGAGGTCCTACTGAAACTCAAGCGCACGCTCCCCGCCACCCTTGGCCAAGCCGCGCGCATCAGCGGCGTCACGCCGGCAGCCATCTCTTTATTACTTATCCACCTGAAGCGGCGCCGCGCCGCCTGACGCCATTAGTGCACCCAGTCAGCACGCGTGCCGCCAGCTGAAGCACATGCATTCGTGAGCGAATCCACACAAAACCCGCACCTCTAGTCATGGCATTATTCGTACTTTCACCCATACCTACAGGGGAAGCGCGCGATGGAAGTCTGGATTGGTCGGGACGGCGAACGACATGGCCCTTACAAGGAAGAGGACGTGCAGCAATGGATGCGCAGCGGCCAAGTCAGCCGCGACGATCTAGCCTGGTACGACGGCCTGGCTGATTGGCAACCGCTGTCCGTGCTGTTTCCTGACGCGGTAGCCACCGCCTCCACAGCGACCAGCTCCGCCGAGCCAACTGCGCCGATCATCACCGCGCCGCTGCCACAAACCACAACAGCAGCGTTGGAAGATTACGCCGGCTTCTGGAAGCGCGTTGCCGCCTACATTCTTGATGCCATCGTCCTCTACATTCCCGGCATGCTCATCAGCAACATGATGGGTGACGCCGCAGCCAAAGCTGCGATGAAAGACGCGATCGCCAGCGCAGCAGGCGATCCACACCTGGCGTTGGCCGCGCAAATGCATTACTACGACGTGATGTGGCCGGCGATGTTGATCAGTGGCGTGCTGGCCTGGTTGTACTTCGCCTTTTGCGAAAGCTCGGCGTGGCAAGCCACTATCGGCAAACTCGCGCTGGGCATTCGGGTTACCGATATGCACGGCAACCGCATCTCATTTCCACGCGCGCTGGGACGCTACGGTGCCAAGATCATCAGCACGTTGCTTTTGTGCATCGGACTGTTGATGGTTGCCTGGACACGACGCAAGCAAGGCTTGCACGACCTGATGGCGGACACCCTTGTACTCAATGGTCGCGCCAGCGAGTTCAAAAACACGCCAACCACCATCCATGACCCGTCGGACACCTCCGGCAACGGCTCGTTCAGCGCCTAAGCGGCGTCTGTTTGCAAACGGCGTCGAGCGCAAAGCCTCGGCGCCGTTTTCTTTTGCGCGCCAGCCAGCCGCACGACCACGCCAAGTGGCATCGACCGCTTGTTATCATCGACTGCATCCGTCACGCCAAACCGGCTTGGCATCCGCTTAATCGCAAGGAACCGCTTTCACCTCATGCTCAGCATTGAACAACGTATTGCCAACGACATCGCCGCCAAACCCGAACAAGTGCGCGCCGCGGTGGAACTTCTCGACGGCGGCGCGACGGTGCCGTTCATCGCGCGCTACCGCAAAGAGATCACCGGTGCGCTAGACGACACGCAGTTACGTCTGCTGGAAGAACGTCTGCACTACTTGCGCGAACTCGAGGAGCGACGCGCCACGATTCTGGCTAGCGTCGAAGAACAAGGAAAGCTAACCGATGCGCTGAAAGCCGACCTGCTGGCAGCCGATACCAAAGCGCGACTGGAAGACTTGTACCTGCCATTCAAGCCCAAGCGCCGCACCAAGGCACAAATTGCGCGCGAGGCTGGTCTGGAGCCGCTGGCATCAAGCCTGCGCGACGACCCGACCCAAACGCCAGAAGTAGTCGCGGAAGGTTTCATCAGCGCGGAACACGGCATCAACGATGTTCGCGCGGCACTCGATGGCGCGCGCGCGATCCTGATGGAAGCCATTGCAGAAGACGCCGCGCTAGTCGGTGAACTGCGCGACTGGATGTGGGCGAACGGTCAAATTCGCGCCAAGGTTCTCGACGGCAAAGAAGCCGTGGGCGCGAAGTTCCGCGACTATTTTGACCACGTTGAAGCGATCAACAAGATTCCATCACATCGGTTATTGGCCTTGATGCGCGCGCGCAATGAAGGCGTGCTGGAACTGGAATTGACCCCAGCCGTGGACGCGGAACAAGGTCACGCCGAAGCCGAAGGTCGCGTCGCCGCACGTGCCAACATTCTCGATCGCGGTCGCGCTGCCGACGCCTGGTTACGTGAAACGGTGCGCATGACCTGGCGCGTGAAGCTGCATCTCCATCTCACGCTGGATTTATTCGGCCGCGTGCGTGAAGGCGCCGAAGACGAAGCAATCCGCGTGTTCGGCGAAAATTTGAAAGACTTGATGCTGGCCGCGCCGGCCGGCGCCAAGACGGTAATGGGGCTGGATCCTGGTATTCGTACCGGCGTAAAAGTAGCCATTGTGGACGCGACCGGCAAGGTGCTTGCCACCGACGTTATTTACCCGCATGAGCCGCGCAAGCAGTGGGATGAATCGATCGCCAAATTGGCCAAGCTGAGTCAGCAACACGGCGTAAACCTCATCTCCATCGGCAACGGCACCGCGTCGCGTGAGACCGACAAGCTGTGTGCTGAGCTGATGAAAAAGCACGCCGACTTACACTTGGCGAAAGTCGTCGTGAGCGAAGCCGGCGCATCGATTTACTCAGCCTCGGAGCTTGCGGCCAAAGAGTTTCCCGATATGGACGTGACCTTGCGCGGCGCGGTGTCAATTGCGCGGCGTTTGCAAGATCCGCTAGCGGAGCTGGTGAAGATCGAACCCAAGGCCATCGGCGTTGGCCAATATCAACATGACGTCAACCAGATCAAGCTGGCCCGCGCACTGGATGCACGCGTGGAAGACTGCGTTAACGCCGTCGGCGTCGACGTAAATACCGCGTCCGCCGCGTTGTTGTCGCGCGTCGCGGGCCTGTCCGCATCGGTCGCGGAAAACGTGGTGAAGCATCGCGATGCCAACGGCCCGTTTGCCAACCGCAAGGCGCTGTTGAAAGTGCCACGGCTGGGTGACAAGGCGTTCGAGCAATGCGCCGGCTTCTTGCGCGTGTCTAACGGCGACAATCCGCTAGATGCCAGCTCGGTGCACCCGGAGGCGTATCCCGTCGTGCAGCGCATCGTCGCTAGCTGCGGCCGCGAAGTGAAGTCCATCATTGGCGATAGCGGCTTCCTACGCGGGCTCAAAGCCGAACAATTCACCGATGAGCGCTTTGGCGTGCCGACCGTGCGCGACATTTTGAAAGAGTTGGAAAAGCCCGGCCGCGATCCACGCCCACAATTTGTCGCGGTTACCTTCGCCGAAGGCGTGGATGACGTGAAGGACTTGAAGCCGGGCATGATCCTGGAAGGCCGCGTCACCAATGTTGCCGCTTTCGGCGCGTTTGTGGACATTGGCGTGCATCAGGACGGTCTGGTGCATGTGTCCGCGCTGTCGCACACCTTTGTAAAAGACCCGCGTGACGCCGTTAAAGCGGGTGATATCGTCAAGGTCAAGGTGCTGGAAGTGGATCTGCCGCGACAACGCATTGGCCTCAGCATGCGGCTGGACGACGAGCCCGGACAAGCACGCGGCAGCCGGCCAGCGAACAACCGTGACGCCGGCCCGCGTGACTCCAGTCGCAACCAAAGCGGCCGCGCCAGCAAGCCGGCAGCAACCAACGCAGTGCCCATCAATAGCGCGTTCGCTGACGCTCTCGCCCGTGCTGCCAAACGTTAAGTAAAACAGTTCCTCACTCCATGCGGCGGCGCAGCATGCGCTTCCGTATGGGGTGCACTAACGTAACGGTCAGTTAACAAGGCCATCCCGGCTCAGGAGTTCCTCCCATGCTTCGCACTCGCCAACTCGTCGGCGCTATTACCGCCGCATTGCTTTTCAGCAGCGCTGCCGTCGCTACCGATTTCAGCCAAGTAATCGTGTTCGGCGACAGCCTCAGTGATAACGGCAATCTGTCACTGGCTACCGCACCAAGCGTGCAGCCGCCGATGCGCTTTACCACGAATCCCGGTACGGTCGCGATCGAGAATGTTGCCAGCGCACTCGGCAGTAAGTTGGCGCCTTCGCTAACAGGCGGTGGTGACTACGCCTGGGGCGGCGCGGGTATCTTTAATAACTCTCCCGGCACGCCGGCAGCGATACCCACGCTGACCGCTCAGGTTGGTAGCTATCTGGCCGGTGGCAAAGTCGACGGCAATGCTCTTTACTCCATCTGGGGCGGTGCTAACGACATTTTCTATCACGCCACGGCTGCAGGCGCGGCGGCCGTTGTGCCGTCAGCTATCGAGGCGACCATCGCCGGTAAGGTGGCCCAAGCAAAAGCGGGTGGGCTGCCAGATAGTGCCGTTCCCGGCTTTATTGCATCCATTACACCGGCGGTGACTGCAGCCGTGACCGCAGCGGTGGCAAATGCTGCGGGGGTCGCCTCACTGGAGACGGCCGGCCAAGCGCAAGCTAATACTGCGGCAGCCGCTCAGCAGGAAGTAAAGCTGATTGGCCAATTGCAGGCGTCTGGCGTCAAAAATATTCTGGTGTTCAACTTGCCCAACATCGGCACGACGCCATCTGCTGCCGCGCAAGGCCCAGCTGCCGCCGCATCGCTGACCGGCCTAAGCCAGATCTTCAACAACACGCTTAATTCGGGTCTGGGCCAACTTCATACCGGCATCGTTCCCATCAACGCCTATGCGTTGCTCAATGAGGCAATCGCTAATCCAGCCGGCTTCGGCTTTAGCAACGTCACCGCGCCCGCTTGTACTGGCGGCGATGGCAGCTCGGTTCACTGCGGCCCGCAAGGCTCCGGCGCCCCGGTCACTTACGCGCCGGGTACCGACAAGAGCTATCTGTTTGCCGACGGCGTACATCCCACGACAGCGGCACACGCGCTGCTAGGACAATACGTGGTGTCGGTACTGCGCGCACCGGAACAAATCTCGTTACTCGGCGAGGCACCATTGGCGGCTAGCGCGGTGCAGACACAAGCGATCCGCAACCAAATCGTGACCGATTCCATTGGCGGTGAGACGCGTACGTTCGTCAACATTGACTACGCACAGCAGACCTTCGACGCCAGCAATGGCTCACCCAAGACAACCAGCGACAACTTTAACTTCACCCTTGGCGCCGATGTTCGTGCCACCGACAATCTGTCTGCCGGTATCGCACTCGGTGTCGGTCAGCACAAGGCCCACTTCAATGGTGGTGGTGGCTACAAGCTGCAGGACATCAGCGGTTTGGGCTACCTCACGTATCACAACGGTGGCGGCTACGCCGGCACCTACGTGAACTTTGGTCAGTCTAATTTCTCTGACATTGAACGGCGCATCACACTGGGCGCGATGCAGCGCACAGAGACCGGCAAGGCGGACGGTTCGCATCTCGGCGCGGGTCTGACTGGCGGCTGGTGGTTTGAATTGGGCAGCCTGCGCACCGGGCCGTTTGCGACGGCAGAATGGCAGACCGTCAAGGTCAACGGTTTCAGTGAAAATGGCAACGACAGCACCGCCATGTGGTTCGGCCGACAGCAGCGAGATTCGTTGATCGGCAGCCTCGGCTGGCGCCTGCAGGGCCATTGGCAGGCAGGCAACATGGTGATGTCGCCCTATCTCGACCTGGCGTGGAACCACGACAGCAAGGCAGACCCGCGCGCAGTATTGGCGGGATCCAACAGCATGAATGGCTCATTCGCCCTTACTGGCTACGTGCCGGATAAATCCTGGGGCACCGCCAGCGTCGGCGTCGCCGCACAGCTGACGCCAACCATCAGCAGCTGGTTTGGCTACAACGGCCGCTTCAGTGATAACAGCCAGAAGTACAACAGTCTGAACATGGGCGTGAAAATCAAGTTCTGACACGCACTACGCTGAAACAAAGAAGCCGTCCGTTTCCACGGGCGGCTTCTTTGTTTGCGCGGTCAGCGAACGTTGCTGACCGTACCTGCGGACCAATCTATCCACGAGCTAAATTTGGGATACGGCTAGCCGACATAAAAAGGGCTACCCACGACCGTGGGCAGCCCTCGAATCCAGACGCAGACGTCTAAACGAATTACTTGTTCTTACCGCCAGTGGCCTGGCTAAGCGTAGTCACGGCCTGCTTTTGCAGACTTGCCGCAGCATCCGCACCCAACTCTGTCACGGCAGCACCCGCCTGATGTTGCTTCAGCACCAAGCTACCCTTCTCGTCCCAACCGGCGCGATCAATCGCGCTTGGCTTGGCCTCACGGCTAGATTTAGTCTGCTGCACCACCACCACGGGCTTGCCATCAAAATACGAATAATCGGTACTGGTGAAGCCCTTGTCACCGTAATCCACCAACTCGCGGATAAACTTTACTTGGCCGTCCTTACGGAACACCTGCCAGCCGCGTGACGCGTCTTTTTCAAGCTTGGTGCCGTTGCTGACCTTCATCCCGCCCAGCTGCTCTTTCTCGGCAGAAAACGCGGCCAGCATCTTTTCAGCATCCGTCTCTTGCGCCACCAATTGAATCGACACCACATTGCTGCCGTTCTTGCCTAACACCGGACTTTGGATCTTCATGACGTAGTGACGGTCACCGTCGACCAGCTCGGCTTGCACCACGTACAGGTTGCTGGCCTTGATCTGTGCCGGGTTGAAGGGCAGCGCAAAAGAAACCGGGAAGGTGGTGGCGGGCATCACCGTCTTGGTCGCCAGCGGCGTCAAACCCGTCGACGAATCCGCTGACACATCAACCAGCTTGATGCTCAACGCAGCGTTTTCCGAAAGCTTCGCCGGTTTGCTCAAGGTGATGCTACCGCTGACTTCACTAGCGGTAGATCCGGCCGTAGCCGGTGCCGCCGAGTTGGCCGCTGCGGGCGTACCATCTGCCGACTGCGATGGGGATGGAGCATTACAGCCAACCAGGGCCAGCGTCGCGATGGACACCAGCGACAGAACCGTCTTGCGCATTGGAAGAACCTCATCAAACGTGGAAGCAAACACGAAAGCAGTCATGCGCCAGTACGTCGCAACGCTTTTTTTCGCGGGGGAAGCTCGAAGCATAGCGGAAAATAACCAGCACGCAAAAGTCAACCCGGCTGGCAGCTCTTTCATGTGCGGCTACGCGCAGATCCGCGCAGAGTACAGCCCATTTCGAAGAGCCTACCAGCGGCCGCCCATCAGCCGGGTAACTTAGCCAAAATTTAACGTCGCTGCAGAGCCCTGTAGGCAATATCGCGTCGGCAAAACGCACCGGCAAATTGGACCCGATCCAGCACGGCGTAAGCGCGCTCACGCGCCACGGCGATGTCAGTACCCAGCGCGCATACGGAAAGCACGCGACCACCGGCTGTCACCACTTGCCCCGCGTCATTCAGCTGCGTCCCGGCGTGGAAGATCTTGGTATCGGCCGGCTGCTCACCATCGAGACCGCTAATGACCGCGCCTCGTGTTACGGCGCCCGGATAGCCTTCCGCCGCCATCACCACCCCAATTGCCGGGCGGGGGTCCCAACGCGCCTGTAGATGTCGCAATCGGCCGTCCAGCGCAGCATCTATCAAATCCACCAAATCAGATTTCAGGCGCAACATGATCGGCTGTGTTTCGGGGTCGCCTAGGCGCACATTGAATTCGATAACGCGAGGCGCGCCGTCACGGTCAATCATCAGCCCCGCATACAGAAAGCCGATAAACGGCGCACCTTCAGCGGCCATACCGTGCAGGGTCGGCTCAATAATTTCGCGCAAGATGCGCTGCTCTACCGCTGGCGTCACCACCGGCGCCGGCGAGTAAGCACCCATGCCACCGGTATTCGGTCCAAGATCGCCAGCATCACGACATTTGTGGTCCTGACTACTGGCCATGGGCAATGCATGACTACCATCGCTGATAACGATGTAGCTAGCCTCTTCGCCTTCTAGAAACTCTTCAATCACGACCCGAGCAGAAGCATCACCGAAGCTGTGCGCACCCAGCATATCGTGCAGCGCCAGCTCGGCATCGGCCAACGTCAGCGCCACGACGACACCCTTGCCGGCTGCCAAACCGTCTGCCTTGATAACGATCGGCGCGCCGTGTTGGCGCACATACGCCAAGGCCGGCTCCAGGTCGGTAAACACGGCATAGCGTGCACTGGGAATGTTGTGCCGTTGCAAAAAGTCTTTCGCGAAGGCTTTGGAACCTTCCAACTGGGCCGCGATCGCACGAGGACCGAACACGCGCATGCCGGCGTCGCGGAAACGATCGACCAAGCCAGCGACCAAGGGCACTTCCGGTCCAACCACGGTCAGTCCGATTTTTTCGCGGCGGGCCAGTGCCAACAGGCCATCTAGATCATTCACCGCGACCGCCGCATTGCGCACGCCCGGCTCACGCGCCGTGCCCGCATTACCGGGCGCCACAATCACTTCGCTGACCTGCGGCGACTGCTGCAGCTTCCACGCCAACGCGTGTTCGCGGCCGCCATTGCCGATGACAAGAACTTTCATAGTGCATTTCCAGAGCGTGAGGTGGGGCGCCGTGCGCTGAGGCTATTGTAAGGTACGCGCCGCGCGAGCCCTTGGGCCAGCTTCAGGCAGAGACGACGCGATCTGATACAGCTTGCCTGACAGAGCGGCACGACCACGTATTCCGCGATGACCGTGCGCCAATCCCGACGCCGCGCGAGCTGCCGTTACAGCAGCTTTAACAGCGCCGCGCGCGGCAGTTTGCCGGTTTCATTGCGCGGCAGTGCCGCGACAAGCCGCAGCGGACGTGGCAAGAACAGTGGATCCATGGCTTCGCGCAGCGCCGCTAAAATTGTCGAGACCTCCAGGCCTGGCGCGACCACGAGTGCAGCGATTCGCTGCACGCCCAGGCCATCACCGTTACCAAGCTGGAACATCACCCCGTCTTGCACACCCGGAACATTCAGCAATCGGCGCGTGAGGTCGGCCAGCGACGCGCGTTTGCCGGCGATTTCCAACAAATCAGCTTGTCGACCGCACAACTGAAAATGGCGGCCATCAGCAGACAGCTTAACCGTGTCAGCCAGTGTTACCGGCGCCATCAATTGCGGTGCGTGCACGGCGGTTCCGTCAGGTTGCGGATGCAAGCTAACCCCCGGATACAACGACCATGTTTCCGTTTGAGTCGGCCGACGGCTGGCAAACACACAGGTTTCGGTTGACCCGAATACCTCCAGCATCGGCGCCGAAAAGCGCCGTTCCGCGGCCTGCGCCAAGGTCACGGGTAACGGCGCCGTCGCAGAAACTATGGCCAGTAGCGGCGGTAGCTGTATTTGCGACTCGACCAAAGCGCGCAGATGCACCGGCGTCGTTACCAGCACCCGCGGCGCCGCCACTTCAGTCAGCGCGGCCGCAATATCGGCGGGAAAAAAGGGCCGACCCGCATGCACGCTGACGCCACCAAGAAGCGGCAGCAACACCGACATTTCCAGACCGTACATGTGCTGCGGCGGTACCGTCGCTACGACAGTAAATGACGTGCCGGTCACGGCGCGCAGCATGGCGAGGTTGCTGGCGGTGCTCGTCTGCAAACTGCCCCAGCGTTTGGCGTTAGCGCCGGGCGCGCCGGTGGAGCCTGACGTGTAACCGATGGCTACCACTTGATTGGCGGGAACCGACGGCCACACAAAATCGTCAGCGCTGGGCACGACCACGTCCAGCGGTGGCAAACGCCGATAGCCCCGCGGCGACACCGCTAGCGCCTGTTCGCCGAGTGCGTAACACCCAGCATGCACCGCCATCACTTCGTCCACAGCACGCGGCGCCCGTGACGGCGGCAGCAGGTTAATCTGACCGCGCGAAACCAGTGCACAGAATGCGACCAAGAACGCGTAGCGGTCTTCGCACAGGTTGACCGCCGCCGTAGCGACCGGAAGCGTCTCGGCCACGGCGTGGACGTGCGCAAGAAACTGGCGCGCCGTGACGGGACCATGATCACGCCAAACGATCACGCGCTCCGGATCGTCCGCGACCAACAACGGCAACCGCGCGGGGCTCTCACACTGATAGGTATCGTACGCAATAGCCAAACTGTGTTCTCTCCCAAAGTCTTGCCACACAACGTCATACGGCAGGATCTACGAGATCACTGCACGCTAACGTGAAATACCGACGATGCCCCTACCTTCGGCGCAATGCTCCACGCCGGTCGCTACGCAGTCAGCTCACTGGCCGCATACAGCTACAAGTAATGTCACCCGTTGAGCTGCTCAGGGGCGAATAATAACCTCTGAAGGCGCATCCCGGATCAGCATTGGACTGAATTGCCCACCCAACGCCTCCATCACCACCCCCTCCAACGCATCGCCAAAATAGCTGGTAACGCTGGCGGCAGAGCGAGCCGATGGCGGAGCGTGGGGATTCGCCCTAGTGGAAACCAACGCCCGGCCAAGGGCGCGGCACAACGCTGTGGCTGGCTCAGGCACGGTCACGCACAAGGCGATTCCAGCATGCGACCGCGCCACCCAAGCAGCTGCCGCGGCCGTTCGGGGAAACACCACGTAATACAGGGCCGGCCAACCGTCGCGCACCTAGCGCAGCACGCCAGCCGGTACGCAAGCCAAGTCGATAGATGGCTTAACGTGAGCAAAGTCGGATGCAATCACAAAATGCCTTGCGTCGACGGGCGCTGCTACAACGCGAATAGACGGTCAAACGCCACCTGATCTGCCAGCTCGCGACCCAGCCCAAACACCGCCTCGGTGGGGTAAGCCAACACGCCGCCACCATGCAACAGCGCGGCGGCGGTTAAATCAGCGGGCGTATAACCCTGCAACATTCATTCAGCAGCCTTCTTCACCGCTGTCTTCTTGACGGCAGTTTTCTTGACCGCCGCCTTTTTCGTGGCGGTCTTTTTGGCGGCGGTTTTCTTCGTCGCCGCTTTCTTGGCCGCTGGCGCTTTCTTCACGGTCGCCTTCTTTGTCGCTGATTTTTTAGCAACCGTCTTTTTTGCGGCCGTCTTCTTGCCGAATCGACCTTTTTTGCGGGCCGGCGCAGCGGCCAGCAATTCGAGACATTGTGCTTCCGTCAGCAGCTTCGGTTCCTGCTCTTTCGGAATGCGCGCGTTCTTTTCGCCGTCGGTGATGTAGGCGCCGTAGCGACCATTCAAAACCTGCACGCCATTACCGAAATCAAGAATCAACCGGTTCGCCAGCATTTCCAGCTTTTCGGCAACAATTTGCAGCGCGCGCGGCAGTTCAATGGTGTACGGATCATCTTCGGGCTTCAGCGACGCGTAGGTGCTGCCTTGCTTGATGAACGGGCCAAAGCGGCCGACGCCGACGCTCACCGAATCGCCATTGATGGCCTCGCCAAGCTGGCGCGGCAACTGGAACAACACCAACGCATCGGCCAAGTTAATCGTATGCATGCTCTGGCCGGGACGCAGGCTCGCGAACTTGGGCTTCTCTTCGTCTTCTTTGGTGCCCAAGGCGACATACGGCCCAAAACGCCCGAGTCGCACGGATACCGGCTTGCCGGTCTTTGGATCGGTGCCTAGCTCGCGTGCGCCGGTCGCCTCATTGCGGTCGACCGACTCCATTTTTTCGTCCACTTGCTTCTTGAACGGAACCCAGAAGCGCTCCATTAACGGCCGCCACTCGGTCTCACCGCGGCTAACCGCGTCCAACTCGTCTTCCAGCTTGGCGGTGAAGTCGTAGTCGACGTACTGTGTAAAGTGCTGGGTGAGAAATTTGCTGACGGCGCGACCAACGTCGCTTGGCTTGAAGCGACGGCTATCGAGGTAGACGTACTCGCGGTTCTGCAGCACTTGAATGATGCTGGCGTAGGTGGACGGACGGCCAATGCCATGCTCTTCCAGCGCCTTGACCAGGCTGGCTTCGGAGTAACGCGGCGGCGGCTCGGTGAAATGCTGATCGGCCACCACGGCCTGCAGCGGTACCTTCTCGCCCACTTTCATGCGCGGTAGGCGCCGACCTTCGTCGTCATCTTCCGCCGTCTTGTGATCACGCCCCTCTTCGTACACGGCGAGAAAGCCCGGGTCGACCACGGTGGTGCCAGTAGCGCGGAACGAAGCATCACCACCGGTAACACCAAGCAAGGCGAACTCCACCGAGACGGTATTCAACGTGGCGTGAATCATCTGGCTGGCGATGGCGCGTTTCCACACCAGGTCATACAGCTTGCGCTGATCCTCGTTAAGAAACGCCGCAATCGACTTGGGCGTACGCAACGCCGACGTCGGGCGCACGCCCTCGTGGGCTTCCTGCGCATTTTTGGATTTGGTTTTGTAGACCTGCGGGCTGTCCGGCAAGGCTTTGGCGCCAAAATCACGCGCGATTAATTGGCGTATTTCGGCCACCGCATCATCGCCGAGCATGGTGGAGTCGGTACGCATGTAGGTGATCAACCCCACGTTGCCCTCGTCGCCCATTGCCACGCCTTCGTACAACCCTTGCGCCACCTTCATCGTGCGACTGGTGGTGAAACCCAGTTTGCGCGCGGCTTCCTGCTGCAAGGTCGACGTTGTGAATGGTGCAGCGGGGCGGCGTTTGCGCTCCTTGGACGCAACATCACTAACGTCAAGACGACCTTGCGCGGCCTGTTCCAACGCACTTCGCGCGGCTTGCGCCGTCGCTTCATCGACTAGGTCAAACTGTTCAAATTTCTTGCCGTTAAGCCGGCTCAGTCGCGCCGTAAAGTCACCGTCGGCATGCTTCAACTGTGCCGCGATCGTCCAATATTCCTGTGCGTTGAAGGCCTCGATCTCTTCCTCACGCTCGGCAATCATGCGCAACGCCGGCGACTGCACGCGGCCGGCGGAAAGGCCGCGCTGCACTTTGCGCCACAACACCGGAGAAAGATTGAAGCCAACCAGGTAATCCAGCGCGCGGCGGGCCTGCTGCGCATCCACCAAGTCGTACGACAAACCACGCGGATTCGCCACTGCGGCCTTGATCGCCTTCGGCGTAATTTCGGAAAACACCACGCGATGCACGTGCTTGCCTTCCAGCAAACCGCGCTCTTTCAGAATCTCGTTGATATGCCAGGAGATCGCCTCACCCTCGCGATCCAAGTCGGTTGCCAGATAGATATCGTCAGCCTGCTTGGCCGCCTTGGCGATCGCGTCAACGTGTTTTTCATTGCGCTCGATGATTTCGTAGTCCATGGCAAAGCCATGCTCGGTATCAACCGCGCCCTCCTTCGGCCGCAAGTCACGCACATGGCCGTAGGAAGCCAACACATAAAAGTCTTTGCCAAGATATTTGTTGATCGTCTTGGCCTTGGCCGGCGACTCGACGATAAGCAGATTTTTTGCCATGAAACTGGATTTCCCCAAACGGGCCGCCGGCGGAGGCGCCGGACACATATATAGTTGGAACCACGCCAGCACAGCCGCTGTCAAGCATTACCGTATTCCACGGCGCCGCTTGCGCGTCGACGCGGCATCTTAGTCAGCCGTGTTGGAGGAGGGCAAACGCTGGTAACGGTTGCCCGGTAGAGTTTCCACTTGCGCCTCCAATTCCAGCATCAACAACATCGACGATATCGCACCCGGTGATTGTTCTGTCCGTTGCACAAGTTCGTCTAACGTCGCTGGATCGTGACCAAGTTCTACCAACAAGCGTTGATATTCAGGGTCCTGTTGCCACCCTGAACTCGTCTGCAAACGTTCAATACCGACATCAACAGACGTTCCGTCTGACGCATTGTCCGCGCCCAACCGATGCATCCGTTCAGCTAATTCAGCGCCAAGCATGCGCGCTGCCGGTGTCAATGTCTCGATAATTTCCATCGCGTCTTCTACTAATCGTGCGCCGTCGCGGATCAACCGATGACAGCCGCGCGCGAGTGGATTTTGAATGGAGCCGGGTATCGCGAACACCTCGCGACCCTGCTCGGCAGCCAATCGTGCGGTAATCAATGAGCCCGATTTGAGGCCCGCCTCCACCACGAGCGTACCCAGTGAAAGGCCTGAAATGATCCGGTTTCGGCGCGGGAAATGATCGGGACGCGCGGCCGTGCCGGGAGGAAATTCGCTAATCAACGCGCCTTGCGCCGCAATACGCTGCGCCAACGCATGATGCTTGCGCGGATACACTCGGTCCGGCCCAGTACCCAACACCGCCAACGTTGGCATACCGATATCCATTGCGGCAGCATGCGCGGCACCGTCGACACCGTCAGCCATGCCGCTGGTTACGACAAAGCCGGCCTGTGCGAGCGCGCGAGCAAACACGCGTGCGTGCGCCAAGCCCACCCCGCTCGCGCTACGCGCGCCGACAATGGCCACTTGCGGATACAACAGCAAGCTGGCGTCACCGACGACAAATAAGGCCGCCGGCGGCTGCGAAATGTGCTCCAACTGGGGCGGAAAGTCCGCATCGGTACAGCGCAACAAGTGGTGTCCTGGGAGCGCCAGCCACGCCAAATCGGCTTCCAGTCGCTCGGCATCAGGTTGCATTAACCAGACCCGCGCGGCAGCACCTAGCGGCGCACTGTGGTGGCGTAGCTGCACCAGCACAGCGCGCATGTCACCGTCGACAGCATCCAGCCGTTCACGCAAGCCACCGGGCCCGAGCCCGGGCGTACGCAGCGCGATCAACCAAGCGCGCGCTAAGTCCAAATCGTCCATGTCCGTCATACGTCTAGTGTACGGAAGGAACCCAAATAGAAACGGCGCGGTGATCACCGCGCCGTCGTGTAAGGCAATACCGTGTCGCGAGGAGCCGGCCAGCGAAAGACCGGCAGCGTCCTACGTTATTCCGGCATACGTAGAGGATCGCCAATGTGTATCGGGCGCAAACCGTCCATCACCAAGCCATAGCTAACTCGGTCAAAGGTGCGGAAAATCATCACGTGACCGACAAATTCGTCAGGCAGCTTCACATTCTTACCAATGCCGCGAGTCCAACTGTTGCTGGCAACATCGTCGTGAATCTTCTCGCCGCGCTCGAAAATGGAATAAGTCTGACCGTTGTCTGCTCCGTCCTTGCTACCCACCGACAACAGAATGACCTGACGCGGGCCGGCCGCATCCAAGGCGTCTGCAAACCCCAATACATGAGCATTTGCCGGCACCGACTTGGGTGCATGCGGAAAGTACGAGGCGTCATACGGACTGTCATCAATCGGCATAACGCGGTCGCCGCTGCGAATTTCCTGGGTGGAATCAAGCAATAGCAGCGTGGACGGATCACCCGTGCGTAACACCTCGGCGGTGCCAATCACGCTGACTTCAACGCCCAGATCGTCACCGCGACCAAGGTGGCCATCGTTACGGGAGTCTTCTCCCCACGGGGTACGCACCATGGCGACGTTGCTGTCCAGCACATGGGCTGCCATGTCGGCATTGGCGGCGTCGTTCTGGTCAAAGCCGCGGAAAACATGGCTCGGCCGCACAATCGCCCAACGCTGGCCCGGCGCACTATTCAAGCCACGCACATAAATATTCTGACCCACTGCGCCACGCAAACGCGCTTCCTCAAGGCCGACCACATACGGTGCCGAACTAACCGCATTCGAGTTCATCACTCGCATGTCTTTCAAGAACATACGTAGTTCGGACAACGGGATGGCCGACACTGCATTGCCTTCCCTGTGCACGCTAGGCTCCAAACGCAAGCTCGGCCCATGCCCGTTAATGAAGGACAAATTGAGCACGTCGCCGGGATAAATAAGGTGTGGATTACGAACCTGCGGATTCGCCTGCCAAATTTCCGGCCACAGCCACGGCTTGGACAGGAACTTAGCGGAGATATCCCACAATGTATCGCCGTGGCGCACGGTGTAGGTGTCTGGATGAGCAGAGCGCAATTGCGCACCGGCAGCGTAAGCGGCGACGGTGAATAGCATGCACGCCAGAACGACGAATGTTTTTCTGAACATTGGTGGGAATCCCCCTTCCCCATAGACTTGATGGAGTGTAACTGAAGCGTTAACACACACAACAGGCGCTAGTTGGCAAAACAGCCTGCAGCCGGTTGGGCAGAACAGTACAATAGGCGTTTATTGTATGCCGCAATCAGGCCCGGTTTTCCCTACCCGCGACGGCCTGAACGCCGAGGTGAGACGTATGTCCATTTTATCAATTCTTGAATTTCCCGATCCCCGCTTGCGTCTGCACGCGGCCATCGTGCAAACCTTCGACGCCAAACTGAAAAAACTCGTGGCCGACATGTATGAAACCATGTACAGCGCGGACGGTGTTGGCTTGGCAGCGATCCAGGTGAACGTGCAACAGCGCGTACTGGTGGCCGACATGAGCGACGACCGCAAACACCCCTTGGTGCTGATTAACGCCCAAATTTTGGAAAAGGACGGCACCCAGGTCTATCAAGAAGGCTGCCTGTCTTTTCCCGGGCTGTACGCGGACATCACCCGCGCCCAATCCGTGAAGGTGAAAGCGCACGACGTCAACGGTAAGGAAATCATTGTCGACGCCGAGGGGCCGCTGGCGGTGTGCATTCAGCATGAAATCGACCATTTGGACGGCAAGGTATTCGTCGACTACTTGTCCTCACTGAAGCGCACCATGTTGCTGAAGCGGATGGACAAGCAGCGTAAGCAGGCTGCATCTGCTTGACCGGCGTCGCCGTGCGTCCGTTGCGGCTGGTGTTCGCCGGCACGCCTGAGTTTGCCGTGCCCTGTCTGGATGCGTGCCGCCGCAGCGGCGCTGACGTCGTGGCGGCTTACACGCAACCCGACCGACCCGCTGGTCGTGGCCGCAAACTAACGCCCAGCGCCGTTAAACACGCAGCGCTGGCGGCGGGCATTCCGGTGGAGCAGCCCGAATCATTGAAGGCGGCCGACGCGCAAAAGATACTAGCTGCATACCAAGCCGACTTAATGGTGGTAGTCGCGTACGGACTGATCTTGCCGCGCGCCGTTTTAGCCCTGCCACGGCTCGGCTGCTGGAATGTCCACGCCAGCTTGCTGCCGCGTTGGCGCGGCGCAGCGCCGATTCAACGCGCCATTGTTGCTGGCGATACGGAAACTGGCGTGGCTTTGATGCAGCTGGAAGCGGGCTTGGATACCGGCCCGGTTTTGTTGGAACAACGCACACCCATCGCCGCCGATGAAACCGGCGGCTCCTTGCACGATCGACTATCAGCACTTGGCGCCATCGTTCTGGCACAAGGACTGGCACGTGTACTGGCCGGCGAAACCTTGGTGGCGCAAGCACAAGCCGAAAGCGGCATCACTTATGCGCACAAGCTGGACAAAGCCGAGGCACACCTGGATTTCACCCACAACGCGATGCAGCTAGAGCGACAAGTACGCGCGTTTGACCCATGGCCGGTCGCCGTCGGCATGATCGCCGGCGAAACCGTGCGCATCTGGGCCGCTCATGCGGTAGCGCTGGATCACGCAGCTGCACTCGGCAGCGTGGTGGCCGGCGGTCGCCAAGGCATTGACCTTGCTTGCACTGAAGGTGCGCTGCGCGTCACTGCCCTGCAACGGGCCGGCGGCAAGCGCATCAGCGCCGTTGACTACCTCAACGCTCGCCCTGAACTGCGCCACGCCGGATGAAGCACGCTTTATGAAGACTGACACGCGTGCGCTTGCCGCCAAAGGGCTAGCCGAAATCGCCATGCGCGGTGCTTCTTTACGCGACGTCATGGAACGCTGCGCGCCGCGGCTAGCTGACTCACGTGATCGCGCGTTGTTGATGGCGCTGCTGAGCGAAGGCGCTCGGTGGTGGCTCCGCTTCGATGCCGCCATCGACGGTTTGCTGGAAAAATCGCTACGTCATAAAGACCCCGCCATCCACGCGCTGCTGGTGCTCGGCTTGGTGCAACTTGAAATCATGCAGCTGCCAAGCTACGCGGCGGTCGCAGCCACCGTTGAGGCCACCCGCTCGCTGAAGCGGCCGCAACTGGCCGGGCTGGTTAACGCCGTGCTACGCCGTTGGCAACGCGAGCGGGAAACGTTATTAGCCAAACTGGACGCCCAGGCGCAAACCCGCCATGCGCATCCAGCGTGGCTAGCCACAGCGCTGGCACACGATTGGCCCGCGCAAGCAGAAACTGTCCTTGCGGCGAACAACCACGAACCGCCACTTATGTTGCGCGTCAATCGCCAACACAACACGCGCGAGGCCTTCATCGAACAACTACAAACGGCCGGCTATACCGCTGCGGCGCACCCCTGGCTGCACGACGCGTTGGTGCTACCGCACAGCGCTGACGTCACCCGTATGCCGGGCTTCGATGCTGGCGCCTTTGCGGTGCAGGATGGCTCCGCGCAGATCGCGGCGGACTTGCTCGATCTGCACGATGGCTTGCGCGTGTTGGATGCCTGCGCCGCACCCGGCGGCAAGGCATGTCACTTATTGGAACGCGCATCGATCAGTTTGACGGCGCTGGAAGTGGACGCCGATCGCAGTGAGCGGATTCGACAAAACTTGATGCGTTTGCGCCTCGATGCCACGTTGACGGTTGGCGACGCAGGCAAGCCCGCCGGATGGTGGGACGAGCAGCCTTTCGATCGCATCATGATCGATGCACCGTGTTCGGCCACCGGCGTACTACGGCGTCGCCCAGACGTACGCTTGCACCGGCGCGCCAGCGACATCGCTGCCATGCACGCGCAACAACGACGCATTCTGGCAGCACTGTGGCCGTTGCTAGCGCCCGGTGGAAAATTGCTCTACATCACCTGCTCGGTGCTGCGTGCTGAAAACGAAGCGACCGTCAACGAGCTATTGGCCGAGCAAGCAGACGCCTGCGCCGTTCCATTTACCTTGCCGATCGGCCAAGCCGCCGGCGTGGGTTGGCAAATTCTGCCTGGTGATGGCGACCTGGACGGCATGTTTTACGCGCTACTGCAAAAGCAGGCATAAGCGAAACTTCCGTTGTTGCGGATAAAACCGCCGTACCACCATCAACCATGGCCTGCACCGGCACTCACGGAAAGTGAGCGTCACGTGCGGTCCGCAGCCAAGCACCACACGCAGCCCTCACCCGCTCCGACATAATCGCTGAGGAATCGGCAGCCAGCGCAGCGGTGGCAGGAACCTCGTGTCATGGCTGTGTCACGTTCACGCAGTAATCTCAAACGCCACGTTTTAGAACGAACTGCCACGCCCAGCGCAGCCAGTGATTTCATCGAAGGAACTAGCGCCAAAACAGCGGGCGCAACCTGCCACCGTTATGAACCGTCGCATTACAACGTCTGACGTTTCTCACTTCACGGCGCGTGACTCCAGTAGCATTACGCGCAGGAGTTCCACATCAATTGGCCAGGATGATGACGCGCACGCAGCCTCGATTCCACCGTATTCGGTTCACCAGTGCAGTTCTTGCGACTCGAACTTGCATGGCGGATTTGAGTGATTCACTGGCCGCGGCTGCGGTGTCTATCCATGCCTGATACCCACCAGATGCAACCGTTGCACACAACCGACGTCGCAAGCGCTATCAGCTGCCGCAAATCGCTCTGGCCACGCATTCAGAATGCGGCGTTGGTGGCGGGGCAATGGTGTGCCATCGCCAGTTTATTCGTCGTCCCGCTGAATAAACCCGCGACCAACATCGCACTAGGCCTGAGCATTATTTTTTCCTTGCTTGGCCGCGACGCGCGCGCGCGTTGGCTAGATGCGTTACGTCATCCGGTCGTGCAGGGCGCACTGGTATGGTGGGCCGTGCTGATGTTGAGTGCCCTACACACGTGGTACGCAACAGCTTCGTTCCCGCGTACGGGGTCCTTCGTGTGGGCCTGCTGGTACCCGCTAGTCTTCGGCTCACTACTGCAGACGACGCAGTGGCGGCGACGCGGATTATTGGCGTTCGCCGCTGCGGTGGGGTTGGTGCTTCTAGCCTCGTACGGCATGCAGCTTGGGCTTATTTCGCAACACGTAGGAGTCCACCTAAATCCGGCGCTGCGCGACACGGTGTTTAAGGAATACACACAGCAAGGCATGTCTACGCTGATGCTCGCCTGCATGGCGATGGCGGTCGCCTTCGTCACGACCTCAAAACGCGTCCGTCGGGTTTGTCTGCTCGTGGTGGTATTGGCCTTGGTCAACGTGATGTTCATGCTGGAAAGCCGAACCACCGTGCTGACCTTGGTGCCGCTGGTGCTGTACTGGCTGTGGCAGTTCATTCATCGGCAACGCTTGGACAAACGGTTGGTATTCGCCATCCCGCTGCTGGCCGCCGCTGTATTCGTCGTGGCACTGCAAACGCCATCCATTCAGACGCGATTGGTTGACGCCATCCCGCAGGAAATCGACCAGTACCTGAACAGCCGTCAGCCAACCTCCACCGGCATTCGCCTTGAGCTGTGGCGTCAAACCATACCCATCATTGCCAGCGCCCCATTATTTGGTCACGGCTTGCGCGCTTGGGAGCCTTTGTACCGCGAGTCGATTGCGGGGCTTCCCCATTTTGCCGCGTTCAATATGGGCCATCCGCACCAGGAAATGTTACTAATCGCCGCCGAACAGGGGCTCGTCGGTCTGGCCGTATTTTTGTTCTTGCTGGCGGCGCTGGCGCGTTATTTGTGGCGCCTTGACCGCCCGGAAAGAGACTTTTTTATCTGCGTGTTGTTGATCTATCTGACCGCGGGCCTGGCGAATGGTCTCTGGGCGGATTTCACACACCGGCACGTCTTCATTCTTTTGCTCGCTTGCATCCCCGTCGCGGCGCGCTCACAAGCCGTCAAACCAGCCGGGGACGTCTGACCAATGCCGAACTCATATCTCGAGCAAGTAACGGTCGTCTGCGTTACTTATCACAGCCGCTCAGTCATCGCCCCACTCGCCGCCGCACTGAAGGCGTTCCCGAACGTCGTCGTGATCGACAACGGCAGTAGGGACGGCACCGCTAATATGGTGCGCCACCAGATTCCACAGGCGCGGCTGATCGAGCGAAACAGCAACATCGGCTTCGGCGCGGCCAACAACGAGGCGATGGCGCAAGTACACACGCCGTTCGCCCTCTTGCTCAACCCGGACAGCAGCATCGAGCTTGAAGATTTGCTCGTCCTGCTGGATACCATGGCGCGTTACCCAAATGCCGCTGCCGTCGCACCGCAAAGCTGGCAAGGCGGCAACATTGCGCAGCGCTGCTTTCGTCAAGCCTTCTACAAAGTTCCACGTCACAAGGGCCCGTATCAGATCGCTGCGGCCACCTGCTGTGTCGAGTGGCTTCACGGCTGCTGCCTGTTATTGCGCACGGACTCGTTCAAGCACATCGGCGGTTTCGACGAAAGTTTCTTCCTGTATTACGAAGACGACGATTTATGTCTGCGCTTGCGCCAGGCCGGCTTCACTTGTTTGTTCGAGCCAGCGGCCATGGCAAAGCATCTCGGCGGAGCCTCGTCACCCAAGTGCTTCCGCATGACCTTCGCCAAGGCGTTCCATTACGCGCGCTCACGCCATTTGGCCATCAACAAGTACATGGGCAGCCGCGCCGGTAAAATCTATCTTGCCAAAACCATGCTCGCCGCCGTTCCAGCCACGCTTATCTACGGCATTTTGTGGCGTCAGAAATACACCATTCGCTGGGCGGCATGGGGTTGTGCAGCGGTAGCCTCTGCCTTCGGTGGTCATGGACCTGGCCCCAAGGGATAGTCGTTATCGCGCGAGCCGGTGTTCGCCAGCGGAACTCACGCAGTACGTTCTTACCACGCTTAGATACCGGTCGAGCTTAGACACGATCCAGCTGCATCCTTTTCATCCGGTCGGGACCGACGCGCGATCGCGTCGCAACGGGCCAGTCCGATCAGCAGGGCGACGCAGCTCAAACGCCGACCGTCATGGCGGCCGCGCAAGGGCTAGGTATTCGCTACCGTGTCCAAATCGGCACGAAAGGCAGCCAACTCAGCGAGGTGCTGATCAATCCCCAACGCGCAACGAATCAAACGGCGCGCACGAGTGTCGTCCACAATTTGGTCGTTCGGATTGCAGACCAAACGCTTGCGAGTGGAGTGGTATAGGTGCGTTGCGAGCGCACTGAAGCGCACGTCTCGGCGCAGCAGGCCAGCGTGAAATGCACGTATGGCTAACTCTGTGTCTTCGCGCCCCCAACCTGTCATCGCCTCGTTAAATCCATTAAGGCGTAACAGATCGTCGCGCCAAAAGGCCATGTTGCAACTCTTGATACCACGTTGTTTGCGGCCAGGCGCGGCATACCAACGGGCAATCATTGGAAGACGTAAGGTGTGGCGGCGGCGCTCGATACCCCCGCTGAAAAAGTCGGGCATGACAACGCGGCCGTCCAACATGCGCAGGGTCAGATATTTATCAGTCAGTACGCGCGAGCCTTGGACAAAGCAGCCACGGCGAGCAAACGCATGATGGTCCGCAATAAAGTGGCGTTCCACCACCATGTCACCATCAAGCAAGATGACGTAATCACCTCGCGCAGCGACAATCGCGCGATTGCGCGCGCGACTCATACGGGCGCCATCGTCAGGCTGCCACAGGTGGATCAAACGCACGGGATAATCGCGCGCCATACGCTCCACCAACTGCTGCGTCGCCGGCCCGGAGCCGTCGTCGGTAACAATGACTTCGAACGGCAATTCGGTTTGCTCGGCTAGCGCGCGCAGCACCAACTCCAACGCCATCGGCGAGTTGTACGTGATGACGGCCACACTGATGTGCAGCGGGTGCGACGCCGGCGCACAGCTGGGTGGCTTCATCCGCGCAGCCTCCACCCGCGCACAAGAACGCTTAGGGCCCGCTCCCACTTTCGCCACGGTGGCCAGACCCGGCGCGTCATGATCATGCGCACATAACGTTTGGTCTCAAACCACGGCGGACGCGGTTTGGTCCGGTACTCCAGCTTGCATAGCTCAATGCGGCACGCGGTGTCATCCAGGCCAGCAACCTGAGCGTAGTGACCAATCAAGCGACGCGAGCGCAAGAGGTTCTGATATGCCTGCGTCGGGCTACGGTTCGAGGACCAACCGTTCTTGCCGTGAATCCGATAGTCGACGCAACCGGTCGGCAGGTAATACTTGTAGGCACCCAGCACACTGCTGCCATAAACCAGACAATTGTCGGCGCACAAACGCCAGGCGTTGCGGAGCCCTTCGGGAAGATCTAGCGCCCGGCGCGCCCAGCTGGCACGCATCGACAAGGCGGATGTCGGGGCGCCATACCACGGGGTCAGCACATAGGTACTGATAGCCGTATAGCCGAGATCGACGGCGGTTGGATGAAACTTCATCACGTCGTTGCGCTGACCGAACTGTTGCATGTCTGAAAATACGAAGTCGACATCGGCACGCGCCTCATACAACGCGGCCAATTTGGCGAGATACTCCGGAGCCCAGCGATCGTCCGAATCAAGGAAGCAAACTACCTCGGCGTCGCTAACGGCCGCCACTCCTTGCTGAAACGCAGCAAGTTGACCGCCGTTGACACCACAAATCAGCGTGACGCGCGCATCCGTCGCAAACTGCTCGCGCAGCAGCGTAGCGGAGCCGTCCGTCGAGCCGTCATCCACCACAATGACTTGCGTTGCCGGGTAGCTCTGCGCCAACACACTTTGTACCGCCTCCACCACATAGTCACGATAGTTGTAACTCGTGATGACGACGGCAAACGTCGTAGCGTCCTTCATGTACTACCTTTCATTCAGTCCCCTCATCGTGCGCACGATGATAACGGCTTTAAGGCTACGCGCTCCACCTTAGATACATTAGGCAAAAGCCCTATTGAGCGACACCTGTCGCTCCGCCAAACACACCTGACAACGTCTATCCTGTGCATTCAGCGACCGACATTTTCATTAGTGAAGGCTCGTGATACAGCTCGATTCAGGTAGACTTTTCCGATGCCTACCTTCCCACTCACCTTGGCTGTCATCACCCACAACGAGGCGGATACGATCGCGCGGTGTCTGGACAGCGTGCCGTTCGCCGCCGAAAAGATCGTTGTCGACAGTGGTAGCGATGACGCCACGGTCGCCATCGCGCAAGCACACGGCGCGCGGGTAATTCAGCAAGACTGGTTAGGGTTTGGCCCGCAGCGCAACTTTGCCAGCACGCAATGCCAGCATGACTGGATACTGGTCCTGGACGCCGACGAATATCTGACGCCAGAGCTGACCGAGGAACTGACTCAGCGGTTGCCGGCACTAATGGCCAGCGCCACACCCGCCGCGTACCTCCGTCGCAGCACTATTTACATGGGCCAGCCGATGCATTGGTACCGGCCTGCCGTCGGTGAGCGGCTGGCGCGGCTATATCACCGCAATCGTGCACGCTGGACCGACGCCCGCGTACACGAATCGCTGCGTTTCGAGGGTGCCGCGCCCACCCTGCATGCATCGTTTAACCACGCCAACAATCCCACCTTGGCGCACAAGCAACTCAAGGTGCTGCGCTACGCCGAGCTGAAATGCCGCGACTGGCGCGACCGGCGCAAGCCTGCCCGCATGTGGCAAACACCCTTGGTCTACGTACTCGCCTTTCTTAAGGATTATATTTTTCGCCTGGCCTTCATGGACGGCTGGCGCGGCTTCATCATCGCGCAAACCGCCGCCAGCTACGCGATCTACAAGCGCATGCGCTACTACGAAATGCTCAACAACCCAGGCTCGGTAGAAAGCGCCGCTGCCTTGTTGAAAAAGGCCGATCTAGACCGCTAAGAAAGCGCTCGAACGGTACCGTCCGCGACAACGCCGTGCGACACACGCGAACCTATATCCGATGCACTAGCCATACCGAGCGGCGCGTGCTCGGCGTAACCTTGCTAGCGCAAACCCCATGACACACGAGTTTTCCATGCCGCAACCGACCACCAAAAAGCGCTATCTCTTATACGGATCAGAACGCTACGCGCTAGCGATTCTGCGCCCGGTACAAGAGGCGATCCACGCGCGCGGCGACGAAGCAGCGTGGTTTTTCGATGGTCCTGGTGCCGAAGATCTGGTCACAGGCGAACGCTTGCTGAGCGTCGCGGAAGTGCGCGCATGGAAGCCGCTGGCGGTGATCACACCAAGCAACGCCGTGCCGCATTTTTTCCCCGGCGTGAAAGTGGAAACCTTCCACGGTTTTGATGCGGGTAAACCACGACACATCTACATCCGTGGTTTTTTTGACTTGTATTGCACCACCGGTCCGCGCGACACCGTGCAGTTTGAAGCCATCGCCGATCGCGTCGGCCACTTCAGCGTGATCGAAACCGGCTGGCCCAAACTTGATCCGTTCATGCGCGACATTGCTGGTCCCTTAGCTTCCCCGCGGCAACCGCCAGTGATCCTGTACCACTCCACCTTTTCGCCCTCATGGAGTGCCGCGGAGACACTCTACGAAGAAGTGAAGCGGCTATCGCGCGATGGGCATTGGCGCTGGATCGTCACCTTTCATCCCAAAATGAACGCCGCAACGACGGCCAAGTTCAAGGCGTTGCAAAACGAGTACCTGACCTTCGCCGAAAACGACAATATTCTGGAGTTGTTCCCGCAGGTCGACATGATGTGTTCGGATACCTCCTCCGCACTCAACGAATTTCTGTTGACCGGCAAACCGGTAGTGACCTTCAAGAACCGTCGCCCTGGCCCACAATTGATCGACATCGACGACGCCGCGCAATTTGAAGGCGCCATTCGCCGCGCCCTGTCGCGCCCGCCCGAATTGATGCAAGCCATTCGCAGCTACGCCGACAGCATCCATCCCTATCGTGATGGGCTTTCCAGCGTGCGTCTGCTGGATGCTATCGATACCTTTATCGCTCGCGGCGCACGCAATCGCCGGCACAAGCCGCTGAACTTGTGGCGCAAACTAAAAATTCGCCGGCGCATTGGTTATTGGGGCCGCGCCTGAACAATGTCTACTTAGCCCAAACAACCCCTACTTACGCGCAGGGCCGCCACGCTCGGTGATTTTTCCGAGGCACTTGGCAGCGGCCGACGGGCTGGCCAAGTAACACGCGACTCGTAACGGCAAACGCCAGTCATCCCGTACTAACGGCCGCCGCCCGCTGGACTGGCGCCCGTGCCAAGACGGCATGGATGAGTAAGGCGATTTCGCTCGGACCGGACATCTCGCGGTGCTTGCCACCGTTTAACGACCCGGCGCACGCTAGAATCTACCCATTGGACCTGCCAAGAGTCTGTCTGTGTCACTCAACAACTACCGCCGTTCTGAACACGTGCGCGCCGTATGGCCGTGGTTGCCCCTGTGGTTAGTGGTGGCCTTGCTGGCCATCTTTTCGCACGGGCCCATGCCGCTCTATTCCACCCGCACGCTGGCGGTGGCATGGGAGATGTGGAGCCACGGTCATTGGCTGGTGCCCTATATTAATGGCCAGCCGTATAGCGAAAAAGCACCGCTGTTGTTCTGGCTGATTCACGCGGGTTGGTTTGCCTTCGGCGTCAGCGATGTCTGGCCACGCGTCCTGGAAGTACTGCTGGGTGGCACCCAGTTGGTGCTACTAGCGACGCTGGCACGACGCTTGTTTCCGCAACAACCATGGGTAACCAAAGCCGCACCATGGATGCTATTAGCGCTGAGCTTCGCGTTTCTGTTCGGCCTGCAAATCATGTACGACGTGTTGCTGGCCGTGTGGACACTAGCAGCGCTGCTTTGCCTGGCGCCAAAAGGGCAGCGGATGGAGCCGCGCTGGATAGCGTTCGGGGTGTGCATTGGTTTGGGTCTGCTGACCAAGGGCCCGGTCATGCTGCTACACGTTATTTTTCCGTGGCTGCTCGGACCGCTGTGGAACGACTGGGCGCGCGAGCATCGCGCGCGTTGGTATGGACGCGGCGTGCTTTCAGTCTTGCTGGGTGGCGTGATGCTGCTGGCATGGGCTCTGCCAGCTGGGTTCTCTGGTGGCGAAGCCTATCGACAAAAGCTATTTTTCACGCAAACCGCTGGACGCGTAGTGGACGGTCTGGCCCGCGCTAAAGACCTGCAGAGCCACGCTCGACCATTTTGGTGGTACCTGCTGACCTTGCCGCTGTTGATGTTTCCCTTCAGTGGTTGGCCACGGGCGTGGGTCGCCTTGGCGCGGCTGCGCCGCCCGCTATCTTCCGGGCTGCGTTTTGCGCTGTGCTGGTTGGTTCCCGTGTTCGTCACCTTTTCGCTGATCAGCGGTAAGCAGTTGTATTACCCGCTACCCGAGTTCGCCGGCGGTGCATTGTTGCTCGCTGGCGCCATCGCCACCTTGCGCGAACGCCAGCCGGAACTCGCTCACAACCGCTGGCTTGGCACCTGGCCACTCGGGCTGGGCGGCATTGTATTCGCGGCCGTCCTGTTCGTGCTGCCGATTCTGGTTGCCAACCACACGTGGCAGGGCGAGTGGCCGGAAGCGGCCGCGCCTTACAGCCGCTATCTCAGTGTGGTGTTTTTACTGCTGGGCTGCCTGCTGTTGCTGCGCGGGCGCGGCGAATTGCGCCGCTTAGCCATCGCCGGGTTGATCGGCGCCTTTGCGCTCAACGTCTTGTTCACGCTAACGCTATGGCCACGCTATGACTTGCGCCCATCATCCAATTTGCTCCATAACGCCGACAGCGCGAACCAGCCCATCGCCTATCTGGGCGACTATGCCGGTCAGTTCGACTTCGCCGGCCGTTTGCTGCACCCGATCACGATCATCAATGAAGGGACACTGCAAGAATTCGCGCGAGCGCACCCGCACGGATTGATCGTGACGCATCCAGAAACGACCAACCCGAATGATTTGCGCTACTCGTTGCTGGTGCAGCCATTTCGCTCATCGTGGATTGTGATCTGGCCGGCAGAAGCACTTGCCGACCTGCACGCGGGCCACAAACCAGCCGAACCAACCCAACCCACACAAGTGTTCTCGGCCGGTGCGTGGAGCTATCGCACCCAACCATGACCGCCCCGCGCATCGCCAGCTTGCGACAACAATGTGACGGCCCTCGTGACGGTGCACTACTGCGCTTTTCTTTGGGTACCGCATTGCTTGAAGATGGCCAATTCATGGCAGCCGTAGCTGAATTGCGCCGCGCGGTAGGATTTGACCCCGGCTACTCAGCCGCCTGGAAATGGCTTGGGCGTGCCTGCCTCGACGCCGGTCAGACCGATGCCGCCGCCGAGGCCTGGCGCGACGGCATAGCCGCCGCCAAAGCGCGCGGCGACAAGCAGGCGGAAAAGGAAATGACGGTCTTCCTGCGCCGACTGGAAAACGCTCGCCCGATCTCCTCATAACCTTACCGCGCGACGAATCAGTCGCCATCTGGCCACCAACCTCACGTCCGGCCGGGCCGCGCAAAAGCCGCTGCGGCGGCATCACTGCGGCGGCGCGCCATCGCTTCGCGGTGGTCAACATGCCGACGGTATGCACGCCAAACCGGCCCTCGCTGCGCCGATGCTTGGCGGGTGGCAACAAGCACGAGCCACGAGATGCTCGTTGGCATGAACGCAACGCCGAATAGATATTTTTTTCTGTGACAGAACCCAGTGAAACTCGCTGTGCCGTGTGCGCACTATGGTGCTGCCGCCGGGGGGCGGATTACCCAGCCACGTCGCCCGAGGGACCACTCATGAACCATCCATACACGCTGCATTCCGACGCTACGCCACGTCGCCGTTACCGCCTACATCCGCTGGCGGCAGCATGCGCCGCAGCCCTGTTCACTATCGCAACTATGGGCGTTGCTTCGGCGCAAGAAGCGCCGCTCCCAACGGTGCCTGCCTCAGCCAGTGATCAGTCGACCGCTACGACGCCGGAGGCCAAGGCGGCGAACGCGAAGAAGGCCGCCGCCAGCAAGAACAAAGCCTCACCGGCTGCTACAAACCTGAGCACCGTGGTGGTCAACGGCATCACCAACAGTATTTCCGGCTCGATCAAGGTCAAGGAAAACTCTAACGAGATCGTCGAAGCCATCTCCGCCGAGGACATCGGCAAGCTACCGGACGTCAGCATTGCCGATAGTCTGTCGCGCGTGCCCGGCCTGGCAACGCAGCGCTCCGACGGGCAGGCCAACGCCATTTCCATTCGCGGCCTGTCGCCCGATTTTGCCGGTACCACACTCGATGGTCGCGAACAGGCGACCATCGGTGAGAACCGTGGTGTCGAATACGACCAGTATCCGGCCGAGCTGATTAGCGGCGTAACAATTTACAAGACACCGGATGCGAGCCTGATCGGACAAGGTTTGTCCGGCACGGTGGATTTGCACACTATCAACCCACTGGATTTGCCCAAGCGCACCTTTGTCTTCAACCTACGCGGCGAGCACAACAGCAACGGCTCACTCAATCCGGGCACCGGTACCGGCAGCAACGGTCACCGCGCCAGCTTCTCGTATGTCGATCAGTTCTTCGATCACACCTTGGGCATCGCGGTGGGCTTTGCCCAACTCGATCAGCCGATTCAAGAGAAGCAATATCAAGCGTGGTGGTGGGGCGCTGACAATGGCAGCGCCGGCATCGATCAAAATTGGGGCGGTCCGCATACGCCCGGCATGCCGGACAACGTTATTTCGCAAGAAGGCATGCAGCTGCGCTCGCAGTCGCAGAACCAGAAGCGCAATGGCTTGATGACGGTGTTGGAGTGGGCGCCGAACGACGTTTATTACAGCAAGCTGGACCTGTATTACTCCACCTTCAACAAGCGCAAATACACTAACGGCGCGCAGTGGTCGAGTAGCCCGTACGACAACGTGTCCTACGACGGCGTACAAACCTCGCCGGGCCAGCCGCTACCGATTGTCACTGCCGGCACGGTCAACGGCATCTCGCCAATTTTGCAAAACGAATACACGAAAGAGCATGACAAGCTTTACTCGGTCGGCTGGAACAACAAGTTGTATCTGGGCGACTGGACGGCAACGGCAGACCTGTCCTTATCCAGTGCGCGGGTGAAGTTGCACGACGCCTATTTGTTTAGCGGACTAGCCGGCGGTGGGTTCACCAACGCGGCTTTCAACACGCCGACGGGTTCGGGCTATCCGAATTTCCGGCCGGGCGTCGACTTTAGTGATCCCGCGACCATGGTGTTCACCGATCCGGGCAATCCTTACCAAACGCCCGTCCCCGGCTACAGCTACAACGGTCGCGAGGAATTTGACCGTCAAGACGACACCATCCACGCCCTGCACTTGCAGGTAAGTCACCCGGTCGGCTGGATTTTTAGCAGTATGGATCTGGGCGTGGATTATTCAGACCGCACCAAGACCAAGCATGCCGATGTCGACTTCGCCTACCTCAACGGCAACGGCTCCACCCCTAGTACCTACGACCCCCACTTCAGCACGCCAGTGAACCCCGGCTTGCTCTACAACCCCACCTCACTTGGCTACGGCGGCATTCCCGGCATCCTCAACTACAACGTGCTCGCCGCGATGTATAGCCAGTTTTACCGGGTGGCAAAAAACACGCAGGGCGACTGGAGTCGTAACTACACCGTTGAAGAAAAAGTGCCGCTGGCATACGCCAAGTTCAACATCGACACGACACTGGGTGACATCCCGTTGCGCGGCAACGTTGGCGTGCAAATGGTCCACACCAACCAGTCATCGCAGGCGCTGCAAACCAATGGCGACACGCTGGTCGGGAAAATTTCCGGCGGTGCCAGCTACAACAATGTGCTGCCCAGCTTGAACTTGGTGGCCGATCTCGGCAATCGGCAATATCTGCGTTTCGGCTTAGCCAAAACCATGGCGCGCGGCCGCATCGACGATGAAAAAGTTGCTACCTCGGCCGGCGTTTCAGCGATCACCAACGGCCCGGCAGCCGGGCAAGTATTGTGGTCGGGCAGTGGTGGTAACACCCAACTGCGGCCCTACGTCGCGGTAGGAACCGACCTGTCGTGGGAGAAATATTTCGGCAACGCGAGCTACGTGGCGGTAGCGGTGTTTCATAAAAACCTGCTCAACTACATTTACAACCAGACCGTGCTTGACCACGATTTCTCGAACTACACCAACGACACGCCCGCGTTAATACCTACTAGCACTCGCGGTTCGTTTACGACGCCGCAAAACGGTACTGGCGGCAAGATGGACGGCCTCGAATTGTCCGGTGCGCTGGAAGGCGGCTTGATCACGCCAGTGCTGGAAGGGTTTGGTGCGCAGGCGAACTTCTCCCTGACCAATAGCTCCATTCCGGTCAGCGCTATCTCATCGATACCCGGTGGCCCAAACAGCCTGCCCGGCCTGTCACGCAAGGTGGCGAACCTGGCGCTGTTTTATGAACGCTATGGCTTCTCGATACGCATCGCCGAGCGCTATCGCTCGTCGTTTACCGGTGAGGCCGTGGCCTTGTTTGACCAGCTTGGCTACACCAAGATTCTGGCCAACCGGCAAACCGATCTACAGTTGGGGTATGCGTTCTCTGAAGGACGCTGGGACGGTCTGTCGATCCTGTTACAGGTCAACAATCTCTCCAATTCGCCCGATTCGACCGTGGCAATTGCCACCTTAGCCAATAACGTGCCGCTCACTAGCCCGAAGGATTACAACACGTGGGGACGCAGCGTACTGCTTGGTTTCAATTACAAGCTGTAGGCTTGCGTAAAATGTGCCGGCGCGGCACCCGTTGTCTCCGACTTATGGCGGCGCTGCGACGGGTGCGGCAGCGCCGATTCACAGGCCGTTCGTGTTGATTAATAAAGAAGAGGGTATGTAATGGTTGCTACAAAGTGGCTGGGTTTAGCTTGCATCGCCACGACGATGTTGGCCGCAGGTAGCGGCGTTGCCGCAGCCGCTACCAATGCGACGCCAACGCCAAAGCTTTCGGCCCCAACCACCACCGAGCAATTACCCGTGGCGACCCACTACACCGACTGGCCCGCGATCCAGCCACACACGAAAGTCGACGCCAAACTCACGACGCGCGCGCAGCAGCTCGTCGCGCAGATGAGTCTGGCGCAAAAGATCGGCCAGATGACCCAGGCTGAAATCAAGTCGATCACGCCGGCCCAAGTCAAGCAGTTCTACATCGGCTCCGTACTCAACGGCGGCGGCTCTTGGCCACATGGCAACAAACACGCCAGCGTCGCGGATTGGCTGACGTTAGCGGACAGCTACTACGACGCGTCAATGGCAGTCGACTCACCCGTCAAGATTCCGATTATCTGGGGCACCGACGCGGTGCACGGTGACAGCAATGTATTTGGCGCCACGCTCTTTCCGCACAACATTGGTTTGGGCGCGGCACACGATCCCGCGCTAATCGAGAAGATTGGCGCCGCCACCGCACGCGCCGTACGGGCCACCGGCGTTGACTGGGCCTTTGCGCCCACGCTTGCCGTGGCGCAAGACGCGCGCTGGGGACGCACTTACGAGAGCTTCTCCAACGACGGTCCACTGGTGCACGCTTATGCGCGCGCCTACGTCACCGGCATGCAAGGAAACTTCGGCGACGCCAACGTGATGGCCACCGCCAAGCACTTTATCGGCGACGGTGCGACGGCCAACGGCATCGACCAAGGCGACGCCAAAGTCAGCAAAGCGGACATGATCAACGTGCACGGCTCAGGCTATTTCGGCGCGATGGAAGCCGGCGTGCTCAGCGTAATGGCGTCTTACAACAGCTGGGACGACGTTGCCGACGGCATCAATTACGGCAAGATGACCGGTGCCCATGCGTTGCTCACCGACGCGCTAAAAGACAAGATGGGCTTCCCCGGCTTTATCGTTTCGGACTGGAATGCGATCGGCCAATTACCCGGCTGCAGCAACTCAAGTTGTCCCAAGGCGATCAACGCCGGCATCGACATGGTGATGGTGCCGGACGACTGGCGCGCGTTTATCACCAACACCACACGCCAAGTACAGGACGGTGAAATTCCGATGGCGCGCATCGACGATGCAGTGACCCGCATCGTGCGCGCCAAGCTGGTCATGGGCGCGTTCGACAAGCGGCCGTCACAGCGCGCAGGTGCGGGTGACGCCAAGCTGCTGCAAAACCCGACTCTGGCGCGACAGGCAGTACGCGAGTCGTTGGTGCTGCTGAAAAACAACCACCACGTGTTGCCCCTCAAGCGCGGCAGCAACGTACTGGTCGTCGGCAAGAGTGCGGACAGCATCGCTAACCAGGCCGGCGGTTGGTCATTGACCTGGCAAGGTACCGACAACAGCAACACTGATTTCCCGAATGCGACCAGCATCCTCGCCGGTATCCGCCACGCCAATGGCGCGGCACATGTCACCTACAGCGCCACCGCGCAGGGTGTTGACCTCAAATCTTTCGACGCCATCATCGCCGTCATAGGCGAAACGCCGTACGCTGAAACCATCGGCGACATTATCCCGTCGGCCACAATGCGCCACAGCGACCGCCACCCCGAAGACTTGGCGGTGTTAAAGGCTGCTGCCGCGTCGGGCAAACCGGTAATAACCGTGTTTCTATCCGGCCGCCCGCTGTTCGTAAACGGCTTGCTCAACTTGTCGAATGCGTTCGTCGCGGCGTGGCTGCCCGGTAGCGAAGGCGAAGGCGTCGCTGACTTGTTATTTGCCGACAACGGCGCCAGACCAGCGTTCAACTTCCGCGGCACGCTGCCGATGCCGTGGCCGGGCGTGCCCTGCCCGTACGCCGACAATGGCAGCGCGAAACCCGCAAACTGGTTGTTCCCTCGCGGCTACGGGCTACACGACGCCGATCAGCATGAGCTACCGACACTACCCATGCACGCTGGTATTCACTCGTGCGCCAGCACATCGACGCTGCCGATATTCCACACCCTCGCGCAAGCTCCGTTCGCTCTGTACTTGGCTGCAGGCAGCGATGGCGGCGAAGTTCACGCCGTCGGAGCAGACTTGAACGCCGCCATCGAGTGGCCGACAGCTCACCCGCTGCTTAGCGTGCATACCGTGCAGGTCAACACCCAGCAAGATGCCAAGTCGGTGACGTGGCACGGACCGGGTCGGTTCTTCGCGCAAAGCCCGCAGCCAACCGATCTGACACCCATGCTCGCCACCCACGCGGCCTTGCAATTTGACGTGGTGATTGGCACGCCGGCCACGGGCCCGGTAACGATTTACATGGGCTGCGGCAACAACTGCACAAGGACCGTCGACGTCAGCCATCTGTTCGCCAGCTACAGTGAAGGTAAGCGGCACACGGTGTCACTGCCGTTGCAGTGTTTCATCAAGCCTGGTGAGGATCTCGCTCACGTCGATGTGCCATTTGGCGTACTTGCGTCAGCACCCTTTTCAGCCGCGTTTACCAGCGTCAAGATCGTCGCGGGCGCTGCCAGCGATGCCGGTTCAGCCTGCCCGACGACCGTGATCCCATGAGCGCGAAGCTAGTACGGGTACAGCCTGCCGTAGCGCAAACGTTAGGTGTGGATAGAAGCCATGGATGAAGGCCAAGGGGTTGGCCGTTGGCTTGCGATTTCGTTGGTTGGTTTGCTGACCCTATTGGCATTGTCGGCAATCTATTGGCCGCGGCCACAGGCGATCGAAAGTGCGACCGCCGAAGTCCTGCCGCCGACCGGAACGATGGCCCAGGTCTGGTTGAGCACAGCCGATCGACGGCTGCGTCTGGTGCGGCAGCCCGATGTCAAAGTCAGCACGGATGGCGCGGCGAATAGTCCGGCAGACATCACCGTCGATCTCTCTAAAAAATACCAAACCATGGTCGGTTTCGGCGCGGCGCTGACCGACTCATCGGCGTGGCTGATCCAGAACAAGATGAGCGAATCGCAACGCGCTGCGCTGTTGCAGGAATTATTCGGCCCGGCGCCGGGGCTCAACTTCCATATGTTGCGCGTCACCATCGGCGCGTCAGATTTTTCGCTGCACCATTACACCCTGGACGACATGCCCGCCGGCCAGACCGATCCGTTGTTGCAGCACTTCAACGTGGCGGTGGATCAACGCAACGTCATACCGGTTTTGCACGATATTCTGGCGATCGACCCCGACGTGCGCATCATCGCCTCCCCGTGGAGCGCGCCAGCATGGATGAAGACCAGCGCCAACCTGATTAGCGGCACACTGTTCGAGGAGGACGAAGCGGTGTACGCCAATTATCTGGTGCGTTACGTAGACACGTTCCGAAATTACGGCATCCCGATTTTTGCGCTTACCGTAGAAAACGAGCCGAATTTCGAGCCACTAACTTACCCCGGAATGCTGTTGTCGCCGGAGGCACGTGCACGCATCATTGGGAAGTATCTCGGCCCAGCGTTGGCAAAGCGCCAGCCTCGAACACAAATCCTCGGTTTGGATCACAACTGGGATACGCCGGAACAACCGTTGAGCGTGCTGTCTGACCCCGACGCCGCACGCTATATTGATGGCATTGCATGGCATTGCTACCGCGGCAACCCGCACGCACAAACCGTAGTACACCGCGCATTCCCGAAAAAAGATACGTACCTTACCGAGTGCTCAGGCGGCGATTGGCCATCCAGCAAAAACGGCGAGCTGCTTTTATTCGCGCGCAATATTCTGATGGAGTCGATAAAGAATTGGGCAAGCGGCGCCGTGTACTGGAATATCGTCCTGGATGAAAAGTATGGCCCGCACGCCGGCGGCTGCGCCACCTGCAAAGGCATCGTGACCGTCGACTCCAGCACCGGCGTCATCAGCCGCAACGATGAGTACTACGCGTTCGCCCACTTCAGCCGCTTCACGCTACCTGGAGCGGTGCGTGTAAAGTCCAGTCCGATAGCCAACGACATCGACAATGTTGCGTTTCAAAACGCCGACGATGGCTCCGTCGTCCTGGTGGTGGTCAACGGCAACGAGCAAGCCCACAACCTATCGGTTCAACAAAATGCCATACGCTTTCAATACAACTTGCCCGGGCACAGCGTAGCGACGTTCGTATGGCAACCCAGCCACGTCACCGTACCGCCGCCGGCAAGCAGTTCGTCGTCACCGCCACCGGCGGCTGAATCACGGCACGTTGGAAGCGAGGTTCCTGCTGCCGCGTCTTCAACCGCTGCTGCCGCCCAATAGCCGTCTAAACGACGTTGGCTGGAGTGGCCGAAAAGGTGGCGCTCGTTTTCGGCAGGGTGGACGGTGAAACTCCGCCACCAGCCAGTGGCGGTTGCATGGGCCAACCGTGACGCCGAGCCTGCGCCTCAATTGGCCAGCAACTCACGCGCCGCGATAACGACAACCCGCGGTGCATGTCTCAAAAATAACCACTTCCGACAGCAGTGGTAGCGCCGGCTTCAGCTGATCCCATATCCACACCGCGAGGCGTTCACTAGTGGGGTTATCCAGCCCGTCAATATCATTCAAATAATGGTGATCAAGCTGGTCATACAGCGGCTGAAATAGGGCTTTTAGCTCAGCAAAATCCAGCACCCAGCCCGTCGTCGGATCCAACTCACCCTCGAGATGAATTTCCACGCGAAAGGAATGGCCGTGCAAGCGCGCACATTTGTGCCCTTCCGGCACGTGCGGCAGCCGATGCGCCGCCTCGAAAGTAAAAATCTTGAAAATATCCATGTCGCATTGTACTTCGAGCAGCGCCTAGCGCCCGGCATAGCCCAGCCAGCAACGCAGCCGCAGCGCCTACGGCGCCTGTGGCGCCATACTGACCCCGAACGCGCGGCCGTCGAAAGTTTCGCGGCAGCGCGTACTCGTACCGGCACAAGCCTGCCGTCACTGCACCGCATAAGGGGAAATATCATGACGACCGAGCTGACCATCTTGCTATGGAGTGTGGTGCTGGGACTGGCACAGATCGCACTAGTAGCCGTCTACTCAATCGGCCGCCGCGGCCTGACCTGGGCGATAAGCGCCCGCGATGAAACCAAACCGGTGCTCATCGGCGTTGGCGGACGACTGGACCGTGCCCGCGCAAATTTTTTGGAGACCTTTCCGTTTTTCGTGGCCGCTGTATTGGCCGCCCACTTGCTGCAACACCACGACGCGATGACCGTAGTCGGCACGCAGCTCTATTTCTGGGCGCGCGTGCTTTACGTACCGGCCTACGCGTCAGGCATTCCGTACCTGCGCTCGCTGATCTGGGGCGTCAGCATCGCCGGCATTGTGCTGCTGTTGGTGGCGTTGCTCTGAACCATCGGATCGAGAAAGTCTCGACGGCGTTGGAGGGCTTGTGCGGGTTCTTGGCCCGTTGCTTTCGCCACGACGCAGCCAACACCGCGTAGCGGCAACGCGCGCGTCAGCTGGCATCGGAAGAAGCGGCCCGAGCCAGCGAGGCGCTCAGGCAGCCTCTATCACACGCGTCTGCCAGCCGGCGTGGCTTCAGCGTCCGCGCTCAAAATCACTTGCAGAGTGCCGCTCAGGCAGTTGCTCGCTCGGTTCGCCCCACGTGCGATTGACCCGACGACCACGTTGCACCGCCGGGCGGCTAGCAATGTCCTTCGCCCAACGCCGCAAGTGCACATAACTCTCCACCTGCAAGAATTCGCCCGCGTCGTAGAGCTCTCCTTCAGTCAATACGCCGTACCAAGACCAGGTAGCAATATCGGCAATGCTGTACTGGTCACCCGCTAGGTAACGCGTTTCCGCCAGCCGACGATTCAGCACATCAAGCTGACGCTTAACCTCCATGGCGAAGCGGTTAATCGGGTACTCCATCTTGCTGGGTGCATAGGCATAAAAATGCCCGAAACCACCGCCCAAATCCGGCGTACTTCCCGCTTGCCAGAACAACCAGTTCATTGCCTCCGTCCGCTCAGCCGGTTTACTTGGAAGCAAGGCAGAAAACTTTTCGGCGAGATACAACAAGATCGATCCGGACTCAAACACGCGCGTCGGCGTCGGCGTGCTGTGATCGACGAGCACCGGAATTTTGGAATTCGGATTGGCCTGCACGAAACCACTGGAAAACTGATCACCTTCAGTAATCTCAATCGGCCACGCATCGTATTCGGCGCCGCTGTGACCTAGCGCCAGCAACTCCTCCAGCATCACGCCGGCTTTTACGCCGTTCGGAGTTGCCAGGGAATACAGCTGCAGCGGATGTTTACCGACCGGTAGTTCTTTGTCGTGGGTCGGGCCCGCGATCGGCCGGTTGATAGTGGCAAACTTGCCACCGTTTTGCTTGTCCCAAGTCCACACGGCAGGTGGCGTGTAGGAAGTTTCTTCGTTCATCGGTTGTACCTCAGAAAGTTAATGCGCCACGTGACCACGTCGTCGCCGCGCGAATAGAGCTCAGCAAACAACGTCGTCTTACTATCGGCCAGAAGGCAGCAGCAGAGCCGTTGTCCGCCACTACGAGCTCGTGTGCCGCAGCCGCAAGCTTGTATGTGCGGGTCCTTCGTCACGAAACAACACCAACGCGATGCCTGCCGCGACCAGCGCGCAACTGCCAAATAGACACAACGCCACGACAAACCCTTCGATCAAGGCCGCTTGAAATATCAAACTGCCAAGACCGAAGCCGACGAATAACGAGAACGCCATCAGCGCCACTGCTTGCCCGCGCGGGCCATGCAAATCGGTGGCGACAGCCGCCAGCTGCGGGTGAGTTAAATCGAAACCAAGCGAAAGCAAAATGATGGCCAGCTGCGCGACAACGAGCTGCAGCGGCAGCGCGAGCAGCAGCGCGCACACGCCAGTCAGTGCCACCCCGCAGGGGATGATCCAGGCGCGGCCGTAGCGGTCGGCCAACTTGCCAATAACCGGCCCGAACAGCAGCCCGGGTATGCCGTAACCAAGTAGCGCGAGGCCAATGCCCGTTTCACCAAGCCCAAAGCGTTGGTGCAGGTAAACGCCAAGCCAGGTGAACACGCCGGACTGCAAGATGGCATTGAGTAGAACGTAGCCATAAGTGCGCCGCGCGCGTCCCTGCGCCAGCAACGTCGCATAACCTCGCAGCACGACGCGCCAGGTCGCTGGCACGGTGGGAACAGGAATGCGTGGGAACGCACCGGTGAGCGCGGCCAGCAAGATAACGGCGGCAGAGAGTGCGGCCACAGCGAGAAACAGACCATGCCAGCCGATCACCGGCTCAAGCAGCGCACCGAACGCCGCCCCGGCCGCCGTACCGCCAGCGATGGAACCAAACATCCAACCCACCGCGCGACCACGCCGCTCAAAGGGGATGACATCGCCGATCAGGGATAAACAAATCGGTACGACGCCCGCTGCCGCGACGCCCGCAGCAATCCGCCATGCAATAAACACATCGACACGATCCGCCGTCGCGGTCGCTGCCGTAATGACAACGAACAACAGCAGCGACGCATAAATCACCTTGCGCCGCCCAATCCGATCCGACAGCGGCCCTGCCAACAAGGTCATCAACCCCTGCGGCACGATGTACGCCGGAATCGCCAACGCCACCCAATTAATCGGGCTGGCGAAAACCTGCGATAGGTGCGGGATCAGTGGCGCCACCATAAAGGTTTGCGCAAACACCACAAACGCGGCAGCGCAAATAGCCGGCAGCAGCGCGCGCGACGCCTTCAGCTGCACGCTAGCAGCCATGTCGACCGGTGAACGCATCATTCGTCGCCGCGGTGGAGTTGGTAATGGCGCGCGACGCGGGCACGATTGCCACACAGCGCACTTGAACACCACTGTCGGCGTGGGTTGTCCGCGACAAACTGCAAAACACAGTCCGGATTCGCGCACAAGCGCAAGCGCTCGGCCTGAGGCCCGGTAAGCACCGCCACGGCATCAGACGCCAACTCGCCGAGTAGTGCGCTAAGCCGGGAACGACCACTCAACGGCGCCAGCCGCGGCTCGTTGCCGGTCCACACCAGCTGTGCCCGCGCACTCGGCGCCGACAGAGCATCACTCACGGCCGCCACCGCAGCAGCCGTAGGTCGATCGTGCTCGCGCCGGGCACGAAATAGTTCGGCAATGGAGTCGCGCAACGCGTGCACAGCACGCCAGTCCGCAGCGCTGGCGCTACCGACCCAACTCAAACGCTTCGCTTGCGCACGCAGCCACAGATTAAGCGCGGCGGGAGTGTCCAACAAATCCACCATCGAACCGCCTTGGCTGACGCGGGCATTAACCAGATCAAGCGACAACGACTCACCCAGGAGTGGGAAGCGCGATGACGTATTCATGCTTTGCATATACCAAGACAGATCAAATACTAATGGGTGGAAACATTAGCACATTTCTAATGGAGGTGAGCGTGCCGATGATTTGAAACTAGGTGCGGCAATCGGCTGCAAGCGCCAGCGCACAGGGGCTTGGCCGAAGACGGATGGAGCCGAGTCGACCCACCCACCCGGGCGTAGGCGAACTCGCTGCGCGTGGCCTGCTTCAGCCATTGCTGGGAGTGCTGCGTAACCAACACTTGAGCGCACCAGCGCGTCGATCGATACCCTGTCGCGAAGTGCTCCTGGCAGATCAGTTCCGCTTCCAGCGATGGGCAGACCCGAAGTCGGGAAAAGGCAACACGCTGGCGAAGTGGGTCAGCTATGGCCGCCGTCTTTGGTGAGGCCAGCTACCTAGGCTGGCCAGTTGCGATGGCGATGGCGATGGTGGTTGGTAGTTGGCACGCGCTTACGGTGACCACCTCGTTAGCGTGCCGGTCAACCACGCAGCAGGCTAGGTTAAACACTCCGGTCACTTGTAGACCTAGGGCTCTCTTTGGCGGTTAGTTTTCATCCGGCGCCAACGGCCCCTAGCCAGCAATCGCTTTTTTTGCGTCGCAGCGTGACATCTCGTTTCTTCGGCGTACTAATTGGTTCCGGGAAGTTTGGATCGATCTAAATTAACCTTAACTCTAGGCCATGACATGGCTGCGAAGAGTGGAACAGCGCGATTGGGAAAGGCGGAATGGACGTGGAAGGCGCGCACTCGCGTGTACTGCCGCTATGCCGCTGTTTCCTACCAGACAGGTCGAGGGAGGTGAAAACCGCCACATGAAAACAGTAGCCTTTCGGCTTGTCCTGATGACAGGCGCACGCCCACAGTCCGTGTCCGTGTCCGTGTCCGCGCCCCGGCAGCGGTTGCCTTCTTCCGGGCCAACTGCCACGTTCGTTACGCCAGCAAGTGGACTCGCAACGTCCTGCTTTGCCCTCGTTAGGGTCAACCCGACCCCTCTCCAAGACAGCACCACCCTGCTTTCCGGCAGGTCACCTTGGCGTTTGGAGCGTCTGCCTCACCGTTACAGCCGGACCACCTCGCGTTACGACGGGCATTACGACGCCATGCGCGCACGTGGCTTCAGCCGCCGTCCTCCGCCCAACACGAACCGTATCGGGGCAGTCGACGACGCATCACGTTGTCCTACCAAAACCGAGCACCCGCAGTAGCTTTTGGAGTTTTAAGGCTGCTACCGCCAAACGGGGCTAGCGCTCCTTATTTACCAAAATTTAGATCGATCCAATTGAGAAATTAAAAAAGATAACGACCGCACAAATCACGCTTCTAGGCGCACGGCATCAAACAGGGGATCTCTACGCCGACTCCGGAAGAACGCACACCTGATGGGGAGCAAGAAACATGAATCACCTGCTACACGCCTCTGCTCGCAAGCCACTGTACGTCGCCCTCGCCGCGGCAACTATGTCGTTTGGAGCTTGTCTGGGGGTACCTAGAGTGGCCTTTGCCGCGCCCGCATCCGCATCCGCATCCGCGCAGACTGCACCGGCGACAGCCGCGCCGACGGCGCAGCAAGCGGCCGCTAGCGCAACAGCAAAAAAAGCCGAAAAAGAAAAGGCCGAAAAGGAAAAAAGCCGGAGCCAAGCCAAGGCGACTAACCTGCAAACGGTCCTGGTCACCAGCTATCGTCAGTCGATCGACCAGAACGTACAGGACAAGCGCGACGCCAATGCCATTGTTGAGGTGATCAACGCGCAGAATATTGCGCAGTTCCCCGCTAAAAACATCGCCGATGCGCTAGCGCATGTGCCCGGAGTGGTCATCAGCCGCGAATCCGGTGAAGGTAAAACGGTCAGCATCCGCGGCCTTTCCCCCGAACTGACGCTGACCGAATTGAACGGCAACTACGTCGCCTCGGCCGATACCTCGGCCGGCCTGACGCGCTCGTTCAACTACACGCTAATGCCGGCCAACATGTTCTCCGAAATTAAGCTCTACAAAAGTCTGGAAGCGCGTCTGGACGAAGGCGGCATCGGCGGCAACGTCGACCTGCGCACGCGTCGTCCGCTGGAGATGAAGGCGAATGACGGCTTCGTGTCACTCAACGGGGCAGGCTCCGACAACAGCAGCAAGATCACGCCCCAAGTGTCTGCGCTGTGGTCGTGGAAGAACCAGGACCAGACCTTGGGCTTCTTGGTCGGAGGCTCGTATCAAAAGCGCCGCGATATTAATTACACGGCGAATGCCTCGAGCTGGCACTGGTGGGACGACAACTGTACCGATCAGGCCAGCTGTACCTCGCCAGCGACGGACATACATGGCCGCCCCTACAGCGCTGACGTGGCGCCCAACATTGATTTGTGGTCCGGCGGCGGTGTGGTCGACCAAGCTGGCAATCAATATTCGGGCTACTGGATGCCGCAGCAGTTTTCTACCAGCCGGAACCAGCTGGACCTGAAGACCAAAGGCCTGCAGGCGACGATGCAGTTCAAACCCACCAATCATTTGCTGTTGACGGGTAACTACTTCCGCTTTCAGCGCGAGCAAACTCAGATCACCAATACGCTGGAGGTGCCAGAGTGGGGCCTGCCCAGCAACCATGACTTCGCGGATCAGCAAGGCCGATTACTGGCGCCCAATGGGCTGACCTTCGACCCGTCACATACCATCGTTACCGGCGCCAATTACGTGCTTCCGGCCGCGGGCCAAGGCTGTAACGCGACAGTAAACCCCAGCACCGGTGCGACGCGTCAGCCGGTGGATACTTGCTCCACCGAGATTCCATGGCTGAACGGTAACTACTCCGTCGAAAAAGCCACCTCGCAGACCCTCAACCTTGAGGGCGAATGGGACAACGGTGGCAACCTCAACGGATCGTTCAACGTCGGCCGGACTTGGGCGACAGGCGGCCCGTCGGTGGAGTTGGGCATGGCAGCCAAGCCGCGCAACTTCGTCAACGGCCAATGGGTAGATGGCAGCAACGGGGCCGCGTGGACACTGAACGGCAAGCCGACCCTCACCGCATCGCCGGAAGTGCTGAAGAACATGCTGGCCGGAGCTGGACAGGTGGACCTTGGCTCCACCGGCTCCAACATGGTCAACACCAACAACTCGCAGAATTTCGCCCAAGCCGATTTCACCTGGGCCTTCGATTCCGCCTGGGTGCAATCACTGCAGTTCGGCGTGAAATACCGAGACAACCACGCCTCACAACAGAACAACGAGGTTCGCTGGTACTGCAAGGGCACCACCTCGAAATTCCAGACCTGCGACCCGTATGCCGGCCAGCTACCCGCCGGTTTCCTGCAGGCGAATCCGCTCGATGGTAATAACGAGGTCTACAACGACAGCACCTTCCCTGCAATCAATTTTCCGGCCTATTACAACCACCTCAACAGCACCTATGACCGCGTGTTGTTCCAGCATCCGGAGGACAAATCCTCCATCCAGGAGAAGATCGCCGCCGCTTATGTGCAGGCAAACTTCGACACCGGCCCGCTGCGCGGCAACGTCGGTCTGCGCTTTGTCAGCACCAAGCAGGACCTCACCGTCGCCGATCAGATCACCACCAACAACGCGGTGTATTACCACGATGCCGGCGGCAATATCCTGATCTGCCCAGCCTCCGGTCATAACCTCGCTGGCGGCGCCTGCGCACCGGGCGACTTCCAGTACCGCCCGAACGAGGAGGCGGTCATCCAGACGTACTCCAACGCGACCACCTCCAAGCGTTACAACAAGCTGTTGCCCAGCTTCAATATCGCGTGGAATTTGTCGGACAGCTTCGTGGTGCGCGCCGCCGGTTCGCAAGCGTTGGCGCGTGCCAACTACACCGACCTCGCCCAGCTCGGCAACCTGACCTACAACAGCCAAGAGTTCTACAACGACCGCAAGCAGTTCGGCGCACCACTGCCCGGTTGGTACGGCAGCGGCGCCAATGCCGATCTGAAGCCGTTCACGGCAACCCAGTTCGACCTTGCCGGCGAGTGGTATTACGCGCCCCATTCGGTGGTGGGCATCGATCTGTTCCAGAAGAAGGTGAAAAACTTCGTCGTGCCGGTCACCGTCAACAACATCACGGTGAACGTCGGCGGCACGCAACAGAACTTCTTGCAATACAGCACCAATGCCAACGGCCGCTCGGGTACGTCCAAGGGCATTGAGTTTTACGCGCAGCACACCTGGGATATGGGCTTTGGCTATATCGCCAACTACACGCTCAACAAGACCAATGAAACCCCGGTCTCGCTCGGCGACACGATGGTCGGTAAATCGGAGCTGATCGGCAGTGCCAAATACGCGGCCAACGTGTCGTTGTTCTATGAAAAGCACGGGCTGTTGTTGCGCGTCGGCGACAACTGGACCGGCCGCACCATGCAAGGCTTGGCGGCAGGACTTCCGGTCTATTCGCAGCCGTATCACCAGATCGATTTGAACGGTGATTACGAGTTCAACAAGCACTTCATGATCACCGCGTCGATCATCAACCTCACCAAGTCCACGCCACATTCCTATCTTGGCTCGGACACCAGGGCTCGGTTGAACTCGCTCGAGTACGACGGCCGCCAGTACTACATGGGCATCACGTACAAATTCGGTGATGGCAGCTGAGAAAGGATCGACGGGGTCGGGCGATCAGCCTGACCCCGTCACCGCTACCGCGGATACATCCCACGCCGTCGCAGGAAGAGATCATGAACTTGCCACTCGCATGCCCTCGCCGTCCCGCCTTCTCCATACTCGGCCAGCGCCCCGCTCTGGTCGTCGCGCTGTCGGTTCTCGCACTCGGAACCATCGGCGCAAGCCAGGCGCAAGACAACCAAGCAGCGTCCTCGGCCAGCTCGGCCGTCGATGAAGCGAACCCGCTGGTCGGCACCGCGCCGCTGGACCAACAAGCACTGATCGGCAACGCGCCACCGCCGGGCGAGCCGCTGTATTCGGGCATGACATCGCCCGGCGCCAGCCTGCCGCAAAGCTCAACCGAGGCGGCGCTAGTGAACATCAATGCTGATCTCAGCTTTGAGACCGGCGTGCCGGTGTCCTACGGCTATAACCGCCTCACCATGTTCGGATTCACTGCCGGTGGCTCGACCTATGGCGCCAACGGCGCGCCGATGATCATGCCGGTGGTCGGCGACTGGAGCGTGCCGCCCGACTACACGCCGTCGTACTACAAAAAAACCAGTGAAAAAGCATCGCCCGGCTATTACGCGGTCGATCTCGACACGTTCCACACCCGCGCGGAATTAACAGCGACGCAGTGGACCAGCCTGCTGCGCTTTACCTTCCCGGCCAGCCACCGCGCAAACGTCGTCATTAACCTGCGTCGCCTCGGCGGTGACGTCGAGGTGGTCGGCGATCACACCATCCAGGGCATTGCCACAAGCAGCCACAATGACAACCACGCGGACGGCCCTTTTTTCGTCGCTGAGTTTTCACGCCCCTTCACCAGCTTCGGCACCTTCCACGCCAACCTCAATACCAAGGGCGGCGGTCTCGGAGGCGAAGATGTGCAGGCCGATCGCCGCAGCGTATCTGGTAGCTATGCCGGTGCCTACGTCAGCTTCAACACGCAGGCCGGAGAACAAGTGCTGGTGCGCGTCGCCCACGGCCACACTGCCAAGGAAGCCGAACAGCGCTTGCGCAACGCAGACGGAAATTTCGAACGCGTGCATGCCACGGCGCGCGCGGCATGGGCGCAATTGTTTGACCGCGTCAACGTTACCGGCGGCACGCCGAAACAGCGCGAGTTGTTCTACTCAACCCTTTATCACTCCTTCGCCAGCCCGCGTCTGATCGCGCGCAAAGGCGAGCACTACACCGATACGGACGGCCATACCCAAGTCGCCAGTTACGACCGTTATGGGCCGGTACCGTACTGGGATACCGGCCGCAACCAAATCACGTTGCTGATGCTGCTTGAGCCAACCGTGATCCAGGACATCATGCGTTCGGAGCTGGACCGAGCGCACGAAAGCGGCTACATGAACACCTCGTTTCACGGTGACCACGCGGCACTGCTCTACGACGGCGCATGGCAGCGCGGCATCCCGTTCGACTATGCCGCCGCGTACACGTCGCTGCGCAAAAACGCGATGGATCCGAAGGGGCCACGCGGCTACCTGGCCGAGTACATCAAGAACGGCTGGATCGCCGACATCGTCCCGCCAGGCAATCCCAGCCCGCCCTACGCTGGTGGCAAAGCCGGCGTCGCCACTACGATGGAATATGCCTGGGACGATCACGCGCTCGCCGATATCGCTCAGCGCCTCGGCAAAACGCAAGACGCACAAATGTTCCTGCACCGCGCCGCGAACTATCGCAACGTGTTCGACTCGTCCGTCGGTTTCATGCGCGGCAGAACCGCGGACGGCAAGTGGATCACGCCGTTTGATCCGCGCGAGCCTTACTACAACTTTATGATGAAGGAGGCCTCAGGCTGGTCCACGTTGTGGCTGGTGCCGCACGACGTGCAAGGCCTGATCAACCTGCTTGGCGGGCGCGCTGCATTCAACGCCAAGCTCGATACTTTCTTCTCCACGCCCTACCAACCCAAGGGCATCTGCCGCGACTGCACCGGCGTCATCGGGCAATACGTGCAGGGTAACCAGCCGGACCAGCAAGCCGCCTATTTATATGCATGGAGTGGTCAGCCGTGGAAAACCCAAGCGCTGACGCGACGCATCCTCGCCGAGCTCTATGGCAGCGACGCCAGCGGCTACGGCTACCCCGGTATGGACGATCAAGGCTCCACCTCGTCCTGGTATGTACTCAGCGCGATGGGCTTCTATCCAGTCGATCCCGCCAGCCCCGACTACATCATCGGCAGCCCGATCTTCGACAAGGTTCGCCTACGCCTCGGTAACGGAAAAATTTTCGAGATCGTCGCACACAACAACTCAGAGCAAAACAAATACATCCAGTCCGCCACGCTCAACGGCAAGCCATGGACCAAACCCTGGTTCAGCCAATCAGACATCGCCGCTGGCGCCACGCTGGTGCTGGCGATGGGGCCAACGCCGAACAAGAACTGGGGCGTTAATCCAGCGGATGCGCCGCCATCGATGTCAGCGAATACGCCGTGATTGGCGGGGCTGCCTCAATGGCATTCCGTGCGCCGAAAGTGAACCCGACCACGTTCTTCTTCCTCCGTTTTTCTTGCCATCCGAAGAGCTGCAGAGCATGAACCTAATGACCAAATCCACGCTGATCATGTCTCGGTTGAGTCCATCTCCGAAGAACCGTTCGGGCCGTCCCATCGCAACACGGATACCCCCTCCGAGGACGCTGGCCGCGGCCGGTCTGATGGTGCTGGCTGTCGCGCTCGTCCCGGTTGCAACCACGCAAGCCCACCAATCCGGGCCGCGGGCCGTCGGGTCGACGACGGTCGCACGGTCCCGCGTCGCAGCGGACGTGTTGATGAGTTCGTACGATCCGGGCAAAGCCTGGTTCCCATCCAGTTGGTGGAATTCGGCGGTCGCCCTACAGACCATCGGCGACTACATGCAACGCACCGGCGACCGGCGCTATCTCGGTCAACTGGACAATACCTTCGAGAAAGATAAAGGCGCGTTTCCGGCCGGCGTGCTGTCAGGCGACCCGTTACTTGGCAATTTTACCAGCCGAGCCATTGATGATTCCGAATGGTGGGCTCTGACCTGGCTGCAGGCCTATGACCTAACCGGCAACAAAAAGTATTTGGACATGGCAGTCACCATCGCCAACTACGTGCATGGCTACTGGGACACCAGCACCTGCGGCGGTGGCGTGTGGTGGAACGCCGAGCGCACCTACAAGAACGCCATCACCAACGGATTGTGGATCAGGCTCACGGCCGAACTGCACAACAGAATGCAGGGTGACAAGGTGTGGCTGGCTCGATCCCGCGAGGCGTGGGCATGGTTCCAAGGCAGCGACATGATCAATGCCAACGGCTTGGTCAACGACGGCCTCACCGACACCTGCACCAACAACGGCCAGAACGTATGGAGCTACAACCAAGGCTTGGCAATCGGTGCCGGTCTAGAGCTGTGGCGCGCCACCAAGGACCCATCCATCCTCGCCACCGTGCGTCATCTGGCAGATGCCGCGATCGGCCCGGACGGGCTCGCCAGCGACGGCATCCTGACCGAAAGCTGTGACGCCCTAGACCAGACCTGCGACGACAACGCCAAGCAGTTCAAGGGCATCTTCATACGTTACTGGAGCGACTTGGTCGACACTACCCACGATCGCCGCTACGCGGCCTTCCTCGACCAGCAAGTTGAGAGCATCTGGAACAACGACCGCGACGCGGCCGGGCGGCTGGGCACGCGATGGTCCGGTACCACCAGTGACGACCACCCCAACGTGTTGGACTGGCGCACCCAAGCCAGCGCGCTGAGTGCCCTGATTGGCGACGTACCGACGTGGATGCCACGAGAGTCGCTGGCCGCAACCATGTCTCCCGCGCAACCGGTAATCATGCCCGCAGCGTCCGGTGCCTCGCCGATCCCCATCAAGCTACGGGTCTCGGCCACCGGGTTCTTCCCGCTGCATGCACTCGCAACGCTCGATGTGGCTGCCGGGTGGGACGTGTCGCCGCGCGCGACCCTGCTGCGTTTGCATCCTCGCGGCAGCGCGTCTCCGGTCAGCGGCAGCATTCCACTGCAAGTCACCGTGCCAAGCCTAGCGACGGATGGACACCACCAAGTAACCGCCGACGTGATGGCGGCCGGGCTCCACTTCAGCGCCCAAGCCGACGTGCTGGTCGCGCATACGATCGATTTCGACACCGGGACCGTCGACGAGAACCCGTGGCTGTGGGATGCCGGCCACTCACAGAGCAACGGCGTGCAGAACCGGTTCGCCGACGGAACCGCTCACTTTACCTATCGCTTTCCCTTCCCGTCCGACACGACGTCGGCGCACGTCACGCTGACCATCGACGCCGAATACCTGGTCCAGGCCGGCTCCGACGGTCAGAACTGGACAACGGTACTGAAGGAAGATCGGCCAGTCACCGATGGCTCGAACAAGGGCAACCAGACCATCGACCTGACGCCGTACCTCCGGCCCGGCAGCAATGCAGCGAAGCCGGTCTACCTCAAGGTGTCTGATGCGTTCCCCAACGATGGTTGGGGCGGGCGCGTGTACCACGTCACGGCGAACATCATTGAATAACCGGACCGACCAAAGCCTTTCGTCCTCCCCGAAGAAGGGGGACGGAGCCTATCCGCCTTCGCCGGATCCAAGCCCGCTGGCCCAACGACAACATGACAGCCTGCCGCACTTATCTCCACAAACAACGCGCTCCGGGCCGGGACGGCTTTCGCGCCGTGGCCAAGGCCAAAACCCGACGCCTCACTGGCATTCGACTCTCATCGACCGCCCTGCATCGAGTCGCGCCTGAGTAAGTGGACTTGACCCTCTTTTATCTCCCCCAAGGAGTTGCACCATGCGTCTACTGTCACACCTCTTGCTGATTTCCGGACTCGCGCTGGTCACCGGCATCGCCAATGCCGCCGCACTGCCCAGCGCCAGCGCTAGCACTCACGACCTTCGCGTGATGACCTTCAACGTGCGCTACGGCGAGGCGAATGACGGCATCAATGCGTGGCCCAAGCGCCGCGATTTAATGGTCCAGGTTATCCAGAAAGAACACCCCGACATTCTCGGCACGCAGGAATTGCTCGCGCCACAAGGTGACTATCTGCAGCAGCACCTGCCCGGTTACACCTGGTTCGGCATGGGTCGCAACGGCAACGAGATCAACCAGAACGACAACGAACACATGGGTGTCTTCTACGACAAGGCGCGGTTGAAAGTGCTCAAGTCCGGCAACTTCTGGTTCTCCGATACGCCAGACAAGCCCGGTAGCATGAGCTTCGGCCAACCAATGCCACGGATGGTCACCTGGGCGGAATTTCAAGACTTACGCAGTGGCAAACAGTTCTACTACTACAACACCCACTTTCCCTACCAGGACGGAGAAAAGGCCGAGGCAATGCGGGAACGTTGTGCCGCAGAAATCCTGCAACGTCTGGCCACCTTGCCGGCGTCGATGCCGTTCATTCTGACGGGCGACTTCAACACCACACCCGAAAGCCTGACTCACGCCGCGCTGACCAAAGTTCTGCACGATGCGCGTACGTCGGCGCCCCGGCATGAAGGCCCGGCTTTCACCTTTCACGCGTTCACTGGCCATCCAACCGAGCGCATCGACTGGATCCTTTATCGCGGCATGAAAGCCGACAACGTGCGCACGATTACCACCCACGAAGGCAAGGTCTATCCATCCGATCACTTTCCCGTGGTCGCCGATTTGAGCTGGTAGGCGGTGCGCGCCTAGGCGCGCGGCAGCGAATCGCTGAACAAGGTCAGGCACGCCGCGACACGATGGCTCGGCACGCAACCAGCCTATCGAGCACCCTGCATCGAGTCGCTCCCGAGTAGATCAGCCCACCGCCTTTTCCAGATTGAGGAAGACCCCATGACATGCAACAGCAAGGCACGGCGCACGATTGCTTGGATGGGCATGGTCGTGGCGATAGGGCTGGCCCCGATGGCGATGGCGACGACTCCGCCCACCGTCTGGAACGGCAAGGTGGCACCTTTAGCGACGCCGTGGACGGCCGAGGTATCGCCCAGCAACGCGTTGCCCGAGTATCCACGGCCGCAGCTGGCGCGCCCGTCGCTAGAACACCCTCGCTGGATGAGCCTGAATGGGCTGTGGCAATACGTGGCGAGCGCTGGGCTCAACACACCGCCATTCGGCCGGACGCTAAAGGACCAGGTGCTGGTGCCCTATTCAATAGAATCCGTGCTCTCGGGCGTGCAGAAGCATGCGGACTTCATGTTCTACCGCCGACTGGTGGCTATCCCTGCAGCATTCACCGCGCATGGCCAGCACGTGCGACTGAACTTCGGTGCGGTCGACCAAGACGCCACGGTATACGTTAACGGTAAGGAAATCACTCACCATATAGGCGGCTATACGTCTTTCGGCGCGGACATCACGTCGGCGCTGCGCCCCAACGGCGCGCAGGAGATTATCGTCGCCGTACATGCGCCGGTGGACGGCGCCAACGTGATGGTGGGTAAGCAGCGATTGAAACCCTCCGGCATTTTCTACACCGCGGCCTCAGGCATCTGGCAGTCGGTGTGGCTGGAGCCGGTGCCGGCCACCAGCCTGGCGCAACTGACCTTCACCCCCGCGGACAACCTAGACGCCTTCACGGTGACCTCAACGCTGCATGGTCCCAACAAAGACGCCACGCTGCATGTCACCGCCTATGCGGACGGCAAGCCCGTTGGCGAGGTGAGCGGCGCGGTTGGCCAACCGCTGCGCTTGAGCATCGCACAGCCGCATCTGTGGAGCCCGCAGGATCCTTTCCTGTACACCTTCGAAGCCACGCTTACGCAGGGCGACCAACGCGACCAAGTAACCAGTTATGCCGGCCTGCGCAGCATCGGCATCAAGCAAGTGCACGGGCTCAACCGCATCGTGCTCAACGGTAAAACCACCTTTCTTTTAGCCACGTTAGACCAAGGCTACTGGCCCGACGGCATCTATACCGCGCCCACCGATGCGGCACTCAAGTTCGACATACAAAAAACCAAGGACCTCGGCTTCAACACCATCCGCAAGCACATCAAGGTGGAACCGGCGCGCTGGTATTACTGGGCCGACCGCATCGGCGTGATGGTGTGGCAGGACATGCCGGCACTACCCACTGACCGCAATGATCAACTCAGCAATGCTGACAAAGCTGGCTTTCGCGCGCAGGTTGCGGCCATCGTCGAGCAACTAAAGGGCGAAACTTCGATCATCGGATGGATCCCTTTCAACGAAGGTTGGGGCCAATGGAGCATCCCTGCCGCCGCCGAACTGGCGGCGCAGATCAAGCAACTTGATCCCTCGCGCCTGGTCGATGCGCGCAGCGGCGCCAACTGCTGCGACACCAAGGGTGATCCCCACGCCGGCGACGTTTACGACGTGCATGACTACCAAGGCCCCGGACTGCCCAGCCCGGACGCCACGCGCGCCTCCATCGACGGCGAGCACGGCGGCCTGACACTGGCCGTCCCCGGCCATATGTGGCCCAACACGCCGATCAACCCGTACGGCGCGGTGAAAGACAAGGCCGCACTCAACGCGGGCTACGTCGCCAATACCGCCGTGCTGCGCGACAAGGGCCCGGCCATTGGTGTGTCCGGCAGCGTCTACACGCAAATCACCGATGTTGAGGGCGAGCACAACGGGCTGTACACCTATGACCGCAAGATCGAAAAGGTAGACGAAGCCACCGTGCGCGCGACCAACCAGGCGACGATACGTGCCGGCGGGCAACTTTGATCGCTGTGCCGACAGCTGATCCAAGGCACCGCTTTGCCGCCCTACCAAATAGAGCCAATCCAGCCGAACTTGAGGAAACACCATGATGAGTAGCCGCCGCTCCCTATTGAAGATGATCGCGCTTGCCGGTGGTGGCGCGATGCTTGGCAGCAGCACGCTGGCGTTTGCCTCAGCCCCACAGCCACGCTTCATCAGCCAGCGGCCGCCGCTGGCAAAGCGCAAGTTCAGTAGTCCCGCGGTCGAACGTTTGATCGCTCGCACCAAAGCGAAAATCGGGGACCCCGAACTCGCGTGGATGTTCGAAAACTGTTTTCCCAACACGCTCGATACCACGGTGCAATTGGGCACCTTGCGCGGCAAGCCAGACACCTTCATCGTAACCGGCGACATCGATGCGATGTGGCTGCGCGACTCCTCCGCGCAAGTGCAACCGTATCTGCCACTGGTCAAGCAAGACCAAGGCCTGCAGCGACTATTTCGCGGGCTGATCCATCGCCATGCCGTGTGCATTTCGATCGACCCGTATGCGAACGCCTTCATGCCCGATCCCAACCAGCGCACCACGCTGGAGTGGTCACAACATGACAACACCGACATGCACCCCGGTGTGGCCGAGCGCAAATGGGAAATCGACTCGTTGTGCTACGTCCTTCGCCTCGCCCACGGTTACTGGAAAGCCAGCGGCGACAGCACGCCGTTCGATGACGACTGGCGCGCCGCCATGCATACGGTGGTGAAAACCTTTCGGGTGCAGCAGCGCAAGAACGGTCCGGGGCCGTACCATTTCCAGCGCAAGTCCGAGGTGTCTACCGAGAATCCGCCGCTCGGCGGCTACGGCAACCCGGCGCTACCGGTCGGGCTGATTTATTCCATGTTCCGGCCCTCAGATGACGCCTGTATCTACCCCTTATTTATTCCCGCCAATTTTTTTGCCGTGACGTCGCTGCGCCAACTGGCCGAGATGTCACAGGCGCTGCATCACGACAACGACTTCGCGCAGGAGTGCCGCGCACTGGCGGACGAAGTCGAGACGGCCTTGAATCACTACGGCCGCATGACGGTCGACGGTCAGGATGTGTGGGCTTATGAGGTCGACGGTTACGGCAACCAGTTGTTTATGGATGATGCCAACGCACCCAGCCTATCCAGCCTGCCCTACCTAAAAGGGCTGCCACAAAGCGACCCGCGCTATCAGCGAACCCGCACGCTGGCGTGGAGCCCGCACAACCCATATTTCTTCAGTGGCACCGCGGCGCAGGGTATTGGCGGTCCGCACCAAGGCCTGCGCATGATCTGGCCGATGTCGATCATCATGCGCGCGCTGACCAGCGACGACACCGGCGAAATCCGCACCTGCCTGCATTGGTTGAAAACCACCCACGCTGGCACCGGCTTCATGCACGAAGCCTTCGATCAGGACGACCCGACGAAATTCACCCGCGCGTGGTTTGCCTGGGCAAATACGCTTTTCGGCGAGTTGATCGTCAAAGTAGCCGAGCAGCACCCTGCGCTATTGCGCGGCTGATTGACAGCACCCATCACGTTCGTCCACACCCCATCGAACAGGAGAATCCCACATGGTCACCCGCCGCCGCTTTCTGCAAGGCTCAGCCGCTGCAGCACTGACGATGCTGGGCTCGCGCCTCGCCCTTCCCGCCGCCATCGCGGCGTCACGTGAAGGCGGCGGTGCAGCACCCGCCGCAGCCGCTGCCGGCGGTCTGAGTCAGTACGTGGATGTCTTTATCGGCACCGGCGGCCACGGCCACACCTTTCCCGGCGCCACGATGCCGTTCGGCATGGTGCAGCTGAGTCCAGACACTAACGACAGCGGCTGGGATGCTAGCTCCGGCTATCACATTGGCGACGGCTCGATCATGGGGTTTTCGCACACCCATCTCAGCGGCACTGGCGCGGCGGATTTGCTCGACGTACTGGTGATGCCAGCACAGGGCGCCGTGCAATTAGAACCGGGCACGCGCGGTCGGCCGGACATCAACTATCACTCGCAGTTCGATCTGCCGATCCGTCCGGGGCAGCCACAGCAACTGCCGGTAGATGCCCAAATCACACCGGGTCCGGGCTACCGCTCACGCTTTGACCGCAGCACCGAACACGCACGCCCCGGTTACTACCGCGTGCAACTGAAGGATCACAACATCCTGGCCGAGCTGACCAGCACCGAGCGCGCTGGCCTGCACCGCTACACCTTCCAGAACAAGGGTGACGGCCACCTGCTCATCGATTTCGCGCACGGCTTCCACGATGCATTGAATACCCCGACGCAGGTCACCGATGCCCACCTGAAACTGATCGGCAACGACACCTTGGTCGGCTCGCGTCGCGTGCATCAGTGGGCCAATGGTCGACATATTTATTTCGCGATGAAACTCTCCCGCCCGATCGCCAGCGGCATGTTGTACAGCGACGACAAGATGCTTCCAGCCGGCAGCACACAAGCCAGCGGCAAACATTTGAAAGCAGCGCTACACATCAAGGACGCCTCCAGCAAGCCGCTGCTGGTCAAGGTGGGTATTTCCGGCGTAGACATCGCCGGCGCCATGCGCAACCTCGATACCGAGCTGCCGCAGTGGGATTTCGAGCAAGTGCGAGATACCGCCGCTGCCGCGTGGGAGCGCGAGTTGGGCCGCATCCAGATCAACTCCAGCTCGGCCGCGACCCGACGTATTTTCTATACCTCGCTGTATCACACGATGCTGGCGCCGACTCTGTTCAGCGATGTGGACGGCCGCTATCGCGGCATGGATATGGCCGTCCATAGCTTGCCATCAGGTGCGCACAACTACAGCACGTATTCACTGTGGGATACCTATCGCGCGTTACATCCCTTGTTCACCCTGTACCAACCCGAGCGCGTGCCCGACTTAGTCAATGGCCTGATTCGAATGGCCGCCGAAAGCCCGGAAGGCCCAACCGTGTGGCCGCTGCAGGGCGTGGAAACCGGCACCATGATCGGCTACCACTCCGCCTCGGTGATCGCCGAGGCGCACGCCAAGGGCTTCACCGGCATCGACATCGACAAGGCATGGCCGCTCTATCGCAAGCGCGCCATGGATGACGACTATCGCGGCCTGCCGTACTACCGAAATCTCGGCTACGTGCCCAGCGACAAGGAAGGCGAGGCCGCCAGCAAGACGCTGGAATACAGCTACGACGACTGGGCCGTATCGCACATCGCCGAAGCCGCCGGTGCCAGCGCGGACGCCAAGGCCTTGCGCCAACGCTCACGCAACTACGCCAACGTGTTCGACAAAAGCATCACCTTCGTGCGCCCACGTGCCGCCGATGGTAGTTGGCTAGAGCATCCGTTCGATCCCAACGCCATCGGCCACTCGGACAAGTGGCGCGACTTCACCGAATCCAACTCGTGGCAGGCGACTTTTCTCAATCAGCACGATCTGTATGCGTACATGAAATTGTTTGGCGGCGAGCATGCGTTCGAAAAGAAACTCGATGCGCTATTCAACGCCCCGCCAAGCTTGCCCGGCAACGCACCGCCCGACATCGCCGGCCTCGTCGGCCAATACGCCCACGGCAACGAACCGAGCCATCACATCGCCTACCTGTACGCCTATACCGGCGCCCACCACAAAACCCAAGCGCGTGTGCGTATGCTGCTGGACACCATGTACACCGACCAGCCCGACGGCCTCGCCGGCAATGAAGATTGCGGGCAGATGAGCGCGTGGTTTGTGATGGGCGCGATGGGCCTGTACGCAGTTGATCCCGTTAGCACCCACTACGTCTTCGGCAGCCCGCTACTAGACAAGGCCGATGTGGCTCTCGCCCATGACCGTCGCCTAACGATCCAGACTATCGACAACGGCCCCGACAAACCCTACATCCAGTCCGTCAGCTGGAACGGCAAGCCGTGGAGCAAAAGCTGGATCAGCCACGCCGAACTCGCCGCCGGCGGCACCCTGATCTTCCATATGGGCGCCAAGCCCAACCTGCGCTTCGGCGCTGATCTGGTCGATCGACCACCTTCCTTTGGTGATGCTGCGACCGTCTGATTTCAGCGCAAAGACAAGGGCAATCAGCCGGCGTCAACACCTGACGACCGGCCGATTAGCTTTTCATCGGAAGCCGGTCTGACATGTCTTAAATATCAAGCCCGCGTCAAAACCTAGCGCAGCGTCGGAGTAGCGAGCCAAGCGGCACGCTGCTTGTCTCGCTACTTTCAGGCACCGGTCCCACGGAGCAGATTCAAACGGCCTTGAGGTCAACTCGGCGATCATCGCTCGCCTGATCCTCAGGTCTGACGCATGCCGAGCTCGCCGCCGGCATGCGAGCGACTTCCATTGGGTGACGTCCCGCTTCTGCGGATCAGTAGCCGGCTGCTAGGCCGGCCGGACGGCGGGGGTCGTTGGCGCCTTCGAGCAAGCCAGTCTTGGGATTGATCAAGATCGCCTCGACCGCACCGCCGCTGAACTGTTTGAAGGTGTAACCCATCGCTTCCAGTGTCTGCTGCGACTCAGGCGTGAGCAGCCCCTTGCCAACGTAAACAACGTCCGGATACCACTGCTGGTGGAGGCGTGGCGCGTTGACGGCTTGCTGCATGTTCATGCCGAAGTCGACCACATTGATGAAGCTACCCAGCACCGACGAGATGATAGTGGCGCTGCCGGGGCTACCGGTGAGCATGAACGGCTTGTCGCTGCGCAGCACGATGGTGGGGGTCATCGAACTTAACGGACGCTTGCCCGGCTCAACTTGGTTGATCACCCCTTGCACTAGGCCGGCACCGTTGGCCACCCCGGGTTTGCCGGTGAAGTCGTCCATCTCGTCATTGAGGAAGAAGCCGGTATCGCCGGCGATCTGTTTGTTACCAAACAGGAAGTTGATGGTGTAAGTGACGGCGACGGCGTTGCCGTCTTTGTCGACAACCGAGTAGTGCGTGGTGTGATTGCCTTCAGGGGCGCCGAGGCTGCCCTTGACCTCGGATGATGGCGTGGCCTTGTCCGCGAGGATGGTGGCGCGCAGCTTGGCTGCGTGGTCGGCCGAGAGCAGCTTGTCGATCGGGTTGTGGACGAAGGCTGGGTCACCGAGATAGGTGTTGCGGTCGGCGAAGGCGCGGCGCTCGGCCTCGACCAGGTAGTGCACGCTGTTGACCGAGCCGTAACCCCACTTGGCCATCGGGTAAGGCTTGATGATCTGCAAGATCAGACACAGCGTGGTGCCGCCAGAACTCGGCGGTGGCGCCGAGACAACGGTGTAGCCGTGGTACTCGCACTGGATCGGCGTTTCCCACTGCGCGGTGTAGTCGGTAAAGTCGCGCAGCGACAGGATGCCGCCGTTGGCGTCGCTACCCTTGACTACCGCGTGGGCGATCGGGCCATCATAGAACGCCTTGGTACCGCCTTTGGCGATCAATTCCAGCGTGTGCGCCAAGTCCTTCTGCACCAGCCGTTCGCCGACCTTGAAGGGCTTGCCCTGGTTCAGGAAGATCGCCGCCACGTTGGCGTGCTTGGCAAAATCGTTGGTGCGCGAATCCAGGCTGTCGATATCTCCCTGTTGCAGTATGTATCCCTCGCGGGCCAGCTTGATCGCTGGCGCAATCACCTTTTGCAGTGACATCGTGCCGTAGGTTTTCAGCGCGGTTGCGAAACCCATCACCGTGCCCGGTACGCCCACCCCGAGATACGTGTCGGTGCTGCGTCCCTCAACAACGTTGCCGTCGGCATCCTGAAACATCGTCGGCGTGGCTTTCAACGGCGCCTTCTCGCGAAAATTGAGGAACAAGTTGCGACCATCTTTGAGGTGGATGGTCATGAACCCACCGCCGCCGATATTGCCGCAGCACGGATGCACCACGGCTTCTGCGAAGCCTACCGCCACGGCGGCGTCTACGGCGTTACCGCCCTGTTTGAGAATGTCCACGCCCACCATCGTGGCCAAGTGTTGCGCGCTGACCACCATGGCATGTTTGGCAGTCACCGGCTTGGCGTTCAAAAGCGCCTCGCGGGTGCTGACAGGCTCATGGCCGGTCTCATCAGGATTGACCTGCTGGGCGCCGGCCAGTGTGCTGAATGCTGCCAGCATCGCCATCAACAATGCGCGATACCGCCACTGGTGGCCGTGGAGCGACGTCACCCGAGTGGATCGATTGGTATCGAGTCGTAGTGTGTTCAAATCGGACATGTGTTCACCCTCAGCAGTCATCGGATCCAGCATAGGCGCTCCTGCACGCGCGACGGCAAGTAACCGTATCCGCGCCCGTCAGTTCGCGCAGCAAGCGAGCAGGTTGTCCACAATAGCCTCGACCCCCATCGTGACGGGGTCTTGGCACGGCAAGTCAAGCAGGTCACTGATTTGCCGGCACGCTGCCGCAGCTTCCGCTGGCGGCAAGCCAGACGTATTGAGCGCGACGCCGACCGCCTTGACCGCCGGGTTAGTCAGCCGCGCGGCGGCCAGGTTGGCTTCGAGGCAGCTTTTCAACTCGGGCAGCGGACGGTCTGAAAGGCCGCGCATGTGCCGGCGAGTCGGTTCGTGGCACAACACCAAGGCGTCCGCCTGAGCTCCGTGCAGCAAGCCAAGCGACACGCCCGCATAGGAAGGATGAAACAGCGAACCCTGGCCTTCGATCAGGTCCCAACCGCCGTCAAGACGTGACGGCGAAACCCATTCGGCCGCGCCTGAAATGAAATCGGCAACCACCGCATCAATGGGCACGCCCGCGCCGGCGACGAGCACACCGGTCTGGCCGGTCGCGCGGAAGTCTGCCAGCAGGCCGCGCTGTCGCATAGCGCGTTCGAGTGCCAGCGTGGTGTACATCTTGCCGACCGAGCAGTCGGTCCCCACCGTGAGCAGCCGACGCCCAGCGCGCGGGCGACCGGTACCAACCGGAATGTTCCGCGCCGGGTCGCGGGCATCGAACAAAACGCGGCCATTGCGTCGGGCAGCAGCCACAATGTCCGGGTTCTCGCGTAGCTTCTGGTGCAGGCCCGCCGCCACATTCAGACCGGCGTCAAGCGCGGCGATGGCATCGGCAACGATTTCTGCCGACATCACGCCGCCAGCATTCGCCGCGCCGATCACCATGGTGTTCGCGCCTTCGTTTCTGGCCTGGGTCACGTTCATCTCGATCAGGCCCAAGGTGGGCTTGCAATCGGGACGACGGTACTGAGCGAGGCACCAGTCCGGTCGCCAGTACGCGAGTCCTCTGGCCGTCTTGATGGCCAAATCGTCGGCCGCACTGCCCAAATAAAGTAGGTAGGGCGGACCCCAGTGAGCAGACAACGATGGACCGGCAGCGCTAGACATGAATTGATTACTCCCATCAACGAATCGCCGTTTATCCACAACGACACGCCGAGGAGCATAGTCACTGGCGGACTCATGCCACCAATGAAAAGACCGCTACTTGGCATAACCGAAGGTTGGGGCTTTCCTTCGCCGCGTGTCGAGTTCTGATCGACTCGCACGCGCCACAAGATTTGCATGAGCGGCTCGCTTTGTGTTGCACTCAAACCAACTTGCCACCGTGACAAGGAGTGGAACCCGCCCATGCGCCTGCGCTACATCGAGTTGTTCCATGCCGTGCTGACCACCGGAAGCCTAACCGGAGCGGCCGACCTGTTGAACATTTCGCAGCCGGCGGCTAGCAAAGCCTTGCAGCAGGCCGAACAGCAACTCGGCTTTGCTTTGTTCAGCAGGGTACGCGGGCGCTTACAGCCAACCGAACAGGCGCTGCTATTGCAACCGCGTATCGGAAAAATTATGCAGGAATTGAACGAACTGCAGCGTCTCACGGCAAACATGAGTGTGACCGGCAGTTGTCCCTTGCGAGTCACTTGTACACCAGCCTTGGCGCAAGCGCTGGTACCCGATGCGATCACCATGTTGCGCAAAGTCTTTCCGGCCACGATCGTTGAGTTGTTCACGCAGCACTCGACGGTGATGTACGAATCGCTGATGCTTCACGAAACGGACATAGGGCTGACCTTGCAGGACACCGGCCGCCAGAACCTGTCCCGCGAGGCGCTGTGTCGCGGACACGTCATGGTGATTGCTCCGCCGGGTTGGTGGCCAGTCGAAGAATTGAATCGACCGTTGCCGCTGACGGCGTTGGCGGGTCAGCCGATGATCGGCATCGCGGTGCAGGACGCGCTTGGCAATATGTTGCAAAACCACTTGGCGCAGCTCGATCCAGCACCGCGAACAGCGGTGCGAGTGCAGACCTACCAGCTGGCGCATGCGCTGGTCGCACAAGGTGAAGGTCTGGCGTTGGTTGACCCGTTCACGGCACGGCGAGATGACGGGAGTGGCGTGCAAACGCGTCCGCTGAAGGTGCAACTTGACGTTGTGCTGTATGCGGCCTACCGGGCAGACAGCCCGTTGAATCCGGTACAGAAGCGCTTTATCAGCCTCGTCCGGGAACTTGCCCAGCAGACGTTGGTAGCGGTCTGAGCTTACCTTGTCGTTGCGTTTGAGCAGGCCACGTCCACCGCATTCGGTTGTGTCAGATGCCTGCTTTTTCGTTGCTGGCTTGCGTCCGCCAGTGACTAAGCTCGGCCCCATGTTGTCGGCTACGGATCAGAGCCTGAGCTGAAGCGACCGGGAAACAGCGCGGCAGACTGGGTAGGGGCGGAACAGCGATAGCGACAATCGCGGGCTCTGTGTTGGGACGCGTCACCTTCGCTGTGTCGCCTCAAGACACGCCCGATACGCGGGACATCCGGGCATATTTTGCATTCCCTACCTCTATATTCAATGACACGGTGTACGAGGAAATGATACCGATGCGCGATGGTGCGCGGCGGTGCGCTTTGGCGCTACAAAATCGCAACGGTCAGTCGCAGCCGAAGCAGTGGCGGATGGCACAGATCCAGTCCAGCTGGTTTCCGCGCTACGCCGTCAACCCGCAGACCTATGTGGAAAATGTTTTCTTGGCGAAGACGGATGACTACCGCCTAGCGCGGGAGATGATTCGGCCTGCGCCGCCACGACATCGCTCGATCAGTATGGCCGTGCTCCCGTTGCGCACGCCTTAGAAAGGGCGAGCAGGGTTAGATCTGTCGGTTTCCAAAGGCGGCGACGCAAGGCCACAGCGCCAAGAAGTTTCACCCGTCACCGCTCGGCAGCCGTCAAAAAATCGAGCGGGTAGCCTGCATGACAGCCGCATCATTCAAGGCTGGCTGGTTAGCCACAGCCGTCATTGCCCCTGGTCGGTTTGCGGTATTTGCCCACCGAATGAGGGCAGAAGCGTCCACAACCGTCGGTTATGCCACGTACCACCCTTTTCATTGGTGGCCGGCGTCCGCTTATGACTATGCTCGACTCGGGGTTGCGGAGTGTCCATTCAAGGCTGACGAAACGAGCCTATCCGCAAGACATTAGTAGCTACATGACGCCGCGGATGCCGTACGGACAGTGGTTTGTTTCGGGGTCGCACGCGCAAGTTGTCAGTTTGACTGCAAAAGCATACTAGCGCCTCGGCGCAAGACAGAATTCGTCATAACCATGACCTTGAGGAAGTTCTCATGAACGAGCGTCACAACCGGATCATTCCAAAGTTGTTGGCTGCATCGGTACTGTTTGCGCTGGCCAACATGGCCAGCGCCCAAGACACGCAAGCCACGAACAACGCCACCTCGCAGGAAGCAGTCAACACAAAAAAGCCGGCGAAAACCACGGAGCTGTCCACGGTAATCGTGACCGGCACGCGCGCCGGTAATCGCACGGAAAGCAGCTCGCTAACCCCGATTGATGTGATTCCCGGTTCGGTGTTGCAACAGACCGGCACCATCGATCTGACCCAAGCGCTGGAGCGCGCTATTCCATCGCTGAACTTCCCGTTCGCGCCCGCCTCGGACACGTTTGCTTTTCAGCGACCGTTTGAAATGCGTGGTCTATCGCCAGACCAGGTGCTGGTGTTGGTCGATGGCAAGCGCTGGCACCCGGGGGCGCTGGTGCTGAGTCTTGGTCAAGTCGGCCAAGGATCGCAAGGCGTGGATCTCAATACGATCCCGCTGTCCGCTATTGATCATATCGAAGTGATGCGTGACGGCGCGTCGGCGCAGTACGGTTCGGACGCGCTCTCTGGCGTAGTCAATATCATTTTGAAAAAAGGTGCCAAAGGTGGCGACGTGCAGCTCACCGCCGGCGAGTATTCAGCCGGTGATGGACGGCAATGGCAGGGATCGGCCAACTTCGGCGTTCCGCTCGGCGGTGACAAGGGTTGGTTGCGCGTTACGGCTGAGAACAGCAATCAGAGTCCCAGCAACCGCGCCGGGGTCGATCGCCGGATACCCGAGCTGGGTGTGAAATTCCATTACGGCACGGTGTCGTTTAAAAACAAAAACCTTTTCCTCAACACCCAATACGACATCACACCTGACGTCCAGTTCTACGCGTTTGGCCATTACGGACAACGCATCGGCGAACCGCGCGGATTCTTCCGTTACGGCATCAATACGCCGTTTCCGAACAATGCGTTGATCGGCAGGGTCTATCCGGATGGCTTTCTACCGAAGGAACATGGCGATTCGACGGACAACTCGCTCGTGGCGGGGCTGCGCGGCGCGGTGAATGGCTGGCACTGGGACGTGAGCGGCAATTACGGCAGTAACCGGGTGTCTTACAGCACGCTCAACAGCACGAACTATGCCCTGTTAAATGATTTCGGCAGTAGTCCAACCAATTTTCACGATGGCACGCTGACCGCCAGGCAGCAGACTTTCGACATCGACATCTCCAAAGAACTGGCGTTTGGCTGGCTGGCGAGCCCGCTTACCTTCTCCTTTGGTACTCAATACTTGCGGCAGAGTTACGACGTCACGGCGGGCGACCCAGGTTCTTATTATGTGGGCAACTCCGGCGTGCGCGGTGGCGCGCAAGGCTTCGCCGGCTGGGGTCCGCAGGATACCATCTCGGTGGCACGCCACGACGTCGCCGAATATGTGCAATTAGAAGGCAATCTGACCAGCAAGTTGAGCTTTTCCGCGGCCGGGCGCCACGAGGACTATTCGGACTTCGGTACCACGACGTCCGCCGCGTTGTCAGGACGCTTCGATTTCACCAACACGTTCGCGCTACGTGGAAGTGCGTCGACCGGCTTTCGAGCGCCGGGGCTGGGCCAGCAGCATTACTCGGAAACCACGTCAGCTTCTTTTGGCGCCGGCAACTCGCTGGGTCTGCCAGCAGGCATCTATCTGCGCGGGCTGGTTCCGGTGAACAACCCGCTCGCCATGCTGCTAGGTAGCGAGCCGCTTCGGCCGGAAAAATCGCGCAATTTCACCGCTGGTGCGGTGTGGAATCCGACCAGTGCCCTCAGCATGTCGCTCGATGCTTACCAGATCGTCGTCACCGATCGCATCGCGTTGTCGAGCTCACTGTCAGTTTCGACCCCATCCGTTATCAACTACCTCGCCGCCAACGGCGTCACCAACCTGCAATACAGCGGTCTTTCCTACTTCACCAACGCCGGCACCGTGAAGACCCAGGGATTCGACCTGGTGACCAGTTACCGCAGCGACTTCAGTGATTCGAGCTCGCTGGTCTCTACCCTCAGTTACGGCTATCACAAGAACAAGGTCACCGACGTCAAGCCCAATCCACCAATTCTGGATTCACTGGGGGTCATCTTTAAGCGACTCAACCGCAGCGCCATCAAGGGTCTGCTGGCCGACTCCGCGCCACGCAGCAAGTTGATCCTGACCGAGGACTACAGGCTGGGTGATTGGGGACTGACGGGGACCCTGACCCGCTACGGTCGCATTACGGAGTACGGCTCGACCAGCTATCTGGATGACATTGTCTACCCGAACAAGTGGCTGCTTGACCTCGCGGCGAACTACACCCGTGACCATTGGACGTTCACGCTTGGCGCGGACAACGTACTTAATACGTATCCGAAACGGACGCCTGAAAGCGACGATCAAAATGGCGCGTTCCCCTATTCGTCCAGTTCGCCCTTTGGTTTCCAGGGCGCCTATGTTTATGGAAAGGTCGCCTATCACTGGTAACTTTCAACTACATGGCTGTTTCTTGCCCCGCACCCGCGGCGGAGCTGCAACAGGAACGCCGACAACGACGGCGCTCTCAGGAAGAGTCCCACCTTCCATGGGGTAGCCAATAATTCGTGACATCGTCGTCGCGCCGAATCCTCACGCATGGACTTCCTTTTGAGCCAGCCAGTGGAATCAATCACCGCCGTCGTGTCTGCCGCTGCAACGTCCTCAACCACAGGCCAGACGGGCACGTTACGCGCGGTCGGACGCTGGCAGCTAGTCGGGCTGTCGGTTAACGATGTCATCGGCAGCGGCATCTACTTATTGCCAGCGGCGGCCGCTGCGCTGCTGGGGCCAGCCAGTCTGTGGGCGGTGTTGCTGGCCGGGTTGGCGGTGAGCCTGTTGGTGCTCTGCTACGCGCAGGCGGCCAGTTATTTCGACCAAGCCGGTGGCAGCTATCTGTATGCGCGCGAGGCGTTTGGACGCTTTGCCGGTTTCGAGGTGGGCTGGATGCTGTTGCTGACGCGCATTGCCAGCGCCGCCGCGCTCAGCAATGGTTTGGCCGACGCCGTCACGCATTTCTGGCCGGCGGCGGTGGGCGGTAGCGGGCGCCTGCTAATCGTGGCCGGCTCCCTGGTGGCGCTAACCTGGATCAACGTGATCGGCGTGCGCGCCGCGGCCCGCACCGGCGTGACACTAGCGATCGCCAAGTTTCTGCCGCTGGTGATGTTTGTCGGCATCGGCGTGTTCTTCGTGGACATGAGTCAAGCCCCACTGCTGGCGACCGGCACTATCCCCATGGGCAACCTGGCCAAGGGCGCGTTGCTGTTGCTGTTCGCCTATGCCGGCTTCGAAAACATGCCGGCAGCCGCCGGCGAATACCGCAACCCACGCCGCGACGTGCCGTTCGCGATGCTGACCATGATCGTCATCGTCACTGCCACCTACGTCGCCGTGCAATACGTGGCGCTGGGTACGCTGCCGGGCCTGGCTCAATCGAGCACACCGTTGGCTGATGCCTCCGCACGATTCGGCGGCACCTGGCTGGCGCTAGTGCTGACGGTCGGCGCAGCAGTGTCGATTCTGGGCACCAACAGCAACACGATCATGTTCGGACCGCGCTACCTGCTGGCCCTGGCCGACGACGGCTTCGGGCCCGCCGTGCTGACGCGCATCCACCCGCGCTTTCGTACCCCCGCCATTGCCATCGTCGTCATCGGCGTGCTGTCGTTGGCACTGGCATTGTCCGGGTCGTTCGTACAGTTGGCATTGTTGTCCGTGGTGGCGCGCCTGTTCGGCTATCTGGCCACCGCCATCTCCGTGCTCGTGCTGCGCAAGCGCCACGGCCACCGCGACAGCGCTTTGCAGCTAATCGGTGGGCCAGTGATACCGATAGCAGCGACCCTACTGTCACTTGCGCTAATGGCCAGCGCCGGCGTCAAAAACCTAGTAGCAGCTGCGGTAGCACTCGTCATCGGCGCGTTAATTTACCGATTCTGGCAGCGCCCGCCGAACCCTGACGATGACGTCAGCGGTTCATGAGTGGCTCCACGTTTTCATCGCTGCGACCTGGGTGTTCATTTGCATTCTGGAAAACGCTAAACACCGGAATCTGCGCGACGACGAGACGGTGATCGACGTGTTGCAAACCGGGAGGTAGAACGCAGGCGTCGGCGTATCGGGCGCGGCTATGGGTGCTCTCGAACAAAAGCTATTCAATCCTTATTGAAAAGGACTTCGTGATAACTGGAAACTAAACATACCCCCGTCGATACCCCCCGCTAGATGGGGTTGGTGCGCGGAATCGAACCACCGTCCACTAGTCAAGAATTCTGAAGCAAACGCCAACGAGTAAGTGCAGGCAGAGAGTCTAAATTCTCTCTGCTACGCGACTCAATTTAAAGGGTGTGCAAGATCTCCAACTCCGAAGACTTACACAATCAAATCCTCAAAGTCGGACAAGCCCACCGACTGTTGCGGCGCCAGCAAGTCCTGCGAGAGCACGCGCTTGCTGGCCAAGCGAATCGCTAGGCGTTGTTCGAAGCTTTCAAATCCGTCCCCTGCAATCGTTGGGCAGTGCACCCAGACGGGCTTTTCCTGACCAATACGGTAGGCGCGATCGGTGGCCTGATCCTCTTTGGCTGGGTTCCACGGCCGTGTGAAATGGATAACGTGATTGGCTTTCTGGATGTTCACTCCAAAGCCAACCGCCGTCGTGGATAGCACGATGACCGCAAAGCCGGGGCGTTGTTGAAACCTGTCGATGATCTTCTGGCGCGAGGCATCGTTTAGGGAGTCAACTGCTGTCGACCCGTTGACAATACTCACATCCACTCCGAACCTTTCCTCAATAGCCCTCTGCAACAAACGCTGGATAGCGCGATACTCCGTGAAAATGATAACTTTTTCTTGCACGTTTTTGATGTGCTCGAGTTGGTCCAAGAGCCAACGCAACTTGGGAGAATGCTGAACGTTTTCGGCGACAGAGAGGTTCTCAGTGGATCCATTTGCCACAGCCAAAGGATCGGAACAAATCATTCTCAAGCGATGCAGCAATGCCAATGTCATTGCCCCCGCTGACTCCCCAGTTTCCTGAGCTCTGTTTTTGGCGCGCTTGTAGCTGATCACGGACTCGCTGTAGAGCTTACGTTGAAGCAACGACATGGGAATCGCTCTGACCGCCGGGTCAGACTGTTCATGATTCTCATCGATCTTCGGTGGCAGATCGGCGACTTCAAATTTCATACGGCGCAGTACCCAAGGCTCAATGGCTCCCCGTAGCAGTTCGACCTGCGACTCGTGTCCCTCCTCCCTCAACTCGATGGGCTTGCGGAAGGCCTTGGTAAATTCGCTCAGCGAACCAAGAAGGCCGGGTTGGAAGAAATCGAATAAGCACCAGAGATCTGCTAAAGAATTCTCAACCGGTGTACCAGTACATGCGACTTTGAAGTCAGCTTGCATCGCTTTGGCGGCGCGTGTAACGAGTGCACCGGGTGTCTTGATCTTCTGTGCTTCATCGCAAACCAGCACTCCCCAATGCTCTCTACCGAAAGAGAGCTCGTAATCGCGCAACGTCTCGTAAGTCGTCAGTACAAACGCCGCGCCTGTGGCGAACCCGGGATGAAGTAACTTTTTCACGCCCATCTTTTGGAGATCATCGTCTAGCTGAGAAGGGGTAAGGCGATGCCGAGCCAACTCTTGTCCGTACAAAAGCATGGTCTCGCCTTGGCTTCCATCCAAAAATTTGTCTATCTCCGTCTTCCAATTCTCGAGTAGTGAAACGGGCGCAACTACAAGGCAAGGATGAGGACTAGCTTGCGTCTCCCGATACCAAGCCATCAGGCAAAGACACTGCAGTGTTTTACCCAAACCCATATCGTCAGCAAGCAAGATTCCACGCATCCCCAACGTCCGTTGGTTGAAGCGGTGCTGCAACCAAGCGACACCGAGCTTCTGGTGCTGCTTGAGTTCGACGTCTGCGGACAATGCGGATGGAATGACCGGATCGGTCCGATCCAGCGCAGGCAAACTCACCGTTGCGCCGTACTCAAGCGCCTCAACGTTATGAAGTATCCGTAAGCTGGTTGCGCGGGCAGGCCGAGGCGCCTTCGGCATCATCGGAGGGGCGGCCTTCGCCTTCAACGCGCTATCGAAGACATCCAACAGCCCTTTGGCGTCTTGCGCGGGGATCTCCACAGTCGTACCAGGGAGTCGAACCGTCGCTGCGTTTGTCTCCAACGCATGGCGCGTCGCTCTATCGAACTCTGCAAGCTTCTGCTCATCAAGCGCGGTGATCGATGTCTGTCCGGTAGCGGGGTCAGTGGAGGCAATTACAAACCTTACGTCGTCCAGATTTCCGACTGCGGATGTGCCTTCCCGAGCCAAGAAGGGTACGTGTATCGGCTTGCCATCAAAGCCGACGACACGATCACTGTAGGCCGCCAAATCGAATACTTCAGCCAGATGAAGCGCTTCCGGTGCAACCGCGGTCGCAGCAACCCATACAGCAAGCTGCTGCAGTGACCCACCAGTGGTTCCGGACAGCAACACCCGGTGCCCCCTCCAGCGGAAGAGCGGCATTCCCTCGTTCCTTGCCTGCGCTGCCACCGCCAAGAGCGCTTGCGCCTCTTGGAGTTCTCCTATCAGCTCACAAACATCATCGCTTTCGCCGGATGAATCCAGTAACAAAACATCCCAACCGTTTTCCGAAGGAAGCGCCTGCAACTGTCGTTCTACAACTCCTGCAGCCTTTCGTGCCTGTTCGAATTTTTCCGGGGGCAAGACAGCTTCCGCATTGTCGCCAAGAAAGGGGTAAGGGTTGTGCAAGAAGGCATCAGCCGCACGCGAGGCGTAACGCCGCCCCGGCACCTTCTTCACATGCTCTAGGACTTCACGCACGTCATCAGGCAATACCACATGTGTCATGGCCCCTTCGGGGCGCACCACGTCATAACGTTTTCGGACGTGGTCGTAATCGTCAAAGCTCCTGATCCATTCGGGAGGCGCTCCCTCGGGGTGCGGAGTGACCTCGATTACCGGCACATCAGCGACCTGTTCACAGTTCAGCTCAATGTCCAACCGTTCGGGTACCACTACATCCGTTTGGGCAAGATAGTCATCAGTTGACGCGCCGGATTCACGAGCAAGCAACTGGATTCGCCCGGTTGCGAGAAGACGTTCTTCAGCAGTCCAATGAAGGCCTTGCTCTGCCAACGTCTGCATGGCGAAGAGCAGCGAATACGTAGACTCCGTTAACAGTTCATCGCCCTTGCTCCACCTAATTACCCCACCTGTGCGGGTAGTCGATGAAGACCGTAGCGGACCCGCTGGGCTAACCCAGTGGTCAAGGCGAATCTTGAACTCAGGATCGACAGTCGAGCCAGTGCTAACAAGATGCGGGGCCAAAACGGACGACGACGGCAGCGCAAGCAACCTTAAGCTAGACGCATGCTCATCACTAGCCAAGAGAAGATATAGCGCAGGCCACGGGATCACATAGCCACTGTCGCTTTCGTGCGCGTAACCCTCCTCGATCAACTGATTCGCATAAGCACCAAGACCAGAGCCCCTAAGCTGCTCCGGCTGTCCGAGAACCCAGCCCTCCTCAGATGCGCCCGACACTGAAGTTGATCGGGCACCGTCTTGGACACTACGACCGAACCAGTTCCACTTCATGATTTGTAAAAACCTCTGCTGGCGACATAGCGATAACCGTATCGCTCCATGGACTGCCGCAGTAATGCGTTCGGTGTTCGTGCAAGCTCAATCCAAAGCGCCCCGCCCTTACCCCGGTTATCTACCAATCGTGGCGTAAAGGATTTCAGCTCATCGAACAACGCCTCAGTAAAACCCAAGGTCGCGAGACTAGGTCCGCGGGACACGCCGATCGCTGGGGTTGCCGTTCGGGGCTGGGCGTGAGACGGCACTCGTGGCGTGGAAGCAGTGCCACCTGATGCTCTACCAGTGGCATCAGGCCAAATACCGCGATCGGCGAGAAAGCGATCAAATCTCTCCTCCCACACCGTCGCCATATGGGCAAGACGCTCTCCACCTCCCTTTTCAACCGCATAAACGCTCTTCAAGTCCGTCATCAGACTGAGATATTCATCTGCAGGATTGAAGGGAAGCAGGTCTTCTCGATATGGATAGCAAGCATTGCCCTTCTTGCTGAACTCCACCAGCCACCAATCACCAATGCGCAGCATGATCGCGTTGTCCAGTGGCGTACCGCGAAGGTGCCCAAGACGCCCCTTCTTTCGCGCAATAAACTCCCTACTTTGTTTATCGCGGGCGTCGTGTATGGCCGAACCCAGCACGATCCGGCTGAAGAGGATCTGCTTCTTGAAACGCAACCAATACGCCAAACGCCTTTCATCGACCGAATCATCACCCTTGCAGAACGCGGCGAAGTCCTCCAGATCTTCTTCAGCCAGCCAACCACAGACCATGCTGCGTGCTTCATCAGAGGTGCCGGACCAGCGACCAACCACGTCAGCACCCAGCTGCGGACTACCCCACGCGTCCAATGAAACCTGTAGCAAGTCATCTCTGCGGATGGGCGCTTTCTTCTTCACATATCGGGAAAGCACACGGCTCAACACAAGGTCACGGCAATAGGGATGGTCGTCGATTAGCCGCAATGCGATTGGCCAACGCTCGTCGAAAACTGCGTCGTTTGAACTCTTGCAGCTCGCCTCCACTACGGCCGCGATAAGGCTGGTCCAGAACCAGCCCTGCGTAGGCAAATCAACCAACTCCGAAAGTTCGTCGACGCTTTCCCGATGACCTCCAAGCCATTCCAAGACATAGGCATCAACTGGATGCTTGGATAGCAATTGTGGATGCTTATCCATTGCATCAAGCCAGGTCGGCCTAAACTTCGCGGACCGCAACACACTCAGCGTGTCAGAAAGGAATCGGCGCGTCGCCTCAAAACCGGCATCGGTGTCATCTCCACGGAACAGGCTAAGCAGAGCCCCGCGCCAGATCTGTCTATACGGGCCGCGCTGCCTCAGAAGCTGCCGCCAGCTATCCAACAGCAGTGAGAGGTACGGCATCGAATTGAGTAGGCTCTTGCCATCCAAGTCGGGGTGAATTTGTGCCAAGTTGTACGCCAACACAATGTGGTCACGGGCAGCTACATGGCGGATGCCACCCTCGATCAGCCGCTTGAGTGCGTCATCCAGACGGCTGGCAACTCGCGGGTCGAAAATCGGTAGCTCTCGCGAACCACATATTTTTGCACGTGCCTCTTCTAAGCCTTTGGGCGACCAGCTTTCGCAATGGCGCTGCAACGTCTCTAGAGACCGAGTCAGGCTTTCCTGCAGACGACCAGCTGTAGAAGTCATAGCTGACATACATCCTTCGGAGCGGATGCAGACAAAGGCTCCAACTCTCTGTGCTTGTCTTTGTTGAGCCCGTAGAAATCCAGACGCAACTCCACACGGCGGCTCTCATCAGCCGTGGCTTGCTGGTTATTAAAAGACACGCCACCCGCAAGGAATAGTTGGCGAACGCGCTGAAGCTGTTCCGGAGTCAGCTGAAGTTGGACGTTCTTATGGGGATCCATCAGCAGACACATCATCCATTCGGAACGCTCCAGGCTCAAATGCAGGTTGTACAAATAGCCACCGACCGTATCGGTATAGCCTTCCACCACAACCTGCTTCATCCATTTGCGGCCTAACAAACTATCCGAGGCTTCCAGCACGACTGGAACCATCTTTGCCAAAGCAACGTCCGCTTCTGGCGGCAGGCGATATTCGTTCGTTGCAAAGTGACCTGCCGCGCCGAAGGAAATTCGATTGTTCACACAATCAACCGCGAGATTGCTGACGCCGTTGAGCTGAGTCTTGATGTCTGCGCAGATGTCTCGAATCTCGGCGCTACGCTGTTCCTCGGGCCCAGTAACCTTGCGCGTAATGGCCGCAATCGTGACCGCCATCGCGCTTAGAAAAAGCACCATCATGGCCGTCATCAGATCCGCGTAACTGATCCAGAAAGGACTCTCGCCTTCAGACTTCCCCTTTCTCCGACGCTGTGAAGATTGACCGAACACCGGTTATTCTTCCGCCGCAGCGGTGGAAATACGCTCGACGATCATGGCGAGTTCCTCCATCGTCTCGCTGAGCATGGACACTGTCGTTCCCAACGAGTGGTCGTACTGTTTGAGTACGTTATCCAATACCTTGACTGTCGCATCGCCAAAGCGATCTACGCCATCCACCAGATACTTCTCAACCTCAGTGGTTAACTCACCAAATCGCTCCGAAGCCTCGCGACTTTTCAGCAGTACCTGCTGAATCTCGCGCAGAGCCGCTTCGCGAGCCTGCGCTTCACCAGACATCAGACCAGAGACAGCTTCTAGTCGCGTGGATGTCTGACCCAAAGTCCCAACGGCCTGCGTCATCGCCTGGGTACCCGTGACCAACGTCGTGGAAGCACGCTCGAGTTTGGCGGTAGCTTCAACCGACTGTTCCTGCAGTCCGTTGAGAGATTGGCCCGCGCGTGCAAGGCGTTCGGCGACGCCATCCAAAGCCGAAATTGACGTGTTAATGAGAGCGGCTCCGTTTTCGAGCCCGTGGATTGCATCAATAGATACTTGCTGCACACCCGACAGGAGTTCCTGTGCTGCACGGGTTGCCTGCTGACTCGCCTCGATCGACTGCGACGTCACTTTGCCGATCTGCTCGCTAGCCGTCGTGGACGCTTCCTGAGTACGCCGTGTTGAGGCTTCCTGAGCCTCCGCCATCCGCTGAAGCGAGCCCTGCATATAAGTGAGTACCTGCGATTGCTGGGCCGACGCACTGTCCGCTAGCTGGCTCTGATGATCAGAGAGTGACTGAATCAGACCCTTTACCGCCGCCTGCATACCGCTTGCGGAAGCCTGGGAACTGCGTTCCATATCAGCCACCAAACCTCGCAAAGCAGACTCTACTTGTGCCACGGCCTGACTGGTCTGCTGCATGAGCGTACTGAGGTCGCCTAACTGCCCGCCCACGGTTTCTTTCATCTGCGCCATGAAGGCGCTCATCAGATTTTCTAGCATTCTTGCCGAGTTGGCGGATTGATCGCCGCTGGCAGCCCGCACCGTTTCCGCAATGTGCTGTAAAGGCCCTTCCAAGCTTGCTTTAAGGCTATGACCAATGTCAGTGGAAAGTTGCCGCGTCGCGTCAATCTGCTGCTCAGTCAGGTTGGTTAGCAGAGCTTTGAGGTCCTGAACAAGGCTTTCTTTCAGTTGTTTGGTTTGGGTCGCGGAATCCTCGGATGACCGCACCAGCCTAGAGAGATATTCCTCGTCAATGCCAGCCTCGAAGAGAGCGTCAAGCTCTCCGGCCAGACCAGCTGCGCGGTGTACGCACAGGTTGTAGATCACCTTCTCGAGAATGGTGAAAAGCATCGCCAGACCAATGGCGATCATCGAAAAGGTGAACGCCCCACGGACTGCGTCAAACAGGCCACCCAGACTTTGCTTCAGCGCCTCAGGGTCCGCCGCAGAGGCGTCAAAATGCGTCAAACCAATGATTAAACCGTAAAACGTCGCGATGATACCGATGCCAGTGAGCACACCCGGCAGATGCTTGTAAAACTCGACGTGAAGCGGGCCATCGACGAGAGCATCCGTGTGGAAAAACACCTCCGCTTGTGCCGTCGCGCGGACGCTGACGATAACCGGCTCAGCTCGCGAGTTATCCATCTGCTCATGCAGAGTCTCGTCGTATTCGTGCCATGCGTCCTGCCATGGGCTGCGCCCGAAGAGGCGTAGCCAAGAGGCCTGCTCAACGGTTCGCCGCAATGACACCCGGATCTTGGCCGGTGGCAGCTTGGCGTGGCTGTGGACTCGCTTGCGCAAGCTGGCCAGCCGTATCGATAGATACAACCCCTTGACCAAGATGTGCCAAACAAAGAACGCACTTAAAACAAGGACGGCGCACGCAAGCATCTCGTGGAGCCAGTCCGCCATAATCAGGTGAAGAATATTTTGCATCAGAAGAAATCCAATCCGAACGGAGTACTACAGCGGCGATAACTCGTCTTGTCGGCTCCAGCGAATCCCCGCAACAATGCCCCAATTGCCATTGTTATTGGGACGGCGCCAGCGCGGCACGGTCATCGCGCGCAGCACTGCCAAGGCTTCCTCATAGTCGACGTAGGGTCGCTCCTCACCTTTAGCCCCGATCGTGAACTTGCCACTTCGTGCGAGATGGGGGCCGAACCAGCTTCCACATTTGGCAACAGGAACGAGAGATGAAACACCGGGCGATAAGCTGCTAGGGGCCACGAGTTGTTTGGCAAGCGTCTTTTGCGTGGCACCGCCGACCGACTTGAAAGTAGGTGGCTGTGTAGGACGAGGTAACCCTGCAAGGCAGAATGTGTCGTAGTCCGTCACCAGCGACTGCACAATCTCGTCAGGCAGATTTACCCAAATCACGGCGCCGTTCGGGTGGTAGTAGGCAACCGGCCGCACTAAAGGTCGTGCGCCTTCCAACACCCACGCGTGGTTCCAGCGCAGAAGCGCATCGTCCTGGTGGGAAGGTATAGCGTGCTTATTGCGATGAGCGCGACACGCAATCATGTCCAGCGGACCGATCGAGTCAACCACGCTGGCGGTCCCAACCACCATGCCACTACCTTTGCGAATCAACGCGATACGTCCGCGCACGGCGGTGGCCGTAGTGCGCATTTCCCAAACTTTCTCATTTCGGAGAATCTTGCTTATCCACGGCTCGTCAATGATGAGACCTTTCATTCCATGACCCCCTCTTTCTGCTGCTCCCTGCGCCGCTTCGCCGCTAACGCCTCTACGACATGGGTTACATCAGCTGCGATGGTTTTCGAGTGCGAAAACCTCAACCGATAATGGTAAGCAAAATCTATGCCGGTACATGAAAGGACGCAGACAGATTATTGCTGTCAGCAAGTTATGTAGTAAAGGGAAACTCTATTTACCGAGCTTGCATGCAGGAGGGAACGCCAAGGGTCTAGAGAGCCCATCCTGTGTCGCACAGGCTTAGCAATTTCACTCGTAGAGCCGACGACGACGCAGTGAGGTCGATGGTAGCGAACCTTATTTTCTGCCCCTGAATTACCACGAGTTCATCTACCTGTTCGCCAATGGCAGGGTGCAACAACAAACCACTGGCGTTGTCGGCAAGTGCGTCGCCTTGCGCAACTTGCGAACGTAAATAGGCGTAGATCTGATAGACGTAACCACTACGCAAGGTCTCATTGCGGTACCAACCGCGCGTCACGATTGCATTGAACTTGGTGTCGATGACAATCCGTTGCCCACTGGCCGGATGGTCGAGGATCACGTCCGTTCGCATCATCGGAAAGATCTTGTCGATTCCAGCAGTCTTGCCACCCACCTGCCATTCCAGCTGCTTGCCGCGCCACACGTGCCATCCCTGCGGACTCAACACGACGTCATAGAACCCACCAACCGCGCGCTCGAAGAGACGCCGCACCCAAGTCTCCTCACGATCTGGCAGGGAAAGCACATTCGACCCTACGTCTTCGGTTGGCAAGGTGAGATCAAACGCCAGCTGTGCGGCGGCAATCATGAATCGGTCGTCGGCGTCGTTACGGCCAAATCGCTCCATACTCATTTGGGCGCGTGTGGGCATTTCTCCAGTGACGCCCATGGCCTTCAGGCCAGTTGCGAGGCGGCGACAGCGATGGGCGACGTCCTTGCTGCGCACGACTCGAGAGATTGCCTCAAGCGCTGCGCGAACAAAACGATTGCGTGGCGTATCAATCGTCAGTTCGTCAAACCTGCATGCCACCAAGCCGCGATCCAGCAACCGGCGACGCTCAGTCGTCAGCACATCGATGCGGCCTCGCACGCGATTCAATTGGGCGTCACGCGAGCGATATCCAAAACTCAGATGCCGACGCAGGCGAAGCTCAACTGCATGGGAAAGTATCTCGGCGACCAGGTCAGGCAGATCGTCTGGACTGTCTTCCAGACTTATCTGTCCAACACCTTGCATACGGAACATGTCCGACGCGTAGAGCATCAGTAGCCAAAGATTACGCACTGGGATCCGTCCGACGTAGCCATTGGCTGCATCGAATGGACCATCCACAGGCTGCTCTGCAACCGCGCTCATCACCAGCCCTGCAGCAGCCGCGTAGTTGCTTTCTGGGATTCGTCCGGCGCGTCAAACCAGTATTCATCCAGTAGTGGGCTCAACTCAGTCTCCACTACCTGCTGAAACCATTTCTTGGTGGTACCCGCCTCCAAACGATGTGGCGGAGTTACGTAGCTGTGGCCAATCCGAAACTGCTTGCCAAGCCGAGCATCAGCTGCGATCTGCTTGTTCAACTCGACGATCCGACCCTCAACTTCGGCAACAAGCTCTGCATCCACGCCACACTCGCTCACCACCCAGTCCCGCCATACCTGTCCCAACCTCGGCTCCAAGCCGACAAACGCAAAGCGCCGACGCAGCGCCAGATCGACCAATGCCAGTGACCGATCGGCAACATTCATGGTGCCTATGAGGTAGAGGTTTTCCGGCACATGGACCGGACGACGCTTGCCATCAGCATCGGGATAGCACAGCTCCAAAGCGTCGCGCGGCGTGCGTTTTCCCGCTTCCAGCAGCGTTAATAGTTCGCCAAAGATTTGCGCGGGATTGCCGCGGTTGATCTCCTCGATCACCACCACGAACTTCGAAGATGGGTCCTTGCTGGCCGCCTTGATTGCTTCCATGAAAACGCCATCCGCCAAAGACAGCTTGCCTTCACCAGTCGGGCGCCAGCCACGGACGAAATCTTCATAAGACAGGTTGGGATGGAACTGAACTGCCCGAACCTTGCCGTCATCCTTCTGCCCCATCAAAGCGAACGCCAGTCGTTTCGCCAGCCACGACTTGCCAGTGCCAGGTGGGCCTTGCAGGATAAGGTTCTTCTTGGTCCGCAACCGCTCAAGCAAGAGGTTGATCTCACTTCGCGTCAGGAAGCAGCCGTCTTTCAGGATCTCGTCGACCGTGTACGGCACGATGGGTGGGGATGGTTGAAAAGCTTCGTCCAGCTGACCTTCTGACGCCGGTTCATCTGAAGGCTCCACTTGTGCAGCCGCAGTCGATCCGGAGGTTGTGGCAGGGTCCTTGTGCAGCCACGCAGCAAGAGACAAGTCGGGGAAGCTGTGTACCGGGTAGTCATCCTCCTCGAAGCGGCTGCGCAGAGTGTCTCTCAGGGTCAGATAGCTCTTCGCGTCGCATGGATCCTGACCACTACTGACGATGGGTAGCCGAAGCTGCGCGTCAAGGTAGTGCCGCGATTGACTATCGAGAGTCGGAAACTCCCACGGATGTGCCCAGTAAAGGCCAGTGGAAAGGTTCCACGCTACGCCCCACACCTTGGTTGCCCTGTCGTAGGCTTCCGCGAATGCTGATTCTGCATCATGGCTATCGTCGTCAACGGTGCGTGCTCCGGCCGCGAACACATCCCAAAGCGCGTCAATGTCGCCGGCGCCTCGCTTGTTGGCGTAGCGGAAGAACCACGAACGCTGATTGTTGAGTACAGGTATTCCCTCGAACGAATCGGGTACCGGTACCGTGACCCCGATAAGCTTCGCCAACTCCGCGGCAATCGTCCGACGGTTGGCGTCGGTCATCGATCGGTTAAAGGTACCTATCGCCGTAAACGGGCAGATGTCCTGCAAGGGTCCGCTGCTACCATCGGCAAATTTGTCCTGCAGGTAGGTGAGGCCAGGAATACGGGACGCAATTTCGTGGATACCCTCGATAAGTGGTGTGCGATTGCTGCGATAAGCCAGCAGTTTTTCTGCAATAGCCTCGTAGAAATCGGTCCATGCGAAGCGCACCTCGTCCGATGAGGTAGAACCAAAGCGCTCACACCAGTACGGCGCATTTCGAAACCGATCTATGTCTTGGGGCACGTCTTTGAAAGTGAAAGCCACCAGTGCATCTGCACTCCAGTGGCCGGGCTCCACACGCCAAATGGTGGGTCGATATGTGTAGAAGTACCACTCGCGAATTGGATCGACCCGCTCCCATTTCACGCTGATATGTTCGCCGTCCATGGGATTGTGCAGGATCATTCCGACGGCCTTTATCGACATCGTTGATACGGGCTTTCCATGATTGTCGAAGGGTAAGCTGCGCGTCCTGACGTACACCGCTTTGATCGCGATCCGCTCGCCAGCTCGCATGGAACGTACCGCGACTCTTTCCCTCTCCCGCGGGCGACTCACCTCCCACACGCCATCTGCAATAAAACGGTCACTCTGATCTTCGGTACCACCAAAACTGGCACCGACAAACCAAGCCACGCTAGGCGATTCGTCCTTATCTTCGTCGCTCATCTCCGTCCCCTCAGTAGCATTGATTGATGTAGTTGTAGACCGTATCGAGCCGCCCCATCTGCGTGCAGCTTGTATTTGAGAAGACAATGTCGTCGACATCCCTGACATCACGCTAGGTAGTCGGTGATATCAATGCGTAGCTCGATCACCGCGGTCTGCCGACCCACGGCCCATCGATGAGTCAGTCTACAATTCAAATTGTCTCTGACGCGCTTTCTTGTAAGTGAATCCGGCCTCGTTTCGGGTCCCGTTGCCAGTGGGCCGGCATGCGAGACCGCTGTCACGTTCACTCAGCTCGACAGCCGCAGCACTTCGGCCTGCAAGCTCTCAGCCTCCGAACTCCAGGCCAGGAACTGCTGGCGACGCTCAGCGACCAAGGTAGCTTTCGCCTGGATCATCTGCACATTGGTTTCCAGTGCCTGGTATTCGGGAAAAAGCTCAGCGATCGCATGATCACCGTCGAGCAGCGCGAGTAAATTGCGGCGCTGTTCTTCAAACGACGCAATCATTGCAGCAATCATCTGGCGGAACTCCTGTTCACGTTGCGCCTCGCTCCAACTGTCCCATATCTCCAGTGCGGCGCCCACGAAGACCAGCGCGCCATTCGCCGCCTTGGCGAATTTCACAGCGCCCCAGGGCTTAAATTTCAGTGCCTTGCCGAGGTCGACGCCCACCGCTTTTGCGGCAGTAACCAAGCCGTCGCGTGCCGCGAGTACAGTCCCGTTATTGATGAAATTGCCCTTGATCGCGAACTGGACGCCCTGCTTACCCATGTCGCGCATCACCGAATTGATGTGGCCAACTTCGGTGTCCAGGTTGAGCTGGATCTTGGCTACTTCCAGGTTGACCCCTTCCGACTGCTGCTCGAACTCGTTGCGCAGGCGGGTGGAAATCATGATTCCTTCACTGCCGATCTCACGCTCATAGAATTCCATGAACGTCTGCTGGTCCGCACCTCTAGCCTGCAGAATCAGACCCGAGAAGTACTCAGCCACAAATTTGCGCAACTCGCTGCGCACTCCCGTCACATCACGCCGAGCTGACTGCAGCTCAGCTCGCATCCGCTCCGACAACTTGTTCGCGTTGACCAACTCCGCAGCGATCTTTGCGTCGTTCTGCTGTGCGACCGGCAACTGCTTTGCCAGCACGTCACGGATGACACTCTGTTTAGCCTCCTCCACCAAAGCCGCAGCTCCGCCACTGCGCGCAACCCGGCGCGAAGTTTCCTGTTGCAGAAGCGGAATGCGGGACATCTTTTGGTACTGCTCCGGCTGGGTCAGCCAGTGCTCCAAACCGAGGTCGAAAGGGTTGGCGGCAACCGCCACAATACTGAGGTCAAGCCGCTCGGCATCGTTCAACGAAAGAAAGTCGCACAGACGCCCAGCCACATTCTCGCGCTTGATCTTCAACGCGGTCTGGTAAGACTGCTCGTCTTCCACGTCGGCCACCTCGTCGAAGCGGCTCAGAACGAACACTGTTCGAGGCAGGAGATTGAGGGTGCGGAACAACCAAATCAGCTCGTCCTTGTGACTTTCCTTGATAGGATTGACCGAATTCATCACGTACAGCACCAGGTGCGCTTCGCTCACATACTTGCGGGTGATGTCCTTGTATTTCTCGAGCTGCTGAGTATCGGCGCTGATGCGCTCCTTGAAGCCAAACAACCCCGGGGTGTCGATCAGCGTGAAGTCCTCGCCGACCTCGTAGACTTTCACTTCGTCCGACGACTCCTGATGGCTGATCTTCATGCTCGTGCCATCCAGCCGCTCCATCCAAGCGGCAGCGATGGAGGTCTTGCCTTCGGAGAAGCCCCCAATCAATGCAACTTTCAGTTTCTGGTCGGCCAAGCCGTCTCTAGCCTTAGCCAGTTTATCCGCCAATCCCGGGTCCATTTCGATACCCAGCTGTTGGCCCCGCTCAAGGAAACGCAATAGCTTGTCCAGCACCGCGCCGGCTTGCGATTGCTGCTCGCGGAACACATTCAACGTCGTTTCCATTATTTGCTTCCTTGTGCATGGATATGGGCGGAAAGCCGTTCGAGGCGCTCCACAGAACTAGCCAAAACCTGATTGATGAGCTCGACCTGGGCGACCGGTGCATGCAACGATGCCTTGACATCTTTGACGGTGCCACCGAGCTGTCCGAACGCTTCGTCCAACGCCTCCGAAAGGCGTGTGGACATCTGGGAAGCGACAGCCTTCAGGTTATCGTCCACCACCTTGCGCTGTTGCGACTTGCGGTAATCGGTATTTATCGCCGCCCACACCGCCTTGCCGATGGAAAACACCAAGGTGAGGGCCGACGGTATCAGTAGTGCCCAGCCCATAGGGTTCCAGATCAGCAGAATACCGCCGATCAAGCTAGCCAGCAGACTGCCTACCTGGATGCCACTGTCGATATTGATCTTCAGTTCAAAGGCGCCATGGATTTGGTGGAGGTGGATATCGCGGCACGCCAGCAGGAGCTCCTCAGCCTGCTCTTTGAAGCGCTCGATCACCTCACCAATCTGGTCCTTGAGGCGGCCACTCTGCATTTCAACAGCAGAAGTAATATCGCTCGTCACTACGATGGAATGCACCTCCATAATGCGGCGGAGCTCGCGCTTGAAATCATCGTTGCCAAGCTTTCTATCGATGCAGACATATACCTCTTCCCTGACCGTTCTCTCGAAGTGGTCAATGGCTGAGCGGCCCGCGTTTCGGACCCGCGACTTCATCGATTTCACTGCAAGGTCGATCTGCCTACAGGCCCCCTCGGCGTCACGCACCAAGTCTTGGCCAAGCTGTTCGAACTTCTCCCGATGCAGCGCTCCAATCCCTTCGGCGACCACGCAGACCACCTCACGCGCTTTGTTGAAGTTGGAGCGCTTGATCTTCGCCTTGCAATCGTCCACGAGTTCGGTCGTCAGGAAAGATTCCAAAGCATTGAATCCGCTCTTTTCGAGCAGACTCTGGGTAGGTATCTGGTCGAGGAATTTCTGTCGCTGGCGTGCCATATCCGACTCGGGCACCAAATGCTCGGCCGATGCCAGAAACATGGGGTAGGCACTGAGCGTACGGGTGCCGCGATAGCTTTCCCCCAGTTGCTCGCCAACGCGGCGATCCAGCTCTTTCAGACTCCCCTCTTCGTCGTTGGTAGTCAGGCTGGCGCCTTGCAATTGGCGAGGGCTCGTAGCGCGCTTGTTGTATAGCGTCCACACCTCGGTCTGCGGCCCCAGTTGGCGCGCTATTTTCTCCAGCGTCCCCATCACCTTGCCATCGCCCTTCTGCGGCGCCGCAGCCTTGCTGGTAACGTAAAAGACAACATGCGCAGTTTGCACCGCGCTTTCGATGTGCTCGCGGACTTTGCCCTCGTTGCCTTCGATTCCCGGTACATCGAGCAACACACATGAATGTTCGCCGAGCTGGAAGGAATAGCTTTTGGTGGCCACCGTGTAGTCGGAACGACCGTCGCCGATGATGCCGCCATCAGCGAAAGGCACTAGCCGCTCCAGCGCCGCAGGGAGGCTTGCTTGGCGACGCTGGTCTGCCGTCAGGCGCAGCTCGGTATCAACCACCTGTTGACCAGATGCCTGCAGAGCAAGGTGTCTTTCGGCCTGCAGGGTCTGTCGATCTGCCTCGGCCAACGCCTTCAGCGCAAGCTCCGGCGGCCGCTTGAACCTGTTCATCAGACGCTGCCAAAACGTCGCTGACTTCTCGTCCAGAATGACCTGCAGCCGGGCAATCTGGTCGGACAGGTTCGTCTCACGCACCCCGAATCCAGCATCCATCGCCACATGATTCGATTGCAGCTCGGCCAGTCGCTGCCCGCCGAGCCTTACAGACTCGGCCAGCGCATCCATCTCTGTCTCAGTCAGGCCATATTGCTGTTGAATCTGACGGAAAGCCTGTTGCGCCTCTCGCTTGGTTCGCTCGCCCAGCAGAATTCGCAAGGCCTCGATGATCGTGGACTTCCCCGCGTTCGTCTCGCCATAAAAGGCAATGGTGAGCACATCCCATTCGGCGTTTCGATCCAATAACTGGATCTGATGGTCGACGTTGGTTTTGAAGGCAGCAAGCACCTCGGTTGCAGAATGCAGGTGAGCCGCCAGCTTGGCGTCGGTGGCTGGTATGTCGAACTGCGTCAGGATGTGCTCAACGTCGCGCGCAACCTGAAGATAGATGGATTGGGGTGAATCGGACTCTTGGGTCACGCTATTTCCTTGTGTTCCCTTTGGGAGGTAGATGGCAGCTGGGCAAGCCGCCACTTGGAATGCAGTGGTTGGCACTTGGCCAGGAGAGGTTTTGGAAGGCGAATGTTTGGTCACGAAGGGCCTGCGCAAGACACACACCTGGGGCGCACTTCTGTCCTGACGTACTCGTTAACCAGTCATCAGTCGAAGACCTTTTTCGCCACCGATCGCGGCTTGCGACCGCGCTTCGGTTTGGGTGCAACGTTGCGTTGGGTGCGGATGCGTTCCAGTAGCACGCTAGCCGGTTCGTCGTTCGGGTCTTGCGGCACTAGCTCGCCGCGGAATGCTTTGGCGAGGATGCTCTGGGTCAGCATGTCGATGCGCTGCTTGGCAACGGCAACTTTGGCTTCGAGCTGGTCGGCGAAAGCGAAGAGCTGTTCGACGCGGCGGACGATTTCGGTTTGCTCGGCTTCGGGCGGCACTGGAAGAACGATCTTTATCATCCGCGTTAGTCCCAAATCCTGATTTCCTACCCCATGCGTGTAGCGCTGCGACTGGGCATAGCATTCCGAGGAGTTCAGGGTGAGCTCAAGAAAAAACGGATTGATGAGTGCTGTGGGGAGAGGCTTCAAAACCGCTACGTGGACCCATACATTGAAGTCATCTTTCGTCCTGTTCACCGCGGCGATCCCAGTAGTCCCGCCTTTCGTATACAGGATGTCCAAGTACTCCGGTTTGCAACGCAACGATAGTTCGCCGTGAAGTTCCTTGCTGATGTATTTTCCCGTTGAGAGATCGATCTTCGCCGGTCGAATGTTTCCGCCACTAATGAAGCGAATGCCCGCGTTTTCATACTTCGGGCTAAAGTGAGGTCCATCCTTGACGCTCCAAGTCACCTCATCCAACGTGCCTCTGTACCAGCTATCAGGAATGGATAAAAACTCGCTCGCTTCAACTTGTTCTGACGTGATTGCAGGCCTGTACCGTCCGCGTCCTTGCCAAAGTTCGGCTCGCTTGTCAGCCAGCTTTTCGCGAAACTCAAGAGATGTGACTGACTCTGCGAAATCGTGCTTTTGGCGTTCTCGCCATTCTTTGGTCAAGATGCCTAACGTTGCCGCGGCGAGCACCGACTGACGGAAGCGTTTGAGTAGGGCGGGAATGGCGCCGATGCGGGCCTTGAGGGCGTCGACCTGGGCCAGTAGCTCATCCAGCTTTTGCGCGATGCGCTTTTGCTCGGCTGTCGGAGGCAGGCGTACGGGAAAGTTCTCGACAAATACACGAGGAACACGCCGAAGGCCAACAGCGCCGGTCATGCTTTCCTCGCCATCTCGCAGAAAGTCAGCGCTCTTGATGACGGCCAAGAGGTAGCCGGGTGATACCGCCGAAGCCACAGGGCGCAGGACATGAAACTCTGAGCTACCGGCCCCGGCAGCATTGGGCAACCCAGACACGAGAGCTGCTTTTCCGTTCTCGAAGCACGGCGTCACTTTCGCGAAGATGACGTCTCCGTCTAGGAAATGCGTATAGGCATTTTTGACTTCTGACCAAGTACGGGGCTCGTACCGCAAAGGATCGCGAAAGTTCGTCGGCGCATGCGACATCGGTACGAAGCCCACTTCCAGATCGTCGTCCAGAACGGACTTTGGACTAATCGAGGCGATCTCCGAAATAGTTGCCTCGGCCCAACCAACCGGCAACTCACTCACCGTCCACCTCACCTAACACCAATTCGAACCCCATCAACTCCGCCAACAACCGCTTCTGCGCCAGCGCCTCATCACCCGCGCCCAGTGCCTCCATCAACGCATCCAGCTCACGCAGCGCCTCACTTAGTTCGGCCATCGCCTCGCCCGCCAACTCCTCGGGCGCAGGCAGATCATTCGCATCAACACTGTCGGCATCCTTGAGCCAGCTGATATCCAACGAGTCGCCGCGCTCGCGTATCTGCTCTCGGCTGAAGCATCGGAAGTGTCCCTGTTCCCCTTCATCGACACGTGCGCTGCGGCCGTTGGGATCTTCACCGTAGACGTCTTCGAACGGCTTCAGATGCGTAGCACCAAACGGTGTGCGCTTGCCGAAGTTGGGCATGTTGCTGCGTAAGTCGTAGATCCACACGCGCTCGGTGCAGCCGATGTGCTGGCGCGGGTCGTCTTGACTGCCTTTCTGGAAGAACAGCACGTTGGTCTTGACGCCTTGGGCGTAGAAGATGCCGGTGGGCAGACGCAGGATGGTGTGCAGGTTGCACTTGTCCATCAGGTCGCGGCGGATGTCAGTGCCTACACCAGCTTCGAATAGCACGTTGTCGGGAAGCACTACGGCGGCACGACCGCCGGGCTTGAGCCCGCGGTAGATATGTTGCAGAAAGGCCAGCTGCTTGTTGCTGGTGGGGTAGGTAAGGTCGTCGCGAGTCGGTAACCCGCCACCTTTCTTGGAGCCGAACGGCGGGTTGGTCAGGATCAGGCTGGCCTGGGGCAGCGACTGACCTTCCGGGCTCAGCGTATCGCCGTAGTGAATGCCGCCACCGTCCTGCGAGGAAGTGATGCCGTGCAGCATCAGGTTCATCAGCGCGAGCCGATGTGTGTCCTGCACGTGCTCCATACCGAAGAAGGTTTTGTGTCGATAGCGGCGTTGCTGCGCCTCGGTAAGGCTGTCGATGTCGTTGTGCGTACGCAACCAGTTGTTGGCTGCGATCAGAAACCCGCCGGTGCCCGCCGCAGGGTCCTGGATGGTGTCAGCCATTTGTGGCTGCATCACGAGCACCATGCTGTCGATCAGCGCACGCGGGGTGAAGTATTGACCGGCGCCAGATTTTTTCTCGTTGGCGTTTTTTTCCAGCAAGCCTTCATACAGATCACCGAGATCCTCGCGGTGCACGCTGTACCAGTCGAGCTTGTCGATATCGGAAATCAGGATCGACAGGGTCACCGGCTTCTTGATGAAGCTGCCGGCATTGGCAAAGATTTCGCGCACCAGCATCGAGCCGTGCGAGCCCAGATGCAGCAGTAATAGGCGATAGGCCTCCAGCCGATCAAGTGCGGACAAAGCGGTGAGGTCTTCCCAGCGATAGCCTTCGGGCAACTGATCTTCGGTGCCGGTCTCTTCGGCCATCTTGAGAAACAGCAGATACGTCAACTCGGTGACGTATTGATGGAAGGTGACACCGTCGTCCTTGAGTACGTTGCACAGGCCCCACAGCTTGCCGACGATATCGGAAGCGGCATTCTTGTTGGTGTTCATTAAAAGCGTTGTTTCCTGCGTGCTATGGGCCTGATCCATAAGGTCAGGCTGTTTTTGGTGCGTCCCAAAGGGCGTCGTTGAAGTCGTCCAGCACATGCTGTAGCTGGCCATTGAAAAGTTTGTCGAGCCGCTTGAAGCCACCGCCTTGGACCCGGAACAGCTGATCAGGGTCTTCGATCGCAGCGCGGTCGACGACAAGGTTGGCCTTGGTCTGCGCGGCGATCTTCTTGAGCCAGTCGCGTTGCGGCCCTGTCCATGGTTGCGCCGCAAACAGGACATGCAGGGCGTTGTCGACCCGCTCGCCGAACGGCTTGAGGGCATCGCCCATCGCCGCTTGGCGAATATAGCCGACGATGCTGGCGGCAATGTCTTGGTTGGTCGTTTCGCGCCACGCGGTGTCGAGGTTGGCTTCGGTGTAGCCGGCGGCGTCGAGCGCTAGTTTCAGTTCGCGCAACTGCTTGCGCGTGAGCTCGCGCGGACGGGTTAGCACCGTCGTCAGCGCAGGGATCACATTGGCCTGACTGGTGACAAAGTCGCGAAAGTGCTGCAGATAATCTTCGGGCTTCTTGGCTTCCCCGTAACCGCGAGCGACTTCGACCAACTCGTCTTCGTGATGCGAGATCAACACCGGTGGACGCGGTTTGCCGCCCACATGGTCAAGCAGCTCGCCCAGAGCGGCATGCGCAGTGAACCAAGCTGTCACTTGAGCGATGGGCAGCTTTTTGAGATGCGCAACGAAGGCATCGGGCGTCATGCCGGCCTTGACCTCGAAGTCCTGCAGAGATTTTTCGGAAAGATGGCGCTTCTTGCGTTGCAGCTTGGCGAGAAACTGGTCGCGCGCGATTTCGCGGGATTCGGGATGCTTGGCACCCGTCATCTCCGCGACGAGTTGAGCGAAGCTGATCTTCGGATCGACCACGACCGGACGCATCTCCGTCATGTTGCCGATGGCCTCGAACAATTGCACGGCATCGAACACGCGGAAGAATTCCTTCTTGTCGCCATCGTCGAAGGTACATAAGCGTGTGGCGCGACCGAGCATCTGGTCAAAGAGGATGCGGCTGTTGACGCGGCGCAAGAAGACAAGGTTGCAGATTGCGGGTACGTCAATGCCGGTGGTGAGCAGATCCACGGTGACGACGACGCTGGGTTCGCGCTCGTTCTTATAGCGGCGAATCAGTTGCAGCGGCTTGTCGGCGGCACCGGTGATCTTGATGATGGCATCGTCATCCACGCTACCCCAACGCTTGGCCATCGACTTCTTGAGCAGGCTGACCACGAGGTCAGCGTGATCGTTGTTGACGCAGAAGATCAGCGTCTTGCGCGGTGAGTCCGGATCGATCTCATCGGCAAGCACGCTGCAAACGACACGATTGAAGGGCTCGGTGATGACCGTGCGGTTGAACTCATCAATATCGATCTTGATTTCATCGGGAGCCGTGAAGAGATCAACTTTGGCTTCTTGGGCGTTGTAGTACTCAACCTTTTCACCCACTTGCCAGGTGATGCCATCCGCGGCGAGCTTGGTGCGAATTTGATACGGCGGCTCGTAATCGACGAGATAGTCGTCGATTACGGCTTCGCGGTAGCTGTAGGTAAAGATCGGCGTACCGAAGATCTGTGAGGTGTGCAGTGCCGGGGTAGCAGTCAGCCCGATCTTTACCGCATCGAAGTGGTCGAGCACACGGCGGTACTTGGAGATGTAATCGTCATAGTTGCGGAAGGCCAGTTCGCCCTCGGACAACTCCCGATCCAACAGGTAGCCTCGGTGACACTCATCGACGACGATGCAGTCGTAGGCATCCACCGCGGGCGCCGGATTATCGTCACCGGCATACAACACCCGATGGACCATGCCTTGAATAGTGGCGATGTGGACCTTGGTGTCGCCGTCAGGTGCCTGTTGGTCCAGCTCTTTGATTCCGAAGATGTCTGCGAAGGTCTGCAAATTCTCCATCCGCGTGTCCTTGAACGCGTTGGCTGCCTGCTCGCCAAGCGCCGAACGGTCCACCAGAAACAGGATGCGACGGAAGCGCTGCGTTTTGAGCAGGCGATAGATCAGCGCGATGCAGGTCTTGGTCTTACCGGTGCCGGTCGCCATCGCCAACAGCATCGCGGTGCGGCCCTCGGCTATGCCTCGCTCGGCAGCACGAATGGCGTCTTGCTGATACGGCCGCAGAGTCAAGCCGTAGTTGAAAGGCGCTTGTTCAAGGGTTGCGTGAGCAGCGGCCTCGTTGCGCTTGAGCAGGGCGACCAAGCCTTCGGGCGTGTACCAGCCGTCGAGGGCGCGCGCCAAGTTGTCTGAGCTACGCAAGTCGCAAAACCAGATGCCGCTCTTGGTCTCAAGCTGGCGCAGATAAGGGCGACCGTTGGACGAAAACACAAACGGCACGTGGAATTCTCGCTGAGCGCCCCAGTTCTCTTCAGGCAACACGACTTCGGCAGTTGGAGTAAGCCCACGACTGTAACGCTTGGCCTGTTGGAGAGCGGCCGATACGTCGCGGTTGCGGCGCTTGGCTTCGACGGTGGCAATCGGCGTAGTGCCCACAAACAGGACATAGTCGGCCGGCCCACTCGCAGTCGGCCATTCGGCAATAGCTAGATTGCGATTACGTTGTGGCTGCACACCCTTGCTGTGGCGAAGGTTGGCCGAGTCTGCTTCCCAACCGGCGTCGCGCAACTGCTGGTCGATCAGCTCGCGGGTATCGGCTTCGTCCAGATGCACCTTTGACGCAGCGGCGCTGGCAGCCTGGACGAACGACGCGAAACCGCTGCGATCTACCGTCTGAGCGCGCGCCTGCAGAGTCTCCAGCTGTGAGGCAAGTTCCACTTTGCCGCGATCGGCTTCCGATGCGATCTGTTCCCATATGTCGCGCTCTTCTGAAAGCGTCGAAAGTTGAGTACGGGTCTGCGTCAGTTCTGCGTTGAGTTGGGCATTGGCAGCGCGATCTTCGGCGACACCTTCGCGCAGCCGCTCAAGCTCCTCACGCAGTTCTTCGCTTTCATCCGCAGGTGCTGACGGCGGAATGAAAGCGCCAGAGCGATAGTCCGGATCGCCAAAGGTGCGTTGGAACCACACGCCCAGCTGCCAGCAGAATTTCAGTGCAGCCAATGCAGAACGATGTTCCTCATGCAATCCGTGATTGGCGTCGTTCCCGAACCGACGCACCGCATCGAACATCTGGAACGGTTCGTTCGGCAGGACGCCAGCACCACGCAGGCGCCGCAACAGATCCAGCTGTGTTTCATGCCTCGATTCTGCTGGTGAGAGATAAAGGCCAGTCTTGGCCGCAAGCGTCTGCGCCAGCAATTCGGTGAACTGACGTAGTTTCAGCAGGCAGGTGTTCGGATCTTCCGCAAAATAGCGTTCGGCGAGCGCGCCAAGACGCCATAGCTGCTCATCGTAGCTTCGTAATACGCTGAAATTGGAAACTGCCGCCATTGCGCGCCTCCCCTCTGGCTCGATATCCCTGCTCGGCGATACCTTTGCATCATAGCGGGCGATTGGGTTACTTCGGGCGGCCAAGCAAATCCGAACGGCCGATTATGGTATGCGTCGGCTTGACCGACTTGGGTTCGGAAAAGCCAACAAATGCTTCGCCCAATTTCGCATCGGCTAACGCATAGACGCGTTCGGCGCGAAGCCCATTGATGCCTTCTTGCCAGGCAAGCAACATCCGCTTGCCAATGTCGACAAAGCCCGCATGCTCCGTCATCGCTTCACAAACCATCGGACCCACCTCGGCCATCGCGGCGGCAATCTTCTCGACGATCTCCACTTGTTCGCGCAACGGCACGCCGAAAGTGGTGGTGATGAAGGTATGCAGGCTCTTGCCCGGATCCCACGTCTTCTTACCCATAAAAGAGACGGCTGGCGGGTTACGTTGATAGTCCGGATAGGCTGCGGTGGTGATCATGTCGTAGGCCGGCGCCAAGTGGACATCATCGTGACTCGTGTACAGCAACGCGATGTTTTTGGCGTGGCAGTCGGCGTTGCGCAAGGCGTAAGTCAGTAGCAACACGGTCGCCAAGTGCCGAAAAGTCGCTGGTCGATTGGCTACGGGTACGTGATCGCGGACCGCCTTGGCAATGCGCTCCCAAGTGGTTTCGTACTTGGCTGCAGGACGCAGACCCAACAACGCGCAGAAATCTTCCATGCCCCAATGGCGCGCGCCGTTTTCATCTATATCAAAGCGATGGACGACCAGAGCTTGGCCATCGCGCGAAATCTCGGTTCTGGCGGCCGGCATCACCCGCCGCACTACTTGCATACATAGATGTTCATTCAAGGACACGAACGGCAGTAAGCGCGACGAGCCCTTGATGATGTGCTGCTGGGTGAACAGAGTTGCTTTCTTGTGTGGGCCTTTGCTCAGTGCGCCCGGGTTCCCATCGAGAAACTTGGGAACGACACCCGAAACGCCACTGGTCGCATGCTGGCGCACCAGTTCGTTGAACGCCTCTTCTGAATTGTCACCTTGGAGCAGCGCGGCCACATCGACCGGTTTGGGTGGCTCATTTAGATCAGCACTCGACGGGGCCACCTGGATCCGCCCGATCATGTTGCGGCCAATCACCGATAGCAGCGCCATCGGACTGGCGCCGATGTGCGGGCCGAATTGCTCCTGCAACACTTGCAGCAGATAGCCCTCGGGCAGATTCATCTGGAAGACCGGATGCAGCACGTCATCCCATAGGTAAGGATCGCGCCGCACGCGCATGGTCAACGAAACGAAGTCTTCCGGCGCTACGTCTGCGCGGTAAGTCATCGAACTTTTGAAGTCGCCGATGGCCTCCAGTGTGGCAACCTCGCGCCCACATACGTAAACCGCGAGGCTCATACGCCACCACGCTCGCGCCGAAGCTCGTCCAGAGAGCCAGATGCGGTGGTGTCAGCGAACTGCAGTTCCATACCCAAGACCGCCAGCACCGAGAGCAGCTTGCGCGAGCCGAACTCAGCGGACTTGCCCAGCTCGAAACGAGACAGGACGTCTTGGCTGATGCCGGCGCGAATAGCCACTTCGCCCTGCTTTAGGCCGAGTGATCGCCGCCGCGCTGCCACCGCTTCACCTAATTCCTGCAAAGTCTGCATATTCGATGTATTAGTCTAAAATATGAATACATAGGTGATTATTAGACAAATATATCGAAACCTCAAGCGTCACAGCGTAAGGAAAATCTGGCCCGGTTACGACGGCAGGTTCGAGATTGGTCGTGTGCGACACGCTGCAATGGGCAACTGGACGTGTGCTTCAGCGACACCGTTACGCCGTGCAATGCGGCAGACGGATTACCCAACCTTGATTGTCGGCACGTTAACGCCACGTCTGGGCGTCTTCCGACTGCATTGCGGCCATACAAAAAATGACCGATATGACGGTCTTAAAGCCACTTCATGATCGTTGTGATGGGCATTTAGGATCATGCGCAGCTGCTCGAACTCATTCACTCGCATCGCGGGAAACTCTAAGTGCCTGGGAAAGCAAACCCGGCTTGCCGTAAGCAACGCAAAACGTCGGAAGCCGACCTTACTGCCCCGATCGACATCTCACACAGCACTTTGCAACTGATCGGGACGGGAATTTCAGAGGTCGAGGTCGGGCTGGTTTTCGAAGCAGCCGTTTTAGTTGACGTCCCGCTTTTCTCGCCTGACCCGTTGAGAACCACTTCGGAGATTGCCCGAGTCGAAGACAAGCTAGCGCTTCTGCCGCAATCGGCCCATCGCCCGCGGAAAGAGAGCAGCGCGAGCCTGTTCGTCGAGAGCCAGAGCGGTACGCGCGTAGTCAGCGAACGCTCACCAAACAGCACATGAAAGCAGAACAAAAGGCACAAAAAAACCTGCAATTACGCAGGCTTTGGTCACCTTTGAATGGCTGTATTCGCATTCGCCAAGCGTTTGGTGGCTATGGGTGGACTCGAACCACCGACCCCGGCATTATGAGTGCCGTGCTCTAACCAGCTGAGCTACATAGCCTAAAGATTCCCGCTGCAGCAAAGTGCTGGTCAGGGCGCGGC
>JBDTBF010000166.1:0-42304 GCA_039924175.1 Rhodanobacter sp.
GAAGCCGGAAGCGTAAAGCCCCTCCCCCCACGGGGGAGGGGTTGGGGGAGAGGGTTCGTCGAAGCCAATGCGCGAGTGCGCGGGAACTGCTCAAGATCGAACCCGTCTTGCCTCTGAGAGCGATCACGCCCCGCATGCCGATGGCCCCACCGCGAGCCGTCGATCCACCGCGTCGCGCTCGCGCCCCTTACAATCAACGCTTCCCCCCATGACACAGCGCGCGCTTGCGTGCGCTACCGAGTGCAACCCCGATGGAAAAGAGTTTCGAACCCGCGCAGATCGAGTCGAAGTGGTACGCGCACTGGGAGGCCAGCGGTGCGTTCCAGCCAGCGGGTACGGGCGAGCCATATTGCATCCTGCTGCCGCCGCCGAACGTCACCGGCACACTGCACATGGGCCATGCATTCCAGCAGACGGTGATGGACATGCTGGTGCGCTATCAGCGCATGCGCGGCATGAACACGTTGTGGCAGGTCGGTACGGACCACGCCGGCATCGCGACACAGAAAATTGTAGAAAACCAGCTCGCTGCCGAAGGCAAGACGCGGCATGACTTGGGGCGCGACGCTTTTATCGAACGCGTGTGGAAATGGAAGGGAGAATCCGGCTCCACTATTACCAACCAGATGCGCCGCATTGGCGCCACGGCGGATTGGTCGCGTGAGCGTTTCACGATGGATGAAGGTCTGTCCACCGCAGTACGCAAAGTGTTTATCGCCTGGTATCGCGCAGGTCTCATCTACCGCGGAAATCGGCTCGTAAATTGGGACCCGTCGCTGGGCACGGCCGTGTCGGATCTGGAAGTAAACAACGTCGAGCGCGATGGCCACATGTGGTCCATCCGCTATATGACGACCGATGGCAAAGACAGTCTCGTGGTTGCCACCACCCGCCCGGAAACCATGCTGGGTGACGTCGCCGTGGCGGTGCACCCGGACGATGAGCGTTACGCGCATCTAGTCGGCAAGACGCTGAAGCTCCCGCTTACCGATCGCGAGATTCCGATCATTGCCGACGACTACGTCGACAAGGACTTCGGCACCGGCTGCGTGAAGATCACGCCGGCGCACGACTTCAACGACTATGCCGTCGGCCAGCGACACGGGTTCAAGCCGATCAAGATCTTCAACCTACGCGCAGAAGTGCTCGGCGGCGCCAACGATGCCAAGGATCGTGAGGCCGCCATGCCAACGACGAAGACGGCTGATATGGAGGCAGCAGCTACCCACGCGGTCGATCACATCCCGCAGAAGTATCGCGGCCTCGGTCGCTACGAAGCCCGCAAGTTGATCGTTGCCGATCTGGACGCTGCCGGTCTGCTGGTGGAAATTAAGCCGCACAAGCTGCAGGTGCCCATTAGCCAGCGCTCAGACGCGGTGATTGAGCCGATGCTGACCGATCAGTGGTTCGTCGATCTCACGACAGCAAAGCAGGCCGATGGACGCCCTGGTGGCCGTAAGGCCATCACCGAGCCGGCGCTGGATGCGGTCCGCAACGGCGACATTAAATTTGTCCCCGAAAGCTGGGCCAACACTTACACGCAGTGGCTGGACAACATTCAAGACTGGTGCATCAGCCGCCAGCTGTGGTGGGGCCACCGTATCCCAGCGTGGTACGACGAAGCCGGCAACATCCTTGTGGGTGAAGACGAAGCCGACGCCCGCGCGCACGCCAGCAAGCCGCCGGTGGGTGAGCTGCGCCAAGACAACGACGTGCTGGACACGTGGTTCTCCTCCGCGCTGTGGCCTTTCTCCACGCTCGGTTGGCCCGCCGACGGCCCCGTGAAAAATGAGCGCGGTGACGTGGTCGCCAACTGGGAACAGGACAAGATCTTCCTGCCAAGCGCGGTACTGGTCACCGGCTTCGACATCATCTTCTTCTGGGTTGCCCGGATGGTGATGACGACTAAGTATTTCACCGGCCAGATCCCCTTCCGCGAGGTCTATATCAATGCCATCGTGCGTGACGCCGAAGGCAAGAAGATGTCCAAGTCCAAGGGCAACACGCTCGATCCGCTGGACTTGATCGACGGTATTGAATTGGAACCATTGGTCGCCAAATCCACCAAGTCATTATTGATACCGCAAGTGCGCGAAAAGGTAGAAAAGCGCATCCGCAAGGATTACCCCAACGGCATTCCGGCGATCGGTACCGACGCGCTGCGTTTCACCTTCGCCGCGCTGGCCAGCTACAGCCGCACCATTAACTTCGACATCAAGCGCGCCGAAGGTTATGGCGCGTTCTGCAACAAACTGTGGAATGCAGCGCGCTTCGTGCTGATGAACTTGCCAGAAGGCGAGATCACCGCGCCGGCCGGCGCTCCGGCCACCGAGGCCGAGCGTTGGATTCTCACGCGTCTGAAACAGACCTTGGTGGAAGTGGAACAGCATTTCGCCAGCTACCGCTTCGACCACCTCGCCCAAGCACTCTACGAGTTCACCTGGAACGAGTTGTGCGACTGGTTCCTGGAGCTATCCAAACCGGCTTTGAATGGCACCGATGTGGCAGCCGCGGCTTCCACCCGGCACACGCTCCTAATCGTGCTGGAAACGGTGCTGCGTGCACTGCACCCGGTCATTCCGTTTATTACCGAGGAAATCTGGCAGACCGTGGCGCCGAAACTGAGAATGACCGAAACCAGCATCCTGCAACGACCGTGGCCAGATGCCAGCGCCATCGCGGAAGACAACGCTGCCACCACCGAGATTGAATGGTTCAAGAGTGTGCTGACGGGTATCCGCAAAATTCGCTCGGAAATGAACATTTCGCCGGGCAAAACCATTCCACTATTACTGGCCGATGGCAACGCCAGTGATCGCGCCCGGGTCACCAAGTTTGCGACGCAAATCAGCTTTCTTGCGCGCGTCGACGCCCCGCAATGGATCGCTACCGGGGCCGATGAGCCCGCTGCTGCTGCTGCGGTAATTGGCACCTTGCGCGCCATGATCCCGTTGGCAGGACTGATTGATCTTGGCGCGGAGCAGGCACGTATTGCCAAAGAAGTAGCGCGTATTGAGCTCGAAATCAAAAAATGTGAAGGCAAACTCAGCAACGCTAACTTCGTCGCGCACGCGCCTGCTGAAGTGGTGACGCAAGAACGTCAGCGTATTACCGACTGGAACATCACGCTGGTGGCGCTACGCGAACAGGCGGCCAAGCTACAGAAATGACTGCAGAGGCGTGAGAAACGAAGGTGGGCCGAAGAAGCCCACTCGTTTGTCACACCTCACGCGTACTCACTTCTACTTGCAGGCCGAAGACGCGCGGCTATCGACGCGTCAAAAAGCCTGCTCTCTAATTCTCGATAGGGCCTGCGGCCATATCGAGTGCCATCACAATCGCGTCTTCGCGGCCATCGTGAGCGGGGTAATAGCGCGGACGGCGGCCGATTTCACGAAAGCCGACTGATTCGTACAGCGCCTTCGCGAACGGGTTGGAGGGACGCACTTCAAGAAACACACGCTCCGCGCCGTTCCAGCGGGCGATATCCAGCAGTCGACACAACAAATGTCGCCCCAACCCTTGGCTGCGATGCGCTGCACCAATGCATATATTCAACACGTGCGCTTCGCCCGCGCCCGTCGACAAGATGCCGTAACCGATGACTTGTGCCTCCGCACACAGCACCCAGCATGGATGACCGGCTTTCAAGCAATCGCGGAATATATTCGGCGACCACGGAAACTCGTAGCCGCTGCTTTCCAGCGCAACAACAGCAGGCAAATCTTCCGTGCGCATGGCGCGTACGTGGGTTGCCAATCTGGGGGCGATCGCCATCTGAATTATCTGCCGACTGCAGCCAGCGCACGGCGCAAGCTACGCAGCGCGCTCCACAATCGCCTTTTGGCGCCAGCGTCAGTCAACGTCGCCGCCAATTCATCTGCCAGAATAATCTGCGCCTGCTGCAACGCCGTGGCCGGTAACGCGCGCCCTAACGCCTGTGCTTGCGCTTCGCCAAAGGCAAGATAGGCGCGCACTTCGGGCACGTGAGCCAGCTCACCATGCTGCAGAGTGACTCGCGCGGCCCGCGCTAACAACGTCCCGTAGGCATTCAACGCGCGCCCGAGAAAATCCAGCTCACGGGTGCTGCAACCGGCCGGAAGTACGACAACGCAATCACCGAGCACGGGACCAGCGTTGAGCGCGGCAACTGCCTGCGCGTCCACTACAGCGAAATCCTGTGCTGATCGACGCACCCAAGGCGTCACACCCAGCGCACGCAAAACCCGCGCGCGGTGTGCGGCACTAATGATCTGGCGGGCCGGCGCGTTCATTTCGCGCTAAGACGGGCACGCCGCCGATGACCAGCCAGTCCCCACAGCGTCCATACCGGGCCGGACAGCAAGTAAATAGTGAACCCGACAAACAGCACGCGCGGCGGGTCCACGATCAATAACGCCAATAACATGACGGCGCCGACAACCCACGCAAACGGTACGCGCTGGCGCTCGCCCATCGGCAATGCCTTGAAACTGAAATAGCGGAACCGACTGACCATCAACAAACCCACCACAATGGCGATCACCGGGGTAATGAAACAAAACTCACGGCCGGGCAAACCAAATTTGTCGACACTCCACACAAACGACATACACACGGCAGCCGCAGCAGGGCTGGCCAACCCCTGAAAGTAGCGCTTGTCCGCCACGCCTACCTGGGTATTGAATCGAGCCAAACGCAACGCGCCGCAAGCGGCATAAATAAACGCGGCGGCCAAGCCCAACTTGCCCCACAGCGACCCAAAGTCGCCCAAAGCCGACAGCGACCAGTTGTACATCACCAACGCTGGTGCCAAGCCAAAGCTGACCAAGTCGGACAACGAATCGTATTGCACGCCAAATTCGGTCTGCGTTCCCGTCATGCGAGCGACGCGTCCGTCCATGCCATCGAGCACAGCAGCAATAAACACGGCCACGGCAGCTTCACTGTAGCGCCCGCCAATGCTGGCAATAATGGCGTAGAAACCCGCAAACATCGCACCCGTCGTGAACAGGTTCGGCAAGAGGTAGATACCGCGATACCGCGGCGGCGGAACTAGCTTGGAATCACTCATTCATCAACACCGTAACGGGGTTTACGCAGTGTAAACCATCGACTTGGCGAGGCATCTTCTGGCGCGTCGCAACAAGGGAACCGCCCCGCAGCCATGCCACAGCAGCAACAATTTGCTGCTAAACGCACAAAACTGGTCGAAGCCTCGCGTGAGGGATACTGTTCGACTTGTGAGTACGCGCCCAACTTGGCGTATTCGTGCTATTCCAAGATCAGTTGTCCGGCTACCCTCAACTTTTTATCCATGATGGAGCATCGCCATGCGTCGTTTGCTGATTGCTGCGGTCTTGTTGGCACTGACCCCGTTAGCCAGCGCCCAAGTCTATAAATGGACAGACGCGGGCGGCACGGTGCATTACTCGGAAGCGCCGCCGGCACAGGGCAAGAATTACCAAAAAATAAAGACCAATGGCACGGTCGAGCCGCTGGCGCCCGCCACCGAGAACACCGTCAGCGAAAGCGAGCCAGACGCCGCGCCAGCACCCGCGCAGCCACTAGCTGATACACCAGATAACCGCGCCAAGCTGTGCGAATCGCTCAAATCCAACCTGGCTGCGTTGCAAGGGAAAGGCCCCGTCGTCATGCAAAAGGACGGCAAGCCGGTGGCACTAGACAACGCGCAGCGCAACCAGCAGATCGGCGCCGCACAAACGCAATATCAGCAGTTTTGCGAAGCCAAATAATCGGCAACTTCAAGCGCCTGACGCTTGCCCTTGGCGCGGGCGGTTCGTAGCGGCGGCGGGTGGCCCGCACCGAGTGCGCAAGCGCCCGCTACAATTGGCGTTTTTACTACGCCGGAAACGCCCGCATGCGCCTCAGCCAATTCCACCTGGCCACCGTCAAAGAAGTGCCCGCTGACGCTGAAATCGCCAGCCATCAACTGATGTTGCGCGCCGGCATGATCCGCAAACTTGCCGCCGGCCTTTACACCTGGTCGCCGCTAGGCCTGCGCGTGCTGCGCAAGGTTGAAAACATCGTACGCGAGGAAATGGATCGCGCTGGTGCCATTGAGATGCTGATGCCATCGGTGCAGCCGCGCGAACTATGGGACGAAACCGGACGTTGGGAGAAATTTGGCGGCCAGCTTCTGAAGATCAAGGATCGCAAGCAGCAGGAATTTTGCTACGGCCCTACGCACGAAGAAGTGGTCACCGACTTTGCCCGTAACGAGCTGAAAAGTTACAAGCAGTTACCGATCACTTTTTACCAAATTCAAACCAAGTTCCGTGACGAAATTCGCCCGCGCTTCGGCATCATGCGTGCACGCGAGTTTTTGATGAAAGACGCGTATTCGTTTCATCTCAGCGCCGAGTCGCTGAATGAAACCTACGCGGTCATGTATCAAGCTTACACACGCATCTTTACGCGGCTTGGCCTGACCTTCCGTGCGGTACAAGCCGACACCGGCGCCATTGGCGGCAACGCTAGTCACGAGTTTCAGGTGCTGGCCGACGCTGGCGAAGATGCCATCGCGTTTTCTGATGGCTCCGACTACGCCGCAAATATTGAGAAAGCGACATCACTGGCACCCACCGCCCTGCGTCCTGCTGCCGCCGCGCCACTGCAGCGCGTCGCGACACCGGGCAAGAAAACCATCGACGACGTGGCCAGCTTCCTCCACCTACCGCCGCAACAGTGCGTAAAAACGTTGCTGGTGAAAGGCCGTGATGGCTTGGTGGCGCTCTGTCTACGCGGCGATCATCAGATCAATGAAGTGAAAGCAGGGAAGCTCGCTGAGCTACCCGATGAATCCGTTTTGGCCAGCGAAGAAGAAATTCTGGCGGCCATTCACGCTCACCCTGGCTCTATTGGTCCAGTCGGGCTACCCGATTCCATCCCTGTCATCGTTGATCGCGATGCGGCGATACTGAGCGACTTTATCTGCGGTGGCAACGCTGACGACAGCCACTACACCGGCGCGAATTGGGAACGTGACGCGCGTATCACGCGCATTGCCGACCTGCGCAATGTTGTTGACGGCGACCTGTCACCCGACGGCACAGGCACGCTGCATTTGGCGCGTGGCATCGAGGTAGGCCACGTGTTCCAGCTTGGCCAGAAATACGCCGAAGCACTGAAAGCGACCGTACTTAATGATCAAGGTAAAAACCAGGTCATGACGATGGGCTGCTACGGCATCGGCGTCAGCCGCGTCGTCGCCGCCGCTATTGAGCAACGACATGATGCCAACGGCATTATCTGGCCCGAAGCGATGGCACCTTGGCGGGTCGTGATCTGCGTTATTAACCAGCGCAATGTGGCTGCGGTGACCGAAGCCGCCGAGGCGTTATATCAGGCGCTGACCCAGCGGGGCATTGAAACTGCCCTCGACGACCGTGGTCTGCGCCCTGGCGGCATGTTTGCCGACATGGAGTTGATCGGTATTCCGCATCGCGTCGTCGTTAGTGAGCGCGGCGTCGCCGCGGGCACGCTGGAATATCGCGCTCGTGAAGAAACCGAAAGCCGCGCCATTAGCGAAGACGAGTTATTCACTCTACTAAGCTAACAAGTCCAGCCAGCTCCATAAAGAGGCGGCCGCTAACGCGGCCGTTTTTTATGGCCGTCATCAAAACTACTCCGCGATTAAGGCATAGACGCAGTCGGTTCTTCTGGTTAGGTGCTTTTCCCAACCGAGAAGCCGGCTAAGCAGGAAACAGCTTTCAACCACCGATGCTAGTCTGCGACGCCATTAATTCGTAGGCGCAGTGGCTGGAGTCAGAAGTGCTGGCACGCCAGCCAAATCCACCAAAAATATGAAACCGCGGCGAATTCACCGGCCAACACTAAACCGAAAGCGCCTCGGTCCATTTGATGCGCAGTGAATACAATCAGAGGAACTTTCCCCATTCTCTCTTATCAAAGCTGGTGTGAATGGACCTGCACAAGCCGCCCGCGCTTTACAATTATTCTCCAAGTGCGCGAGAATCACCTTGTTACCGGTTCCATTACACTCGGCTTCACTGCCAAGTAATCGTCAGATTTTTAATAAACATACTCGGGAGTTCGCTATGGCCGTCGATATCAAAGGTCTAAACAACAGCCAGCTTAGTGATCTAATCACCAAAGCCCAGGTCCGTCAGGTTGAGTTGCGCAAAGAGAAAGTAGTCAAGCTGCGCGAGAAAGTACATGCGATGCTGAAAACCGAGGGTTACACCTTCGATGATATTTTTGGCGACGGACGCCGCAAGTCCAAACGCGTAGGCGCGCCCGTTCCCCCGAAATACCGCAACCCCGCCGACTCTGAACAGACATGGTCGGGCCGTGGCAAGCGCCCGCGTTGGTTCAACGACGCGTTGAAAGCGGGCAAGAAGGAAAAGGATTTGGCGATCTAATTGCGATTCGCCCAATCACAGAAAAACGCCGGCCTGTGGCCGGCGTTTTTTTGAGCCAAAGAAAATAATTACCCCAGTACGTACTGCTGCCTGTCAACCACCAGGCGGTGCACTTTAGAAGCGGACTCGCTTACCGATACACCAACCCACCGCGCCTAGTTCAGCTTATAAAGAACGGCGCGCGGAAACCAACAAATCGCCAAACATCAAACCCGCAACAATCGACACCAGCAAGGTCAACATCAGCATCGCCGTATCCATACCTAACGGCGTATCGCGTTCCAACATAAACGACACGCTGCGAAAGCCCACGCTGCCGGGAACCAATAGCAAAATACCTGGCTCACGAATCACCGCGCCGGGCTGGTGCGCAAAACGCGCATACAAGTTGGCCGTGGCACCAAGTAAGAAGGCGCCGACAAACACGCCAAACGGCGCAGCGGGTAGCGAGCCGGCAATGTCGCCACTCCAGCGCGTAGCCAGATAACCCATAGCTACCGCCCCAATCACGACCGGCCAATCACGCAGCGCCGCTCGAAACAGAATGGCAAACCCCACGGCGCCCACCAGCAGCGCCGGGTAATCAGTCCATGCTGGCAACGGCGTCAGCGCGTAATCACGCGCATGAATTCCCGCGGCAAGGCATAGCTGGGACGCGGCGACCGTACCAAACGCCAGCTTGAGCAGGGTCGACAAAGAGCCACCGAGGCGTGCCATGCCCGATACCAAATTTTGACTGGTAATTTCGCGTACGGCGTTCGTCAGCGACATCCCTGGAATCAAGATAATCAAACTGGACAACACCACCGACTTGATCGCCAAGGGTGAAACAAACGCACTCACAACAATGGCGACCGTGGTAGCCACCAGCGCGCAGATCAAATCGCTGGCGACGGCTAGGCGCGGTCGGCTACCGGCAAGGATCGTAATCCAGCCGATAATCAAGCCGATGAAGCCCGCTACCACCAAATCAACCCATGAGCTATGCAAAAACAACGCCGCAATACTGGCTGCAGATAGCCCGTAACTAAAAATCGTGCCCGCCTTCGCCCAGCGCGTTTCCTGTACGCCTAGCGCACGCAAACGGTGAAATCCCTCGCGCAAATCCAGCTCGCCAGCGATCACCCGATCCGCAATGTCATCGGCCTCGCACAGTCGCGCCAGGTTCACATCCCCCGGCGCCAAGCGCATGACTTGCGTGCTTTGCGCCAACCCTTCCTCACCCTGCACCATGTCAGCAAACGAGATGATGATGGCGGTAGGGCTGGACCAGACATCTGCCACCAACCCCAGGCTCTGCGCGGCACTGGAGATGGCCATTTCAAGCCGCGGCGCCGAGGTGCCGTACTGGTGCAAGCGCCGCGCCAGCTCCAGTAAAAACGCGACGCGCGTGTTGAGCGCCGCGCTGGCAAACGGCTGGGTGACGGCGGCGACAGGTTCACTCATGGCGCCGCACGCACCCGCAACGTGGTGCCGTCTACCGACAACACTTCCACCGCCGCGCCGAGCGGCAAATCCGGTCCACTGACCAGCCACTGACCATCGCCCACGCGCGCCTTGCCGCGACCATTGACGATCGCTTCGACCAGCTCAAAGCGCTGGCCGACCATCTGTTCACCGCGGCGATTCAAACGCTCGTCGCCAGCAGCCCGACGCTCCACCCGGGGTCGCAGCCAGCGCGCGTAAGCAAAGCAGGACGCGAACGCCAACAGCGCGAACAGCACGGCCTGTGGCAACAAACCCAGCGTTGGCACCGCCCACAGCACGACGCCCATGGCGGCAGCGGCCAAGCCAACCCACAGCATGAAGTAGCCCGGAACCATCACTTCGCCGGCAATCAGCACCAACGCGAGAATCCACCATAAATAGTGCGTCGAAAGCTCCCACATGGCTCAGCCCTCAGCGCAGCGGCGGTTGCGTCGGCATCGCCGGCGACCGCTGCTGACTAAACGATTCTTTCGCCAACTCGCCAATACCGGCCAGCGCACCGATCACGCCGGTCGCTTCAATCGGTAGCAACAGCATCTTCTGGTTAGGCGACTTGGCCATCTCCTTCAATGCTTCCACATAATTATTGGCGACAAAGTAATTCAACGCATTGACGTTGCCGCCGGCGATTGCGTCCGACACCATCGTGGTCGCCTTGGCTTCTGCTTCGGCGGAACGCTCACGTGCTTCAGCCGTACGGAACGCCGCTTCTTTCTCGCCTTCGGCGGCCAGAATCACTGACTGCTTTTCACCCTCGGCTTTCAAAATAGCCGCTTGGCGATAGCCCTCAGCGTCCAGAATGTTTGCGCGCTTTTCGCGTTCGGCTTTCATCTGGCGTGCCATTGCGTCGATCAGGTCGCGCGGCGGCGCAATATCCTTGATCTCGATACGGTTCACCTTGACGCCCCACGGATGCGTCGCCACGTCGACCACGTGCAACAGCTTGGCGTTAATCGCATCGCGCTGACTCAGGCTTTCATCCAGATCCATCGAGCCGAGCACGGTACGGATATTGGTCATTACCAGCGCCAGCGAGGCCTGCTCTAAATTGGCCACTTCATAAGCGGCCTTGGCGGCATCCAATACCTGATAAAACACCACGCCGTCCACCCGCACGACAGCGTTGTCCTTGGTGATGACGTCCTGACTGGGCACGTCCAACACCTGCTCCATCATATTGATCTTGTGTCCCACCGACTGATAAACGGGAATCAGGAAATGCAGCCCAGGCTCCAGCGTAGCGGTGTATTTGCCGAAAGTTTCCACCGTCCACTCATAGCCCTGCGGCACGATGCGCACCAGCTTGATCAGCACGATGACGACGACGACGACGAACACTAATGCCAAGATTCCGCTCATTTCCCGCTCCTTCCCCATAGAAAGGGCCGAGTATAGCGAGGGTATGCGACCATCAGCAGCAACCAACCGTTGCCTGCACGTAGCAACGCTAACGCCCGTGGCATGCGACACGTATTGTCATCGTCGCGTAACATAACTCTGCTGCAATGGCGCGCACCCCCAGCGGACAACCCATGCAAAAGCGCATCCTGATCATTGAAGACGAAGCCCCGATCCGTGACATGGTCGCCTTCGCCCTGCGCAAGGCAGACATGCTGCCGATTGCTGCGGGCGATGCGGGCGAAGCGCAACTAGCCATCGCCGACGCCATTCCCGACCTCATCTTGCTCGACTGGATGCTGCCAGGCATCAGCGGCATGGACTTGGCCCGCCGCCTGCGCAAGGACGATGTGACCCGCGGCATACCCATCATCATGCTCACCGCTCGTGGCGAAGAGGCCGATCGCGTCGCGGGATTAGAGGCCGGCGTCGATGATTACGTCGTTAAGCCGTTTTCCACGCGCGAACTAATCGCCCGGATCAAGGCCGTACTACGGCGTAGTCATGGCGAAGATATTTCCGGCGTGATCGAGCTGGGCGGCCTGCGCCTGGACGGTCTGGCACACCGGGTATTTGCCGGCGAGCAACAAATTAGTGTCGGCCCCACCGAGTATCGCCTGCTGCATTTTTTCATGACTCACGCCGAGCGCGTGTACTCCCGCGCGCAGTTGCTCGATTACGTCTGGGGCGGCAGCGTGTACGTCGAAGAGCGCACCGTGGACGTACACATCCGTCGCCTCCGCAAGACGTTGGAAACGTGGGGCCTCGATGCGCTGGTGCAAACCGTGCGCGGCAGCGGCTACCGTTTCTCCGTCAGCCCCGCGCCTGAGCGGGTCTAAGTGCGCAACCGGCACACGCACAGCAGTCGCACCCATGCGGTGCTCGCGATCATTTTGGCCAGCACACTCCTGCTGGCCATTTTCTTTGCCGCCGTCGGGCACACGACATTCTGGGCACTCGTTGTGGCGGGCAGCGGCGAATTCGCCGGGTTGCTGTGGCTGGCACTAGCGACAACCCAGGCAAGCCGCCGCCGCGCGCCAACAACAAACATACAAGTCTCATCACACCCATCACCCACCCGCCGGCACCGCCTAGCGGCTCAACTGCGCGATGTCCGCGATGCGGTGGAATCATTGCCTGATGCGGTGGTGTTACTCGATCACCAAGGCCATGTGCGTTGGCGTAATGCCGCGGCAGTTCATCTACTCGGGCTAGAACAGCAGCATGACGAACGCACGTTAGCCGAGCGTCTGGGTGACAGTGAACTCGGCGCATGGTTGCGCGCCGACACGCGCCAGATGGCTGCCGACATGCCGGCGCCAGCGGACCCCGCGCTGCGCCTGAGCGTCACCGCCATGACGTTTGGCTCACACTTGCAACTGCTGCTGGCACGCGACATCAGCACATTGAGCCGTCTAGAACAGACCCGGCGCGACTTTGTAGCCAACGTTTCGCACGAGTTGCGCACACCGCTGACGGTGATCCACGGATATCTGGAACTGCTCGACCCGGAGGACGTACCTGAGCTTGCCCCGGTACTCAAGGAAATGCGCATGCAGTCGCGGCGCATGGGCCAGATCGTGGAGGATTTGTTGACGCTGTCGCGCCTGGAAACGCGCGAGACACTGCCGGACGAACACGTCGCCATGGCGTCGTTACTGGTGACCTTGCGCCGTGAAGCCGAAGCCCTCAGCCAAGGTCGCCATACCGTTACCGTCGACGCCAGCACCGACATCGACTTGCGCGGCTCTGTCGGCGACCTGCACAGCGCTTTCTCCAACCTAGTCAGCAACGCCGTCCGCTATACGCCAAGCGACGGCAGCATCGTGATCGGCTGGCAGCAGACCGCTGACGGTGGTGCCGCGTTTTCAGTGCGCGACAGCGGGCTGGGAATTCCGGCCGAGCATCTAAGCCGCCTGACCGAACGTTTCTATCGCGTGTCCTCCAGCCGCTCACGTGGATCGGGCGGCACCGGCCTGGGGTTGTCGATCGTCAAGCACGTGCTCAACCTCCATCAAGCACGCTTGCTCGTCGAGAGCGAGCCTGGCCACGGCTCGACCTTTACCTGTGTACTAGACGCCTCACGCGTCGTGCCAGCGGGCGGCAACCCACCGGACGGTGACGGTGCCGACACACAGCGGCATGAAGACACGGCAGCAAAGCCGTAAGTGACGGGGTGACGCCGGTGTAGAGCTAGGCGACGAAGAATGCATTCACGGCCCTGATAGGCCATCTCGGCAGGCCGTCTCCCCACCGATCTCTTTACCCATCTCTCCATCCATCTCTCCATCCATCTCTCCATCCATCCATCTCTCCATCCATTTCGCTAGGCCAACTCGCCAGACCAGCGACCACGAGAGGCTTCCAGCCGGCCAAGCCGACAACCATTCACCGCATCTACGGGACCGTCCGGCGTCGCGCAATCGGCGCTGATTCGTAAGCCGTTCACCGCCAGCCCCACCGGCCAGCCGAAAGCACTGATCGTGCACGAAAAAGCCCTTCTTGCCTTTACGGCAAGAGGGGCTGGCGGTATTAACACTCTGTCTGACTTTGGCAGGCCGGATGGCGAATCCGTCTGAATGGCTCACTCCCTGCCGATGCTTGGTTGATACAAACCCGATAAACCGAGCATCGGCAGTTGTCGTTCTCAGCTAGCCGAATTCTCGATTTGGCCAGTAAAACCCGACTAACCTGTGGCGCGCAGGCAACGCGCTTAGAACGCGACCTCACCCCATACGCCAATCTCGTTGGTTTTCACCCGTTGTACGTGGGCAAGCAGTGGTGCATTGACCGACTTGTCACGATCCTCGTGCTTCCACACACCGGCCAACTTGAAACCCTTGGTAACCTGATACTGCACACCAAGGTTGTAATAGGTGTCCTTGGCCTGGTGATCGAGGTTCTTGCTCAGGTTAGCGTTGTCATAGCGTGCGAATAGACTGACCACATCCGTCAGCGCCACGCTGCCCCACATCGAATAGCCGTCCGCCTTATCGGTGCGTGGGGTCAGCACGTTATTCCAGTTATTGGCCGTGAAATATTCAGCACCAAAGCGATATTTTTCACTGACATAGGCAATCAACACGTTACCGCGCTGCGCGGTGTTGCTAAGCGCTGTGCTTTCCACTTCCTTGCCCAACTTGCCGCGATAGCCGCCCACAGCGACCATCACGTTCTGGAAGGGTGAAAAGCTGACGCGGCCTTCAAAGTCCACACTTTTGCTGCGGCTGGGATTCTTGTAGCCGCCGCCATTGAGCGCTGCCACCGCGTAGCTAAGCGAACCACCCGCGCCAATCTTGCCGCCCAAATGCACGCCCCAGTCGGCGGACGTGCCGTATTTCAGGCGATCGATCAAGGTGTTTTCGACGTAGCGAAAGCCATAGGCCTTTTCGGCGTATGGCACCCACGGCAAGTCAGTTGAGCCCACCCGTAACACGGCAGCCTTGCTAAATTTCCCCTGCACGTAAGCTTTCTTGACGTACAAGCTGGTCTGACCAATGTTACTGGCGTAGCTGAAGTCGGTGGTCAGATTGGCCGACCAAATATCGTTGAACTTGTGATCGACGCCAAGATAGAAGCGCTTTACATCCAGGCCAACGCCTGACTTATCCGTGTGGCCTTTATCGCTATTGCTCTCGTTGATGTTGCTGAAATCGAAGTACATCTTGCCGGACAGCGATGTGTTGTTGACCCACTTATCAACCGCTGCCACTTTCTTATCGTTAGCCACCTGGGACTGCTGTACCGCCGTTACCGATTGGTTAGTCGCTACGTTGATATCCGATTGCGCATCGGTACGTTCTTCTAATGATGCTACCTGTGCCTGCAAGGCGGCGAGCTGCGCCTTGAGTTGCTCCACTTCGGCGCCGCTAATCGTAGTGCTCGTTGCGGCCGCCTTGTGTTGCGCCGGTGCAGCGATGATCGAAAAACTGGTGACGCCGAGTCCGGCGGCAATCGCCACGGTAATCAATCTGGAACGCATATCTTTCTCCGCAAGTAGTAAAAAACCCCCAATCAGTGACGGACACATGAGTCAACCACCGAACTTGCGGCAAGTTTGCAGACGGATATTGACGACCGCCTGACACTTTTATGACAACGGCAAGACAAGACGTCGCGCTGCAATACGAACGTCATCGACGTCGCTACACCGCGTAGCCATCGCATCCATTAATAGGTGACCTTCTAATACGGGGCCGCGTCATACGACATACGGCCGGGTGCGTCTGGTCAACCTTCGGTCACTGTCATCTCCCTGCAACATTTGTTTCATTCAACGGCAACGCGTACGTCCTGAAATAGCGGGGTCACATCCAACTTCCCACGAGGATCTACCGTGATGACCGTTCACCGACTTCCGCTCCACCTCGCTTTCACCGCCCTCGCAGCGGTATCTGTTTTCGGCGTAAGCGCCCACGCCACCGACATCACCGGCGCCGGCTCGAGCTTCGTTTATCCGGTCATGTCCAAATGGTCCGCCGCGTATGCCGAAAAAACGGGCGACCACCTCAACTACCAATCGGTGGGCTCGGGCGCCGGGATCGCACAAATCAAGGAAGGCACCATCGATTTCGGCGCCTCTGATGCACCCGTAAAAGCGGAAGATCTGCAGAAATACGGTCTGGGCCAGTTTCCCATCGTGGTGGGCGGCATCGTGCCGGTGGTTAATATTGCCGGCGTCAGCGCCGGTCAGATTAAGCTGGACGGCAGCACCTTAGGCAACATCTTTTTGGGCAAGATCACCAACTGGAATGACCCGAAGATTGCCGCATTAAACGCCGGCCTGAAACTACCCGCTGGCAAGATCACCGTCGTGCATCGCTCCGATGGCTCCGGCACCTCGTTCAACTTCACCAACTACTTGTCCAAGGTCAATCCCGAGTGGGCGAGCAAGGTGAAATTTGGCACTGCCGTGCAATGGCCGACCGGTGTCGGCGGCAAAGGCAACGAGGGCGTCGCGCAATACGTCAAGCAGATCAAAGGTTCGGTCGGCTACGTGGAATATGCCTACGCGGTAAAAAACAAGCTGAGCTGGGTCAACTTGAAAAACGCCAGCGGCAACAACGTAGCCCCCAGCGCCGACAGCTTTGCTGCAGCCGCTGCCACCGCCAACTGGGCTGACGCTAAAGACTTCAACCTGATCATGACGAACGCGCCGGGTGCACAAGCGTGGCCGATTACCGCCACGACATGGATCGTCATGTACAAGACGCCAAAAAATGCCGCTAACCGCAAGGTGGCCATGAGCTTCTTCAAGTTCGCTTTGGAAAACGGTCAGAACGACGCCGCGGCGTTGGATTACGTACCACTGCCGCCGGTACTGGTCAGCAAAATCGAAGCGTATTGGACGTCTGAATTCAAGCACTAACGCATGCCGTTGTAGGAGCGGCTGCAGTCGCTCCTACAGGGACCCTTCTGCCGGGAAAATTCAAATCTATGCTAGCTACTGACGCCACCACGTCCTTTCAATTGGAACAACGCAGCCGCCGCGACGCCCGTCACGAGCGGTTGTTTCGTTGGTTGCTGAAGGGCTGTGCGCTGTTTGTGCTTGCCGCCCTGCTTGGTGCTGCTGGCGCCACGCTGTGGGGCGGACGCGATGCGTTCGCTACCTTCGGCTGGCACTTCTTAGTTAGCACGGCATGGGATCCGGGCAATGACGTCTATGGCGCTCTGGTGCCGGTCTATGGCACGCTCGCCACCTCGTTTATCGCTGTATTGATCGCGGTACCGATCAGCTTCGGCATTGCGTTATATCTGTCCGAAGTGGCGCCGGCATGGTTACGCGCGCCCGTCGGCGCGGCGATTGAATTGCTCGCGGGTATTCCTTCGATCATCTACGGCATGTGGGGGCTTTTCATCTTTGCGCCGTTCTTCGCCGAGCACATCAAACCATGGCTCACCACTTACTTAGGCGACCAACCTGACGACGGCAAGCTGTCCTGGGTGGCGCAACACATACCGTTCGTAGGCAAGTTATTCGGCAGTAGCTATCCCTTTGGCGCCAGCATTCTGGTGGCCGGCATGGTGCTGGCGATCATGATTATTCCGTTCATTGCTTCGGTCATGCGCGAAGTGTTCCAGACCGTGCCGAACCGGCTCAAGGAATCGGCCTATGCGCTCGGGTCCAGCACGTGGGAAGTGTCATGGGGAATTGTCTTACCGTACACGCGCTCGGCGGTGATCGGCGGCGTCTTTCTCGGCCTCGGGCGCGCACTCGGCGAGACCATGGCGGTGACCTTAGTGCTTGGCAATGCAATGACGTTGTCCGCCTCACTGCTAGACCCCGGGACTTCGATTGCCTCGACCATCGCCAACCAGTTTAGCGAAGCCTCCGGCTTACAAAAATCCTCACTCATGGCGCTGGCGTTCTTGTTGTTCGTGGTCACCTTCATCGTGCTGCTGCTCGCACGGCTGATGCTGCGCCGACTAGCCAAGAAGGAAGGACGGTGATGACTTATCTCCGTGCCTTCGCTTCCACTGTCTTTGCCGCTGCGGCCACTGACGGTGCCGTTGCAGGAGCCCGCTCGCGGGCAATGCTTTCGCCTTGTTGGGCATTAACGCAAGGGCATCGCCCGCGAGCGGGCTGCTACAGGTTACTTATGAATCAGGGGGCGTACGCATGAAGATGTTGTATCTGCGCCGGCGCATCACCAACACCGCGGCGTTGGCGTTGAGCACGCTTGCCACGTTGATCGGTCTAGCCTTTCTCGGCTGGATCTTATGGGAGACGTTGCGCCAAGGCATCAGCGCACTGAACCCGAAGTTGTTCACCACGATCACCGCCTACGGTGAGGATGGCGGCCTGCTCAACTCGATGATCGGCAGCTTGATCATCAACTTCATCGGTATCGGCATCGCTACCCCGATCGGCGTGCTGGCCGGCACCTGGCTGGCGGAGTATGCCAACCGCACCAAACTGGGCGAAACGATCCGCTTTCTCAATGACATTTTGTTGTCAGCGCCATCCATCGTGATGGGCTTGTTTGTCTACACCATCATCGTGCTGCCCAGCACTGCGCTGACGCATGGCTCCACTTCGTTCTCCGGCTTTGCTGGCGGCGTCGCGCTGGCGTTGATTGCGTTACCGGTGATCGTACGCACCACCGATGAAATGTTGCGGCTGGTTCCGGTCACGCTGCGCGAAGCGGCGTTGGCGCTAGGCGTGCCGCAGTGGAAGCTTACCGTGCAGATTCTTATTCGCGCCGCACGCTCGGGCATCACCACCGGCATCCTGCTAGCGCTGGCACGCATCAGCGGAGAGACAGCACCCTTGCTGTTCACCGCATTCGGCAACAATTACACCACGTTCAACCCGATGGACAAGATGTCCAGCCTGCCGCAGATCATCTACCAGTACGCGAACGATCCGGGCGACGCGATGCACGCGATGGCGTGGGCTGGCGCCTTTGTCATTACGGCATTCGTGCTGCTACTCAGCCTCGTCGCCCGCCTTCTTTTTTCCCGCAACAAGGTGACCCATGACTGATTTTGCGCACGCAACAAACATTACCCAGATGGCTTCGTCAACGGCAGCGAAGCCAAAGATCACCGTGCGCGATCTGCAGTTCTACTACGGCGGTTTCCAGGCGCTGAAAGGCATCAATATGGACGTCCCGGAGAAGCAGGTCACCGCGATCATCGGGCCGTCCGGCTGCGGAAAATCTACCTTGCTACGGATTTTCAATCGCATTTACGCGATCTATCCGAAGCTGGAAGCGCGCGGCGAAGTGCGGCTGGATGGAGAGAACGTGCTTGACCCGCATTACTCGATGAATCGCCTGCGCAGCAAAGTCGGCATGGTGTTCCAGAAGCCTGTGCCGTTCCCGATGACTATTTTTGAAAATGTCGCTTACGGCATTCGCCACCACGAGAAATTGTCTCGCGCCGATATGGCGGCACGCGTCGAGGAAGCGTTACACAGCGCCGCGTTGTGGGACGAAGTGAAAGACAAACTAAAGCAAAGCGCACTCGGCCTTTCCGGTGGTCAGCAACAGCGTTTGTGTATCGCACGCGCGATCGCACTGAAACCTGCCGTGCTGTTACTGGACGAACCGACGTCCGCGCTGGACCCGATTGCCACCAGTCGTATCGAGCAATTGGTGGAAGAACTGAAAAGCGAATTCACCATCGTCATGGTCACCCACAACATGCAGCAGGCGGCGCGCTGTTCCGACCTCACCGCCTTCATGTATTTGGGTGAGTTGATCGAATTTGACCACACCGAGAAGATCTTCACCAAGCCGGGCAAAAAGCAGACCGAGGACTACATCACCGGCCGCTTCGGCTGATCACCAGGACCCAGTTATGACCAGCAACAAAGAGCACATCATCAAAAGCTACGACGACGAACTGACCCGGCTCACCGGCGAAATCGTGCGCATGGGCGAGTTGTCGGTGAAGCAACTGGATGCCGCCATCGACGCAGTGGAGCGGCGTGACGAGCGCATAGCGCAACGGGTGGTCGAAAACGACGACGCCATCGATCAAATGGAACAAGACATCAGCCACGACGTGGTGCGTCTGCTGGCATTGCGCGCGCCAATGGCCAGCGACCTGCGCAACGTCTTCGCCGCATTGCGAATCGCCGCCGATATTGAGCGCATTGGTGACTACGCCGCTAACGTCGCCAAACGCTCGATCCCGCTATCGATGGTGGCGCCGGTGGGGCCCGTGGGCGGCCTCAAGCATCTAGCGACGTTAGCCGCGATTGGCGTGCGGGATGTGCTGGTCGCGTACCGCGATCGCGACGCCGAACGCGCCTACGCCGTATGGAAAAATGACGCCGTGCTGGACGACGCCTACACCGGCTACTTCCGGCAACTATTGACCTACATGATGGAAGACCCGCGCAACATCACGCCGTGCACGCATCTGCTGTTCATGGCCAAAAATATCGAGCGCATCGGCGACCACGCTACCAATATTGCGGAAAACGTTTGGTTTCAAGTCAACGGCGAACCTCTCCTGGCGCAGCGCAAAAAGCGTGACCTCACCGCCAGCGCCGACTTCTCTGGCTTAGCTACCACGCCAGAAAAACCGTAATCCGCCGCCTATACGCGCGCGGCTGGCAGGATCAACGTGACGCGCAGGCCACCGGATTCCCGGTTGGCCAGTGCAATGCGGCCACCGTGCGCTTCACTGATCTCACGCGCCAAGGCGAGGCCTAAGCCGGTGCCAGAACGCTTGGTGGAATAGAACGGCAGCAGCGCCTGTTTCAGCACGACCTCGGTCATACCGGGTCCGCGATCGGCGACCTCAATACGCCACTCATTGGTACGCTCACTAATGGTTAGCGTAATGCCGTCCGCGGCACTCCCCGACTCGTGCGCGTTCTTGATCAGGTTGATCAACACTTGCTCGACTTGGGTCGCATCAAAACGCCCCGCTCGCTTCGGCAGCGGCGGCACCAGACGAAACTCGCATTGCAATGCCAGCGCCTGTAGGAAGGACTCCCACTCCACATCGGCCAGCTGCGGCGCCGGCAATTTTGCGAAACTGGCATAGCCAGCAATGAAATCATGCAGATGCCGAGCGCGTTCACCAATCGTCGCGAACACGCCGGGCAAGCGAGCCAGATCATTACGTCGCGCCAGTTCCGCACCCGAGTAGGCGAGTGAAGAAATGGGCGCCAGTGAATTGTTCAGCTCGTGACTGATCACACGAATCACGCGCTTCCAGGTCGCCACTTCCTGTCGCGACAACTCGCGCGTCATGCGCCGAAACAAGTGCAGTCGATGCGCCCGCCCTTGCAGACGAAAGGCGCGTTGGGATAGGTGAAAGGTTTCTTCGCTACCATTCATTTCCACGCTAAACAGGGTGTCTTCACCAGCAACGACGGCGCGCTGCAGCGCCTCGGGCGCCGACGTCAAAACGTGGGCAAAATCCAGCCCAATCAGACTGCTGCCGTTGTTGAACAAATGTCGTGAGGCGATGTTCGCATACGCGACGCGACCACTCACATCCGTTAACACCAAGGCCACCGGGGTGTTCTGCACCACGGTATCCAGCAACAGCTCGCGCTGCACCAGATGCTGGCGCTGTTCGCGCAAGGTTTGCCCAAGCTCGTTGTGCATGCGAATCAGCCGGCCTAGTTCATCACGTCGATCAACCACAATCGACATACTGAAGTCGCCGTCGCGATAACTCGCTACCGCGCTTTCCAGTGCACGCAGCAAGCGGCTGACCGGCGCCATCGCGCGGCCAGCCAGCCACATGGCCACCAACAACAGCAAAACCAGGCTGATACCCAGCGCGCCGTAGATATCCAGATGCGGGATGAACGACGGTTTCACCGGTAAGGCCGACGCACCCGGCGCGACCACCAGTTCAGCCCGCAGCCACGCCAGAAACTGTGGCAACGGCCACTGCGTGACGCCGGCATAGATCAGCGCACCGACCACGCCAGCGGCGAGCAGCAGCAGGCTCAGCCGCGTCCGCAGCGAACTCAGGAAGTGCCGCATCGGCGGCTACTCCAGTACCTAGACAAGCCGCTTAACGGCATACCGGATCCCTCGGTTCATCCTTGCAATCGACGGGCGGCCGTCCGTTCTGCCACGGTCGTTGCTTGCCCATCACGGTCGCCTTGTCGTTCGGCTTCGGCGGCAACGCATAGGCAGGGCCTTTTTTAACCGGCTGTTTAAACTGGAACGGACTCTTCTTGGCGTCTCCAGGTAACGCGGCATGAGCCGAGTAATCTGACGAACTGGCCGCTACCGGCGCCGCCTGCCACTGATCATTGGTCGGCGTCTGAGTCGCCGGGGCGGTTTGCGCAATGGTCACGCTGGCGACCAGCATGGCGCAGGGAATCAACAAGGCTCGAAACATCACGACACTCTCCTGTTGCTACATCATCCATCTTTATACGTCACATGGCCCGCTAAACGCACATTGCCTTGCCTACTCAATTGGATGCCGCCAGCCCATAACGCTCCATCCGCCGATACAGCGCCTGCCGCGACAAACCCAAACTTTGCGCCGCCCGACTGACGACACCACCGGCATGGCGCAGCGCTGCTTCCACTACTTCGCGACTGGGCTCTTCCAAGCTGCGCGCGGCAACGACAACGTGCTGCGGCAAGTTCAACAGCTCCGGCGCGATCAGTGCACCGCCCGCCAGTAACGCCGCGCGCTCAATCGCATTCTTTAATTCGCGCACGTTACCCGGCCACGGATAACCCAGCAATGCTTCCCGCGCGGCATCGCCTAACTGGCCGCGGCCAGCGAGAAAATGCTCGGCGAGCGGCAGAATGTCGTCCACGCGATCGATCAGCGAAGGTAGATTCACTTCAATCACGTTGAGACGGTAATACAAATCTTCGCGAAAGGTGCCAGCACGAATCATCGCTTTTAGGTCCGCGTTGGTGGCGCTCAGCACGCGTACTTTGACTTGCCGCGTACGACCCGAACCCAGTCGCTCAAACTGCCCGGTCTCCAACACCCGCAGCAATTTCACCTGACCAGACAACGGCAAGGTGCCGATCTCGTCCAGAAACAAGGTGCCGCCATCGGCCAATTCAAAACGACCCTCGCGCGCTTTGATGGCGCCGGTATAGGCGCCAGCATCCGCGCCAAACAATTCCACTTCGATCAACTCGCTCGGCAACGCACCACAATTCACTGCGATAAAGGGGCCGCGTTTCACCGTGGAATTGGCATGCACGATGGTGGCAATGCGTTCTTTGCCGGAGCCGTTCGGACCGGTAATTAATACCGGCACATCAGAGCGCGCCACCTGGCAGGCTAAGTCCAGCGTGCGCGCCATGGCTTCGGACGCAAATACCAAACCACCCAAGTCATAGTTGCTTTGCAACGCGTCGTGCCGCTGCCGCTGTTCACGCCGTGTCCGCGCAATTTCTCGCGTGGACTCGGACAACTCCAACAGGTTTTCCACCGTGGCTAGCAGCTTGTTGTCATTCCACGGCTTGGCCAGATAATCGGCCGCCCCTGCCTTGATCAACTCCACGGCCGTTTCCAAATGAGTCCACGCGGTGAGCAACACCACGGGTAAATCAGGATGCTGCTCGCGAATGGACTGGAACAACCGCACGCCCTCCTTCCCCGACGTGGTGTCGGCCGTGAAATTCATATCTTGAATCACCACATCGACACGCTCACGCGCCAGCAGCGCCAACCCGAGTTCGGGCGTCAACGCCGTAAGCGCGCGAATTTCGTTGAGTGACAACGCCAGCGATAGCGCTTCGCCGACCGCAGGGTTGTCATCAATGATGAGTACAGTTCGGGTCATTTGTTCTCTACACACGTAAACATGGAGGCCGTCCCTACCCTCAAGGTTGCCATAACTGCCGCACGATTCAACCGCCGGACGGTGGTGTTGGTGGTGTTGGTGGTGTCGGTGGTGTCGGTGGTGTCGGTGGTGTCGGTGGTGTCGGTGGTGTCGGTGGTGTCGGTGGTGTCGGTGGTGTCGGTGGTGTCGGTGGTACCAGGTGCATGTAGTCGGCGGCAGCTACGGTGACCTCGCGCTCGACATCGGCTTGACGAACACGCAAGGTCACGACAGCAGGTGCGGCTGCTTTCAACTGATCAGTGAGCTCGGCAACCTGTCGAACCAGATACCCATTAACGGCCAGAATTTCATCTCCACGGCGCAACCCCCATACCGTATCGGGCTGGGCTTTGATGACGGTGATGCCACCTTTCGCGTCCGAATGCAGGGTCAATGCATGACCAGCGTCATTCCAGCGCACCGTGCTGTCATTCGCGTGAAGCGAGTTGTACCAGCTCCCGGCAAATGCAGGTACCGCCAGCATGCTGACCAATAACAAGCCGCCTACTAAAATTATGTGTCGCATCGTGTTAACTCCACTGGCCTCATTCACTCAGAAGGCTCGCCGAGCAGGTACTCGGCGAGCACTGTCGATTACCCCGCCACTGGACGCGCTGGCGCCTTGCCTTCCTTTACCGCGGCAATCCACGCGTTCGTGCGTGCTTCCAACACATCGAGCGGTAATGCACCGCCGCCGAGAATTTCGTCGTGGAAGGCGCGAATATCAAACTTGTCGCCCAACTCACTCTTCGCGCGCGCACGCAGCTCAAGGATTTTCAGCTCACCCATCTTGTAGGCCAGTGCCTGACCCGGCCAAGTGATGTAACGATCGGTTTCCGCCTGCACGTCGGGCTCATCTTCACTGGAATGCGCGTGGAAGAAGTCCACCATTTGCTGGCGCGTCCAATGTTTGTAGTGCACGCCGGTATCCAGCACCAAACGGTCGGCGCGTAATAGCTCGTCAGATAGACGGCCATAGTCGGACAAGGGATCTTTGTAGAAACCCACCTCTTTGCCCAGTTGCTCGGCATACAACGCCCAGCCTTCGATATACGCGGTATAGCCAGCTTGCTGACGAAACGGCGGCAAATCGGGTAGCGTCTGCGCAATGGAAATCTGCAAGTGATGGCCCGGAATACCTTCGTGATACGCCGTCGACTCGACGGTCAATATGCTGCGATTGGCGAAGTCACCCGTGTTGACGAAGATCTGTCCCGGCCGCGAGCCGTCCGGCGTGCCTTGGTGATACTCTGCCGCGGCCGCTTCCTTCTCGCGGAACTTCTCCACCGGCATCACCACCACTTCGGTCTTCGGGAGCACGCCGAACAGTTTCGGTAATTCCGGCTCCATGCCCGCGATATAGCCGCGATAGCGATTGAGAATGTCCTCGCGCGACGTGGCATGCGTCTTCGGGTTGGTCTTTAGCGATTCGCGAAAGCTGGCCAAATCAGCAAAGCCTTGCCCGTGGGCAATCTTGGTCATTTCGCCTTCGATGCGCTTCACCTCGGCCAAACCCAGCGTATGAATTTGCTGCGGCGTCTTGTCGGTGGTGGTCATCTGCTGCACATCGAAACGATAGATCGCCTCGCCATTCGGCAAGTCCCACACACCCGGCTGGCTGCGTCCGTACGGCGCGTAATCTTCCGCTACAAAGTGGCTTAGTTTGGTATAGGCCGGACGCACGTCGTGATCGATCGCCGCAAGGATTTCGTCGTGCAAGCGCTTCTGATCCGCAGGCGCTACCGACTTCGGGAAGTGCTTCAACGGCTCGGCAAATACGCTGTCCATGCCGGCAGGTTTTTCGATACCATCAATTTGCACAACCACTTTTTCGAGCAGATACCGCGGCGGCATCATCTTGTCTGCCAAGCCCTGCTTCGCCACTTCAATCACCTGATCAAACGCTTTTGGCACCGCTTTGAGGCGGGCCAGATAGTCGTCATATTCCTTGGTTGAATTGAACGGAATGCTGCTAACAAAACCAGCCAGGGAAAGATGCACGCCGCTCATCTGATCCAGCGGCATCTCGTACAATTTCAAGTCGTAGCTTTTCAGACTGTCCTGCAGCTGCCGCACCATCAGCTGCTTATTGAGTTTGTCACTAGCGGGAAAGCCGCTGCTGTCGATCGCCTGAAAGCGCTTCAAGAAATCTGCTGTCGCCTTGTGCTCCGCCGCTGCATGCGCCAGCGACATGTCACTCCAGCGATCGTTGTAACGCAGGTCGCCAAGAATGGTGGCGAATTCCGGCGAATTCTTCAGGTTGTGCTGCCACTGCTCGGCCAACAACTCGTTCAGCGCCGCCACTCGGACGCCAACATCGGCGGGAGAAGCTTTGGCCGCTTGAACAGCCGGTGCCGCCTGCACGATGGAGGCGACCGTTACCGAACCGAGTAGAGCCGTGCAAATCAATAATGGCAAAATTTTCATCGAGCAACGCCCCTGGAACATATTGAGTGGATAAGACTGATTGTGACCGCAGCAAGGCATCGATAGCGCGTGCCAGAGCGCACGGTTGTCACACTGACCTCGTTGCCACCGCCGGTGGTACCGCCGCAGCACGCCGCGCCGGGCCAAGTACGGCTAGCTGACCAAGCAGCAACATCACCACCGCCCCGAACGGCAACCATGTCCATGGCAGCCGTGGCAGTTCGTATTGCTTCATCAGTAACGCGTTCCCTAGGTACGCGAGCAGCATGCCGATAGTTACGCCGACGCTGACGATCAACGCATTCTCGGCGAGGAACTCACGCAAGATGTCGCCACGCCGTGCGCCCAGTGCGCGGCGAATACCGATCTGTCGTGTACGCCGCTGTACCCAAAAACCAGTGAGACCCATGATGCCGATCAACGTCACAATTACGATCCCCAGCGTAACGCCGATAAGCAGATACAGCGCCGCCCGTTGGCTCTTGAAGGCGGTCGCTCGACGCACAGCGTAGAAGCTCACCGTTGGATGCGAGCTGAGCACCAACTGCGGTCCTTGCGACGGGGACTCGACAACTTTCGTGACCCCGCGCAACGCCGCTCGGTGCATGTTCGGATCGACTCGAACGGCAAAACTCAGCAGCGAGGCATTGCCGATATTGCGCGCCAGCAAAACGGTGTCGTCGGCACGACCGTTAGTGGCCAGACTCAGCTGGTTGCGCAGTAGGTGGGCCACTACGCCCACAATTTGATAACCATGCCCTTTCTTGTACGTAGGGTCGGGGACAATCTTGCCGATGGCTTGGCCATGCTTGAACAGCTGGTCGGCCAACGCGCGGGTGATGATGATGGGTTGCGGCACACCCTGATCCCACGGCACGCCATTTTTTGCACCCATGCCGAACGGACGGTACTCAGACGGCGCGAAGTTACGCCCCGCGACCAGCTTCAACCCCAACGTGTGCAGCAGGTCCCGCCCCATATATCCATTGACGCCCACCTTGGCGCCATTTGGGCCCTGTAGCGCCAGACTCATCACCGCACCGCCTAGCATGGGCAACCCAAAGGCCGCCGACGCGAAACGCACACCGGGCACCTCACGCAGGCGTTGCGTGGTCGCCTGCACTTCGGCCGCGCTCCATGGACGATTGGCTGAGGCTAGCTGATCGACCAGGATTAGATTGTTTGCATCCAACCCACTCGGCGCCAACATTGGCTGCAGGTTCTGCCACATCAGAAACAGCACATTGCACAGAATGGCGCAGGCCAACGCCACCTGCAGCAATACCAGCGTCGGCATCAAGCTCTGGCGGCGCAACACAGACCACGACACGGCTATAGACACAGCAATTCTCCTATGCGCTCTTTACTTGCAGGCCCGGCTCTACCCGCGCGGCACGCCACGCCGGCAGTAGCCCTACCAGCACGCCCACCACCAGTGCCAGTGCAAACAGCGCACCGAACATCAGTGGGTCCAGTCGAGCCAGATCAGTGAAGCCCTCGTCCTGTAGCCGCAGTAACCACAGTCCCAGCTCGGTCAGCGGCAGCGCCAGCACACCGCCAAACAGGCACACAGCGGCAGCTTCCAAGACATGCTGCACAAACACGCTGCGCCGCGGCGCACCCAACGCCCGCCGGATACCGATTTCACTACTGCGACGCAAAAACCGCGCCGTCAGTAGCCCGGCCACATTGAGCATGCACAGCAGCAAAAAGGAACCCGCCAACCATACGTTCAGTCGTACGTTTTCAGGCACCACATTCTGCTGCGTCAGCCACGCCGCCACGCGGGTCAGCGCGGAATGCGGCGACTTATGGAATGCCGCCAACGCGTCTTGCTGCTGCTCGACGTAGCCGTGGAGAAATTGGCGATACGCCGCGACCTGCTGCGGTGTGTCCAACTGCACCCACAGACTTAGCCAGGCGCAATGCTGCGAATCCACGTTAAAGAGCGACTTCTCGGCACTAGCCTTATCGCAGCCATCAGCGGTGTAAGGCGGCACGCCAGCGTCGAGCAAAGCGCTATACGGCGCGAAGATGCTTTCGCTAGTGTCATCGCCGAAGGTGCCCGCAGACAGGTCATAAAAATGCGGCTGCGGCGCATAGTTCGCACTCACGCCAATCACCCGGAACGGCTTGCCGTGAATCAGCATGGTGTTGCCAATGGCGTCGGCCGCGCCAAACAGGCGCTGCGCTAGCGGCGCCGTAATCACCGCTACCGGCGAACGTGTGGCATCCTCCGCTGCACTCCAGCTACGTCCCTCGCGCAGCGGCACGCCAAACATAGGAATAAAAGTGCTGGTGGTTCCGAGCACGGTCTCATTCGTTTGCAGGTGCGTGCCGGCCGCATTACTCACATCGGCATTCATGTCGGCCAGTGCCGTCTGCTGCGGTGCCCGGTGCGCCGCCAGCAGCGCCTGTGCGTCGCCCAACTTGATGCGGTGATAGTCGACGCTTTTGATGTCGTTGAGCGAATCCTGGGTCACCGACTTGGCTAGCAGCGTATCCACCCACGTCAAATAGAGATGCTGGCTACGCCCTGGTAAGGGGTCGGCCGACAGCGTATGCAACAGCGCCAGTGTGGTCATGCTTGCCGACAATCCCAGCGCCACCGTGATTACCGCCAGCACCGTGCTGCGCGGAAAACGCTTTAGGCCATGCAGCGCGAGTTGCAGGTCATATCCGAACATCGTAAACACTCCCCGCCACATCCATGGCATGCCTCACAAGGATTCCACCATCGAAGAGGCTAGCGCGCGTGATGCGCCGGTTCTGATCTTTGTTGTGCATCGAAAACCTCCTCACCCGCGGGTACGGCCGTCACACACTTCTGGTTGCCACTACCGGCGGCACGGCTGCGGCACGCATTGCCGGTGACAGCACCGCCAACTGCCCAAGTAGCCATAACACCACCGCGCCAACCGGCAGCCAGATCAGCGGCATGCGCGACATTTCCAAATGGGTCATTAGCCAAAGGTTGCCGCCGTAAGCGGTCAGCATGCCAAGCACGATGCCGATACTCATCACCACGAAATTTTCCAGCAAAAACTGCCGAAGGATTTGACCGCGCGTTGCGCCCAGCGCACGGCGAATGCCAATCTGCCGGCGCCGACGCTGCACCCAAAAACCAGTGAGGCCCATGATGCCGATAGCGGTGATGGCGACCACGGCCAAGGTCACTCCAAGCAATAGCAGGACCATGTTGCGATTGGCGCTGAAATACTCGGCACGTAATGCCTCAAATGTGCGCACCTGCGGTTTTGATTTCTCGGAAAGATGTAGGTCTCGCTGAACCTGCGCCGGCAGCAACTTCGCCACTGCCTCGCTCTGCCCCGGTTTGGCACGCACGACGAGGTTAGCCATCATGAAACCGTCTCCGGGAATAATCGGCATGATGACGGTGTCATTGGCATGCGCCGCATCGATCGGCTGACGTGTCGCCAGATGACGTACCACACCAACGACAACTGGCCGTAGCGCATCAGCATCGGTACCCATCGTGATGCGCTGCCCGACGGCGTGGCCGTTCGGGAACAGGCGCTGCGCGACAGCGGCAGTAATGATGGCCGCCGAAGCATCCATTTCCATACCTTTGGTTGGCTTGATTTCCTTAGGCAGAAAATCACGCCCCTCGGTCAACTTCAGGCCAAGCGCGTCGAGCAGATGGTCACCCATATACAAGCTAGCTTTAGCCACAGTACCGTCGCGTCCAGCGGGTTTGGCGTACCACTTTCCCGCAGCATTGAAGCCATGCGTATAAGGCATACCCAAGTCGATCGACACTGCCCGTACACCGGGCATGTGGCTAACGTTGGCTTCTAGCGTGCGTAGGTCTGCAAGATTGACCCCACCGTTGAAATTGCCGGTTTTCGGGTCAATTGTCGCTGGAAAATTGACGTGGTCGACATATAAAACCTGATCCGCCGCAACGCCAGCTGGCGCCAGCATCGGCGCCATCTGCTGCGCAATAAAGAACAGTGCGTTGCTGACAATGGCGCACGCCAACGCGGTTTGCAGCACCAGGAAAAACGCGGTGAGTCGACTGAAGCGCAACGCGGAAAGGGTATGGCGCAGACTCATCTCAGTTCTCCTTCACTTGCAAGCCCGGTTCAACCACCGACGCTCGCCACGCCGGCACCGTACCAATGGCAAGACTCGCCACGACGGCGAAGGCCAGCAAAGCCAACAGTACCGAGCCGTCCATGTGGATCACGCTGGTGTACGCCGCCGGTTGCTGGCGCACCAACCACAGTCCCAGCCAGACCAACGGCAGCGCCAACAAACCACCCGCTATACCAATAAATGCCGCTTCCAATAGGCATTGCGTAAAGATGGCCCGCCGCGACGCGCCCAACGCACGCCTTATGCCCAGCTCACCCGAGCTGCGCAAGAAACGCGTCAGCAGCAAGCCGGCTACGTTGGCCAAACACACCAGCAGGAACGACAACGCCAACCAGCCGCCGAAGCGCACGCTCAGCGGCACCAGCCGATGCGCATCAAGAAGGGCGTGAATGCTTTCCACGCCAACCGCCGATGCGCCGCCCCGAGCAAAACGACCCGTGGATTTTTGCGCGGTGGCGTAGCGCGCCAGCATGCCAAGGTAGTCGGCGCGCCGCGGCGCGTCAGACAACTGCGCCCAGAAGCCGAGATACGGACATAGTGCCGCATCCGGTTGCGTGATTGACCGACTGCCACAGGTCGAGAAACTTGCCAGCGGCACGCCTTGCGCACGCGCTGCCGCCACCGGAATGAACACCTGCTCCGCCTCACACTGGTAGATGCACCGGCCCAAGCCATAGAAATGCGGGTATGGCTGCCACATACCGCTCACTGCGACCACGCGGAATAACTTGCCGTTGATTTCTATCCCTTGACCCAATGCGCCGACATCTCCAAACAATCGATGGCTCAAGGTTTGTGAAATCACCACCACCGGTAGCGCGGCTACATCATCGGCGAAACTCCAGGCACGCCCTTGCAACAAGGGCACGTCAAACATTTCGAAGAACGCACTCTGCACCTGTAGACCAGCAACGTCCTTTACCGACTTTTGCTTCGCGCCGCTTGCGCTGCTTACCGTCAAGGAGTCGGTGTTGATGACGGCCGTTTGCCTGATGGCCGGCCGCAACCGCTCTAGCTCCTGTACGTCAAGCCACGGCAGGAAATCAGGCACTCCCGCTTTGGTGGAATCTGCGTCAGTAATTTTTTCACGCGCATCCAACTGCACCGCATACAGGGAGCCACTGCGCTGCGGCAACGGATCGCCTGACAACAGGCGCGTCACTGTGCGCGTTGTCACCGTTGCGCCAATACCCAGCGCCAATGCCAACACACTCAGCAAGGTAATTCTCGGAAACCGACGCAACCCACGCCACGCCAATGATGCGTTGTAACCAAATGTGCTGTATCCAAACACTATATTTCTCCCTGAATAGCCCTTGTGAGAGCGGCTGTAGCCGCGATGCCGTTTGCCTGAATAGTGCAAAGCATCGCGACTAAAGTCGCTCCTACAAATCTTTTCTTCTGAGGTATCACACGCTCCTCGTCGCTACCACTGGTGGTACGGCGGCCGCGCGTAGCGCCGGGCCAAGTACCGCTAATTGTCCCAACCCCCACAGCACCAACGCACTAATGGGTAGGTAGTACAGCGGCAATCGCGGCAGCTCGTAGTGCCGCATCAAAATTAAATTCAGTAACGTCGCCAGCAACACGCCGAGCACAATGCCGACGCTGACGATCAAGAAATTTTCCGTTTGGAAGTAACGCAGAATGTCACCACGCGTGGCTCCAACGGCACGGCGAATACCAATGCTGCGGGTGCGCTGTTGCACCCAAAAATTCGCCAGCCCGGTGATGCCCAAGGCGGTGACAAACAGTAGCCCTAGCGCGGACGCCAGCAGCAGGCTAAGCATGGTGGTGTCGTGTTGAAAGTAGTGCTGGCGCATCTGCGTGAAGGTCTGCACACCTTCGGCCGGAATCAATCGCTGGTGGTCAATTGACAGCAGCGCTTTTACGGCCGCCTTGAGTACGTAGGCGCGCTCACCGGGTGCACTGCGCATGACATAGGTGACCGTACTGTCGTTAGGCATTTGCGGCAAAAGTACGGTGAACTGGTTGGTCGAGTTCTGGCGCAAGTCCGGTGCTAGCAACGTATCCACCACGCCCACGACGCGCGCACTCTTGCCGGGTCCGGGGTAGACGACATGACCGACCGCTTTTTGTCCCGGCAGAAGTTGTTCGGCAAGGCTGCGGCTGATGATCATGCTTGGCGGCAGTTTGTCGCCGACCGTGTATTCATCGGGAAGAAAGTCGCGGCCGGCTATCAAACGCAACCCAAGCGTCGCCAGTTCGCCGCGCGTGCCGCTATAGGCCGTGAATTCGGTGCAGCCAGCTACCATGGCCCGTGCTTGCATGGCGCGGGCCATGGCTTCCTTGGTGCCACACACGCTGTATCCATAATGATTGTTGCTTAGCGGCAACGAGTTGACCGCTACCGCACTCTTCACGCCGGCGATGGCACGCAGGGTTTCCAGATCCGCGGTGTGTCGCGCCTGCAGGTTTTCCTTGGGATCGGTGCTGGTCGCTGTCAGCATCGACAACTCGCTCTCGGCCACTCCGCTGGGCAGCCGCATCTGCGCAGCCCGATTGGCAATCATGAACGCCACATTGCACACGATGGCGCACGTCAGCGCCACTTGAAGTACCAGCAGCAGCGAAGTGAGCTTGTGCTGACGCAAGCTGGAAAGAATCGGTCGAAATTGCATGTCGAATGTCCTCACATCGTCTTCAATTGCAGCGCTGGCACAACGCAACACGCGCGCCACGCCGGCAACAAACCAGCGACTACGCTGGCCACGATCGCCAAGGCGACTGTGCCAAACAGCATGCCGACATCCATTTGCGCCAGGTGGGCGTAATCGTCCGGACGCTCCCGCACGCTCCACAAGCCGAGTTGCGCGATCGCCAGGCCCAAGACGCCACCGACGAGACCGATCACCGCCGACTCAATACCAAACTGCAGGAAGATGTCGCGGCGTCGCGCTCCCAGCGCGCGACGCACACTGACCTCACCGCTGCGGCGCAGAAACTTGGCCAGCAGCAACGCGACGATGTTGACCAGACATACCAGCAGGAAGCCCAGCGCCAACCAGGTCTGCAAGCGCACGTCGCCGGGCACCAGATTCTCGTGTTGCAACCATTGCTTCAGGCTATACAGCTTCGCGTTCGAAGCGGGCCGCTCGAAGCGTCCGAGTGCCTTTTGCCGCGCCGAATAGTCCACCAAGAATTGCCGATACGCCGCCGCGTGAGCTTGATCGGACAATTGCACCCATACCTGTAACCACGATGTCGACGCACCGGTCAGATCGGTAGCACCGCCAACCCACGTATCGGTGCCGCCTTTGAGGTCGAGCTTCAAGTCGAGTGCCGTCGCCAGCGGCAGAAAAAATTGGTCGGCATGGCCAAACACGCCGCCATTTGGATCGGCGTAGAACATCGGTTGTGGATGCCAATTCGCGCTGACGCCGATCACGCGAAAATCGGTTTCGTTCAAGCGCACCGTCTTGCCGATGACATCGACATTACCAAACAGCTTGCGCGCCAGAGACTCTTCCAGCACCACGACGCGTGCTCTCGCCTCATCATCGGATGCTGGCCAGCCTTGCCCCTGCAGGAAGGGCACGCCGAACATCGCAAAAAACTCCGTGGTGGCGTAATGACCACGCGCAAGGAACGGCTGCATGTTGGCCCCGGCGGGACGTACCAATACGGAGCCACCCGACATCGCCGCTTGACGTTCCGCACGATGCGCTTTGAGCAGCGCCATCGCATCGGGCCAAGTAAAGTTATTCGATGGATCATTGTCACCGCCGGAAGGGTATTTCAGTGGCAGCGGATCAAGATGCGGGTAATACAAATGCGCACTACGCCCCGGCAGCGGATCGCCATCCATCACGTGCAGCACGGTAAGCATCGTCATGCTGGCGCCAATGCCCAGCCCAATCGCCAACACCATCAGCGTGGTGAGAATCGGGCTGCGCTTGAGGCTGCGCAAGGCCATTTGTAGGTAATAGGAAAACATCACGCAGCTCCCTCGTGGATAGCCCTTGTGGGAGCGGCTTTAGCCGCGATGCTGTTTGTCTGAATAGCGCAGAGCATCCCGACTAAATTCGCTCCCACAAAACTCATCAGCTGACGCATCACACACTCCTCGTCGCGACGACCGGCGGCACGGCGGCCGCTCGCAACGCCGGCCCGAGCACGGCCAACTGCCCCAGCCCCCACAGCACCAGCGCCGCAATGGGCAGGTAATAAAACGGCAACCGCGGCAGCTCGTAGTAGCGCATCAGCATGAGATTGAGCGCGAACGCCAACAGCATTCCTAACGCAATGCCACCGCTGACGATGAGGAAATTTTCGGTCTGGAAGTAACGCAGGATGTCGCCACGCGTGGCGCCGATGGCGCGGCGAATACCAATCTGCCGGCGCCGTTGCTGTACCCAAAAACTGGTCAAGCCGACAATGCCCAGTGCCGTGATCAGCAGCAACGCCGTGATCACGCCGAGCAACATGCCGCTCATCGCGCGGTCCGGCTTGAATACCTCGTGACGTAGTTCAGTCAGTGGATGGGTGCTTTCCCGATCAATCACCACGTCCGGCACGGTTTTAGTAACCGCCGCGAGAACATCGCGCATCACGCGTGGCATCTCGGCGGGATTGGCTCGCAGCAAATAGCTGCCGGTCAGATACGGGCCTGGCTGCGCCGGCAGGAACACCGACCATTCACGCTGCTGGGGCGTCCAGCCCAGCGGATCGGGGCGGACCAGGTTCTTCAACACGCCAACAACGCGGTAGTGTGATTTAAGACTCCAGAATTGTTTGCCAAGAGGATCGACGCCGGGCCACAAATGCTCCGCCAGGGCCTGCGTAATCTGCACACTGCCCTCGTCAGGCATGAACCCGGTGAACGCCTTAAAGTCATCCGCCTGTGGTGCGCGGCCAGCAATGACCTTGGCCCCAAGCGCCTTCAGGCTGCCGGGTCCACCTACATAGAATTCGATCACGCCACCGAAGTGCTGGCCAGCTGCATCGGTACGGATTCCCGAGGTGCCGCGCCGCGCGCCGAACGGTATCGAGTTGAGCAGCGACGCCGACTGTACGCCGGGGACCGCACGCAGTGCGGCGAGCACGCGTGCATCCACATCGGCCGCCTGCGCGGGTTCGTAGCCAGTTAGTTGCACCGTCGCCAACGCCGCCTCATCGACCCCGCTGTTGATATGCATGGCCACGATGCGCTGGGAAATCATGAAACAGGCGTTGCACAGCACCGCGCAAGCGAAGGCGATCTCCAGTGCAATCAACATCGTGGACAGACGGTGTTTGCGCAGCGCGGCGAAGATGGGTCGTATCTGCATGGCGTTCATCCTCATAGCGTCTTCAGCTGCAGCGCTGGCGCCACCCTGCTGGCACGCAAAGCCGGCAACACGCCGGCCAGCAGGCTGGCGGCAACGGCCAGCGCGAACGTCACCCCGAACATGCCGATATCCAAGTGCGCCAGGTCGGCATACTCAACCGGCTGCAATCGCACCAGCCACAGGCCCAACAGCGTCAGCAGCCAACCACCGACTCCACCCACCACACCGACCATGCCGGCTTCCACCAGACACTGCGCGAACACCGCGCCACGGCTGGCGCCCAGCGCACGACGCACGCCGATCTCGCTACTACGGCGCAGGAATTTCGCCAGCAGCAACCCCACCATGTTGAACAAACAGATGGCCAAAAACGCGAACGCCAACCAGGTTTGCAACTTCACGTCACTGGGCACCACATGGTTGAAGTTCAGCCACTGCATCAGGTCCGGCATACGTGTCTGGGTAGTAGAGAACCGCCCCAGCACTTTCTGCTGCTGCGCGTAGTTGGCAATAAAGCTGCGGTAGTCCGCCACCTTGGTTGCGCTGTCTAATTGCACCCACAGACTGACCCAGACGCACGGTGCTTCCTGCAGCTTCCCGGGTGTCGTCACTTTGCCCCAGCAGGTGAACTGCCAAAAATTTCCCTCGTTGACTTCTAATGCACTAAAGAACGGCATGAACACGTCTTCAGTCTTGCCGTAGAACGACGAGGTTTGACCTTGGGCAAAGCGCCCGGCGCGTACGTCGTAAAAAAGCGGTGACGGCCGCCAGGCTTTCAGCACGCCGACGATGCGCACATCGCTGTCTTTCAGACGCAGCGTCTTTCCTACGCTGTCGGCACCGCCGAACAGCCGGTCGTTGAGGCTGGAGGAAATCACCGCCACGCGCGCACGATGGGTGGTGTCCGCAGCCGTCCAGGCGTTGCCGTACTGGAATGGCACGTTGAACATGGCGAAGAAGTCAGAGGTCGTCGCCAGCATCGGCACCATCAACGGCGGCAGCTTGCCCTCCGGCGCACGCACTTTCACATCGCTATTTGCGATCAACGCTTGGCGGTCCGCGCGATGCGCACTCCAAAGGTCTACCGCTGAGTGGTAATCAAGCATGTCCAGCGGCCCGCCCTTGGCGTAGCCAGCCGGCGAGGCGTCCACCTGCGGATAGAAGATGTGCTGGCTGCGGCCCGGCAACGGATCCCCAGACAACAAATGCATCACCGTCAGCGTCGTCATGCTGGCGCCAATGCCGACGGCAATCGCCAGCACCATCAGCGCCGTAAGAACTTTGTTGCGCTTGAGGCTGCGCAGCGCGAGATCGAAGTAATACCCAAACATGTCCATCACTCCTTCAGTCCGTCTTTCGTAGGAGCGCACCCTGTGCGCGATAGCCCTCCGTTCACCAGACCGAAAGCATCGCGCACAGGGTGCGCTCCTACAGGATGGGCGAAAATGTCTTGTTGATAGCGCATCACACGCTCCTCGTTGCCACGACCGGCGGCACCGCCGCCGCGCGTATGGCTGGACCCAGCACCGCCAACTGCCCGATCACCCACAGCGCGACCGCCCCAACCGGTAAATAGACGGCTGGAAGTCTGGGTAATTCGTAGTGCCGCATAAGAAATAGGTTGATGACGTAAGCCAGCACCATGCCAAGCGCAATGCCGATGCTGGCCAGCAGGAAGTTCTCGATCTGGAAGTAGTTGAGAATGTTCCGGCGAGTGGCACCAAGCGCACGGCGCACACCGATCATGCGGCGCCGTTGGCCGACCCAAAAGCTGGCGAGGCCGGCAATACCCAGCGCGGTGACGAGCAGCAGCGCGGCAATCACACCGACCAACATGCCGGCCATGGCGCGGTCGTCCTGAAAGTGCTCGCGGCGTAGTTCGTCATAGCTACGCTGCTGCAGCACAACGCGACTGGGATCAAGCCGTTTCAGCGCCGCCAGTGCGGATTTCAGCACCTGCTGACGATCTTGCGGGGTGGTGCGAATCAGGTAGCTTCCGCCTTCCGTCGCGGTCAGGCGTATGGGAAATAGGACGCTGTACTGAGCGCCCATCTGCAGCATGTTCGGTCGTGCCAGCGGCGCGCTCACGCCGATCACTTGTAACGGAATGTCTTTGCCAACGTAGATGATCTTGCCCAGCGCTTTCTGGCCCGGCCACAGACGCGCGGCGACTGCCTCGGTGACGATCACGGTGGTCGGCAGATTTTTTAAATCATTACTGCGTAGCGCGGGCATAGCAGTTTTTAGATCGAGCAGTTCATTAGGGTGAAAAGCGCGGCCAGCAATTATCCGTACACCCAGCGTCGAGAGCAGGTTCTGACCGTAATAGCTCGCCACGTCGAGCGAGTTCTGCCGCTGATCAGGGTGCAGTTTGAGGCCACTGTTGGACATGGCGTGGCCACTGAGCGGCAGCTGATTTACCAAGGCCACCGCCTGCACCCCAGCAATCTGCCGCAGTGTCGCCAGATCGGTTTGCGCCTGCGCGTAGGCATCCGGTCGATCGCCGATGTAGGCGAACTTGATCTGTAATAAATCGTGCTCAGCGATGCCACTAGGAATGTCCATCCGCTGCAAGCGTTGATTGATCAGGAACACCGCGTTGCACACGATGGCGCAGGTCAACGCAATCTCAAGAATCAATAACCAGGCCGTGATCTTGTGTCGGCGCAACGTGGAGAGAATCGGTCGAATATCCATCTCAGTTGCTCTTCAGCTGCAAGGCGGGCGCAATGTGGCAGGCACGCCAGGCTGGGAGCACTCCGGCAAGCAGGCTGGCGCCCACCGCCAGCACAATCGTCAGCAACAACATGGCGCCATCCAGATGCGCCAGCGACGCGTAATCCGCCGGCTGTCGACGCACCAACCACAGCCCAAGATAAGCGAGCAGCAGGCCACCCAGACCACCGGCCAGCCCGATCACGCCGGACTCCACCAGCAACTGCGCGAACAGCGCGCGTTTCGATGCACCCAGCGCACGCCGTACGCCGAGTTCAGCGGAGCGGCGCATGAATTTGGCCAGCATCAGACCCACCGTATTGACCAGACACACCAACAGAAAGCCGAGTGCTAGCCAGGTCTGCAATTGCACATCGCCGGGTACCACCTGCTCGTAGTCCAGCCACTGCATCAGATCGCGCAGGCGTACGTTGGGTGGCCGCAAAAAGTGTCCCAGCGTCTTTTGCTCCTGCGAGTAATGGATTAGAAACTGCCGGTACACGGCGGCCTTGGCTGGTGTGTCGAGCTGCACCCAGAACTGTAGCCAGACGCAAGGATCGGTATGCGCGGGCGTGGCACCGCCACCGCCGTTGCCCCAGCAATCGGACCCGCCGAGATGCGCCAGATGCAGATCCTGCGAGGTGGACAACGGCAGGTAGACGCCTTCGTCCCCACCGTAGTTCTTCACGTTGAGATCATAGAAATGGGGATTAGGTCGCCAGTCGCCGAGTACACCGATGATGCGCAGCGCGTGGCCTTCCACCCGCAACATACGTCCGCTGCTATCACGGCCACCGAAAAGCCGGTCGTTAAGTTTGCTGCTGATCACCACCACGGCGGCACTGGCGGCGTCCTCCGCCACACCCCAGGCATGGCCGTACTGGAACGGCACGCCAAACATGGGAAAGAAATCCGCCGTGGTGTAGCGCGCCGTTTCGTAAAACGGATCAAGCGTGGATTGCGCCGGCTGGATCGCCACCGAGCCGCCCGTCATCAGCGCTTGGCGATCCGCCCGTTGCGCCCGCAGCAAATTCATGCCGTCCATCCAGGTGACCTGATCCGGCGGCTCGCTCTGCGGTTGGTAGTTACCCATGTCGCGTGGGTCGACCTGCGGCGCGTACAGCGTGCTGCTGCGGCCGGGCAACGGGTCACCCGACAGCACGTGCAGTACCGTCAGCGTGGTCATGCTGGCGCCAATACCCAGCGCAATCGCCAGCACCATTAGTGCAGTGAGTACCTTGTTGCGCTTGAGACTGCGCAGTGCCAGATCGAGGTAGTAGCCAAACATTACGCAGCGTCCCCAAGGATAGCCCTTGTAGGAGCGGCTTTAGCCGCGATGCTGTTGGCTTCAATCGCAAGGCTGCACCGATGAATGGTGCAGAGCATCGCGGCTAAAGCCGCTCCCACAAACACTGTCATACGACCCATCACACGCCCCTCGTTGCGACTACCGGCGGCACCGCCGCCGCACGCAAGGCCGGCCCCAAGACTGCGAGCTGTCCCAGCACCCACAACGTCACTGCGCCGATCGGGAAGTAATAGCCCGGCAGCCGGCCCAGTTCGTAATGGGACATCAACAGTAGGTTGATGCCATAGGCCAGCCCCATGCCGAGCACGATGCCACCGGTGGAGATCAGGAAGTTCTCGGTCTGGAAATACGCAAGGATGTCGCCGCGCGTGGCGCCAATGGCGCGGCGAATGCCTATCTGTCGGCGCCGCTGCGCCACCCAGAAACTGGTCAGGCCGACGATACCCATGGCGGTGACGACAAGGAGCAGCAGGCAGACACCAACCAGCAACCACGCCATCGCACGATCGTTGCGGTAATACTTCGCGCGCGCCGCCTCCAGCGTGGTGGCGTTCTTGGGCGAGACCAGCCGCAGCGGACCATCCGTCTTCAACGCATGCATTGCCTTCTGAATTACTGCTTGTCGCTGCGTCGCGTCCTTTACGCGCAACAGATAGACACCTCGCGGATAAGGCATGTTGACGGGGAACATCATGGAATAGCCGTAGTGGTCGGCCGGCCCGTAATCCCTCGGCTGCACCAGCCGGTTCACTACGCCGACCACGCGGTTGGCCCCGAACACATAAATGGTCTTTCCCGCCGCCTGTTGCCCTGGAAATAAATGATTCGCCAGTGCGCGACTAATGATGACCGGCACACTGGAGCTTCCCGCGTCCATCTGCGCAGAGCTGATGAATTCGTTCGCGTTGAACTGGCGCCCGGCGACCAGCTTCAGGCCCAGCGTATCCAACAGTTGCGCGCTTCCCATGTACTGAGTGACCACCGTTTGTGGCGCCTTTAGATCGTCGCTGAGGCCCACGCCGCTGGCGCTGAAGTGGTGACCGAACAAGGTCTGATTGACGATAGCTACGTTCGCCACGTCGGGTATACCGCGCAACGCCGCCAAGTCGGTGCGCGTCTGCGCCATGAGCGACTCCGGCGAACCGGGCGTAATGCCGCGAACATCGACCTGGACCAAATGGCTTTCGTCGACACCGCTGGGCCGCTGCATGCGCTCCAGTCGCGTACCAATCAGGAACAGCGCGTTGCAGATCACCGCACACGAGAAGGCAATTTCCAGCACCAGCAGGGCAACCGCAATCCGGTGGTGGCGCAAAGCGCGAAGGATAGGAGTGAAATACATAGGTAATGTCCTGATTGACCGAAGCGCCTAGTTCAACTTGATCGCTGCAGCGGGCGCCACTTGCGTGGCTCGCCACGCTGGCAGCAGGCCGGCCAGCAAACTCACCAGCAAGGACAAGGCAAATGTGGCCAGCAACATGCCAAGGTCCATATGGATAAAGGCGCCGTAATCGGTCGGCTGGTGGCGCACCAGCACCAAGCCCAAACTAGCCAAAGCCAACCCAAACACGCCACCAGTCAAACCCACTACCCCGGCCTCAACCAGACATTGCAGGAAGACCGCCCGGCGCGAAGCGCCCAGCGCGCGGCGTATACCGATCTCGCCGCTGCGACGCAAAAATTTGGCCAGTAGCAAACCCACAGTATTCAGCAGGCAGATACCCAGGAAGCTCAGTGCCAGCCACATTTGCAGGCGCACATCGGACGGCACTACACCGTTGTAGTCCAGCCACTGCATCACGTTCTGCAGCGCGACCTGCCCGGAGTGGGTGAATCGCCCCGCCCGCTGCTGCACGGCAATGTAGTTGTGTAGATATCGGCGGTAGGCCACCGCCTGCGCCGGGGTATCCAGTTCGGCCCAGTACTGCAGCCAGAGACACGGTGCATCCACGGCATAACTGTCCGCCACATTCCCCCAGCAATTCATGCTGCCGTCAGTAGGCAGCTTCAGGTCCAGGGCGGTGCTGATGGGAACAAACACCTGCTCGCTGTCGCCATATCGGTCGCTGCTCAAATCATAGAAGCGCGGGTTCATGGCCCAGTCGCGCAGCACACCAACGATGCGCAACCCCTGACTGCCGACCTGCAAGGTCTTGCCGACGCTGTCCTTACCTTGGAACAATTGCTCGTTCAGCGCTTTCGAGATCACCGCAACCTGCGCATGCGCCGCATCGTCAGCTCGGCTCCAGGCATGGCCGTAGCGCAGCGGCACGTTGAACATGGGGAAGAAATCCGCGCTGGTATAGCGCGCCGAAACACCCAAAGGGTCACCCTGCGCTGGCGTTACCACCATCGAGCCGGCCGACATCATCGACTGCCGTTCGGCGCGTCCGGCATGCAGCAACGCTTCAGCATCGCGACGACTCAAATTGTCCGGCGCCTTCTCTCCCACTTGGAAATGTCCGTCGGGAAAGACGTCCATCCGCACCCGAAACAACTCCGCACTTTTCCCCGGAATTGGGTCGCCCGACAGCACATGCATCACTGTCAACGTGGTCATGCTGGTGCCGATGCCTAACGCGATCGCCAGCACCATCAATGCAGTGAGGGCCTTGTTGCGCTTGAGGCTGCGTAATGCGAGATCTAGGTAATAACCAAACATTCTGCGTACCTCAGCGAACACCGAAATCAATCATCGTTGCGTAGGAGCGCACCCTGTGCGCGATGGCACTCCGCACGGAACGCCCAAAGGCATCGCGCACCGGGTGCGCTCCTACGGATTTTTCATTCATCACACCGACCTCGTGGCTACGACGGGCGGGACACTCGCCGCCCGCAGCGCAGGACCAAGCACCGCGAGTTGACCCAGCAACCACAGCGCCACCGCACC
>JBDTBF010000167.1:0-7000 GCA_039924175.1 Rhodanobacter sp.
GCGCGCGCAGTATCCGTGATTACTGCCTAGGCGTATTCCGCAGCGGCGAAGAAGGTCGCAAGCGACGCACGGCCACCACTTATATCAGCCTGGTATTTCGTGATCAGCAAAGCGGTGTGCCGCTGACTGCGGGCATCGCGTTGGGTGCCTCGGCCGACGAAACTGAGCACCGTCTATACGGCCAGTATCTGTTGCCCGGCGTGGCGTTGGACTTGGAAGATCATCTCGAACGCAGTAAGGGTCGCGAACTACCGTTGGAGTGGACTGCGTTTCGCGAACTGGCGGTGCGTCGTTGCCGTGAGGCGAACAGCAAACTGGAGCTGCATTCGACCAGCGAACGTTTCGTCAAAGATCTGCTATTCCGTCTGCGTGCTTCACCTACGGCACATCCGGATGTTGCTGCCTATCGCAAGGCGTTTCAAAACGCGCTTAATTTGCAGCGGGTTGAAGACGTGGATTTGTTTGTGCGCACCTTGGTGGCCGAAGATCGCCCCACCGACGTCGCTCGCTTCCGTGCGCTGTTGGAATCGTTCCGTCAGCTGAAAGAAAAAATCGAGCAGGTGGTGCAACGCATTGGCGCCGCCGACGGGGTTGAACAGCAATACGCGAAGGTCGCGGCGCAGGTGACGCGTGCCGCCTCATGCCGTGCGCTGGCCGCGGAATACGCCCGCGATTTGTTGGCCGAGCAGGTGGATCAGGCCGAGCAGTCTAGTGAACAGGCTAGTGAAAACTTCGCCGCCACGCGACGCGCATTGCAGGAAGCTAACCTAGAACAGCAATCCGCCGAGGATGCTCACGCGCAAGCTAATGCTCGCTTGCAAGGCAGTCAGGGCTATGGCGAGCAGGCCCAGTTCGATGAGCTGGCTGGACGTGATCGGCACGAACTGGCGCGCTTGAAAAAAGATCTGCTACGTGAGATCAACTTTGTACGCGAGCAATTTTTAGCCATCGGAAAGCTAGACCTGCCAACGGTGAATATCGCCATGCTGGGCAGCGCTCAGTCGCTTTGGCATGGCTGGTACGACACGCTGGTAGCACTACCGGGGGATGCCGAGCTGCCGTGGGAAGCCGAAACGCTACATGCGCAGGCTCACACAGCGCTGCTCGCTGCCAAGCCGCTGATCGATGCGGTGGACGGCCATACGCGTTCGCTGCATGCCGCGTTTGACGAGGCACAAGGCCGTCTCACTGCGGCGCGGCAGAACCAAAAACGCCTTGCCGCGGGGCAGGCTGAGTTAAACCCCGATGCCGTGCGGCTGATGAACTATCTGCGCGAAGAAGGCATCGAGGCGCAGCCGGTGTGCGATCTGGTGCGGGTAAATGACGTGTCATGGCAGTCGTCGATCGAGGCGTATTTACGCAGCAATGTCGAGGCGCTGCTGATCCCTGCTGCTGACGAAGAGCGCGCGACCAAGTTGTACCGCTCGCTGCAAGGCGGACGCGCCGTTTACGGGGTGAAGCTGGCGTTGAGCAGTCAGGCGCGCAGCAGTCGCGCTAGCGAACGCCCAGCTTCTGATAGCGTGGCCGCCTTGCTGGATGGCGACAACGCCGACGCACTTGCCTTCTTGCGCCGCCAGCTCGGCGAGCTGCGCTGCGTGGAAACCGAGGCCGAGCTGATTCGTAGTCGCCACGGCTTGACCCGCGACGGCTTGCTGGCCAAGGGCGGCAGTATTGAGCGTTTGCGTCTGCCAGCGGCTGCCGACCTAAAAATCGGTGCCACCGACAATCGCGCGCGCCAACGTGTATTGCGCGACGACATCGAAGCGGCTGAGCGTGATGCGCGCACTCTGGAACCGGTGCTGCGCCGCGCTGAAGCCAGTCAGCGTGGCCTAGCGCGGCTGAGCCATCCTGACGAGCCGGCGCAGTTGTTGCACGACCATGTGCTGGAACACCGTCAGGTCGTTCAACGCTATCGAGCTGCGCTGGAAAACCGTGAGTCCACGCTCAACCCCGATTTACTGCGCGTGTCAGAGCAGGTGCGCGAACTGCACGAACGCATGACCGAATGGAATCGAAAGAAAGAAGACTTGATCGGTAGGAAGGCGCTGGATGAGCAGGCGGAACGTCGTGCCCAACAGCTACTAGAAGGTTTGCGCGCGCAAGAGGGCGCTGCGGCGCAGCGCGCGGTCGATGCCTTCCGCGTGGCCGATGTCGACAACCCGCGCGTCGAGCGTCAGCGCGAGGAACTGGATGCGAAGTTTCCTTCACTGGAAGAACGCGGCAAGCGCTGTATCGAGCGCGCTGCGGAAAGTGACGAGCGGCTGCGCAAACTGGTACCCGACGCGTGGAGCGGACTGACTCAATACGCGAACGATTACGGCGTGATAGTGGAGTTTGCGTCTGACCAATGGCGCCCGGCAAGCGCGCTATTGCACAAAGAACTTAGCCATCTACGCGACACCGAACTGGCCAACTATCAGGAGCAAGCCGATCAGGCTTACAGCACGGCAGTGGAAACGTTCCGCGCCAACGTCGCTTCTACGTTGTACGACAACTTCAGCAAGCTCAAATACCAAATCAACACGGTTAACCGCACGCTGCGCCGTAGTCCCGCCTTCTCCAACAACGAGCGTTATCAGTTCCATTACGAGGTAGCGCCGGAATACCGCGAACTACATCGCTTCATTCAGCGCGTGGCGGACCTCGGTGGCGAAGACAATCTGTTCGGCAGCGCCGGCGAAGTGCCACCCGCTTTCCGTGAACTGATCGAGGATAACGTCGCCAGCCGCGGCAGCACCTCGCCGCTGGATGATTACCGCCGTTTCTTCCGCTTTGAAGTACAGATTCGCCAGGACGAGCGTGTCGTCGGTACGCTTAGCGAGCGCATGCGTTCGGGTTCCGGCGGCGAGCATCGCGCACCGTTATACGTGATCGCCGGTGCCGCGCTGGCCGCCGCGTATGGCAAGAACGATGCTTATCCCGGTGGTATCGGCGTGATCCTGCTAGACGAATTCGGTGACAAAATTGATGCACAGAACGCGCGCGCTATCGTGGATTATCTGCGCTCACTCGGTTTGCAATTGGTGCTGGCGGCGCCGGATACCGCGCAAGGCACCTTGAGTGGCGTGCTGGAAAGCTACATTGAAATGTTCCGCGACGGCGACCTGCTGCAAGTGGAGCGTATCGAAGTCAAAGCGGCCGCGCGGGACTTGCTGCTTGGCGATCAGTTCGACGTGCACCCGGAACTGTTAGCTGCTGAAGCCGCGCGCATTGCCGGCGAGCAATCGACCCTGTGAGTGCCGCACGAATCGTGCTCGAACGTTTGCTGCGCCGTGCTGAAAGTGCACGGTTACGGGATGCGGATGAGCATGTTTCGCTTTCCATGCGCAGTGCACATGAATACACCGCCCTGCGCGCGCTAGACGAGTTGGAAAACTTCCACGCGGAAGTAGTCTTGGCGGAACGCGATGGCGCGATCGCGGTGCAGCGTGAGGGCCGCAGTGGCGACGGTTCGCATCTATTGCGCCTGACCGTGACGGATATCTCCGCGCTAGCGCAGCACCTTGGTGCACAGCTGTTGGATGAACGCGTGGCAGTGGCTGCGCAGCAGTTGGACGCGTGGACTTCTCGTTTCCCGATCCTGACTCAGGTACTGGAAGCTTGGCGTAACGGGCGCAAGGTGCGTGGTTGTGGCCCTGAAGCGGCAGAGGATCTTGTGCTTGCGGCGATGGTGGTCGCCGCCCGTGGAGATGATGCCGGCCGCGAACGTATCTTACGTCGCGAGAGCGTACGGCTATTTGACGACAGCAAGCGGTTGGAGAAATTAACTCCGTGGTTGGAGTTGCTGGTCACTGGTGAGCTGGCTGCCAGCGGGTTGTCGAAGGAAGAAGTGTGGTCGGCGCTGGGCTTGCGTCGAGAGCCGCAGCCGATGTTGCTGGCCGGCACGGGGTCGGTAGAACTCGGTGACGTGACGCTGCCGCTGGTGCGCCCCTATCTGGGACTGCCGGTGGAGTCGGTGCGCGCGGTGGAGACGACCGCGCGTTGTCTACTCAGCATTGAGAATCTCGCTACTTTCCATGACGCGGCGCGCGCGCCTGCGGCAGCATCCATACTGCTGATTTATACCGGCGGCATGCCGTCACCCACGTGGCGTGCCGCCTACGCGGGTATTTTGTCGGGGCTGCCGCTCGCGGTGCCGATCTACCATTGGGGCGATATCGACGAAGGCGGCTTCCGCATCGCTGCCGTGCTCGCCGCGACGGCGCAAACAGCGGGGCGCCGTTTGCAACCGTGGCTGATGTCACCGGCGGATATTCCGGCAGAAGCCGCCCGGCACGCCAGAATTCCCACCGCGGCTTCGCTGGCCGCCATGGTGCGCTGGGCTGAGCGTTCGGGCTGGGCTGAACTGGCCGTGCCATTGCGGCAACAGCCGATGCTGCTGGAGCAGGAGTCGCTGGATCCGCTATTGCCCAGTTAGAACGTGAAGGCGCTGGAGGACAGTTCACGCAACGTCGCTTGGCCGTGGGTTAGGGTGGCCTAACTGTCACGGGAACCGCGCCATGCCACGCCTCGCGATTGTCTCACTCGTCGTTCTTTGCGCCCTGGCGAATGCCAGTTGCGCCACACGCGCCAGCGAGCCGTATTCGCTCACTGCTGCCACCTTGCAAACGTGGGCCGAGCAGCCGTGGGACAAGGCCACGTTAATGCATACCACCGTTGCACTGGGTCGCTACCAAGGTGTGCCGGTGGTCGCCGAACATCCCTGTTCGGACGTCTGTCCGCAATACACCATCCGCGTCATTCACTATCAGCTGCCGCCGGAAGTTACCTGCGCCAGCGTGGGCGGTGTCGAACAACAGGTGTTGGTACCGATTGCGATTACCGTCCTGCCCAAAACATTCTGTATACCGAAGCCACTGCTGGCATCAGGGCGTTACTACGCGAAGTGAGAAACGAGTAGAGGCGAGTGAGAAGCGAGCGATGGTTACACTCGCCGCTCCCCCCTCTCCCTCATTGCTTGCGTCTGGTCGAAGTGATCAGTCGTCGATCTCGTCTTTTGCAAACGCGCCGGGCGCTGAACCAAAGTTGCCGTCGGCCTGCGCTGCCATGTACGAAAACGCCGCGTATACCGCTACGTTTTGCGCCAGCTCGGCGGGATCAATCTTGTCCAACGTGTCGTTGGCGGTGTGGTGCCAATCAAAATACTTGGTGCCATCTTGCGTCAGCGATAAAGCTGCCATGCCCTTGCCATGCATTTGCGACAGGTCAGGACCACCACCACCGGCGCGGCTGGCGTCGTAGGCGACGCCAATAGGCTCGAGCACTTTGGCGATCTGGCCGATCGCGTCGCGCGCTTCCGGCTTCACGCTAGCGCTCATGCGCCAAATCTTGCCGGCACCAAAGTCCGATTCCGTACCAAGCTGGAACTTCGCCACTTCATTGGCATGTTTGTCGGCGTGGGCACGACCACCCCACAGGCCCATCTCCTCGTTAGCAAACGCGATGACGCGAATGGTGCGGTCCGGGCGTTGCGGCAAATCACGGATTAGCTTGCCGGCGGCCATGGCGATTGCCACGCCAGCACCATCGTCGATGGCGCCTGTACCCGGGTCCCATGAATCCAAATGACCGCCAATCGCGACGACTTGGTCGGGATGCTTGCGGCCGGTGATTTCACCGATCACGTTGGCGCCGGTGTATTCGCCGACGATTCCGCAATCGAGATCCAACTTAATGCTGACCGGCTTGTCGTAGCCCAGTATGCGTTCTAGTTGATCGGCATCCGGGTTGGATAGCGCGGCGGCAGGAATAGACGCTTTCGGGTCCGTGAAACCGGTGACGCCGGTGTGGGCAATGCGCTGGTGCGCGTCGGTACCGGCTGAGCGCAGTAGGTAAGCGGCGGCACCTTTGCTGGCCGCAATCACCGGGCCGGCAGTACGCACAGCCGAGCCCATGCCGTAGCCGTGACCATCTTTGGCGCGTTCCATGCGGTAGCCAACGTAAACAATTTTCCCCTTGATGCTCGCGCTGTCGGCCGCTTTTAGGGCGGCTAACGTGTCGAACTTCACCACTTGCGCCGTCAGGCCACCCTTCGGCGTGCCCGGTGAATAGCCCAATGCGGTTAATACCAGGGGCTGTGGAAATGGCGAGACGATTTCTGCGTGTTCACTGTGACGGACCCACAACGGGAAGGTGACTGGCTCGGTGTAGACCTTGTCGTAGCCGAGTTCCCGGAATTTAGCTTTGGCCCAATCACGAGCGCGCTGGTCAGCATCACTGCCGGCCATGCGTGGGCCCACTTCCGTCGTCAATGAGGAAACAATGCGATAGCCCGTATCGTCGTGCAGTGCTTTGTCACGTAATTGTATAGCCGTCTTTACGGCTGTATCAGGGATATGGGTGGCAGTAGTTGAGGCGCAGACGATGCCAGTAAAAATCAGCAGGCCGGACGCAAGCGACATGAGGGAAGTTCGGCGCATTAGATGCTCCTCGGAAATGAAGCTTGATTATGACGCACGAACTTGCGATCACTTAGGCCAAAAGTCATGCCATGCCGGTACCATGGTCGTTGCGACGGTGGTTATAGGAGCGGCTTTAGCCGCGATGCTCGTGCCTTGATGTCAACATAAAGAGCATCGCGGCTGAAGCCGCTCCTACACGAGCTCCCCCAGCATGACGCGGTGCCAGCTATTGCTTGTTTTTCAGCAGATCGCGGATTTCGGTAAGCAAAACCACATCGGGCGCTGGTGCGGCGGGCGCTGCTTCCTGCTTTTTCTGCATCCGGTTCATTATTTTGATCACCATGAAAATCGCGAACGCGATGATGATGAAGGTAATGATGGTGTTGACGAAGCTGCCGTAATTGATCGCGACTTCGGCAATCTTGTGCGCGGGGTCGCTGATGTCGGCCGGCTTGATCACCCATTTGAGCGACGAGAAATCGACTCCGCCGGTGAGCCAGCCGATCGGCGGCATGATCACGTCGCTGACCAGCGAACTGACGATCTTGCCGAAGGCTCCGCCGATGACGATGCCGACCGCCATGTCCATCACGTTGCCG
>JBDTBF010000168.1:0-24819 GCA_039924175.1 Rhodanobacter sp.
CGCGGTCGAGAGGGAGTCGTCGCCCTTGCCAGCCACGTAGATGGTGCCGCTGACATCAATGGCTGTCGCACGGATGCGTACCGCGTTGTTGGCGTTGATAGTGCCGTTGATACAGATCAAGCAGGTATTTGCGCCAGCCTTGGCCTGCGCTTCCTGGCCGGTCAGCAGCACGTACATCGGCTGGCCGGACGCGGTGTTCGTTTTCAGGCTGCCGCTGTCGAGCAGCGAACCCATGAACTCGCTACTGGGCGCACTCAGTGACAACGCACCGACATTCAGCACACCGGTAGCGCCCACGACCACGCCATGGGGATCGGCGAAGTACACGTTGCCGCCAACCTTGGCGTTGACGCCGCTGCCGACCAGGCTGTTCAGCGTACCGTTGATCACCGTCTGACTGTCCCAGACCAGATTGACCAAGTTCTTCGAACTGTCCGGCAAATGCATGTTGACGGTGTCACTGGCATCCACGGTGAAATCGTGGAACGAGTTGAACGCCGTATTACCGTTCTGGCTCAGCGTAGTTGTGGTGACGTCGTAGAGATGGCTGCTGGTCGCATGCGCGACGGTGGTGTCCGTCTTGCCATCCTTGTTAATGTTGGTGACGACGGCTGCGGCCTGCATCGACATGGCCACGCCCAACACGGCCGTTATGGCCGCCGCCAGCGACTTGATAGTGAACCGCGGCATCGCATGGCCCGCGTCGAAACGCGCGGCGGACGGCTGCAGAGGAAACGATTTGGTACCCATGAGGTAACCCTCAGATGTGTATACAACCGACACAGGGGCAGCGAATTCCGCCCATGGCCGTCACCACAACACCGCCACCCACTTACCCGGATACGCGCAGCTGCTTGTCAAGCCTTGACGAGAGCAACTGCACGTTGCCCAGCGACATCAAATGCACGTACGCCAGCCCCAGCGAACCGGCTTTGGAAAGTTTCTGCAGTGGTCGCTGAGCCAGATTTTGCAAACTCTTCTCATCGACCACGCTGAAGCCATTGAGGGTTTGCGGGTCGCTATCCGACCGCGTCACGGTCAGCGTCTTTTCAATCAGCAGCTTGTGCTCGACCAAGTGCTGTACGAAGGTGCGCGTGGCGCGCACGCCAGCTTGGTAGTCGGACAGGAAACGCACCGCCTGCGTGAGTACTGGCGTGTCCTTGCCAGCGTCGTCGAACAGCCGCACGGCATCGTCGGAATCATCCACGAACGACTCGTCGATGCACACGCTGAAATCCTCATCACTATCCTCGCGGTCGGCGACTACGAACGGATAACGGCGCAGGAACATCGGGATATAGGTATGCTCGGCCCACTGCCCGTCGGCGTCAACGAACAAGTTCTGCTCACCATGCAGACCGAGCAAGGCGGCTGGCATCAGGTTGTCCGCATCGGAGCCTGCGAACACGATCGGGTAGTGCCGGGCGGCTGCAGCGAACTCGCCAGCGACCAACGGCACCGAATTGATGTCGCGGGCAAAGGCGTAGCCGTCGATGCGCGGTTTGATGCGCAACTCGCGATCACGAGTCCGATTAAGCACAATCGGTCGAGCATAGATCAACAGCTGTTTCATGCGTTCCCCCGCCCCACGGGTGTAGATCGCACCAATCGTTTGGTTACAACTGATGGCATGGCTATGCAGAGACGTGATCCCCGTCACGTTTTACGAGCATACGCCTACGTTGATCGCGCGGGTACCCCCGAAATCAGGGGTATCTGCGCAAGCTCGCCCCCACAGGACCGCCTGCCAGAAAGACAATTGTTGCTCGTGCCCAAACGCTACACGGGTGATTCGCACATAGTGCGCCGGCCCATTTTCGATAGGTCACGCGCGTCCTAATCCATCACACTACTAGTCAAAATCCGCGGTAAAACTGCACATGGCGCTATGCGGCCCCAGGCGCACCGGTCGACCACGCTGCCGCCCGAGCTCTGACGGCGAATGAGGAATGGAGGATGGTGCACAACTGAGCAAGCCTGTGGTTAGTTGTGCGTGTCCACGGTCGATGACAGTCGCGAGCGCCCCGCGCTTCGGGTTGCATGACTTGGAGTGTCGTAGCGCCACCGATACGCTTGGGATAATGGCGGACAAGGCGCAGGCGCCGGAGCACAAATCGGATGTGACGGCGGATCTGCACAATTGCAAATTGTCCGTGTTGCCAACGACCGGAACCGTGATCGCTGTACATAACGATATACACATGTCCAAAAAAAAGCCCTGCATTGCTGCAAGGCCTTGAAACATATGGCGCCCGAAGTTGGACTCGAACCAACGACCCCCTGATTAACAGTCAAGTGCTCTAACCAGCTGAGCTATTCGGGCGCGAGCCGCATATTCTGTCGACGTCACATCAAACTGTCAAGTTCGCTGTGACGTGCATGCCGCCTATATCACGCCATCCGCACGCGGTAGCACGGTACATACGCGGTGCCGCCGGGTAACTTCATCCGTTGTTGCGTCACAAATGCCTGCAATAACTTGTCCAGCGCCTGCATGATGTCGGCATCGCCATCAATATCAAACGGGCCAAATTGCTCGATGGCATGCACGCCCTCTTCCTTGACGTTACCCGCCACGATGCCGGAAAACGCGCGGCGCAGATCGGCCGCCAATTCATGCTGCGGACGATCGTGATGCAATTGCAACGCTCGCATCGCTTCATGCGTCGGCTTGAACGGCTGCTGGAATTCCAGCGGAATCTGCAACGCCCAGTTGAAGAAAAACGCGTCTTTGGTATCCAGTCGATTGCGCCGGACTTTGTCTACGCCCTTGACCATCGCACGCGCTACGGCGGGCGCGTCGTCGACGATAATTTGGTAGTGCTGCGCTACGTCCTCGCCTAATGTCAGCCGTAGGAAGCGGTCAACTTGCTCGAAATACGCCGCCGATTCACTTGGTCCGGTAAGGATCAAGGGGAACGGCATACCGACGTTGTCCGGATGCAACAAAATACCCAGCAAATACAGAATTTCTTCCGCGGTGCCGACGCCGCCCGGGAACACGATGATGCCGTGTCCCATGCGTACAAATGCTTCCAGCCGCTTCTCAATGTCCGGCATGATCACCAGATGATTGACGATCGGATTCGGCGATTCCGCCGCAATGATGCCAGGCTCAGTAATGCCGATATAACGATTGTTGCGACGACGCTGCTTCGCATGCGAAATGGTCGCGCCCTTCATCGGCCCCTTCATGGCGCCAGGGCCGCAGCCGGTGCAAATGTCCAACCCGCGCAAGCCAAGTTGATAACCCACCACCTTGGTGTAGTCATATTCCTCGCGAGAGATCGAGTGGCCACCCCAACACACGACCAAATTAGGATCGACGTGCGGCTGCAAAATGCGTGCATTGCGCAGTATTTCAAACACACCCTGGGTCAAGCCAGGGGAGCCATCCAGATCGACACCGCTCTGCTGCAATTGCGTCGATACGTAAACAATGTCGCGCACAACGGCCACGAGCAACTCGTTGATACCCACGATGATTTGGCCGTCCACAAACGCCGACGCCGGCGCATTGCTTAGCTCGATCTTGATACCGCGATCCTGCTGCAACACCTGAATATCAAACGTCGGATATTGCTCAAGGATGGCCCGCGGATCGTCGCTAATGGTGCCCGAAGTCAGCACCGCAAGCGCACAGCGGCGCAGCAGCGCATGCAAGCCCGAGTCACTGGCGCCGCGCAAACGAGCCACCTCGTTGCGCGACAACACGTCCAGCCCACCTACCGGCGAGATACGCGCGCTTACGGTAGCGCTGGTGCTGGTCGTGCTGGTCGTGCCAGTCATGGTGTCATTCATTGGTTCGATTCTCCTTGTTGTCGCATGGCGGATGAGCTCGTCCGCAGGAAGCGAGACAGACCGCCTAGCTTCACGGCATGCCCTGAGTCGGTCAAGCACGATACGCCTCTGCAAAAAAACGGCGCCCTCGCGGACGCCGTTTTCATGTTGTTTCAGATCGTGTCCGCGATCAGAACTTGTACTTCACCGTCAACTGCAGCGCCCAACGCTGGGCGAGGTCGGTCGGATAGGTCGAAGTTGGTACTTGATCAGGACTGTAATCACCGGCCTTGGTGGTGTAGTGAGAACCGGTGATGTCATAGATGTACTTGCCATTCGCGTCTACACCGTAGAAGTCAGCCAAGTTGCGGTAGCCCGGGAAGTTGGCGCGCTTCTCGATACCCCAATGCTTGTTCAGCAGGTTGGTGAAGTTGTAAATGTCGAGTTTAATGATGCCCTTATTGCCCGCAAAGAGTCCCGGAATCTCCTGACTGAAGCTCAGGTCGATTTGGTTGAGCCAGCCAGCGCGGTCGCCATTGCGGCCAGCGTTGCCACCTTGATGATCATGCAGGTAGTCGTTCTTCTGGATATAGCTGAAGAACTCCTTCTGCAGCTTGGCATCCTTGGCGGCATCACCGGTTGAGCGGAACGACACGTCGCCAGGATTCGGGATGTAGGCCAAATCATCGGAGAAACCGTCGCCATTGGCGTCGTTACCGAAGGTCCAGCTATACGGCGAGGCACTGTGGCCATCGTAGAAGATGCTTGCGCTGGTGGTGTAATCACCGAAGAAGCGATGCTGCCAGTTGAGCCCGGCAATCACGCGGCGTGGAATGGAATAGTTCGACGGGCTCGCCTTGTTCTCGTTCGGATTTACCACGTAGTTATTGACGAAGTTGGAGCGCGCCACGCTGCTGGTACCAGGATTCACTTCCGTTGCGCGGCTCCAGGTGAAGCCAACAACACCCGACCAATCCGTCGAGAATGGCTTCTTCAAGGACAACGCCAAACTATCGGCGCTGCCGCGGCTGGTATTGGCTAGGTTGACGACCGAGTCTGAGAACGCGCTGTTAGCCAGATAGCGGGACTGCTGCTGATCAGTTCTATCTTTCGAATTTTTGTAACGCGGATCCCGATCAGGATACTTCGCGTAGCTAAGTCGGCCGTCGGGAAGAACTCCTGTCGGCGCACCCAAGTTCAGGTTCTGATAAAGGATGGCATCACGCACTTTGATATGTTCGTAGTCTGCCGTAGCGATCAGGCCCCACCACGGCAGTTCCTTGTCGATACCAAGACTAAACTTCCATACGCTTGGCAGGCGGAAGCCAGGTGAAACGGTATTCACCGTCTGCTGACCGGCCCGGCCATCGTTCTGGTTGTGTGCATCCGGACTGAAGGCCGGCAACGCGTTGTTGCAAGGAGCCGGCTGATTCGGGCCACAGTTAAACTGCGTCTGCGTGACGCCCGGGTTGGAAAAGATATTGCCGATCCAGACGCCCGGCGGGTTTGAAATAAACAAACCTGCGCCGCCGCGAAGCTGGGTCAAATGTTCGGTATCAAAACTATAATTGAATGACATGCGCGGCTGAACGACACGATTGCCGTTGATGGTCGTTTGGTTGGTGCGGCCGAACCCACCGTTTGCCGCGCCAGTAACCGGATTTACCCCTGCTGCCGAAGCGAACAACGGGTTGTAAGCCGGTTTGTCAGTCATCAACGGGATGTCAACGCGCACTCCGTATTGCACCGAGAGTTTGTCGGTAGCTTGCCAAGTATCCTGTAAAAAGATACCCCACTGATTCAGCTGGAAATTAACAGCGGTATCGTTTAGGCCGAGACCATCCGCTGGCCGGTTGTAACGGTACTGGTAATAGTTGTCCTGGCCGGCACTAAAATTGTCCAGACCGGTCATGCCTTTGCTGTCTTCGAACGTGTAGCTACCAAAGGCGTTCTGCAGGAACAGGTTGTAATCCGTGTCGCGCTCGTAGTCGAAACCACCTTTGATCGTGTGGTCGCCGGCGTAATACGTACCCGCCCACGCTGCATTCAAGGTCTTCACATCAAGCACATTGACTTGATAGGAATAGTTGGTGCCGAACTCGACCGCGCTGCCCTTGTAATCGACGGGATAAACCGTGATGTCCGGCAAGTCGCCACCCGTTACCGGGTTGCTACCCTTGTGGAATTTGGCGTACGAGATCGTGGTGTCGGTCGAGAACGAATCTGACCAATCATCATAGAAATGCAGTGCGTAACTGGTATTTTTGGTGTTGGAGTTGTACCAACCACTAGACAGCACCAGCTTCGAGTCGCTTCCACCAATCGTCGGCTTGCTTTCGTTGGTCTGGCTATAGGTAAAGCTGGCGCGATGGTTGTCGCTAATGTTCCAGTCGATCTTGCCGAGATAGCGTTTGTCAGTGAGATCGGTATTACCACCGGTGTAGGTGCCGATGTCATTGATGCCGTACTGCGCTGCGATATCACGAACCTGATCGATCATGCCGGGCGTTAGGCCCTTCACAATTACGCTGGCACCGCTCCCCTCAGGGCCGTACGGGCTACCCGAACCAACCTGCTTGCTCTTTTCCACCGAAGCGAAGAAGAACAATTTGTCCTTGATGATCGGTCCGCCAACGGTAGCGCCGCCGGTCCACTGGCGATCGAAGCCCTGGTACTCGGCGCCGGCTTCGTTATTGCCGATCATGTTCTGGTTCTGGAATACGTAGTAAACCGAACCGTGGAAATCGTTGGTACCGCTTTTGGTTACCGCGTTGACCGTAGCGCCCACGCCGCGGCGGTTGGCCACGTCGTAATTGGCGGTCGAGATGTTGTATTCCTCGATCGTATCCTGCGAGATCGGCGTCGCCAACGTCGGCAGGCCGTTCGCATTCAGGCCGAACGGGTCGTTAGCACTGACCGAGTCGACGGTGATGTTGTTGTAGCGGCTATTCTGACCAACGGCCGAGAACGAGCCGGCGGCGCGATCTGTCACCACGATGCGCGGGTCAAGCCGCACGATGTTCTGGATCGAGCGATCCGGCGTCGGCATCGCTTCAATCTCGCGCCGCGACACGTTGGTCGATACGCCTTTGTTCTCCGACGAAAACGTCTGCGACAGCGCGTTGGCCGACACGGTTACTCCGCCCAGGTTCTGCGCGTCCTTGACGTTCGCGCCACTGCCCATCGTCAAGTTGATCGCGGTGTCCTGCGCCAACTGCAGATAGACATTGTTCTGTTCGCCCTGCGCCAAACCGGACTTGGACACGGTCACGTCAAACGGGCCACCAACGCGCATACCCTGCGCGGAATACCGGCCATCTGCGCCGGTGGTGGTGATTTTGGTGGTACCTGACGGCTCGTGCACAATCTGCACAGTAGCGCCGGAGACCGGTTGACCACTGGCATCCAGCACCCGGCCACTAATAGAAGACGAGGTGTCTTGTGCCATCGCCGGAACGGCTGCCGTGAGCATTGCAGCAATGGCAAGCGGCAGCAGTTTGGCGCGAATTCGACTATTCATGCGTGATCGACCCTTCATAAGCATTCTGACTTTCAACGGAAATTCTTCGTGCAACAAGACTCACGAGCAGCGCACTGGGACAACGCCAAGTGCGACACGATGATGTTTTGGTGACCCCATCAACGACGTGTTACGAGTAAGTACGCAAGCTCCCAACTCAATGCGGCATAACAGCGCCAGCAAGCTCACTCGCTATCCAATTGTTAAACGTATTTTAACAGCATTATGTGACAATTTCATCACACTTCCCTTGCCGGTGGGATTCACCACATCTTGCAAAAAATATAAGCTAATTGATATTTTTCAATGTATTGGGATGACCCAAGCATAAAATATGCCGTATTCCACGCGTAAGAAATAGTCATTTTTGCGAACTCAGCGGCATACGAATTTCTAACATTTACCGCCGTCAGACCCCGTACTTCCCCGCTGCGTGACTCGCCCGAGCGCTCTCGCCGATGCGGTCATCGCGCCAAAGAAAGCCACTGAACCGGTCCGGCAGAGTCATTCCTGTTACGCCGCTGGCTGCCAATCGCTCGCTCGCAACGGCGACCCCTCACAACGCCAAGGTCTCACCAGACGCGGATTCCTAAAGGCGTGCCGTCGACTGCCACAACGCGCTACGAACGGGTCGGCGCAGCACGCGGAAGCGAAATCTCACGCGATATCTTTGCGGCAGAATAGAGCCGTCTAAACCGCCAAATGTAGAAACGATGCCACGCCAGACATAAACATCTGCACCGCCATGGCAATAAGCAGCATGCCCATCACTCGCTCCAACGCGGTCAGCACACTTTCGCCAAGCCAGCGGAACAAGTAGGTGGCGCTCAGCAAGATCACCGCAGTAGCAAGCCACGCCAGTAATAAGGCAGTCACCCAATCAGCCGTTCGCCCCGGCTGTGTGTTGGTCAACAGCAGCAAGGCCGCCATAGCAGACGGACCCGCCACACCAGGGATAGCCATGGGCACAATGAACGGCTCGCCGCCATTCGACTTGCCGAAGATACCGCCGCCATCGGCTGGCGGAAACACCATGCGAATACCTATCAGGAACAGCACAATGCCACCGGCGATACTGATCGAGTCAGGCTTCAACTGCAGCAGATGCAGCATGAACTGCCCACCAAACAGGAATGCCAGCAACACGCCTAACGCAATCAACAATTCACGCACCATCACGAAGCGACGTCGCCGCGGTGGCACATCTTTCAACAAGCTTAAGAAAAGCGGGATATTGCCCAGCGGATCCATGATCAGAAACAACATGATTCCCGCCGACAACGTGGTCATCTGCGTTTCCATCTCAACTCCACCGTGGTCAAACAATTCAGGCGTCAGCCCCGCCGACGCCGTTTCGCTACGAACGCATCATTACGCGGTCCGCAAATCCAGCACGGCGCCACGCGCGGCCAGCGCCTGCTCACTCAACAAATAAATAGCAGCCGCGGCGGCGCTATCAGGTAAGGCACGCTGCATGATGTCTTCGCCGAAATAAGCTAACTTCCGCAGTGCGGTGCGCATAGGTGCCGGCAGCAGTGCATGCACGCGTAGCGGACCCTCGTCGTTCTCTTCATGCAAAATGCTGGCAAAGCGCTCTAGCGCAGCCTTCGAAGCACCGTAAGCACCCCAATGTGCGCGTTGCAACAACTCGGGGTCATCCAGCACAAACACCACCGAACTGTCACTGGCCCGCGTCAACAACGGCAGGCACGCTTGCGTCAGCGCAAACGGAGCAGACACATTCACATGCATCGCACGCAACCAATGATCCGGCTTGTACATCGAGATGGGGGTTAAACCGGAGAAGCTGACCGCGGCATGCACAATACCGTCGAGTCGACCAAAATCGCGCTGAAGGCCATCGGCTAACGCGGTGTAATCCCTTGGCGTGGCCACTTCCATATCCAGCGGGTGAATAATCGGCTCGGACAAACCTTCGGCGCGCATGGCGTCATACAGTTTCTCCAGCTGGCGCTTGCGCTTGCCGGTGATAACCACGGTCGCGCCAGCATGCGCCGCCGCCCGAGCAACGGCGCTACCCAAGCCACCATATGCCCCGGTTACCAACACGACGCGATTGGCTAGTGTGTCCGGCTGCGGCGTCCAACCTTCGGGTAAACGAGCGATCGACAGCGCCATCAGCGTGCCACCGCCGCAACGTCGCGCGCCATCCGCGCTAGCTCACCAGCAGCTTGCAAGTCTTCAATGATATCGCAGCCCCCAATGAGCTCACCCTGGATAAACAATTGCGGAAAAGTCGGCCAGTTTGCAAAGTGCGGTAGCGCGGCGCGCATTTGCGCATCCGCCTGCACATTAACCGCATGAAATATCGCGCCGGCTGACGTCAACGCCCGCGCGGCACGGCTGGAAAAGCCGCACATCGGGAATTCTGGCGTACCCTTCATGAAGAGCACGATGGAATGCTCGGCCAGCAGCGCTTTGATCTGTTCGTTGATGTCCATGGCTTCGCGTTTCATCTTTACAATACAGGCAAGCCGTTATTGTAACAGCCGCCTATCGGCGGTCGCGCTGCGGCCCGACTGATCTTTCGTAACTGTCATTTAAAGGAGCCACCTCATGGCCATCGAACTTCCCCCACTTCCCTTCGAAAAAAACGCGCTTGAACCGCACATCTCGGCGGAAACGCTGGAGTATCACTACGGCAAGCATCATCAGGGCTACGTGACCAAGCTCAACGGAATGATTGAAGGCACCGAGTTTGCGAGCGCGACGTTGGAAGAAATCGTCAAGAAAGCTTCCGGCGGCATGTTTAACAACGCCGCACAGGTCTGGAACCACACGTTCTACTGGAACTCGCTCAGCCCGAAGGGCGGTGCAGCACCCAGCGGCAAGCTGGCCGACGCGATCACCAAAGCGTTTGGCTCGGTCGAAAAGTTCAAGGAAGAATTCAGCAAGTCCGCTGCCGGTAACTTCGGTTCCGGCTGGACCTGGCTGGTGCAGCGCCCGGACGGCTCGCTCGGCATCGTCAACACCGCTAACGCGGCTACCCCGATCACCGGTAGCGACAAACCGTTGTTGACCGTCGACGTGTGGGAGCACGCCTACTACATCGATTACCGCAACGCGCGCCCGAAGTATCTGGAAGCGTTCTGGCATCTGGTGAACTGGGACTTCGCGGCGAAAAACCTCGCCTAATTTCGGTTAGCTGAGCACAAAAAAACGGAGCCGTAACGGCTCCGTTTTTTTTGTGTTCCTCTGCGGTATTTGCAGACAGCGCCAGCACACTGAATTTCGGAAGAGCCGTTGTAGGAGGGACTTCAGTCCCGATGCCTTTACCAGCCTTCCTGGCGCAGCATCAAAACAAGAGCATCGCGGCTAAAGCCGCTCCTTCAAATGGATGCAAATGCATGAAGCGGCGACGCCGTTGTAGGAGGGACTTCAGTCCCGATGCTTTTGCCAGCCTTCCTGGCGCAGCATCAAAACAAGAACATCGCGGCTGAAGCCGCTCCTACAAGTGCACAAAGCTGCGACGCCGTTGTAGGAGGGACTTTAGTCCCGATGCCTTTGCCGGCCTTCCTGGCACAGCATCAAAACAAGAGCATCCCGGCTGAAGCCGCTCCAACACTTTTCGGTCAGGGGTGGTCGCGCAATGCTTCCAGCGCCGGAGCAGCTTGCGCTTCCCGATGAAGTGCCTGCGCTACTGCATCCAAACGCGCGAACAATTGCTTGGTATCGGGCGCGCACAAGGTCGCGTGGCCCACCTTCCGACCTGGGCGTGGTGCCTTGCCATAGTCATGCCAGTGCGCATCCACCGTGCGTAGCATCGGCGCCACGTCTGGCAATCCACCAACCCAATTGAACATGGCCGACACGCCGCGCGCGGCAGTGTCGCCTAGCGGCAAGCCCATCACGGCACGCACATGGTTTTCAAACTGGCTGGTATGCGCGCCCTCAATCGACCAGTGGCCTGAGTTGTGAACACGCGGCGCCATTTCATTGCCAAGCAACTCGCCATCTTTAACAAACAACTCCAGCGCGAACACACCAACATAATCCAGCCGCTCGGCTAGCGTGCGAGCCAGTTCGGTAGCGCGCTGTTGTAGCTGTTCAATATCACGCGCCGGCGCCAAGCTCATCGCCAAGACGCCGTTGGTGTGCCAATTCTGGGTCAACGGCCAAGTACGAAACTCGCCATCGCGACCACGCACCGCAATCACCGACAACTCGCGCTGAAATGGCACAAACCCTTCCAAGATCAGCCCATGTTCGGCCGCCGGAGCACCCAGCTCGGCCCACGCTGCGTCAGCATCGGCCAATGTTTTGAGACGAAACTGACCCTTGCCGTCGTAGCCAAAACGGCGCGTTTTCAAGATGGCTGGCGCGCCGATCGTCGCCAACGCCTTGGTCAAGTCTTCACGCGTATCGACGGCGACAAACGGCGCTGTCTTGATGCCGCACTCGCGAAACGTGTTTTTCTCAACGATCCGGTCCTGTGCGACGGCCAACGCGTGCGGTGACGGAAAGACTGCCACGCGCTCGGCGAGCCAGCGCGCCGTCTCAGCCGGCACGTTCTCAAAGTCAAAGGTGACTACGTCCACTTTTTTCGCAAACGTTTCCAATGCGGAAAAGTCATCCCACGGGGCAACTACTAAGGGCGAAACGTCACCAGCACAAACGTCGGCCGAACCGTCAAAGACGACCGTCTTTACACCCAGTGGTGCAGCGGCTAACGCCAGCATGCGCGCCAGCTGGCCGCCGCCCAGAATGCCCAACACGGGCTGCTTGTTATCAGCGCTCATCGGCTCGGGTCCGGTTGTGCCAATACCGCATCCGTCTGTCGTTTACGCCATGCATCCAGCGCAACAGCCACTTTGTCGTCGTGTAACGCCAGCACCGCAGCGGCCAGCAATGCCGCGTTAATCGCGCCAGCACGGCCAATCGCCAAGGTGCCCACCGGTATGCCTGCAGGCATCTGCGCGATGGATAACAAGGAGTCCATGCCGTTGAGTGCTTTGGACTGCACCGGTACTCCCAACACGGGCAGGCGCGTTTTCGCAGCCAACATGCCCGGCAAATGTGCCGCCCCGCCGGCGCCCGCAATAATTACCTGCAAGCCGCGCGCAAGCGCACCCTCGGCATAACTGAATAACAGATCGGGGGTGCGATGGGCAGAAACCACTTGCACCTCATAAGCAACGCCCAGTTCGGCCAGAACATCAGCAGCATGCTGCATGGTGTCCCAATCGGACTGCGACCCCATCACTACCCCGACGCGCGGCGTCTTGGCTGTTTCCGTCATGGCTCGGTCGTCCAAAAACCGCTATTGTACGGGCTTTCCTCTAGCGCGGCACCCCGTCAAACCCCTATGGACAAGCGTCTACTCGACATTCTGTGCTGCCCCGTCAGCAAAACACCGGTACGCCTGGTCAGCAAGCAAGAGCTTGATGTACTGAACGCGGCGATCGCTGCAGGCAGCGTGAAATCCGTGGCCAACACACCCGTGCACGGGCATGTCAACGAAGCCTTGATCACGACCGACCGCAAAGTCATCTATCGAATTGACGACGGTATTCCGGTCATGCTGCCCGAAGAAGGCATCGGTACGCTGCAATTGACCGACTTTCCGGCGGCTTCGTAAACGGCGGCACGTTCCGGCCCACGCTGGCGACCAACCGCGTCCCAACACGATAAGCAGCCGCTGCAAAGGCCGGATCTGCTCCAAAGGTCGCCACGCCAAGGCTGCACGCCATTCATGGACGGCGCGCTAGCTTGGGCACCACTCTCGCCCGACGCATCCCACACATGACACGAGCACCCACTTGGCTTATTGTCGCATTAGTGCGCTACCGTTCTGGGCGCTCAGTAGACGCCACAGGGGCGGGCAATGAACGACAGCAATGATTCGCGCAAAACTCATTCGCCCAAAGTCATTAACTTAAGCGAACGCGCAAGTCCGCCCAGCGAACGCGTAGGCGAGCTACTGGATGCGGTACGCACGATTGCGGGACGCTCCCTGCAGCAACAGCTTGGCAACATGTTCGAACACGTCGACGACGCGTTATTCGACCTTGCCGAGAAGGCGGAAAACAACGCCGCTCAAATGCATTATTTCGACGGCATGCGCGAAGTTCGCAAGCGGCGCCCGGCGATGGAACGCAGTTTTTCAGCCATAGTCAGCCGCAATCTCGCCGAACTCGCTCACACGCCGCAGCCGTCAAACGTGGTCGACGCATTGACCGCCCCAACCGGGGCCATCGAGCTGACCTTAGTTGCCGACAGCGAACTGGAAGAATCGCTGGCCATCACCAGCATGACCAACAAGAACGAAACGCGCCTGTTGCGCGACCTGTTCACGGTAAATCAGCGTTTATCGGTGATCTGCGGCGGCCGTAAGGTCGATGACGCCAGCAATCCTGTCGCGCCCGCCCTTCTGACGCGAGCGTTTCAGCAGGCACTGCGAGAAGTAAATACTGACCTGCGCGTCAAGTTAATCATCTACAAATTATTTGACCGCTACGTTCTGTCCACGTTGGAATCGCTGTACCAGCAATTGAACGACGAGTTGGGACGCGCCGGCGTACTGCCGCAATTGCGGCACGCCGCGCCACAGATTCCTCACGCCGACAGCACCGCACACGATCTGTCTGATGTCACCGCGACAAACCAGGCGCAGCCGCATACCGGGACTGCGGAGGCGGAATCCAGCGAGGCGTCAGCCGAGCTACTGCAGACACTGCAAACATTATTCAACGCGCGCCGCCGCGACAGCCCGGTTCACGCGCGCAGCGCTACGAGTGGTGGCGCGGGTGGCCATATCTCCACCGGCCCGCTGCCCTCGGCCAATGAATTGCTTGGTGCGCTGAGCGTGCTGCAAAGCCAAATTGCCAGCGAGAGCGCCGCTTGGCCGATGGTCGCGGCCGCCGGCAGCAACCACAACGACGAGGTAACTCAGTTAAAGGCGCAGTTACTAACGCAGATCGGCGCCTTGCGCGGCGAACGCCCCAGTCACGTGGCAGCGATGGACGAAGACACCATCGACTTGGTGGGAATGCTGTTTGAATTCATCCTGGACGACCCAAATCTGCCGCCAGAAATGCAGGTACTGTTGGCGCGTCTGCAAATCCCCTACCTAAAAGCGGCACTATTGGACCGCCGGCTTTTTGCCCACCGACAACACCCCGCGCGGCGGTTGTTGGACTTGCTGGCAGAACAAGCGAAAGGATGGTCAGAAGACTCTGATCGCGATCGCCGCTTGCACGAGAAGGTAAAGCAGACGGTCGAGCAATTACTGCACGATTTCGACGATGATTTAGGTATCTTCGAGCGCTTGCTAAACGAGCTGCAACAATTCCAGGACGTCAACAAACGGCGCTCCGCGGTAGCCGAGCAACGGGTCGCCGAATCGACCCGCGGGCGTGAAAAACTGGAGCAGGCACGGCGACTCGCTGCGCACCAAATCCTCAGTCGCATTGACGGCAAACAATTGCCACCACTAGTGCATGACCTGCTCGCGCGCGCGTGGGCCAACCATTTGGTTCTGACTTTATTGCGGCAAGGTGAGGCGTCACCAGAGTTCAAGAGTGCACTACGTTTCGTCGACGACTTCATTGCCAGCGCGCAACCGACCAAAACGCCGGAAAGCCGACAGGCATTACGTAAAATATTGCCCGGTATCGAACGGGCACTTCGGCAAGGCTTGGCCAACGTTGCCTTCCAGGAAGCTGATGTCGAACGTTTGTTGGGGCAGCTGCACGCCTTCTATCGGCGCCAACTCGGCGAGACGGTAGAAGCGGTCGACGATGCCGCCGAAGCGAAGGAAAATGCCGCCATTCTTGCCATGCCGGACAACCTGCAAGCGCTAGCGGACGGCAGTGCTGACAACGACGAGCCAGAAGAATCAGTGCTCACTGAATTGCCGCCGGACGACCCGCAGTGGCTACAAGTGCAGGCACTACAGACCGGCACTTGGATCGAGCTTATTGGGGTTGATCAAACGATCGCGCGCGCAAAGTTGTCGTGGATCAGCCCGATGAGCGGGCGCTACCTCTTCGTCAATCGGCGTGGTCTTAAAGTGGCGGACTACTCACCACTGCAGTTGGCACACCTGCTCGCCGATGGCCAAGCGCGCATCCTCGCTGCCAATGCATTGTTCGACCGTGCGATGCACGCCATCGTCGACCGCCTCAGCCAACCCGCTCCCGCTGACCCGAGTTCTCCCACGGACACTCCATGAACCTTGCGCCTTCGTTCGCAGCACCCAGCGCCACCCAAATTTCCGCCGACGTGGAACGAGCTTTCGCTGAAGACTTGGGGTCAGGCGATGCCACCGCTGATCTGATCCCCGCCGCTGCGCATGCCGATGCTGAATTGACTTGCCGCGACAACGCCGTCATCGCCGGAACGTCTTGGTTTGATGCCTGTTTTCGGCGAATGGACGCTGCTGCACAAATCGAATGGCTGGTCCGTGACGGCGAAAAAGCGGTGGCCGGCGCCATCATTTGCCGCGTGTCGGGCAACGCGCGCGCCCTACTCAGCGCCGAACGACCTGCCTTGAACTTCCTACAACTACTGTCCGGCGTCGCTACCAACACGGCTACTTATGTGGCCGCCGTTGCAGGCACGTCCGTTCGTGTACTCGACACCCGTAAGACCGTTCCCGGACTGCGCCTTGCGCAGAAGTATGCCGTGCGTTGCGGTGGCGGCCACAACCAGCGCATGGGTTTGTACGACGCCATCTTGATCAAGGAAAACCACATCATTGCCGCCGGCAGTATTGCTGCCGCCGTGCGCTCCGCGCGCGAGCAACATCCTGACCTTCTACTGGAAGTTGAAGTGGAGACTCTTGGCGAGTTGAAGCAAGCGCTAGACGCTGGTGTCGACCGCATTATGTTGGACAACTTCAGCCAGCCGCAGATGGTCGAAGCGGTGCAGTTCACTGCAGGCCGCGTTCCGCTGGAAGTGTCTGGCAATGTCGATTTGCACACGATTGGCGAGTTTGCCCGCACCGGCGTCGATTTCATTTCCGTCGGTGCTTTGACCAAACATGTACACGCCGTCGACCTGTCATTACGACTGCGACTGCGCTGAGAAAGTCCCGGATAGTAAGTCCACGAGAGCGGCTCAACGAGCAGACTTTCTGCTAGCCGTCATTCCCATCACCATCCGGCTCCCCACACAAAGTCAGGCCCATCGCGGTGTACACGACGCCCGAGTACGCTAAGCACGGACTGCCCGAAACCGACTTACCGGTGGGCTACGTGTAACCGCGTCGACAGGCTTGGTGAGATCGGGCCCGTGCAGCTAAAGCACCATTAGCCAGCCAAGGTTGCATGCCACTGGGTTCGCCCACACACTGAGCCTATGACTGACCTATCCAGCCTCTTGGTTCTGCTTTTTCTTGGCGCGCTCGTCGGGCTGTGGATGAAGCTTAGCGTCGCCCGCGAGCAAGCCGTAGCCGTGGCACGCCGCCAATGCGAGCAGCATGGCCTGCAATTGTTGGACGAAACCGTTGGGCTGCGTGCGTTACGACTGTGCCGCGCAAACGGCTTACGTATGATCGAGCGCTGCTACGGCTTTGAAGTAAGCGTCAACGGACACGACCGCGCTGAAGGCCGTCTGTGGATGTTGGGGCGATCAATGAGCAGCGTAAGCCTACCGGTGACCGAACCGGCAACGCCGGTCGAACCCGTAAACAAACCGACGCCAATTTACCTATCCAGCGACAACGTCGTGTCGTTTCGCCCGCGCGAGCCGGACGATTCGCTACATTAATGGTGAAGTGAAAACGCGAACGAATGTTGGCGAAGCGGCTTCTGGCGACTGATGGGAATGGGTGCTATGCCGCACAGGCCCGAGAAAACCGCCGACGTCACACATGGCGGACCGGTGTGATTGCGCAGCATCAGGCACAACGGTAGAACTCAGCGTGTCTTCGTAAGAGGCGCTTGAGCACGCGTTTAGCCCGGGAGCAAGCTTGGCAACAACGGAGCGTCACTCATCCGGTCGTTGTCGATCCCCACTGGGGAAAGCGCCCCAGTCAGACAGTGACAACTTCCGCCGGGGCACCAAATAGTGCCCCGTCGTCAATAACCCTACTTGACCACCCGCAAGAACGGCGCACCACGCTTCGGTTTTTCCTTATCCTTAGCGCCAGTCGTCGTCGGTGGTGATGCATCATCCACGGCGGTCACCGGGGGTGGCGTCGGATGGCTGTCCTCTTCCTCGGCAGGAAACATCATGCCCTGCCCGTTCTCTTGCGCATAGAGCGCCAGCACCGCACGCACGGGAATTTGAATCGAGTAGCTAGAGCCGGAGAATCGCGCCTGAAAGCTGATCCACTCGTTGCCCAAGTCCAGGTTAGCCACTGCACGCATCGCCAGATTGAGAACCACCTGACCGTTCTTGATCACCTGCGGCGGTACGCGCACTCCTTCTACCGCGGCATCTACCAACAGATACGGCGTTAGATCGTTGTCACCAATCCAGTCGTATACCGCCCGCATCAAGTACGGACGATTGGAACTCATGGGCACACTATCTTCGTTGCTCATAACGCGACCCGCAGGGCCTCTTCCTCTTCAGTAAGGCTGCGTGTAAAAGCCGGGTTATGGAACATACGTTCCGCATAATCCGCAATCGGCTTGCCTTGGCGGCCCAAGTCAACACCTAGCGATGGCAAGCGCCACAACACGGGTACCACCAGGCAATCTGTCAGCGTAAATTCGTTACTCAGAAAAAACTTGGTCGCCTTGAACAACGGTACCGTCTGCAGCAACTGCTCACGTAAGCGCTTGCGCGCGGCATCCACACCGCGCCCGCCAGCGAGAATACTTGTTACTTCCTTCACCCAGTCGCGCTCAACGCGCACAGCCGCTACGCGTAAGCGTGCGCGAGACAGCGGATCAATCGGCATCAATGGAGGGTGTGGGTAACGCTCATCCAAGTATTCGCACACCACGCTGGTGTCATACAAAGTGAGGTCACGGTCGGCCAGCGTCGGCGTGCTGGCGTACGGATTCAAGTCCGCCAGATCCGCCGGCGGTTTTGCCGGGTCTACAGCGACGCGCTCATAGCTAGCCCCTTTTACGGCTAGTACAAAGCGAACGCGATGACACTGAATGTCATCTACCGCGGTGTACAACGTCAGCCCAACATGTGAATGAGCGCTCTGAACCATGCGCAATTCCCCATCAGTAACACGAACGCGGCGGCTCATGGCCGCCGCGCCCGGATGATATTCATCGATTTAATGGACGTCCTTCCAGTATTCCTTCTTCAGCACGTACGCCAGTAGCGTAAACACAACCAGGAACAAGAGAACCCATATGCCGTAGTGATGGCGCTGCAACGCTGCCGGCTCAGACACGTATTCCAGGAAACTGGTCAGGTCACGAGTAGCCTGCTGAAACTGTGCCGGCGTCATCTTGCCCGGCTGCGACAGCGTCAGTTTTTCTACCGCGGCAGTTGCGCCCTCCTTCGCCGGAGCCATGACGGCAGTTTGCATACCCTGTAGTTCCCACAAAGGGAACGGCATGGCCGCGTTCAGCAACGTCGTGTTGTTCCAACCGATCGGGCTCTTCGGGTCTAGGTAAAAGGTGTTGAGGTAGGTGTAAACCCAGTCGGCACCTCGGGCATCCACTTCCAACGAGAGGTCGGGCGGCGCCTTGCCAAACCACTTCGTGGCTGAGTCAGCCGGCATGTGCGAAATTACCGGGTCATCGAACTTGGCGCCGGTAAAGTTGAAGTTCTGCATGACCTCTTTTTCGGTCAAACCCAGATCCGACGCCATGCGCGAGTAACGCATGTACTTCAGCGAATGGCAGCCTACGCAATAGTTGAAGAACAGCTTCGCGCCACGCTGCAGCGATGCCTGGTCACGTACGCTGGTGCCGGAGTGCATCAAAGCGACTCCTTCACCCTCAGCATGAGCCGGCAAGCCGCCGATCAGCAAGCCAAACACGATTGCGAAGCTAGATAGGAAATACTTCATTGTTACTCGCCGCTCAGTCATGGGTAGTCACCCGCTCCGGTACTGGTTTGGTCTTTTCCCAGCCTAGGTGTGTGTAAAGCCCCAGGAACACGAAGAATCCAAAGTAGACCGCAGTCATGACGCGCCCAAACACGATATTCCAAGTATTAACGTCGATGCCGCTGCCGAATATCTTGGGGAACAGAACGTCAGTCATGTCGGTGCCGATCAACGCCAGGCTCAAGAACGCGATCACGAAAACGGTGATTGCGACCTTGTAACCGGTGCCGCGATAACGAATCGACTTCACTTCGCCCACATCAATCCAGGGGAAGGCAAACAACACTATGATCGACCCGAACATGGCGAGCATGCCCCACACCGCAGTGCCAGCGAAGGCCGGGATCATGCGCACAATCGCGTAGAACGGGGTGAAGTACCAAACCGGCTTGATTAGCGCCGGTGTCACCAAGTTGTTGGCAGGAATCGCATTGTCCGGCTCAAGAAACCAGCCACCCAACGTCGGCGCGAAGAAAATGATAAACGCGGCGACCAACAGCAACACGCCAACGCCGACCAAGTCCTTCAACGTGTAATACGGATGGAACGGAATACCATCGGTTGGCGCTAGGGCGCCCCAGCGGCTGCCCTTCGGGCCGTGCTTGACGTCAACGCCGTCCGGGTTATTTGAGCCCACTTCGTGCAACGCCGCCAAATGCAACACCACCAGCAGTAGCAACACAATCGGCAACGCGATCACGTGCAGCGCAAAGAAGCGATTCAGCGTGGCATCACCAGGCAGGAAGTCGCCCATGATCCATGTCACCAAGTCGTTGCCGATCACCGGAATGGTGCCAAACAACGACACGATCACTTTGGCGCCCCAGAACGACATGTTGCCCCACGGCAACACATAGCCCATGAAGGCTTCGGCCATCAGTACCAGGAAGATCAGCATGCCCAGCAACCACACCAGCTCGCGCGGTTTCTTGAACGAGCCGTAGATGATGCCGCGGAACATATGCAGGAACACCACCACGAAGAACAGCGACGCGCCAGTGGTGTGCATGTAGCGAATCAGCCAACCCCACTGCACGTCACGCATGATGTACTGCACCGAGTCGAAGGCACCGGCCGCGCTCGGGTTGTAGTTCATCGTAAGGAAGATGCCGGTGACGATCTGATTGATCAACACCACAATCGCCAACGAGCCGAAGTAGTACCAAAGATTGAAATTCTTTGGTGCGTAATACTCGGTCATGTGCTTGCGATACATCGGCGCTAAGCCGGGTGCACGCTCGCCAATCCAGTCCGCTATGTTAGCCATCAAGCTGCTCCCTTCGGGTCCACGCCAATCTGCACCGTCATGTCATCGACGAAGTGATAAGGCGGGACGAGCATGTTCTTCGGCGCAGGAACGTCCTTGAAGACTCGTCCGGCAATGTCGTAACGCGAATGGTGACAAGGACAGTAGTAGCCACCCTGCCAGTGCGCGTCGAACGGTTCGGGCGTGATCTGACCATAGAAGTCAGGCACGCACCCGAGATGGGTACAGATGCCGACCATCACCAACCATGCGGGCTTGATCGAACGCGTTTCGTTTTGCGCGTACTTCGGCTGCTGATCGGCCGAGCTGCCATCAGACTTCGGGTCAACTAACTTCTGATCCAGCCCAGGCAACACCGCCAACTGCGTCGGCGTGCGATTGACGATAAAGACCGGCTTGCTCTGCCACGCCACAATCAGCTGCTGACCTTTCTCGATCTTTTTCAGTGACTGCGTGACCGGCGCGCCAGCGGCGAGAGCCCGTGCACTGGGCTCCCACGATTTAATGAACGGTACGGCTGCCGCGACGACTCCAATACCACCAACCACGACCGTGGTTGCTGTCAGGAATCGGCGACGGCCGTTATCGACGACTTCGTTCGCCATCTGGCTCTCCGGTACTTGCGACGTCATTGGACTATTTGTGCCCGCGAAAATCGCGTTAGTGTAGCGTCAGGACTCGCCCCGTACAATAAATCTCACCATGTTCGAAGCGGTACCCATCAGCCATTCTGTGCCGCCAACACCAGCGAAGGTGTCACCTAAGTCACGTCACGCCATCATCTGAAGATTGAATGCCGCACGTGGGTTTGCGGCGCGGGGCCGTGTTACACAGCACAACGAGAGAGCGCGACAGGAACATCACGACGAATTACGGTAAGCAGGGCAACCACCTATACGCCTCCACCACAGCAACGCAGCGACAGGCGCAAACTTGCAATAATGCGTACCGCGATAGCGGCCGCAACGCGCTGTTACCTTCACCACGATCCGCCAAGGCGACCCGTCCGTCATGAAACACGCCGCAGGCACCTTCGTCTTTATCCTGCGCTTTGCCATCCTCGGGCTGGCATTGGCGTTCGTGATTGGCTTGCTGTGGCCGGGTAGCCGCGACCAGTTACGCGCCAAGTTCGGCTTCAGCGCAACTCCTGCCGCAGCGACCTCTGACGAAAACGCCGGCGGCGCGCCAGCCTCCTACGCCGATGCGGTGGCGCTTGCCGCACCGTCAGTCGTAAACATTTATGCCAACAAGATCGTCACCGAAAACGCCGTACGCATGTACGACAACCCGGTCATGCAACAGTTGTTTGGCGGCATGCCGACAACCTACCAACACCGCGAGCAGACCTTAGGGTCAGGCGTTATCGTCAGCGCCCAAGGCCAAGGCTATGTGTTGACCAACAACCACGTGATCGCCCACGCCGCCGACATTCAGGTGCTGCTGTACGACGGACGGGTGGCCAAGGCAACGCTCGTTGGCGCGGATGAAGAAACCGATTTGGCGGTACTGCGTATTGACGCCAGCAACATGCCGGCGATTCACATGGCCGATCACGTAGCGCTGCGCGCTGGCGACGTGGTGCTGGCGATCGGCAATCCCCTTGGTCTCAACCAAACGGTGACCATGGGCATCGTCAGTGCCGTTGGTCGGCAACTAAATAACGCCAGTGCAGAAGACTTTATCCAGACCGACGCCGCCATCAACCTGGGTAACTCTGGCGGCGCCTTGATCAATACCAAGGGCGAGTTGGTGGGTATCAACACCTTATTGATCGGCAAAGCCGCCGGCGCCGAAGGCATCGGTTTCGCCATTCCAGTCGCCACCGCGCGCAAAGTCTTGGACCAGTTGATTACCACCGGACACGTGGTACGCGGCTGGATGGGCGCGGACTACTCCTTCGTACCGGTGCCAGCTAACAGCGGCCTGCCGTCAGCAGCACGTGGCGTTCAAGTCACCGATGTGTACGCGGGTGGTCCTGCTGCGCTGGATGGCATGCAAGTGCACGACATTTTGTTGCGCATCGGCAACAACGACATCCTCGACCCCGCTGACCTGCGCCGCCGCGAAGCGGCCATCAAACCCGGCAACACCGTGACGGTCTCCGGCCTGCGCAACGGCGCCCCCTTTCATCTGAAAGTGACCATGGTGCAGCGCCCAAAGATGAGCGCCAGCAGTCCGCTGCCAAACTAGCGGTAATTCTGTTGCCGAGTTCAGCACGGTCATTCGATTCAAATAATTCGAATAATTCAAATAACTCAAATCGCTCAAACAAACTGTAGGAGCGGCTTTAGCCGCGATGCCCTTGCTCTCATCCCAAAACCCGTGGTTTTAACGGCAAAAGCATCGCGGCTAAAGCCGCTCCTACAATGATGTCTACGGTCGCCCGATCTATCCGCGCACTGCTCGCTCACATCCGCGACAAAGCGTTCCCGGAACTACGGGCAACCAGCGACCGATGCAGCGCTTCCTAGCGGTAATTCCGTTGGTGAGTTCAGCACGGCCATGTGATTCAAATAATTCGATTCAAATAACCTGTAGGAGCGGCTTTAGCCGCGATGCTCTTGCTTTAATCCCGAAACCCGTGGCTTTAACGGCAAACGCATCGCGGCTAAAGCCGCTCCTACAATGATGGCTGCGATCGTCTGGCCTCTCCGCGCAATACCACTCACATCCGCGACAACGCGTTCCCGGAACTACGGGCAACCAGCGACCGATGCAGCGCTTCGCCGTAGCGCTTACGCAACGTCGTGACACGCTGCACATACACCTGGGTTTCCGCATATGGCGGCACGCCACCATACTTTTGCACCGCGCCGGGACCGGCGTTATAGGCAGCTGCGGCCAACTGCTCGCTGCCGTGGAAATTGTGCAACATCAAGCCAAGATAGCGAGCGCCGCCACGAATATTCTGGTCAGTATTAAACGCGTCCAGCACCCCCATATCGCTCGCGGTCCCCGGCATCAACTGCATCAAACCTTGCGCCCCTTTGATCGACATCGCGCGCGGGTTGAACGCGCTTTCGGCGTGAATGATGGCGCGTAAAAATGCCTCGTCCACGCCATATTCCAGGCTGGCCGCGTGAATGCTGTCGCCATAAGCGGTGAGGTTCAGCGCCACGCTTCCCCAGTGAATGGGCGAATGCAAATTGCACGCCACGCAAGTAGCGATGTAACTGAAAAGCATGGTCACCGCGTGACCTTTCGAACTGGCCGAGCGCAGATTGGTGTACTCCACACTGCCGTCCGCACGAACGATGCGATACACCGCACCCTTCAATACCTTATTTTCCGGTGTCGATGCCGCCCCCGCTGCTGCCACGTCAGCCGTGCGCGACTCGTTGTAACTCCATCGACCCGCCGGCCCAGCTGGCGCCACTGCAGGCGGCGAAGCATTGGTCTGCACCGAGCCGCGTGCAGCTGCAAATGAGACCCGTTGCACCAGCGCATCACCTTGAATGTGCGCGCCACTCTCCACCGCGCCACGTACGGCCGCCAATGAAGTTGGCACCGGGCCATCCGCGGCCAGATTGCGCGCTGTTGTTGTCACCGAACCAACCACCTGGCTCACCGACGTCACCGGCGGCGGGGCCTGCACACGCCGGCGCGGTGCTGATTCGCTATACGTGTTTACTTTCACGCAACCGTGGTAACCCGTCGTGCTGCTACTGAATACGGTTTCACCACTGACACCAACGCAGCGGTACAACGTGCTGGCATAACTGGGCGAGCAACACAGTCCCAAAATCAGCGCGCAAACGAGCGCGACCCTGTGCAGGATCAGTTGGGTTGGGAAGTTAGTGCCAAACGGGATGACGCTTCCCCTGTAGCTCGCTTGGTCGAACATGGCCACAGTGTGCTGCCAGTTGCGGCCCACGCCAAGTACACAAAGGCGATTTCGTGCGCCGTGGCCAATTACGCGCGTAGACCGTGACGGCGGACGACACCCGGAACCGGCCACAAAACTTCAGTCCATCCATACGCAGCACGCCCATTCGCGCCGAAACACCCATTACAGCCCTTTCGGTCGGCAGCGCCGCAGATTCCGCCCAGCGTCGTTCCCAGCCACCGCTCGCGCCGCAAGTGCTTGATCCACCACACAGATCAATTGGCCAGTGCGGCGCGGTGCGGGTAAACTGCGCGGTTCAGCAGATTGCGCTTCCTGTCCCATCTCACACGGTACCTGCCATGAGCGGCAAGCTTTTCATCAAGACCCACGGCTGCCAAATGAACGAGTACGACTCGGCCAAGATGGCTGACGTACTG
>JBDTBF010000169.1:0-36233 GCA_039924175.1 Rhodanobacter sp.
GAGGACGGCAAACTCGACTACGACAGCACGCTAGAAGACATGGTGCGTGATGCGCGAGTCATCTTGTCGCGCGAAGTGCGCCACTCGATCCTAAAGATCACGCCCGGTGGCGGTGCTTCCGACGGTAGCGCGCCAGCAGAGGTGGCCCCGTCCATGCCCACAGAAAGCGCCACAACGGAATCGACCGAAGCTCCACCAGCGGACAGCGCAGCCACCCATATAGCGCTGGCAAAGTCGGCTACCGACGACTGAGTTAATACCGCCGCAGGCACTACCTCGAAACTGTAGGAGCGGCTTTAGCCGCGATGCTCTTATTGATCCGGACTTGGATTGACAAAAAGCATCGCGGCTAAAGCCGCTCCTACCATACCTAGCCTCCGACACACCCACCCAACCGGTGAACCGGGACGGGCGGCTGATCCTGTAATATGCGACCCATGAACGAACAGCCAGCCACCACGCATTTCGGCTTCCGCGACGTACCGGTCACGGAAAAACAAAAATTGGTCGGCCAAGTGTTCACCTCGGTCGCGCGCAGCTACGACTTGATGAACGATTTGATGTCGTTCGGTACGCACCGCCTATGGAAGCGTCACTTTGTCGCAACCAGCGGCGTGCGTCGCGGCGACCGCGTACTGGATCTGGCTGGCGGCACCGGTGACATCGCAGCGCTACTGCTGCCGGTCGTTGGTGAAACTGGCGAAATTGTGGTCGGCGATATCAATGCCGCCATGCTCGATGTCGGCCGCGATCGCCTCACCGACCGCGGGCTGGTTTCTGGCTTGCGCTGGGCGCAACTAAACGCCGAAGTGTTGCCGTTTCCCGACGAGTCATTTGATGCCGTCACGATGGCCTTCGGCTTGCGCAACGTTACCGATAAGGACAAGGCACTGGCGGATATTTGCCGCGTGCTCAAACCCGGCGGTCGCGCCTTGGTACTGGAATTTTCAAAAGTACGAAGCGAGCTCTTCAGCAAGCTATATGACTTTCATTCGTTCCATGTGCTGCCGAAACTCGGCCGTCTGTTTGCTGGCGACGCTGACAGCTACCAGTACCTGGCCGAGTCCATTCGCAAACACCCCGACCAGCAAACGCTGAAGGGCATGATGGAGCGGGCAGGTTTCGCACACGTAGAAGTACGCAACCTGACCAATGGCGTCGTAGCGATTCATCGCGCGTACAAGCTCTGAGGCTCGCGACAAACGCAGCTCATTGCTTGCCTTTAAAAGACGCCTCCCGGTGTGGAATCGCTATCGTCTGTTTGCCGCCATCGCCGCCAGCATCGGTTGGCTCGCGTTAGCACTGCAATTACTGCTAACCATCCAGTGGGGAATGACCCATGGCGGAACCACGCTAGCCAGCGTGTGGATTTATCTCGGCTACTTCACCGTGCTGACCAACCTAGCTGTGGCGCTGGCGTTGACGGCAACTGCGGTGCGGGGTCGCGGCAGCTGGAGCACGTTCTTCACGCAACCCCGGGTGCACACGGCGATCGCCATGAGCATCATCGTGGTGGCTGCGATCTATCACTTGCTGCTGCGCCAGCTATGGCAACCCCACGGCTGGCAGGTGGTCGGCGATGACGCCCTGCACACGCTGATGCCGTTGCTTTTTGTGCTGCACTGGTGGTTGGTCGTACCCAAAAACAGTTTGCATTGGCGTCACGTCTTCGCCTGGCAAGCCTATCCGGCGAGTTACTTCGCCTATGTCATGGCACGCGGCGCGTTGAATGGCTGGTACCCGTATCCTTTCCTCAATGTCCGTGCTTTGGGATACCCGCAGGTGTTCGGCGACGCGATTGGCGTGCTGCTGGTATTCATCGCGGTGGGGCTGTTGTTGGTTGCGCTCGGGCGCTGGCAGGTCCGTCGTACAGATGCGGGAACAGGTGCGGCGTCGATCGACGACTGAACGGCGAGTAGCTAACGATCGTTTGTCCGTACTACCTGATCCATGTCAGTGGCGGGCGGCAAGCAGCCGCGTATGTTGGTCGCTCTATCCCTACACAAGCATTACGCCATGTCGATTGACGCCGCTCCCGAAGAAAATATCTATCCATTTGATGCGCGTGGTATCGCACATCGGTTCCGCCATTCCGCCATTTTCGGCGCTATGGGCGCGCTACGCTCAGGCGAAACCATGCGCTTCGTCAACGATCACGACCCGCTGCCGCTGATTGCCCAATTGCGCGATCGCCTCGGTGACAACTTGACCGTTACCTATCGCTCGCGCGATCCCGGTTCCATTGTCATTGACTTCGGCGTCGTCGGCCTACCGGTCGAGTGAGGCGATAACTCTGATGAAATACCCCGCGTTTTACGATGAGGCGCCACGCATTTCCATGCGTGACCCGCTGGCTGACTTTCTTGGTGCTGCCGAAGACGGCTTGCTGGAATATCAGTATCTCGATGCCGTGCGTTTGGCCGGCCATTCCTGCCCAACCGTGGCCGGTGCGTACTTGATGGCACGCGCCGCTGTGCGAGCGTTATATCCCGACGAACCCGCCGAGCGCGGTGGTATCAGCATCAACATGCCAGCGAGCGCAGACGAAGGCGTCACCGGCGTCATGGCACAAGTGTTCACGCTAATCACCGGAGCCGCCGCCGAGAACGGCTTTCACGGCATCGGCGGTCATTTCGTACGGCAGTCGCTATTGAACTACGGCAGCATGGCACGTAGCGCCGCTATCCAGTTCACTCGACGCGATAACGGCCAGGCGGTGGCGTTAGAACTGGACACCAGCCCAGTGCCGGCCCCGCGCAATCTGCGTGAGTTGCTAGGTGCTGCACTCAATCCGGAAGCCACCGTCGAGGAACGCCTAGCGTTCGGACACGCCTGGCAAGGCCGCGTGGAGTGCATGTTGTTGCAACACGCGGACGACCCGCAAATGCTGCAACTGACGCGATTGAACTGAGCAGCGCGTTGGAACGACCCGACAATGCCGACGAGTAACCCTCGTCGGCATTGTCGTAAGCAGTTCACACCCCATGCATCGTGAATCGCCACCGCCCGTTTGAAACTAATAAGCCGGCACCGCTAGCAACACCGCAGGTCGTACGCTTTGCCGTTCCTCGGTGCGGTCTAGCGCCGTCTAAACACTCGTCGCCACCGTGGCGTTCGACGCGACCGGCGTCGGCACACGCCGCCAGTTAGCCAAAATAACCCCGCCCACCGTGACCGCGCCGCCAATCAGAATAAGCGCGTGCGGAACCTCACCCAGCCACACCCAGCCAATCAGCAACGCGATCGGTGGCGACAGATAAAGGAAGCTGCTAACGCGCGACGCCGACGTGCGCTGTACGGCAATATTCCACGCGAGATAGCCAACAAAAGTGGGCGCGATGCCCAGCCATACCAGTGCCAGCACGGGTGGCCACGGCGCTGCAGCAGCAGCCTGCGGAAGCTGCCAGCCAAACGGTAACGCCGCTAACGTCGCGGCGAAGAATGTGCCCGCGGTGACGCCCAACGTGCTACTGCGCGCAAACAAGGGCTTCTGCCCAACGAAATAGATAGACGCCACTACCACACACACCAGCACCAACAACGCCATCGGATCCAGCTGCACCCGTGCGCCACTGGCGAAAACCACCATCACCGTGCCCACCAGTGCCACGCCAAGGCCGCTCCACGTACGAACAGACAACCGTTCGCGCATCCACAACGCGGCAATCGCTGCCGTTGCCGCTGGTACCAAGGCAATAAGAATGGACGCCGTGCCGCTAGCAATTCGTGTTTCAGCATAGCTCAAGCACAGGTGGTAAACGGTCAGGCCGGTGATGCCCAGTAGCGCGATCTGCGGCCAGTCACGCCGAGCAGGCAACACCACGTGAGTCACTTTCAGCAACACCGCAAAACACAAAGAGCCAAGTAGTAAGCGCGCAAACGCGACCTCGCCGGGGGTGAAATACGGCAATGCGAAGGCAATCGCCGCGTAAGACGACGACCACGTAAATAGCGCCACCATGACCGCCGCCAGCGTGCGGCCATCGAAGCGTTGGGACATATCCATGCAGGGAATTTCCTGAAACTAGAGAACGGCAACGCGTAGCTGCCCGGTAGCGGATGATAAACCCACCCTTTGTAGAGACACCCCAAAACACGCCGCGACGGCGTCAATACAGCAGAAATGCAGCTGTCACTTGCACCGTATATCGTGGCTAGCCACGACAAAGCCTGACGCCTCGCATTGCGTTTGTATCCTGCGGCGCGTTACAACCTTTCCTCTGCGTTACCCGCCTGAGCTGCGCCCATGACCGAAAAAAGCCCGACGACACCACCCGCAACCGGTGATGACACCGCGCCACTTAATCCAGAGCGACGTCGCGTACTAGGCGGCATCGCCTTGGCCGGCGCCGCGCTTACGCTGGGCAGCTGCCGGCCGCTTACTTACGCCACGGCTGAGAGCGCGTCCAGCGCGCCCCCAACCACCGCGCTGGACGCGCTGTTGCGCAAACATATCCAACACGTTGTCGTGCTGTACGCCGAAAACCGCAGCTTCAACAACCTGTTTGCCGGCTTTCCCGGCTTGGCACAGCCGCTCGCGCAACTACAACCGACTGATTACCAACAGCGCGACCGCGACGGCAGCTTGCTGCAAACCTTGCCGCCGATCTGGGGCGGGCTCGTGCGACGCGGGCAAACGGTTAATCAGCGCTATTACAAAATTGGTGAGCAGGCCATTCGCGGCCTGGCCAACCAACCGTTCGCGCTGAGTGCGCCGGATGGAACGCTGCTACCGCACGCCGTCGTTACCCGTGATTTGGTGCATCGTTTTTACGAAAACCAGCTGCAGATCAACGGTGGCAAAAACGATCGCTTTGTAGCGTGGGGCAATACCGGCGCCATGGTGATGGGCCACTACGAAGACAACGCTAGCAACCTACAACTGTGGCAGTTAGCGCAGCAATACACCTTGTGCGACAACTTTTTCATGGGCGCCTTTGGCGGCTCATTTCTCAACCATCAATACCTCGTCGCCGCGCAGCCGCCGTTTTATCCGCACGCTGACCAAAGCCCCAGCAAGCTGCACGTCGCAACGCTAGAAGGCACCGATCCGAAGGGCACACGCCCGAAACTGGCAGACGACTCACCCGCCAGCGCCATGCAAGGTCGTGCGAAGTTCGCCACGCCGGATACGCTTACCCCCGATTTTTGGGCCGTCAACACGATGGGACCGGCATACGCGCCCGGCTTCACCCGCGACACGACTGATCCGACGTTGGCCGACGCCAGCAACGGCTACACCCTGCCGCCGCAAACACACCTGACGATTGGTGATGCGTTATCGGCCAAAGGGGTGGATTGGGCGTGGTATAGCGGTGGCTGGCAGGCGGCACTGGATGGCCACGGTGGCGAAGAACCCGACCAAGGCCCGCCAGTCAGCCCGAATTTTCAGCCGCATCACCAACCGCTGAATTATTTCCACCAGTTCGCACCAGGCACCACAGCGCGCGCGCAACACCTACGCGACGCCGGCCTCGGTAGCGACGCCAGCACTAATCACTTCATCGCAGCGATCGAAGCCGGCAGCTTGCCACCCGTAGCGTTCTACAAGCCGCAGGGTGACTTGAATATGCACGCCGGCTATTCCAGCGTGGCAGCCGGCGACCAACACTTGGCACAAGTGATCGACGCACTGCAAAAAAGCCCGTTGTGGCCGGAACTATTAGTCGTGATTACGGTAGATGAAAACGGTGGTTGGTGGGATCACGTTGCGCCACCAAAGGGTGACCGCTGGGGACCGGGAACGCGCGTACCCGCGCTGGTCGTGTCGCCGCATGCCCGTAAGGGTTTTATCGATCACACCATTTACGATACGGGCTCGATCTTGCGTTTCATTACGCGCCGCTTTGGTTTGAAAAAACTTCCCGGTCTAGAACTTCGCGACGCCGCTATGGTCGCCGCCGGTGGACCATCACCGGGCGACCTCACCGCCGCCCTGCATTTTGATGTCAGTTGATATCGCTTCACCGGAGCTACCTGATGCGCGAGCTATACCCTGAAATCGAGCCATACCAAACCCACCACATTGCCGTCGATGACGTGCACACGCTTTACGTCGAAGAATGCGGCAATCCAGCTGGCGTTCCGGTGCTGTTTTTACACGGCGGCCCCGGCGCCGGCCTAGCGCCCTACCATCGCCGTTTCTTCGACCCGAAGCGCTACCGCATCGTGCTGTTTGACCAGCGCGGCGCCGGCAAGTCCACGCCTTTTGCCGATTTACGCGACAACACCACGTGGCATCTAGTGGCCGACATCGAAACCATTCGCGAACAACTGCAAATCGAACGTTGGGTCGTGTTTGGTGGGTCGTGGGGTTCCACCCTGTCATTGATTTATGCGCAAACTCACCCCGAGCGCGTCCTGGGGATCATTCTGCGCGGCATTTTTTTATGCCGGCCAGAAGAAATCAGTTGGCTCTACGAGGAAGGTGGCGCGTCCTGCATCCAGCCGGAGAAATGGAACGCCTACGTTGCAGCTATCCCGGCCGATGAGCGCGACCATTTGATGGATGCGTACTGGAGCCGCTTGAACAGCGACGACGCCGACGTACGGCTAGCCGCCGCAAAGGCCTGGGCAAGCTGGGAAAGCGGCAGCCTTACCCTGGTTGACAGCCCCGCCACCGTAGCCGACTTCGTCATGCCAGAAGTGGCGCTCAGCCTGGCTCGCATTGAGGCGCATTACTTCCGCAACGCAGGTTGGCTGGAACCGAACCAGCTACTGCGCGACATCGACCGTATCCGCCACATTCCGGGCGTTATCGTGCAAGGCCGCTACGACATCATTTGCCCGCCTAAAAGCGCCGTTGACCTAGCCACGGCGTGGCCCGAAGCCGCGCTACATATCGTGTTAGCCGGGCACGCCGCGTCGGAACCGGCGATTGTTGACCAACTGGTTCAAGCCACCGACCTGATGATGGATCGCTACTTCTAAAACGCTAGCGCACCGCGTAGCTCGACGCTAAGTTGTCGCTACCCAACCTTCGCCACAGGCACGGCGGAGGGTGGGGGTGGCATACTCAGCGTTTTCTCCACTGTAGAGCTCCCCTATGCACCTTCTGCCCGCGCTTGCTTTCGGCACGCTGATCTTGCCGGTGGCCGCTTACGCCGCTGACCCTCATTCCTACGCGCAGCCCGATCAAGTGCGAGTGACTCATTTGGATCTCGACTTGAACGTCGACTTCCCGCACCAGCAGCTAGACGGTCAGGCGACGCTGCAACTGGACTGGAAAAACCCGCAGGCGACCGCCTTGGTGCTGGACACGCGCGACCTGAAGATCGCCAAAGTCGAAGCGCTGGGTAGCGACGGTAAAACCACGCCGCTGAAATATGCATTGGCACCACGCGATAAGGAATTGGGCAGCAAGCTGACCATCGACGCACCGAAACATCCGGCGCAAGTACGCATCGCCTACAGCACGTCACCCGATGCATCCGGACTGCAGTGGCTGACCCCGGCGCAAACAGCGGACAAAACGTCGCCGTTTATGTTCTCGCAATCGGAATCGATTCACGCGCGCTCCTGGGTACCGTTGCAGGATTCGCCGTTCGTGCGCTTCACCTATGACGCCCACGTCACCGCACCAAAGAACATTCGCGTGGTGATGAGCGCGATCAACGACGCCAAGCACCCGTTGAACGGCGACTTCCGCTTCAACCAGCCGCATCCGATTCCGTCTTATCTGCTGGCAATCAGCGCCGGCGATATGGCCGCGCAGGAGACCGGCCCGCGTTCGGCTGTCTACGCCGAGCCGTCGGTCGTCGCCAAGGCGGCACACGAATTCGAAGACACCGAAAAGCTGATTGCCGCCACGGAAAAACTGTACGGCCCGTACGCATGGGGCCGTTACGACATTCTGGTGTTGCCGCCATCGTTCCCGTACGGCGGCATGGAAAACCCGAATATGACGTTCGCGACGCCCACCGTCTTGGTCGGCGACAAGAGCTTGGTGTCCTTGGTCTCACACGAGTTGGCGCACTCATGGTCAGGCAACTTGGTCACCGCTGCTGCGTGGCGCGACATCTGGCTCAATGAAGGGTTCACCACCTACGTGCAGGGCCGCATTACCGAGGCGGTATACGGCAAAGCGCTAGCCGACGAAGAAGCATTGCTATCGGCACGCGCACTGCAAAAGAAACTTCCGACGATGGAAGCCAACACGCAGAAGCTGGCGTCGGATCCGAACGGCGTTAGCGCCGACGACTCGCTATCTGCCGTGGCTTATGACAAGGGCTCATGGTTTCTGCGCACGTTGGAGCAGCGCTTCGGTCGTGCCACGTTTGATGCGTATGTGAAGGACTATTTCCATCACTTTGCGTTCCAAAGCATTACCACGGAACAAATGCTTGCCTATCTGCAACCGAATTTGATCGACAAATATCCGGGCAAGATGAGCATGGCGGAGGTGAAGGATTGGGTTTACGGCGAAGGTATTCCGAAAGATGCGCCGCTGCCCGATTCGCCACGCTTCAACACCATCGACAAGGAGCGGACGGACTTCCTCGCTGGCAGCTTGAGTGCGGCGAAGTTGGATGCCAAAAGCTGGAACACGCAGGAGTGGATGTACTTCCTCGATCGCCTGCCCGATGCCGCGCCATTAGACAAATTGCAGCAGCTTGACGCCGCTTGGCACCTTACCGGCACACCCAATGCAGAGATCGGCATGCGTTGGTATAGCCATGCCATTGCCGCCGGTGATAAAGCCGTCTGGACGGCTGCAGCCGAACACATGACCCGCATTGGTCGCATGTATCTGACCACCCCGCTGTACAAGGCGTTTGTCAAAACGCCTGAAGGTCTGGCCTATGCCGAGCAGGTTTACAGCAACGCCAAGCCGGGCTATCACCCAATGACGCAAAAGGCGGTAGAAGCGATCATCGCTAAAGCCAAGGCACCCGCCGAAGCAGAAGCGAAAAGCTAACCGCCCCGCCCGACACAGCCCGCCAACTACCCAAGAGTCAGCATGCCGCCAGCCACTCAAACCGTCACCACACCGTTGTGGAAACGTATGCTGTTTCGCCGGCTGAAATTCCTGGCGTGGTTGGCGGCGGTACTTGTCGTGCTGCTCGGCGGTAGTTATTTGTTTGCGCCGCAATGGTTAATGCAAGCGAGCTTTGCGCGTGAAGCCATGGCGGCTCATCTGGACAAAAAGTCCGTCCAAGCCGGCGACACGCGATGGTCCTATTACGAAGGCGGCGAAGGCCGCACTATCGTGTTGCTACATGGCTTCACCAGCAACAAGGAAGTGTGGCTAGAGACAGCCAAACTACTCACGCCCCATTTTCACGTGATCATTCCCGACCTGCCCGGTTGGGGTGAGTCGTCGCGGGTGGCAGGCGCCAGCTACAACATCGACGCGCAAGCCGCCCGCTTGAATACCTTCGTGGAAACACTGCGCTTGTCGAACTTTGTACTGGTGGGCCATTCGATGGGCGGCGCCATCGCCGGCGTGTTCGCTGCCGAGCATCCGGAAGCGGGCGTGGAACTGGCGTTGGTCGATGCGTTTGGCCTGAAATCAGCGCCCAGCGAAATGACCCGTGAAGTTGCCAAAGGCGAGCACCCGTTTGTCTTCAATGATCGCGCCGGCTTCGAGCGCACCCTGGCGCTCGTTTTTACCCACCCACCAAAAGTTGCAGGCCGCTTTATCGACGTTCTGGTCAAACGCAACCAGCGCAATCGCGCCTTCATTGAGCGCACCTTCAATGAACTGAGCAAGCCCAGCCAGCAGCTTTCCCTACAGAACCGTTTGGGCCAACTAACCATGCCCGTGCTGGGCCTGTGGTGCCATGACGACAAGGTGGTCGACATTTCCGCTCTCACCAGCCTGCGCAACGGCCTGACCCATTCCAGCGCGATCAGTAGCAGCACGCTGAACGACTGCAATCACATGCCGATGCTGGAAAAGCCTGAAGAAACCGCACAAATCCTCACCGGGTTTGCGCTCTCACACTGAACGGTAGGTTACGAATCTGCTCATATTTCATCCGTTTGCGGGCGTGGCCACACAATCGGTTGTGATTCGCGCGTGCCAACATGGGAGAATGCAAAGCATGCTAGCGATATCTACGGCTAGCGTGGCAAGCAGCCACCGGGACAAAACGATGCAATCACTGATCATACGAAGCCTTCGATAATGCAAAACCCTTTGCGCATTGGCGTGGATGCCATCGCCCGTATGTCTTCCACACGGACGAATTACTGGGCGGAAGTCGCCGTCGATACAGTGCTGGGGACGGTATTGCTTATCGCCGCCTGGCAGCGAGACGCCAGCGGAATATGGTTATCGCTGCTGGTCTTCGCGATCGGCCTGTTTATCTTTAGTTTCCTGGAATACTTTTTCCATCGCTGGATGTTTCACACGCGTATCCCCTTGTTTGAAGAGGGCCACCGCCTGCACCACGAACATCCGCTGGGTTATGACTCGTTGCCGTTCTTTTTACCGGCCGTGGTTCTCTTGGGTCTGGCCGGTCTGGCGACGCTGATCATGCCAACGAGTTTGGCCCTGTTGATGACCTCCGCCATCACCTTTGGCTACATCATTTACGGCCTGTGCCATTTTGCGATCCACCACGTGCGCTTCAAGCAGCCGGTGTTGCGGCGCTGGGCTGGTGCCCACCACATTCACCATTGCCACCCGGAAACCAACTTCGGCGTCACTACGCTCCTGTGGGACGATCTGCTGGGTACGCGCTACGTGCGCCAAGCGCGCAAAAGCTGACCGTACAAGATATGCTCCGCGACGCCCGGCCGCTTTATGCTGCTGGTCGATGATCGGTTAGCGTGATGGGGGAGTCGATTATGGCAACGGAACACCCCGGATTCCTGTCCGGCGGCGGGCTAATGGGCGAACTAATGCGCCGGCGCGACTGGCGTAGCTTCCCTATCGGCGAGCCGGCCCAATGGCCGGATGCGCTGAAATCGGTCGTGTCGTTGATGCTTGCTTCGCGCTTCCCCATGTTTCTGCTGTGGGGTGACCAGCATCTGTGTCTGTATAACGACGGCTACATTGCCTTGCTCGGAAAGCGCCATCCGGACGCGCTGGGAGAGCCGTTCCAGGCCACCTGGCCGGAAATATGGTCATCGATCCACCCCTTCATCCTGAGTGCCTACGCGGATGAATCGTTGTACGTGGAGAGCCTGCCGTTTCAGGTCGAGCGCAACCAATTCCAGGAAGAAGCCAGTTTCACCTTTTCCTATTCGCCTCTACGCGATCTGGACGGCACCATCAAGGGCGTGTTCTGCGCCTGCATGGAGACCACCGAGCAACTCCGGGCCGAGGCCAAGCTCCGTGAAAGCGAGGCGCGCTGGCGCGGCTTGTTCAACAACATGCAGGAAGGTTTCTTCCTGGGGCAAGCGCTACGCGACGGCAACGGGCACATGGTGGATTTCCGTTTCCTGGAAATGAATCCCGGCTTCGAGCAGCAGAGCGGCATCGTGGCCGCCGATGCGATCGGCCGCCCGGTGCGCGAAGTGCTGCCCGGAATCCAGGAAGATCTGCTGCAGATCTATGCCCGTGTAGTTGACAGCGGCGAACCGCAGCACTTCGAGGTCTACATACCCGTCGCCGGAAACCGCTGGTTCGAGGTGCGCGCACGAAGAACGTCGATCGACCAATTTGCCGTGCTGTTTCTCGATGTCACCGCGCGCCGGAGCGTCGAGACAGCCTTACGCAAAAGCGAGGCGACCTTCCGCGGTTTGGCCCAGGCGGTGCCCAACCAGGTCTGGACCGCTAGCGCGGATGGCATGCTCGACTGGGTAAACGAGCGCACGGTGGATTTCTCGGGCATCGATGTCGACCAACTGCACGGCAACGGCTGGACGCGCATGGTTCACCCGGACGATCTTCTCTCGGCCGGTCAGGAATGGGCGCAAGCACTCGATGCGGGAACGCCTTATCAATTTGAGTTTCGCCTGCGCCGCAGCGACGAGAGCTATCGCTGGCATCTGGCGCGCGCGATTCCGATTCGTGACGAGGACGGCAATATCGATCATTGGATCGGCACCAACACGGATATCGACGACCAGAAGCACAACGAGGAAGAACTGTCGCGCCTCAACGAGAGCTTGGAAAGCCGTGTCGCCGCGCGTGGCGCTGAACTTGAACAAGCGAACGCGGCACTGCGCCAAGCCCAAAAAATGGAGGCCGTCGGTCAACTCACCGGCGGTATCGCGCACGATTTCAACAACTTGTTAACTGGCATGATCAGCGGGGTCGATATGCTGCGTACGCGACTGGCGCAGGGGCGCCACGACGATATCGACCGCTACATCGACGCGGTAGCCACCTCAGCCGAACGCGCGGCCACCCTCACCCATCGGCTGCTGGCGTTCTCACGACGCCAGCCACTGAAGCCAGAGGTGGTGGATGTCAACGCGCGTGTCGATTTGCTACGCGAGCTGTTCGACCGCACCCTAGGTCCCTCGATTGAACTGGATATCGCCGCCACTCCGGAGTTGTGGCGCACCTCGTGTGACGCCAACCAGTTGGAAAGCACTCTGCTCAACCTGATTATCAACGCACGCGATGCCATGCGCGAAGGCGGTGTGTTGGGTATCCGGACCTCTAACAACGCACGCGATGCCATGCGCGAAGGCGGTGTGTTGGGTATCCGGACCTCTAACATGGTCATCACCGAACAAGAGGCGGCGAGCGAACTCGGACTGGCGGCGGGCGACTACGTCGAGATATGCGTGACCGACAACGGCGCGGGCATGACGGCCGCGATCGCTAGCAAGGTGTTTGAGCCGTTCTTCACTACCAAGCCGCTGGGCGAGGGTACCGGACTAGGTTTGTCGATGTCTTACGGCTTTGCCAAACAATCGCATGGGCATATTCGCATTGAGAGCGAACCGGGCAGCGGCACCCGCGTCATGCTGTACTTGCCACGTTACAGCGGAACTGACTCGACCGCTGCTGCCAACGCAACCAGTGGCGAGCCGCCCGTTCCCATGTCGGCGAAGGCACGCACCGTGCTGGTCGTCGAGGACGAGTCAGTTATCCGCGAGTTGATCCTGGAAGTTCTGCAGGACAAAGGCTGGCGCTGCCTGCAAGCGGCCGATGGCAATGGCGCGCTAGCTCAAATCCAGTTGCACGCCGACATCGACCTGCTGATCACCGACGTCGGCTTGCCCGGGATCAACGGTCGTATCTTGGCCGAACAAGCACGACGGGTGCTACCCAAGCTGCGGGTCTTGTTCGTCACCGGCTACGCGGAAAACTCTACCTTCGACCTGGCCAACAGTCACCACGAGATGGAGATGCTAACCAAACCCTTTGGCGTGAATGATCTACTGCGCGCCGTCGACGGACTTCTATTGCCATGAGCACCCAGAACAGCACAGCAACAGGGATGAAATCCACCGGTGCGCACGAGCCAAGCCAAGCCTGTGTGCTGCTGGTTGAGGACGACGCCATCGTGGCCATGCTGGTCGAGCAAATTTTGCTAGACATGGGCCTGCGAGTGCTCGTTGTGGCAACGCTGGACACTGCCTTGATCGAAGCTGAAATGGCCGATTTCGACGCCGCCGTCATCGACATGCACTTGCGTGGAGATAGCGCCACTCAACTGATCGACACCCTTCTGCTCAGCAACGTGCCGTTCATGGTGCTTTCCGGAGGAGATCAATCTGCCTTTCACGCCAGCCATCCGCAAATCACCATACTCGGCAAACCATTCGACAAGACTGAATTAGAGCAATGCGTGCGCGGTTTGCTCAACCACTAAAGTGCACCGGCGTGGCCGTTAGTCCGCCACGTCAGCGATCAGTCGATCCAACTCAGACTTCAGCGTGGTGCCATGCAGGCGCAGCCAATCGCGTTGTTCACGCCAAGTCGGAAACAACTGTTCCACCCGTGCCCAAAAACGGGGCGAGTGATTGCGCACTTTGAGGTGGCACAACTCGTGCGCCAACACATAGCGCAGCGCCGCCGGTGGCGCCAACGCCAGCGCTAGATCGAGATTGATGCGGTCCCGCGTGTCCAGACTGCCCCACAAACTTTTCATCGGCCGCACGCGCAAAGAGGTGGGAGCCAGCCCCAGTTGCGGCACGTAGTTAACCAACCAACGCGACACATCACGGCGGACTTGTGTTTCCAGATACGACGCCAGCAGGCCACGCGCAATCGGCAACGCACGCGTATGCGGCCGTGGCAGGACCAGCGTCAAACCACCTTCGCACGGCTCAACGCGTGGATACGGACCTTCTGCCCAATCCAGCGTCGCCAGTTCACCGCGCAGCGGGAAATCAGTCACCACACCAACACGCAATGGCGGCAACGGCTTGTCGGCCAAGTGCAACTCGTCGAGCTTTTTTTCCAGCCACTCGGCCTGGCTGCGCAAGAACGCACTGACCTGGGCCGGATGCGTACCTTGCGGATAAGACACTCGTGCACCCGCCGAGGTGACGGTTAAACGCAGGCGACGCGCACGCGGATGGGCAGCCTTCAGCACGCGAATAGTGCGACCACCCGCTGTTGCCAACTCCAACCAATCGCCTTCCAGAAGCTGCGCCATCATTTCGCCTGTATGCACGAGCACCGGGCACGCGTGCCACGGCCAAAGCCGCCAAATAAACGCGCGACCGAACGCTAAGTATGGCGCGCTAAGGCTGCATGAGGTGGGATTTTTCCGTTCAGCTATCGGCTGGCCGCGGCAAACCGAACCATTCTTCCAATTTACCCAACAAGCGCTCCAACTCCAGCGTCATCAAGGCAAAACTGGCATCCAGTTCGGCTTGCGCATCGGTGTGGCTGTCCCCCATCTCATCCATCACCACATCGAGAAATTTCAGCTTGCGGATGATCAAATCTTCGCCCAGTACAAAGCTGATGCGGTCATCAAAGGTCAGCCCCAGCAAAAACACCTGTTTGCCGTTGCGCAGATGTTCCTTCACCTCTTCGGCATCCAGATCCTGCCGGCGACAGCGCGCAATAGCACCGGTGGCGGTAGCTGGATCACGCAACTCGCACTCATCACCCAAGGCTAAGCCGGCGGGCAAGTTGCCGGTGGCAAGCCAGTCAGTCATCAGCACGCGTGGGCCTTCTTCCGGCGCCAGTGGTACAGCTGGGAAGCTGCCTAGAGCCTCGCGGACTTCGGTCAAAGCGTTTTCTGCCGACTTCCGGCTAGACGTATCGAGTACTAACCAACCGTTCTGCTTGTCGACATAGGCAGACAAGCGTGAACTGCGTACAAACGCACGCGGCATCAGTTCGAGAAGTAAATCCTCCTTGATGCGCTTGCGCTCGCGGCCACTCACTTTGCGGTCTTCTTCCTCCGCAATTTTCTGTACTTTGCGGTGCAACTCTTCGTTGACCACTTGCGCCGGCAGCAACTTATCTTCGCCACCAGCGGTGAACAAGGTGCACTTCTTCATCGCGTGCGTCAGTGGGTCGCCTTCACCACGGCCGACCGGGGGCACAAAGCCACGCGTGAACATTTCCTGCGGACCGCACGGGCGCAGCCGGTGCTCGGCTAACGCATCTTCCAATTGATCCAGGCTGGTGGCAACGGCAGGAGAAAAACGAAACAGGGTTAAGTTACGAAAAAAAAGCATTCAATATCCGATGTAGTGATCTGCCCGAAGGCAAAGTTGTCCAAAAATCCGTGCGGCACCAACGTGCGCGGCGCGTGCTGCGTACAGCGCGGGTGCCGCAATGAAAACGTTGCCGTTAACGGCTGACTTCCGCCACCGCCGCCGCCACTTTGTCGAGGTTGCTCATGTTTAACGAGGCCACACAAATGCGCCCGCTGCTTAGCGCGTAAATCGCATATTCCTCGCGCAAACGATCCACTTGCGCCTTGCTCAGGCCTGAGTAGGAAAACATACCCGCCTGCTGCTGCACGAACGCAAACTGCGGCGCGCCATGAGCGGCTAGCCGCTCGACGAAGCCGGCGCGCATGGCGTGAATGCGCGAACGCATTTCTCCTAGCTCTTGCTCCCAACGCGGCCGCAATTCGGCACTGCCAAGCACGCCGGCGACCAAGGCGGCACCATGCGTCGCCGGGCTGGAATAAATGGTGCGAATGACCTGCTTCATGCGCGACAGCACGCGCGTTGCTTCATCGCGGTTGGCCGCCACCATCGACAACGCGCCAACGCGCTCGCCGTACAGAGAGAACGACTTGGAGTATGAATTGGCCACCACATACGACTTAATCGGTGATGCCGCCAGCAACCGCACGACTAGCGAGTCCTGTTCAATACCCTTGTCGAAACCCTGATACGCCATGTCCACAAACGGCACCAGCCGGTACTCGTGCAACAGCTCAATCACTTTCTGCCACTGCTGCGCATCCAGATCCACACCGGTCGGGTTATGACAGCACGCATGCAATAAGACCACCGTGTCTGGCGCCAGATGGGCCAGATCTTCCAGCATGCCGGGAAAATCCAGGCCGTGATTGCTTGGGTTGTAATAGCGATATTCACTTGGCTGAAAACCGGCCGCGCGAAACACCACAAGGTGGTTACCCCAACTCGGGTTGCTGATCGCGACTTTGGCCTGGTCACCCAGAACCTGCTTGAGCATTTCTGCGCCGACGCGTAACGCAGCGCTACCGCCAATGGTTTGTGCAGTTGCGACGCGGCCTTCCGCCAACAGCGGCGACTGCGCGCCAAACAATAATTGTTGCGTCAACTGGTTGAAAGCCGGCAAGCCATCAATGGGGAGGTAACTGCGTGGGCTGGCCGCTAGCGCCAGCGCCTGCTCTATCTCACGCACGGTAGCTAGCAGTGGAATCCGGCCGTGCTCATCGTGATAAATGCCGATGCCCAAGTTGACCTTGTCGGAGCGAGCGTCGGCTTTGAACGTTTCAACGAGGCCAAGAATCGGATCACTCGGGGCCATTTCAACGGATGCAAAAAAGGACACGGCAGTTACTCAACTAGTGAAGACAAAAAAACAGCGGCTCGGGGGCGAAGCAGCTAACCAAAGTACCGGTGCGGCTACCGGCGCGCAATAACAACGACAATGCCACGCTACGGCAAACGTCAGGCGTTACAGCAGCAGCAGCGCGTAGCCTTACGCAAACAAAAAGAACGAAAAATGGCGCTCTGGGCAGTATAGCGAGCTGACCGGCCTAGTTCTGAAGTGATAAAACGGCGCTAGACTAAGAGGCTTCCAATAGCGGCCACTACGCTCATGCAGGTTCAGGATCACGCCGAAATCGCCCACCTGCTGGCTGAGCTACGGCTGGAGCATCGCGACCTTGATGCGGCGGTCCGCCACTTGTCTACCGCCTTGGGCCGCGATGAGTTGCAACTGACCCGGCTGAAGAAACGCAAACTACTGTTGAAAGACAGCATTGCCCGGTTGGAGAGCAAGCTTATCCCGGATTTGGACGCCTGAGCGCGGCGGGTGTCACCCTTCAACCGATCCACTAATCCACCTTGGTAGACCGCCCGACACACTCCCGAGAGACCCATGCGCGACCTCATGCCCACCTGGCTGGAAGACGAATACGTCGCACTGGCGCCACTGACGCTTGCGCACGCACCTGCTTTGGAGGCAGCGGCTGCAGACGGTGAGTTGTGGAATCTTCGTGTCGCAAGCGTGCCTGCACCCGGCCAGATGCTCGCCTACATTGAAAAGGCACTGACCGGCCAACACGCAGGTTCAATGTTGCCATTCGCCGTACGTGAAAAACGCAGCGGCCAGATCATCGGGAGTAGTCGTTACTACGAGATCACCGACGCACCACGACGCCTCGCCATCGGCTATACCTGGTACGCAAAACGCTGGCAAAGGACCCACGTTAATACGGCGTCCAAGCGGTTGCTGTTGCAGCACGCATTCAGCACGATCGGCTGCGTCGCGGTGACCTTTCACACCGATCTGTGCAACCTCAATTCGCAGCGTGCGATCGAACGACTCGGCGCGCTACGCGAAGGCGTACTGCGCGCGCACAAGCTCCGCAGCGACGGCAGCCTGCGCGACACGGTTTGCTACAGCATCCTCGCGGCCGAATGGGCCGCCGTACACGAGCGGTTGCAGCAGGCCATCGCACGCAGGTAAGCCCTCGCCAGCGGCTGCGGCAGAAAGCGACAGTGCAGCTACGCGCTGGCGAACGGCAAGCGGCCGGCTTGGGAGCAGCGACGCAGAGTTAGCCCAGCGTCACCACGTAACTAGAGCAGCGCCAGAACAGCGCGTTCAGCACCCTGCCACCCTCGGCTTTACAACAAGTGATTAACCAACCGATCCAGCCGCGTACGATTCAAGCGCTTCAGGTTCTTGCGGACGACTTCCGGGTAGTCCCGCGGGCTTTCCAACGCACGATACGTAGATAACCGCGTGGCATGCTGCTGTAACGCGGCCCATTCGGCGCGGTGGCTAGTGCGCAATAAGTGAGACGGATCCCGCAGCAACAAGCCATTTTCCAGATCCAGCGCCCACGCGCGCGGATTGACGTTATTGCCCGTAAGCACGGCCACGTCGTCGTCGACAAACAGTCCCTTCAGGTGATAACTGTTGCCGCCGTCACTCCACAAATAAATGTTCAATTGGCCATCGGCCATCTGCTGGCGAAACGTGTGCGCGAAACGGCGCAAATTGTTTTCATACAGATAGGGCAGCAAGCCGATGGTCTTGAACGGCTGCTCCGGCGGAATAAAGAAATCGCTGGCGCTTTTGTCGCCCACCATGATGTTGACTTCACAACCACGGCGTAGCAGTTGACCCAGCACCAGACGGACGGGGCGCGGTAAATTGAAATACGGGGTCAGCAAAATCACGCGCTGGCGTGCATCGCGCAGCAGCGCCAACAACGTGGCATTGAGGGTATTGTCGGTACGGCCAAAACCAAGTAGCGGCGTGACCGCAACCTCACCCGGCGCCAGCGTCGCCAAATCCGCATGAGGTACGTCATAGCACGCTTGGTGCAATTGATGCCGTAGACCGCGAATGGCGGTCTGCAGCGTCCGCGTTGTCGGTACTTCCGCCACGTTCAAGCGGCGTACGGCATCGCTTTGCAGCAAATAACGCTGCACAAAACTCACCAACGCATCGGCAACCGCGCGGTCGCGCAGCACGTGATAGCGATCCAGCCGATAACGCTCGTGCCGCGCCATATATACGTCGTTGAGGCTGGCCCCGCTGTACAACACGGTGTCGTCGAACACGAATCCTTTTAGATGCAGCACGCCAAACAACTCGCGGTTTTGTACGGGTACCCCATAAATCGCCACAGCAGGGCCGAGTCGTTCTGCAAACGCGCGATACATGCCCGCATTGCCAGCGCTCTTTTCCTTGCCGATCAAACCGCGCTGCGCGCGATGCCAGTCGACAAAGACGGAAATTTCCAGCGCGGGGCGGCGCGCTTTTGCCGCATACAACGCGTCCAGCACCTCACGCCCGGCATCATCGTCCTGCAAATATAGCGTCACGATAACAATGCGCTGCGTCGCCTCGCCAATCAGGCGCAGCAACGTCTGCCGAAATGCGGCCGGGTCAGGTAAGGCTTCAATCGCGTCGGCAGGTACTGGAAAGAACGGCAACGCGCTGAGGAGCTCGGCCGGCTTGGGCGCTCGGCGAAACGGCAACATGCGCCGAGCCAGTCGCGCCGGGGTAGCAATCAATTTATTCATGAAGACATCGATGGACAGCGGCGCACATCATCGCAAATGTTTGCGCGCGCGCCCACTAACACAGCCCGGCTTATTGCCAGGAACCCACCGAACGAGGCCATCAACCAAACCGCCGTCGCAGTCGGGGACGGTCGGGTCAATTACCTTTCACTGGAAACGTTTGTGCGTTGCCGGGGGCGCTTGGCGTCGCTGGCTTGCTTGATGGTGCCGACGACGGCGTCACCTGATGACTACCGCACTGATAGACGCCCCATGCTTGCGAGCCATCGCTTGGTTCCGCCAGTGGTTTGACGGTGTCGGCATGCAGCTTGGCTGCCTCGTTACGCGCCAACACCTCCAGCTCATCGCGCACGGTAATGTTGTTGCGATCGACTGGGCCCATATGATCCATCACGGAGACAGTAACCTTGCCGACGTTACGGCACGCAGAAACATCGCCAGTCCACGCCGTGCGCACGTTTCGAGCTGCGCTATCCAGAGTGATGCCCCAGCTGCAGGCGCCAAGCAGCATAACGGGGGCGAGCAACAACAGGATTTTGCGCATGAATAGCTCCAGAGTCGTGACGGACGGGCAAATAAAAATGGTGATAGAAAGAGGCCGGAAGCGTGGACGGTAGAAACTTTCGAGACGAAAAAGTGGCTGCGTGAGGACAGATTTTCGACGGTTCGCCGGCCCATGGTGATTCCATGGGCCAAGAATCGGCGGAAATATGGACTATGCAGCCGCTTTTGCAGCTCGGAAGATTTTTACCGCCCACGCTCCCAGGTCACAGTGGACCCAGCCTCTATCGTAACGCGAGGAAACGCCAGCGCGCTGTACTGACGCTGGCTGGCTGCAACGCTGATTACTCCACCGCATTGCCCTCGGCGTCGACGACCTGCACGTCACCCAAGTTCAATGCGCGCACCGGCGCTTCGATTTTGCTGAGGTCACCCACAATCACCCAGGTCATCGCATCGGGCTTGATGATTTCTTTGATCGCGGCTTCTGCCGCGGCCGGGGTCACCGCTTCCAGATGCGATTTCAAGGTTTGCACGTAGTCATCCGGACGGTCGTACTGAACGATGCCACTAACCGCGCCCAACACGGCGCTGGTGGTTTCGTAGCTACCCGGCAAGGCACGAATACGCTGATCCTTGATCTTGGCAATTTCGTCGGACGTCAGCGGCTTGTCGCCAATGACGGCACGCGCTTCCTTCAACACTTCGTTGGCCGACTCCGCCGTCTTGTCGGTTTGCACCGGAGCAAAGAACAGGAACGGACGCTGACCTTCGGCGTCCAGCACCATGCTGCGGGCGCCATACGCCCAGCGCTTGTCTTCACGCAGATTCATGTTCAAGCGTGAGGTGAAGGTGCCGCCAAACGCGCCATTGGCTGCCTGAATCGCTAGGTCGTTCGGGGCACGGGTGGACGGCGCCAACAGACCCGCCAAAATCAACGACTGTGGCGCGTCAGCCCGGTTGATCAGGAATACGCGCGGTTTGGTTTGTGCTGCAACCTTGGCGATGTTCTTTTTCGGTATGGCACTGCTCGGTGCTTTCCAATCGCCAAATGCTGCATTCAACTGCGGAATGATTTTCGCCAAGGTGGTATCGCCGGCCACCAAAATCTTGACGTTGTCCGGGCGTATCCAGTCGTTCTGAAACGCTGTCAGGTCGGCGGTTGTCAACGCCTTGATTTCGCTCTCCGTACCGCTGCCGGTAAACGGAATGCCGTAGGCGTGATGGGCGCCGTACAGCAACGGCGGCAAGGTGCGCAGCGCCAAGCCAGTCGGCTGGGTTTTTTCTTGCGCGATGCTGGCCAGCCACTGGCCACGGATGCGATCGATGTCAGCAGTCTTGAACGCCGGGTTGCGCACGATGTCAGCAAACAAGGTCAACGACGGTTGCAACTGATCATTCATCGCGTTCAGTGAGGCGCTGCACACATCGATGCCACAGCCGACTTCCGTAATGGCACCGAGACGCTGTTTGCGTTCAGCCACTTCCACTGAGTCCAGGTCCTTGGTGCTCTCATTCATCATGCTGGAGGTGAAGCTGGCGGTGCCCAACTTGTGCCCTTGATCGGCCGCATAGCCGGCGTCAAACAACAGCCGCATCTGCGTCACCGGGATGGTGTGGCGCTCGGCCAAAATGACTTCAATGCCATTCGCCAACTTGCCGCGTTCCAGTTTCGGAAAGGTCAACGCAGGGAATTGGGTGACCGTTGGAATACCGGTGCTGCGATCAAGATCACTCTTGCTCACGCTATAGGCATGCGCAGCCGGCAGCTTGGCTTCCGGCCGGCCTGAAGCGGCCGCCAGCGGAACCACCTTGGCGTCTTCTACGGCCGGGTCAAAACCTTCCTTGGCGGCAGGTAGCACGGTCAGCAAGTAATCACCCTTGCTCAGCCACTTGTCTGCCGCGGCCTTGACGCTGGCCACCGTGGCCGCGTTGGAGCGCGCCAGGTCTTTCTTGTAGGCACCCGGATCACCACGATAAACCTGCCCCTCAGCCAGAATGACCGCCTTGCCGCCGAAGCCGCCGACCTTCTCCAGACCGCGAATGAAGCTGGCGCGGTTGGCAACCTTGGCGCGGTCTAGCTCGTCTTGGGTCGGGCCGTCAGCCAGAAACTTCTTCAGCTCCTCGTTGATCACCGCTTCCACTTTCGCTGGGTCCACGCCTTCCTTTACGTCAGCCTGAATCTGAAACTGACTGGCTAGGGCAAACGCGCCGATGCCGGCGGAAACGTCATCAACCAACTTGTCCTGATAGACCAGCCGCTGATATAGCCGTGAGGTCTTGCCACCGCCCAGCGCGGTGGACGCCAGGTCCAGTTGGATAGCATCGTCGCTACCCAATTGCGGCACCACCCAAGTACGGATGATGCGCGGCTGCGACACGTGATCGTGCTGCACGCCGCGCGTGGATTTAGCCAGCGGGGTAATCCACGCCTGCTGCCGTGCCACCGCCGGGCCGGCCGGAATGTCGCCGAAATACTTGGCCGCTTTTTCCTTCGCCTGCGCCAACGTGATGTCGCCCGCTAGCACCAGGGTGGTGTTGGCCGCGCCATAGTTACTGTGAAACCACTGCTTCACATCGGCCAGTGAAGCGGCATTCAAGTCCGCCATCGAGCCAATCGTGTAGTGCTGATACGGATGATTGGCCGGGTAGGTGTTGGCGAGAATATTTTGGTCAACGCGGCCGTACGGACGGTTTTCACCCTGGCGTTTTTCGTTCTGTACCACACCGCGCTGGGTGTCGAGCTCCTTCTGACCAATAGCGCCGAGCAGGTGGCCCATACGATCGGATTCCATCCACAGCGCCATGTCCAGCGCGGTCGTCGGTACCGTCTCGAAATAGTTGGTGCGGTCAAACCAGGTGGTGCCGTTCATGTCGGTCGCGCCGGCTTTTTCGAACGGACCGAAATAGGTACCCTTGCGATTCTCCGAGCCGGAGAACATCAAGTGCTCAAACAAATGCGCGAAACCGGTCTTGCCCGTCGGCTCGTCGCCCGAACCAATGTGATACCACACGCTTACCGCCACCACCGGCGCCTTGTGGTCTTCATGCACCACCACCGTCAAACCGTTCGGCAAGGTGAAGCGTGTATACGCGATATCAGGAATCTGGCTGGTCGCAGACGCGGCTGCAGCGGCCGGAGCCGCCCCTACCGGCATCACGCCGGCAACACCAAAAGTCAGCAATCCGGCGATGAGCATGGCAAGCGGTTTCTTTGTCACGGGGAACCTCCAGCTTCACGAATGAACCTTGGAGGCTACCGACAACCTGAATCAATCACAACAACTTGCGACGTATGAATTTGCGGTAATCCGTACGACCTAGCGCACTGTCCGCTGGTATCCGCCGAGGTGTCCGCGGACGTACATTCGTGCGCTGTTGTCTTTCGTTATATCGTTTTATATCAATGTGTTACCTCAACTTGAACTATGGCACGGCGTTTGCACTCTCTTCGTCAATCGGGCTATCGGCCCTTGTTGGAGAGATGTCATGAAACTGGAAACACTTGTATTACGTTATTTGCTCATCATCGGTATGGCGGTTAGCGCCCTGGTCTTCTTCAGCATGCTGGTGCCACCTCCCGCCGCCACGCCATTGGCAGCGAGTCAGTCGGCGACCACATCACTGACTAGCGCCCCGACAACATGAGTTGATCACGACAACGGCGTCATTGCCCCGAGCTGATCGGCATGCATTCGGCGTCTATCTAGCAATCGCGCTAGCATGCTCGGCCTCGCCCGCTACCGATCACACAGATGTTGCACGTCATCCTGTTTCATCCAGAAATTCCGCCGAACACCGGTAACGTCATTCGCTTGTGCGCCAATACCGGCGCAGCGTTGCATTTGATTCGGCCGCTTGGTTTCGAAATGGACGACGCGCGCTTGCGCCGCGCCGGCTTGGACTATCACGAGTACGCCAGCGTCGCCATACACGACGACTTACCTGAATGCCTCGCCGCCATCGGCAACCCGCGGGTGCTTGCCTTCAGTACCCGTGGCCGCGTGTCGTACGTGGACGTGCGCTATCAGGATGGCGATGCGCTGTTGTTTGGCTGCGAGACGGCGGGGCTGCCGGAAGCGGTGTGGGACACCATTCCCGACGCTCAGCGTATGCACTTACCGATGTGCCCCAACAATCGCAGTCTCAACTTGTCCAACAGCGTCGCCGTAGGCGTCTACGAAGCATGGCGGCAGTTGGGATTCGCCGGCGCCGTAGAATTGTAGAGGCCACGCAGCAGGCTACAATTGCGGGATGAACGCCGCCTCTCCCCCTTCGTGGTTGCCACAGCCACTGCGCAAACTTTTCGGCCGCGCGTTGGAAGCGGCGCTGAATCATGTGTTGTCGCTGGACCCGGACACGCAACAGCGGCTATCCGCGCTGAACGGCCGTAGCGTACAGCTGCATTTAAGTGGCCCAGAGATCGCGCTGGCGGTGACCGTTGAAGGCAGCCGCTTGGTGGTTGGCCCAGCGCAAGACGACGCCGCGTTAAACGTGAAAGCAACACCAGGCAGCCTGCTGGCCATGTTGTTCAAACGCAATGAAGACGGTGGTCTGTCGCCCGGCAAAGTAGACATTTCCGGTGATGCCGAATTGGCACACCGGTTACAGCAACTAGCCAGCAAATTCGCACCCGATTTTGAAGAAGCGTTTGCGCGCACCTTTGGCGACGTCCTTGGCGTGCCGCTGTCGCGCATGGTGCACAAAGTATTGACTCACGTGCACGAAAGCGCGGCGCACCTCACCGAAGACAGCGCCGACTGGTTACGCGACGAAGCGCGCATCGCACTGGCACCGGGTGAAGTGGATGAATTTCTCGACGGTGTCGACGAATTGCGTGAACGGAGCGAGCGTTTGCAAGCACGCATTCAACGGCTAACTCAGCGTCTACCGGGCAACGCCGCGTGACGCCGCTGGCCGTGGTGCCGCGCTTGCTGCGCGTGGCATCGGTGCTGTTGGCGTATCGGCTCGATGAGTTGATCGACGCTACGCATTTGTACCGTCCACTGAAATTGCTGCGTCCGTTGTTTGGTCGATCCCGTCCGAACGTAGCCCAACTGTCGCGTGGTGCACGTTTGCGCTTGGCGCTAACCGAGCTGGGGCCGATCTTCGTCAAAGCTGGCCAGGTGTTATCCACCCGGCGCGATTTGGTACCAGCGGACATTGCTGACGAATTGTCGTTACTGCAGGACCAGGTCGCACCGTTCCCTGGCAGCGAAGCGCGCGCCATCGTCGAGCGCGAATTGAACGCATCGACCGACACGTTGTATGCACAGTTCGATGAAACGCCGCTGGCATCCGCGTCCATCGCGCAAGTTCATGCCGCCACGCTGCACGATGGCCGCGCCGTCGTCGTCAAAGTACTGCGTCCCGGTATCGATGCGCAGATTGCGCGCGATGTTCGCCTACTACGCTCACTCGGTGAACTAGCTCAACGCTGGCATCCACACGCCGACAAAATCCGCCCGCTGGACGTGGTGGCGGAAGTGGAAAAGATGCTGGAAAACGAGCTCGACCTGCAGCGCGAGGGCGCCAGCGCCAGCGTGCTCAAGCGCAACTTCGCCAGCGGCATCGACTTGTACGTGCCCGCCGTACATTGGGAGCTAACCTCAGCACGCGTGCTGACACTGGAGCGCGTGTACGGCGTTAGTAGCGATGACATTGCCGCCATTGATGCCGCCGGCATTGACCGCAAAGTACTCGCTGCCAAAGGCGTGCGCATATTTTACGAACAAGTATTCCGCGACAACTTTTTCCACGCTGACGCCCACCCGGGCAACATCTGGGTCGACATTACGCACGTCGACGAGCCACGCTTTATTGCGTTGGACTTCGGCATCATGGGCTCGCTACCCGAAGCCGATCAGTACTGGCTGGCACAAAACTTTATCGCGATGTTTGAACGCGACTACGCCCGCATCGCGCAGCTACACGTCGCCGCTGGCTGGATGCCCGCTAACGTGCGTCTGGATGAATTGGAAGCGGCCATTCGCACCGTCTGCGAGCCGTATTTCACGCGCCCGCTAGGGCAAATTTCGATTGCCGAATTAGTCGTAAAGCTTTTTCAGACCGCGCAGCGATTCCAGCTAACTTTGCAGCCGCAACTGATCTTGCTACAAAAGACGCTGCTAAATATCGAAGGCGTCGGCCGCATGCTCGACCCGGAAATCGACATCTGGGCGGTCGCTCACCCGGTGCTGAAGCGTATCCTGCGCGCGCGTTACAGCCCACGAAGTACCTTGCGCGATGTGCGCAAGCGCCTGCCGGAATGGCTGCACAACGCCCCCCAATTCCCCGAGTTGCTACGCGATGCATTACGCCAAGTCGCGCGTGGCGAGCAACACAGCGTGGCCGATCCACTCGCCTTGAAACTGACCCAAGACAACGCCAACCGCCAGCACAAGCTGCTCGCCTGCAGCTTGCTTGGCAGCTCGCTATTAATTGGTGCAGCGCTGCTGTGGACATTGAACTCGCAACACACGCCATGGCCGGCGTTAGCCGCTGCTGTCGCCGGCTTGCTGTCGTTCGTTATCGGCTGGCCGCGTTCTTCGCGCTAGCCTCGACATCCCTCGCGCCAACCACTCTCCTATGTAGAAGCCCACTCGCAGGCGATGCTCTTGTTCTAACGTTACGGACAAAGAGCATCACCCGCGAACGGGCTCCTTATCCAAACTGGCTGATACCAGCAACGTTCCCGGAAAGGATGCCGGCGCTCCGAGCTGTTGTAGGAGGCGCTTTAGCCCCGATGCTTCCCCACATCAGCATCAACATCAGCATCAACATCCATACAAAAGCATCGCCCGCCGGCGGGCTACTACACAAACAAAATGACACGCGGAAGCCCAGCGCATGATCGACATTCTGTACGAGGACGACGCGCTGATCGCGGTGAACAAACCCGCCGGCCTTGCCGTGCACCGCTCAAACATGGTGCGCAACGCGGATGAGTTCCTGATCGACTTATTACGCGAGCAAGTTGACGGCGAGGTCTACCTTGCCCATCGACTCGACCGCGCCACCAGTGGTGTGTTGCTGGTGGCGCGCTCGCGCGATGTGGCAGCCGTTTTAGGCGAGCAATTCATGGAGCGCCGCGTACACAAAAAGTACCTCGCCGTGGTGCGTGGCTGGCCAGAACCTACCGAAGGTTTAATCGACTACCCGTTGTCAGGCGCGAAGGAAAGCGGGCCACGCCGCGAGGCACGCACCCATTACCAACGTCTAGCCACCACCGAAGTCGCGATTGAGTTGGGCCGCTATCCGCAACAGCGTTACGCGTTCGTCCTGGCAGAGCCTGAGACCGGTCGCTTTCGTCAAATTCGCCGCCACCTCGCGCATCTGCGGCATCCGATCATTGGCGATTGCCAACATGGGCGCGGCGACCACAATCGTTTGTACAAGCAATATTTCAGCTGCCACCGCATGTTGCTGCACGCATGGAAAATTCGCTTCGCACACCCAGTAAGCGGCGCGCCAATACAACTGGAAGCGCCACTGGATGACACGTACCTCGCGCTGCTGCAGCGATTTGGGTGGAACGTTCCTGGCGAAGAATGAATGGGGCAAAGAGTGGGAAATATCTGACAGCGGCGCTGCGTCGAATCGCACTTACTTAAGCGCAAAGACTCTGCTTTTGTCATTCCTGCAAGACGTTCTTCAACAGCCGAAGGGCTGGTCACTCGGCGGTTAAAAAACCGCGAAGGTGACGAGCTTTAATAAGTGCCATACGGAGCTGAGTCTGTTGACGCTCTTTCTGACCGACGTACGTGGAAAAGCGCGCGACAAGTGACGGCGCGGCTAGGTCTGCTGGTCCTCTGCGAACAGCGCAACCACCGTCATCATCGAACGCAGATCTATGCCGACGGACTGCGCTATTGATGGTTGTCGTAAAGCGCCATGCTTCAACGGTCTTGCGATTCCACCAGCGCCCAGCCGAAGGCGAGTAGTGACATACCCGCCATGACCACCAGCAGCAAGATGGCAGGCGCGGACCATTCACCGTGCCACCAATCCTGCCAGCCGATACGCAGCAGCGCAGTCGCCTGAAGACTTAACCAGCACGACGCAACTCCCACGAAAAGGCCTGCCCACACGGGCCACGTGACGCGCCGTCGACGTGGCGGCAGTTGTTGCATCACGCGCTCACAAAAGCCGTCGTCCGGCACCGCGCCATCGAACTGCTGCCGCAGCAGCGTCTCGATGGCAGCATCGTCAGGATCTTTCATCATTTCCGTTGCTCCGTAACTTCACGCCACGCCGCCAGCCGCGCCTTCAATTTTGCCTTGCCGCGTAACGCATGAGTTTTCACCGTACCCAACGGCATCGCCAGCACATAAGCCGCCTCTTCGTGACTCAAGCCCAGTTGCACGCAATGCAGCAGCACCGCCTGCTCGGCCTCGGACAGGCTTTGCATCGCTCGTTCGAGATCCAGTTGCAGATCGACCGGCTGTGGCAACGAGGCGAGCTTCTCGAGATCGCCATCGCCCGTATCGCCGGAAGGCCATGGCCGCTTGCGCAGCAACTGCAGAAAGCACGCATAGGCGATGCGATACAGCCACGTAGAGAAGCGTGCGTCAGCACGAAACTGATCGAGCTTGCGCCACGCCAGCAGAAACGTTTCCTGCGCCAAATCGTCCGCCATGGCTTCGTCACCGTGTAGCAGCCGGCGTAGTTGCGCTCGCACCAAGCCATGATGACGCCGCATCAACTGCTCGAACGCCCGCGGGTCATTACCCAGCAGGGCGCGCGCCACCAGCGCTTGATCGATACGCGACTCGGCGACGCTATCAGCCACGCTGGTTATCGCGCTGGTTGAGCCACCAGCTGAGCAGATAACCTAGGCCGATGATTAGCGGCAACAGGCCCAGTCCCCACAGACTGCCCAAGCTGTAGCCGTTGTCCAAGTGACCCGGCAACGCAAGTAGCGTCGCCATCAGCCCCAGGCCGCTTCCGATCAGCACTAAGGCTCTGCGCCGTTCGGAAAAAACCACTTGCGGCTCAACCAACAACTGCGGCGATAATTCCACGCCTTTGTCGGCCAGGTCCACCAACATTCGATAGCGAGCTTGCACCTGTCGAGAGCGAAAACGCATAAAGATGAAGACGATCAGCACCGGTGCTGACATAACGAAGAGGGGGATAAATATTTCCATAGGTTGCTCCCGAAAAATTTTTTAAGTGTTAGATGAATCAGCTTGATAAGGCGATGAATGCTCAAGGTTTCGCGCCTTCAGCAGCCAGCAGGTCGGCGATGTACTCGCCCAGCAATTAGGTTTGGCCTAGTCCTTCAAGTTAGATGCATGGAAGTGGCGAACTAGATTCAGCTATCGGTCAATGGTAGCGACCGGTTATGCGCTGCCGCTCCCTCCTCTATGAGACGCCTTGATGACAGTTGATGATGGTTGTTGCGCGCCGGCGCGCACGTGGCCGACGTGTCTGGTAATGAAAGGACTGGCAACAGCGCATGTCGCAGCGACATCGACGCCGCAATCACGGCTTTCTCCTGGTGCACCGCGGCGGTCACCACGATTTCATACCTAGACCCGTCAACCGGCTCGTGAGGATTCGAGGACGGTCGCCGTGCCGTGCTTTTGCACTGCCAGCAAGACGTGGCCACCGCCGCGGCGCTTTGCTCCTTTACACTCATCACCATGTTGATTATCAGCCCCAGCATCAGCTTGCAGGACTCCGAACTAGTCGAGCGCTTTTTACGCGCGGACGGCCCCGGCGGTCAGCATGTCAATCGCACGGAGAGCGCCGTCGAACTGCGTTTTGACGTCGTCAATTCGCCGTCACTGCCAGAAGAGATTCGTGCGCGGTTATTGGCACGTCGCGACCGTCGCCTGACCAGCGAGGGCGTATTGGTACTTCAAGGACGCCGCTTTCGCGACCAAGCGCGCAACCGTGAAGACGTGCGCGAGCGGCTGAGCAGCTTGATTCGCGGCGTACTGGTACCGCCGAAAAAGCGCGTCGCCACCAAACCCACGCGCGCTTCCAAAGAACGTCGGCTAGTCGGCAAGTTGCAACGTGGCAAGATCAAGCAAACCCGCTCACGCAAACCGGATATGGAATGAACGGACGTCTACTCACTCCGGCGCAGCTACCCACACAAATGCCACAACTGCTTGATAGCTGGCAGCGCCGGGCTTGCCGCGCGGCACTACGTCTTGGCGGCTGGAGCGTGGTCGGCGAATTTCCGAATGTAGCAAAGTTGGTACTGATCGCAGCGCCGCACTCGTCCGGGTGGGACGGTTTGTGGGGGCTGCTGGTCAAGGTGGCGGTGGGCGCCGATGTACGTTTCATGGGAAAAAAAGAATTATTCAGCGGCCCGCTTGGGGGCACCCTACGCCGGCTCGGCGGCATGCCGGTCGACCGCGCCGCCGCCAAAGGCGTGGTCGAGCAAATGATTGAACAGTTTCAGCGCCGCGAGCAGCTTTGGCTTGGCATTGCACCAGAAGGCACGCGCAAGCCGGTAACACGCTGGAGAAGCGGCTTCTGGCATATCGCCCACGGCGCTGGCGTGCCGGTGTTCCCAGTCGCCTTTCATTACCCGGACAAGACTATCCACTTCGGCCCCCTAGTCGAAACTAGCGCCGACATGGATGCTGACATGGCGCGCCTGCGTGCCTGGTATGCGCCGTTCAAAGGTAAGCGCCACAACGTGTCGTAGCCGCATCTTTTCGCCAACCGACCGTACGGACGCAGCCCGGGTGCCACGTTCTTGGCAACACACCTCAAAGAGAAACGCTTGGGCTACCAGCTAGCGCAGGTCGTGCACACGAGGTGCGCGGCTGCCCAGTCGCCCGCGGGGACAGGCACCCCAAGGCAAAACGCCAGCCGCCTGATCAACGTTGTCAGTGAAACTGACCACGGACGCACGCCCGACGTCGCCAGCGCGTGGCCGGCCTCGCGCCAGCGAATGGAAGCGGCGAGGCTCGACAGATATACGGCCCACCCGAGACCGACTGATCGCCATCGGCCAACTGCCGAGATCTGACTGCTCAGCTGGATCGCCGCGAAGCGGCCAGTCGCCAACCGCAGGAGCGGATCGCGGACGCCATTAATTCAGCGCCAGCCAATATCTTGAGGCTGACATTACTGCTCAGCGCGCCACGCGGCGAAGGCTGTGGCGGCGTGGCCAACGGCATCTTCCAGCGCCGTGCGGCGGCGGGCGTCACTGACGTCGCGAGGTGGCGCGAGCAAGGTTTTTTGGAGTGCTACGCGTTCGCGCCGGGTGAGGTGTTGCAGCCAGCGATCGTTGCTGTCGCCGAAGGCCAACGGGTCGCGACCGGCGTGGTTACGGCGGGCGACGCACCAAGCGTGCTCCAGCGCGCGGCCGAGTACGACGTAACCGAACTGTGGATCGTGCACCGGGCCAAAGCGTGCCTGCTGCCCGCCGGCTGACAGGGGCCCAAGCTTGAAGCGATCGAGCTTGCCCGCGTAGTACACACTGCCGGCCGCTCCCAGAATGCTGCCGATCAGCGCGCCGGCGCCAAGGGTGTGGCCGACGGCGAGCGCGTCGATACCAACACCGCCCAACGCGCCAGCGCCGAAGCCGACGGCGGCGAGGTAGCTGCGGCTGACGCCCCAGGCATGGCGCGTGCGTTCACTGAAAAGATCGTCGTCGGCCTCCCACACCAACTCGCTTTCCTGGCGTTCGAGCCGGTTGTGTTGATACAGCTTCTCGATGTCATGGCGCAAACGTTGCTCGCGTTGGCGCTGCCAGTCGCGCCAGCGCTCGCGCAAGGTCTGCGTGGCCGCCGTACGGTCAGCACCTTCGTGCAAGGACAGGGTTTCCACGCGTCCCAGCATGTCGCCGATTGCCGTGGCGATCAGCATGACGGACTGACGCTCGCGCTGGTTGCCTTGCTCGCGCAAATAGCGCACCGCTCGCTCCAGCGGCTCGCGCCAACTGGGCGCAAGTTCGCCGAAGCCGCGCAACAGGCTCAGGTGCTCCTCGAACGGGGCCTGCACCGCATTGAACTGCCGCACGATGCGGAAGTATTGCCCCAGCGCGGCTTCCCATGGCGCGCTGTAGTCGTCGTCGCCGATGTGGTTGATCAGCGCGAGGCTGGGACGGCCAGTCCAGCGCAGGATCTCCATTTCCGCCTCGTTCTCGCTGGAATAGGGCACCGAACCGTCGACCACGTACAAGATTCCCGCACCGTCGATGATCGGCTGCAGTAGTTCGCATTCGTCATGAAAGCGTGCTTCACCCGCATGCTGGATAACGAACGCGCGCACCGTGTCGGGATGGTCCGAAGCGGCGCGGCTATGCGCCTGCATCCATGCCAGTGCCTGGCGTGGTCGTTGGAAGCCCGGGGTATCAATCAACTCGTACAGGATCGCGCCGTCCACGCGTAGCGGGTACACGTCGCTGTTGCAGGTGGTCCCCGGCTCCAGCGCGATGGCGATACCGTCGTTTTGCGCGAGCGTTGCGACGATGCTCGACTTGCCCTTGTTGGGGTGGCCGACAACGGCGAATCGCGGGACGTCATTCATGGCGCGTGACCCTCGGTCGGTACATCGACAATGACGACGTTTGGTTGATTGAGGCGTTTGATGAAGCGCTGCCATGGGGCGAGCGCTGGTGCATCGGGCAACGTTAGCGGTGACCCCGGTGCCAGTGGCAGCAACTGGATCGGCGCGCTGTTCAACCGCTGGCGTGCATGGGAGATGAAATCGGCGAGTTCGCCGGTGGGCGGCTCCCACCCACGCGTCAGGATAATCACCGGGCCACCGATGGCGCGCGCCTGTTCCAGCACCGCGCCGTCCGCATCGAGGCTGGCTGAGCCACCGGCCTCCAGACCCAGCGCATCGGCACCGAGCCACTGCCATGCAAGGCCCGGGTCACCCGCGTCAGCCCAGCGGATCAACACGCGGCCCAGTGTCGCTGGCGCTGGCGCAAGCGTGCCGCTATCAGCTGACGGCAGCGTGCCGGTACCGGCGCCTCCGCCGCTATCAATCCACGGCGTGGTGCAACGCTCGCGCAAGGCGGCCCGGCCCGGATGCACGGCAAGCTGCTGGCGCACGCGCCACGCCAATTGCGCGCGAGCCAGCCCCAGCAAGGCGACGCGCGGCACAATCACGTACAACAACCACAGCATGGTGATGAAACGCCACCAGATGCCGAGCAATTCCGGGTTGGTCGTCACCGCCGGACCGACGCGGAAATAGCGTGACTGTTCCACCAGCGCCAGCGAGGGGACTGCACTCGGCATCCAGTTGTGCCACGGCCACGCCAGCGCACTTGTCAGCTCGTGGTACGCAGGTGCTGACGCCTGCAGTGTCGTGCTCCAACCGAAGGCGAGATCGTGGATCACCACCTGGCTCAACAACACGACCAAGGCGGCGATGCCGAACGCGAGCCCACCACTTTGCGCAATGCGTGCGGCAAGCGGTGCCGCCAGCGTGCGCAGCACGGGTTGCGGTTCCGCGTGTTCTGGAAGCCAGCGCGCAACAAGGGTTCGGAATACACCATGCCATGGCTGCCAACCGATCCACGCCTGCACCGTCGTGAGCACCGCCAGCAGAAGCTGCAGCAGCGCGACGCCGATGATCAGGCTAACGTTGATACGCCGACCGCCGTCGTAATACAGCAGGCCCAGCATGGTGGCCGCGCCCAGCACGCTGCCACCCACAACGAACAGCACGCGCATCCAGCGCCAGGTCCGCAGACGCTCGCCGGCGTGTGCAGGGTCGCGATCATGCCCGCGCACCGCATCCAGCCAGGTACTCAGCGAGCCACGACTACCGTCGATGTCCTGCGTCGTGGCGAGATGCCGATCACGCCGATGGAGGAATTGGCGATCCTGTTGCCGATCGCGACGGTACTGCTCGTCAAATTCGAGTAGCAGGCTGAGGGTGCGCAAAGGATTGCTTCATTGCCGAGTTGGCCACAAGTGTAGCCAACGCGACACTCGGACCGCAGCTTGGGCCGGCAGCTGGACCTGCGTGAGGGCTTTGTCGTTGGTCGATGTGGCACATAGACGCTACCCACGAGAGTATGTCGGCTCTGAAGCTAGAAAGTTCTGGAAATTGTCACGGTCCCTTCTTTCGCGGACACCGTTGAGCTGCTGCTAGCCGTAATCGGCCAAGAGTAGACGGTCGCAGTCTCCGACGCGTCGTTCGCCCGGCATCTTTGAAGATCAGCGCTCGCGGTACGGCCCCCATGATGGTTCGCGCACGTCGCCATCAGAAAGCACGAGACGTTGGCGAACCAGACCGTCGGCCGACACTGCATACAGCACGCCATGACGCCCTTCCGTAGCGGCATAGAGAAGCATGCTGCCATTGGGCGCAAAACTCGGGGATTCATCGAGCGGGCCCGGTGAGAGGGGTCGCACTTGGTCACCTAGACTGCGATCCATGATGACAATGCGGTACACGTTTCCGTTGTTCTGCACCATCGCGATCTGCTTACCGTCGAAGCTGACCGAAGAGGCCTGATTACCCTGGCCCTGGAAGCTAGTTCGTTGTGCGGCACCACCGCTGACCGGGATCTGGTAAATCTGCGGATGACCAGCACGATCAGAGGTGAAATAGATGGTCTGGCCGTCCGGCGACCAGACCGGCTCGGTATTGATCGCCAAGTTGTGCTCGGTCAACCGGGTTTCCTGATGGCTGGCTAGGTCCAGCACATAAATATTTAGATTGCCCGCAAACGACAGCGCGACCGCCAGCTTCTTGCCATCGGGTGACCATGCAGGCGCTCCGTTGATACCCTTGGCGTGAGCCTCCACCAGTTGGCGCGAACCGGTAGTAAGGTCCTGCACGTAGATCGCGGAATTACCGCTCTCGAACGAGACGTAGGCAATTTTCTTGCCGTCTGGCGACCACGAAGGGGACAGCAGTGGCGCTTTCGATGGTCCAGCGGCGACTTGCGGATTGAAGCCATCTGAATCGGCCACCACTAACGAATACGACGTGTTGTTGCCGAGGCCGATGGCGGTGATGTAAGCGATTCGAGTCCAGAAAGCACCGCGTACGCCGGTGATCTTTTGGTAGATCGCATCGGCAATCTGGTGTGCCACCCCGCGTAGGTCGGCCGCTGGTGTCGGCGGCATTTGTTGGTGCAGCAGGCTTTGCTGTTTGTTGACGTCCCACAGCTCGTACTCAGCCTGCACCATGCCGCTGCCAGAAGTCGTGACATGACCGACCACGATGTAGTCCTGCTTGAGCAGCCGCCAAGTGGCGAAGTTGATGTCCGCACCGGTGGACGGCAACTCCACGATATCGCTCTTGGCCAGCGAACGAAACTTGTCGGATCGGTTGAAATCATTGCGCATCACATCGGCAATGTCGGTCGACACCGGCGTACCGCCGGATTGCGCGAAAGGCACCACCACGATCGGTGTCGCTGTCTTGACGCCACCGACGATCTGGACTGTAAGCGACTGTGCCGCAAAAGCAGGGGTAGCAAAAATTGCCAGAAAAGCCAGCAGGATTACCGCGAAGTATGAGTTGAGCCTATGCATGAGCATTTTGATTGTCGCCCGACGGTTAATTCAATGTAATGCCAAAGAAAAGATCAAAGCATCCTCTCTTTATCAAAAGCCGCAACAACAGAATGTCAACTCTGCTCGACCCCAAAAATGGAAAATTTTGCGTGGCGGCTTAAGAACAGCAAGGACCAGCTATCTCGACAGTTAGCAGCTACGGGACTGACTCACGAACTCCAGACTGAAGGTCAACCCCGATCGTCCAACAGTTCAGATGCGGATAAACTTTCCGAAAGCAGACGTTCATCACCATCCGCCACGGGTGGCGAGCCGCCGGTCGATTGCGCTGGCCAGCAACCTTCAGTCAGCTGGTCGGTTGCGTGGCAATACGCACTCAACGCTGCGACTGACCCGAGTCGTCGTAATCGCGATGGGTCAGCAGGCCCGGCTTTACTAGGTCGATAAACGCACGCGCCTCTGCGCTGAGAAACTTACCTTTGCGCATCACCACGCCGTACGCGCGCTGCGGGAAATACTGGCGCAGGTTGCGCACCGCCAGTCGGCTTTTATCGGCATCGGTAATGCAGATGCCGGTGACGATGGAGATGCCCATGCCCATCGCGACGTATTCTTTGATCACGTCCCAGCCGCCGACCTCAATGGCGACGTGGTAAGGGACTTGGCGCTGTTGAAACACTAGGTCGACCAATCGATACG
>JBDTBF010000170.1:0-42797 GCA_039924175.1 Rhodanobacter sp.
CTGACGGACCAATGCTGCGCCGAATCAACTCCTCCATGCCGCTGACCAGTTTGTTGATATCGGTGGAGCGCGGGTCCAGCGTTTGCTGGCGCGAAAACGCGAGCAGGCGCTGAGTGAGAGACGCCGCGCGGCGCACTGCCGTTTCACCCAGTGACAGGTAATGCGGCACATCGTCAGTCTTACCTTGCGTCAGCTTGATCTTTGCAATTTCCAACGCGCCCATGATGCCGCCGAGCAGGTTGTTGAAGTCGTGGGCGAGCCCGCCGGTAAGCTGGCCTACCGCTTCCATCTTTTGCGACTGACGCAACGCGGCCTCGGTGCGCACGAGTATCTCGGCGGCTTCTTTTTCGCTGGTGATGTCGCGCGCACTGCAGTAAATCTTGTCGCCTTCAGGGATGGCCACCCAAGACAGCCAGCGATAACTACCATTCGCATGGCGATAACGATTTTCAAAACGCAGCGCTGGCTCGCCCAACTCTATGGCACGGGCAAACGCCACTTGGTTGCGAACCAAGTCGTCGGGGTGCAGAAAGTCGAAGAACGGCGTGCTGGCGATAGTTTCTTCGGGCCAACCTAGAATGCTCTGCCACGCGGGGTTGGAAAGTTCGAAGATGCCCTCGGTGCTGAGCACGCCCATGATGTCAGTACTCAGTTGCCAGGTGCGCGCGCGCCCAAGCATGCGCTGCGCTATTTGCTTTTCCAGATCGGCGTTGAGCGTGCGCAGCCGTGTTTCACTGGTGCGCAGTGCTTTTTCTGCCAGCGCGCGTTCGGTGACATCGGTGCCTTCAACGAAGATGCCGGAAACCTCACCTGCGGCATCTTTAATGGGCTGGTAGACAAAGTCGAGATAACGCTGGCTCACTGCGGCGTCAGGAGCCGTCTGCATGGCAAACGGCGCGGCCATCGACACGTACGGTTCGCCGCTGGCGTAGACGGTGTCCAGCAACGCGACGAAACCTTGCGCCGCTGCATCGGGCAGCGCCGTAGCGACCGAGTAGCCCAATACGTTGCGTTCACCGACCAGTCGCATATAACTGGGATTGACCAAGTCAAACACATGCTCAGGCCCGCGCAACATGGCCATGAATGACGGGGCTTGTTCAAACAATTCGGCCAGACGCTGGCGTTCGTGCGATGCGCGAAGTGACACCAGAACCTGCTCGGTCGTTTCGGTGCACACCACCAGCACCCCACCGACACCGCCGGGTGCGCCTTCGTCATCGATCGGTCCGTAACTGTAGGTCCAGTAGGTGTCTTCGTCGCGCCCGTCGCGCTGCATGACCAGATGCTGATTCTCGTGCCAGGTGGCACTGCCGCCGGACATCACTTGGGTGATCTGCGCGCCAATTTCGTCCCAAATTTCGGGCCACACCTGCTGCGCTGGCAGCCCCAGCGATGACGGGTGACGCTCGCTGGTGAGGGTTTGACGGTATGCGTCGTTGTAGAACCAGGTGCCGTCATTACCCCAGAAAATGCCCATCTGGTGACGCGAGTTAAGCATCAGTCGAATCGCTGTGCGCAATGATTGCGGCCATGTCTCCGGTTTCCCGATCGGATGCACGGACCAGTCGTGCGCGCGTATCAACGCGCGCATTTCACCGTCGCCAGCAAGAAAGGCTACATCCACCATTGCATCAGCCCCCGTGTCAGTTTCGTCAGTTCGGTGCGAATTACGTTGTCCTCTTCGTAGGCTATCATCGCACCGCCACCTAGGCTGAGGCTCTGTGCGCCGCAACGCCAGCATGGTGGCTTTGCGGCGCCTGCATCGTGTTTCGTGACTACGAAGTAAGTTCGGCGCCTACATCGATTGGTCTGAAGGCTGTGCCCAACCAGCAGCGGAAAGCCGTCGATTGCGCTTTTGGCGAAGTAGCCACCGCCATGCCTCTTTGGTGTCAGTCCTTACATTGGATTGGGTTACGCCGCATGGTATTGCATCACTCCGCTGCGCCGCGCTGAAGGCATCACCTTTCGAATGCGCTTCCCTTGTCAGCATGGATGCTTCTTTAAACGACAAGGACCTCTACATGGCCATGATCCGCTTCCGTCTCATCGGCAGCCGCGAAAATGCCGACAACGTCATTGCCGGCCTGCACGGTATGGATGACATTGAACGCATCGAAGAGATCGACGACCTGATGCCGGAGCTGCGCGACGATTCCAGTTCCAGTGAAGCGTCGAGCGACAACCTGGCGCACAGCTACTACATCGAGGTTGAGGCGCCCAGCGACGAACGCGCAGACGACGTGAGGGGCCAGGCCGAAATGCTCGCCCATGCGTGCCAAGCCGGCATCGAGTTCGTTGACCGGTTCTGAACGAGCGGGGCGTCGCGCGGTTTTCTTTTCGCCTGATCCGAAGTCATGGCGAGGCCAAAGTCCGGCCTCGCGTTCACTTTACGGCGAGCGTGAGCGACGGTGCGATGGTGCCATGTGTGCCATAGGCAATTTCACAGCGGCGCGCTTTCGACCGCGGTCTTTCGCATGCCTCTTTCCGAACCGCGCACCGCGTCGATACGTAAAGTCGAGCCAGCATGACATCGGCGCCACCCGCATTGATGGAGAAGGTGTCGCGTAACCATCGAAGAAGAAAATGTCAGGCTTGTTTTTCGTAAGACAGTGGGACCTGGCTCTTCAGTCGTTCCGGCACATCACGCCGGCACATCCCACGATGTTGAAGTCGTAGACGGTGGAGTGACCTGCTTGGCCGGTAGGGCGGGGCACGCCCTTGGGTACGAAGAAGGTGGCGGAATTTGCGCCGTACAAGCCAGCGGGAAATGTGTAGGCTTTGAGTACGACGTAGGCGCGAAACATTCTTGGCGCACGCGCTGGCGGCGCACCACCCGCAATCGGCGGGGCATCAGTTGTCCGGCCGGGTCGGGCACGTAGCGCCGCCTGCCACGCCGCGGCATCGGAGCTGTCCGCTTCGCGCAGGAATCCATCACGAACGGCTTGCTCAAGACCCGCTGGTCCGGCCAGCTGCGAGTTCGGCAGGCGAAATGCTGACGCCGGCTTGGCGGCACCGTCAGTTACCAGCGCGACACCCGCGGCTAGTGGTGTGCCCACTACTACCTGGCCGTTGCGAGCGGGATAGAGCATGTCCACTGGACGGCCGAAAACTCGCCGAGAAATGGGGTTGAGCTTCGTGGCCTTCTCCGGCGTGACATAAAAGTAGCCGCAGGCGCCGTGATTGTCGTACGTGCTTACCAGCACCGGCGCGCTGGCGGGTAACCCAGTAATCACCTGTCGGTGATAGCCGCTAACCAGCACGGCGAGAATTCGCGTCCCCGGGGTCCAGCCGATGCTCCAAACCGTGGGTTCGTAGCTACCGAGCATCAACACCACCGGCGCATCGCGCTGGTTGACCGCAACGTCCATGCGGGTCGCCTCGTGCCCGCTCTGATCAATCTGGAAGTCCTGCTTACTGCCGCCATAGGCACCGGCGGCGTAGACCTTCGCCGCTGCCGGGAGTTGCAGGCCAGCAAACTCACAGGCCGTGGCGGAGACGTCCGCAGACGCGGTGTGCGCAAAGGCAAACGCTTTGGTAGGCGCTGCTACAGCCGCCTCAGTTACTGCTGCGGTGGGTTCGACAGGCGCACGCGCAGGCGTCGCTGCCGTAGCCGCAGCTTCAGTCGGGGTATTCGCCGTTGTCGTTGCCGTTGTCGATGGCGATGGCGATGGCGATGGCGAGGGCGAGGGCGAGGGCGAGGGCGAGGGCGAGGGCGGCAGGTCGCAGCCGGCCAGAGACAGACACGCCAGCGCCAGCAGGCCGGAAAATAGCTTGGTCATAGTGGAAGTCCTTTTCGTCGTTCACTTTGTCGAGTGAGGAGTTTAAGGCAGGACGTCGTTGATAGGTTCGCCAGCGCGCGTAGCGCCGAAGGCGTTTTCCACCCGCGCCAATTGGCTGGTCTTCTGGAGGCGCTACACGGTGCCCGTACGCAACGTGATTCAGCGTTATCCCTGAGCCGTATGCAGTGACGTTGAGTGTCGCCCGTCGCAGGTGATCGGCACCATCAGAGTCTCATCTGGCTGCGGTGTAAAGCTAGTGGGTTCGGCTTAAGTCGGTTTTGCTGGGTGGCCTTCCTTGGAGAGTTGATCGAGGCTACACCGCCTCGACAGCGGGTGCTGGACACAAGAGGATCAAGAGGCGCTGGCCAGCGTGCCCTCGTGGGTCGTTCATCAGTGCCGCGGGCGCGGTAGCGCGAACGTAGAAACGCCAACATCAAAGCGTACTTTTGCCGCGTGCCGTTGCGCCGGAACAGTCATCCAGGCGGTGCGCCGCTAGCCTTGACGCGTAGGCGCGGAACGGTGCCGTATGTGCACCCTTCATCTAGAAAGGACGCGTGTCGCGCTATGGTCGCGAGTCAGGCAACCTCAGGAGGGCCGTATCATGTTTGACCCGAAGAGCACACCTCGCACCAGTCGCATCGACGCAAGCAGCAGCTTGCCGCTATTTCGGAAAAAATCGCATCCGTGGGCTTGGCTCGTCGGCCTCGTTGTAACTTTGCTGTTGGTCTGGGGATTTTTTCTGACGGATCATCTGAAGGTCGGTGTAGATCCCGTCACGACGCCCGCCGCGCTTGAGGCGACTGTCGACTAAGAACGTCCGCACTTAAGGGCCGGTGATCACCGCGAGTTGTTGGCTGCGCTGGGGATGGGCTGGCCCTTCACCCATGGGCTTTGTGAGTTTCAGCGCAGCCTCACTCGCGCCGTTCGGTCAGTGCAAATCAAGCAGCCGACGCTACCACTATGGCGGCGGTCATCCGTTCGCGAAGGCTGGCAGGACCTGGCTGGCGATCGCGAAGTAGATGAAGATGCCGCTGGCGTCGGCGATGGTAGTGATCAGCGGCGAGCTGGCTGAGGCGGGGTCAGCCTTGAAGCGGCTGAGCAGGAATGGCAATGACATGCCGATCACGCTTCCGACGATAACGACGACCTGCATGGTTAAGGCCACGGCGAGTGCGACGGCTACACCGGCGCGGAACACGCCAACCAAACTGACGGCGATCGCCATGGTCAGGCCGAGCAGGGCGGCGACGATGAGTTCGCGGCCCAACATGCTGGCCCAGTCACGCAATTGCACGTCGCCGGTGGCTAAGGCGCGCACCATCAAAGTGGCCGACTGGGAACCCGCGTTGCCACCGCTGTCGATCAGTAGCGGTAGGAAAAACACCAGCGCGACATTGGCCGTGATCAGATTCTCAAAGTAGGCGATGCCGGCGCCAGAGAAGATATTGGCGAACACCAGCAGCACTAGCCAGAAGACGCGCTTTCGATACAGCAGCCGGATGGTGGCGTCTTTCATCCGCAACGGCCAGCGACCTAGCGAGCCGCCCGATTTCTGGAAGTCCTCGGTGGCTTCGTCCTCCATAACGTCCATCGCATCATCGGCAGTGACGATGCCGATCAAGCGATGTTCACGATCGATGATCGGCAGGGCGATGAAATCGTAGTGGGCAATCTTTTCGGCGGCGACGTGTTGAAGGTCATCGACGTAAGCGGTGACCGGATGGGACTCCATCATGTCTGCCAGGCGCGTCGCCGGCGCCGCGAGGATCAAACGCCGCAGTGTGGTTACGCCGATCAACCGGCGCTCGTCGTCGACGACGTAGGCGTTGTAGATCGTTTCGCTGTCGGGCGCGATGCGGCGCAGTTCGTCGATGGCTTCGGTTGCGGTCAAGTGCGGAGATAAGGTGGCGTATTGCGAAGTCATGATGGCGCCGACGCGACCTTGCTTGTAGCTAGCCAGCCTGCGGATGTCGTCGCGTTGCGCCTGTGCCAGCGCGGGCAACAGCGCTTCGCGGCCTTCCGGCAAGGTGTTGAACAGGTCGACGCGTTCGTCGGAAGACATCCGCCCCAGCAGTTCGATCACCGCGGTGCGCGGCATGCCGGCGACCACACGGGTTTGCCGTGCCAGCGGCAAATAGCCGAATACGCGAGCCTGCTCGGCCGCCGGAACAAGCAGCAAGGCGGCGACCAACTGGGCCGGCTTCAGGTGGTCCAGCGCGTCGGCAACGTCGGCCGCCAGCCCCTGGCCGAACCATGCACGCAGCGTGGCGGCATCATCGTGCTGCAGACACGTTGCAATCACCTCGGCTGCACGCTCCGCGTCGAAGCCATCGTCGCGATACGCAGGTTGAAATGAGCGCATGAAATCGGAGGCATTCGTATTCACTGGATTCTCCTGTCCGGTGCCGCCGCAGCGTCACGCACGTGTTGCAGCAGGGTAACCGAATGCCGCGTGGCCAGCCTGCGCAGCGCGGGCCCAAATCCTGCGCCAGAATCGAAACCGCGAGGAAGAAAGTGAGGTGCTACAGAAGGCGAAATTTTCTTGGGTGAAGGCGTCAGTAGCAAGGCGTCCATGGCAAGGCCTCAGAAGCATAACCTTAGTAACACGGAGCGCCGCTGACACTCTTTCACCCACGCCAGTTCGCATGTTTTTCCCAAAACCCCACACTGCGCCGATACCTCTCTCGATCCAGCACGACGCCGGAGCCGCCTTCAGCGACGCCGAGCGCGTTACGTAGCATGGTGATCGGCACCATCGGAATTTCTTCGGGTTCGCTGGTGTAGAGGCAGCCGACGACACCCCAGTCGGCATTAATGGGTGAGCCTTCTTTGGCGAGTTGATCGCGGCTGTAAAGAATTGGCAACAGATAGGTGGCGATGGGCGGATCGATGCCTTCAAACCAGCGCACCAGTACGGCTAGTTCGTCGCTGCTGCGGGCTTCGTAGGCAGAGCAAAGCAAGCCACGATTAGCATCGGTGATAGGTATGGCGGTGCAGCGAGTGGACGTCCAATTGCGATGTACTTGCAGTTGGCAGAATGGCGCATAGCCTTCTAACACGGCGTACGGTACTTCGCTATTGAGTCGCTGCTCAAACTCTTCGGCGCTGCAATCCTGGATGGCACTGCGTCGGTGATCGCGCTGGAACAGGCGGGTGCGGGCGAAGGGAGTCAGGACGATAGACATGGCGCTCGATCGAAAAAGGTGTGAACGATGATTTTATCGGCTGTGTTCGAAAAATTCTCATGAGCTATCGATGCGCCATGACAACTCTGCCGCGTGGCGTACTGTGCGACATGCGCGACCACATGACGGTCCCTGTGTCGTGGCCCACTCAGTGCCGACGCAGCCAACGTTTTGAGTGGAAGCTATCTGGAAGCGAAAACGTGATTGAAGAAGTTGGCTATTTGATCTGACAACCTTGCACTGTCGTCCAGTTTTTTCATGTCATTAAAAAACCCGACACGTTGGAACGCGTCGGGTTCGGGTGGTTCTTCAGCTGTCAGTGATCAATCGCGCGACTGGGCTACGACGCTGCCGTCATCGGGATCGACCAACAGGTCGACGTTTTTGCCCTCGGTGGTCTTGGCATCCATGCTCCACAGGCCGTGCTTGTAGTCCACGTCGTGGACGTTCTGAAAGCCGGCTGCAGCAACCTTGGCGCTAATCTCGTCCTTGTTGAGTTTGGATGGCGCATCTTCAACATAGACCTTGCCGCTGACGGGCCCGACCGCAAGATGGACCCATTGCTTGTTGCCGCCGCGAGCCTCGCTTTTCCACACGCCATCTTTGAACTTCAGGTTTTTGACCTGCTTGAAGCCAGCGTTAGCAATGGCTGTCTTGACGTGCTCTTCATCCAGCGCGCCCTCCGGCGGTTGCGTGGCCCAGCTGGAGACGGTGGTAGTGGTTTTGGTAGTGGTGGTAGCCACCTGTGAGGTGGCTGGCATGTCCTGCGCGAATGCGAAGCTGCACACGGACAGACCAATTAACAGGGGAAGGGCGCGCTTAATCATCGGAAACTCCTTACGGGTGAGGGAGCGGACGAATTTGCGTCGCGGCTGCGTGCGCCATTCGAACCGGTGCGAGTTCACGCATCATTGGCGTGGACTCCTACGACAAGCAGAGAACCACTACCTGTCCGATGATGGCGTGAAAGCGCGCGTGAGCGTTCAGTGAAGCGCTCTGCTTTCGTGGGGCTGAGTTAGGTTGGGAAGCGGGTTGCGCGACATAATCTGAACGAAGCGCTAGCGGTCGAGGGCGAGTAGCGGGGCGCGACTGGCTGGATAGCACCCGTTCCCTCTGCCAACTTCTCATGAAAGATTACCAAGCCAATTCGGACGTTGCCGCTGGCGACTACGTGAGTGGCGCGGTCTTCTAAGCACGTTCGCTGCCGGGCAAGCTCGACGTTGCACGGGCCGCCTCAAGCCTGCCGTGGAACGAGCCACGCTGCTTGCCTCGAGAACATCAGACGTCGGCTGCCCGTAGCGGTAGTGCAACGCATCGACGGCAGCCATGTTTTCGTGACTGCCGCCGACTATTCTCGCGATTGACTCAGCTTTTGCCGATGCCTTCGGCAGGCTCCGTGGCAGCGCCCGCACGAACCTTCTGCTCGATTTGCTGGCCCGTTTTGGCGTCGACGTTCTTCCAATATTCGAAGGCGCGCTCAAGCACCGGGCTGCGTACGCCACCAAGCAGGCTACCGGCGACCTGGTCCACGAATTGTGCGCGTTGGGCGTCGTTCCAGACCTCACGTACGAGGGTGCCCGGCTGGCCGAAGTCGTCGTCTTCAGCGTGCAGCGTGTAGGCGCTGCGCACCATTTCGCCGTCGCTCTCCCAGCTTTCAGCGACCGGCCCGGTTTCATCGGACCAACTGCGTCCGCCGCTGTTTGGTGCGTAAACCGGTGCGCTGCCGCTGTGCTGGTAGGTCATCTGACCGTCGAACATATACGTGTTCACCGGCACCTTCGGCTGATTGACCGGTAGCTGATGGAAGTTGGTGCCGATGCGATGGCGCTGCGCATCAGCGTAAGCGAACGCCCGACCGAGCAGCATCTTGTCCGGCGACAAGCCAATACCGGGGACAGTGTTGCCCGGCGAGAACGCGGCCTGTTCGATCTGTGCGAAGAAATTTTCCGGGTTACGGTTCAAGGTCATCGTGCCCACCTTGATCAAGGGGTAATCTTTGTGCGACCACGTCTTGGTCAAGTCGAACGGATCGAAGCGGTAGTCCTTTGCTTCTGCATACGGCATCACCTGCACCGATAAATCCCATGCCGGGTGGTCACCACGCTTGATCGCATCGAACAGATCGCGGCGATGAAAATCAGTATCCTGACCGGCCATCGCGGCGGCTTCAGCGTTGTTGAAAAATGCCATGCCTTGGCGGGTGTGGAAGTGATATTTCACCCAGAATTTTTCGCCGGTCGCGTTGATCCACATGAAGGTGTGCGAGCCGTAGCCGTTCATGTGCCGCCAGGTGCGCGGCAGGCCGCGTTCGCCCATAACGTAGGTGACTTGATGGGCGGTTTCCGGGTTGCTAGTCCAGAAGTCCCATTGCATATGATTGTCGCGCAGGCCTGAATCGGGCAGGCGCTTCTGGCTGCGGATGAAGTGCGGAAACTTGATCGGGTCGCGGATAAAGAAGATCGGCGTGTTGTTGCCGACCAGGTCGTAGTTACCCTCGTCGGTATAGAACTTCAACGAGAAGCCGCGGACGTCGCGCCAAGTATCTGGGCTGCCTATTTCGCCGGCGACGGTCGAGAACCGGGCCAGCATGTCGGTCGAGGTTCCTTTCTGGAACAGTGCTGCCTTGGTGTAGGCGGAGACGTCTTCGGTAACTTCCAATAGGCCGAACGCACCAGCGCCTTTGGCGTGCGGCTGGCGCTCGGGCACCTTCTCGCGGTTGAAGTGCGCCATCTGCTCAAGAAAATGTACGTCGTGCAGAAGGATCGGACCGTTCGCGCCCAGAGTCAGTGAATTGCGATCACTGATGGCTGGCGCGCCACTGCTGGTGGTTGAGTTGCCGCTCGTTTTTTTCGTGGAATTGGACATGGTTAATTTCCTCTCGTCGGGAGCTTGCGGGGGAAGTGGATCACGCTCAACGAGTCTGCCTGCGGTGCTGTAGATAAGCCATTCGGACCTTTCAATGGCCGCGATAGGCTGGGCCTTAAGTGGTGGAATTCGGCGACTGGAAGTTGGCGACGGAGGAAGTCAATTCACATCGAGGTGCCAACACCGACGCCAACGGCGTGGATAAAAAAGAAAGCAGGTGACTGGGGAGGGCGAAGACGGTCACGCGCACGCAACACCGATGTGACTACGTTGCCCGTGAAGATTCATTCAAGACCGCGTGGATCAGGACTGCAGGTAGCTCGATGAAAATGGCGAGTGCGTTGGTGACAGTTTCGTTTCTGCTATTCGCGTTGCCCGCGTTTGCCGCGCATCCGACCAGTGCTGTTTTCACACCACAAACCGGCTTTGGCGGCATCAGCGAAGGTACCGGTACGCTCAAACTCCTGTTCGGAAAAGAGCGTCCTTATCGCGTGGAGAACGACGGTCGTCGTCTCGCGGATGGCACGTTCCGACTCGATCAAACGGTGCTGTTCGAGGGCAAGCCGCCAAAGCACCGCCACTGGATTCTGACCACCGCGCATCCGGCCGAATACACCGGCACACTTAGCGATGCAGCGGGTCCGGTAACCGGGCAAACGAAAGGTCGACGCCTGACTCTGAAGTATCGACTCGCGGGTCCGTTAGTCATGCATCAAACACTTGAAATCATGCCCGACGGCACGATCGACAATGTCGGCAGAATTACCGTGCTCGGCATCCCGGTAGGGCATTTGCAAGAGACCATTGTGAGCAAAGGCGGCGCCATTCCTTCGCGATAGAAAAAATGGCTAACGCTATTTGAACATGTTTCCCCCGTTGTTCCGGCCAAGGCCGCGCCTTAGACGGACGAAGGTCTGGTCATGCGGCGCCTTGCGCCATTCGGGAAAGGCTGACGCACCCCAGTTGCCGTTATGGTTCCGGTTGGAACGGTGTATGGCAACGTCGCGCATGCAGTCACGTCGCTTCGCGCATTCGACACGTAAGGGTGAGTCATCATTACCCATGGCTTTAGTCATGCACGAAAACGCGGCACATTAGGTAGGATGGTCGTTTACCTCACGACGAGACCCTACGATGAAGCATTCCATCGCGCTGGCCGTGGCCATTGCACTGACTGGCTCTGTAACTGCCTGTTCCGATAACAACGCGGACGAGAATAAATCGGCAACTTCCGCTGCACATAACGACACAGCGGCGCTAAATGCCAGCAACCCGTTCTTTGCCGAAAGCACGTTACCGCTGCATTACCCGGCTTTCGACAAGATCAAGGATGCCGATTTCGGCCCGGGTTTTGATCGCGGCATGTCCGAGCAGTTGCAGGAGGTGAAGGCGATCACCGGCAACGCCGAAGCGCCTAGCTTCGACAACACCATCTTGGCGATGGAGAAGGCTGGAAAAACGCTTGACCGCACGTCGACCGTGTTCTTCAGCCTGGTTGGTGTCGATAACAGCGATGCGCGCAAGGCGATTCAGTCCGAATACGCACCAAAGCTGGCAGCACATCGCGACGCGATCATGCTGAACCCGCAATTGTTTGAGCGCATCCAGAAGCTGTACGACACGCGCGACAGCCTGGGTCTGGACGCGGAGAGCGTGCGCTTGATCGAGCGTTACCATACCGATTTCGTGCGGGCTGGCGCCAAGCTGTCCGCTACCGACAAAGTGCGCTTGAAGGAAATCAACGGCGAGCAGGCCAAACTGGGCACCCAGTTCAGCCAGAACGTGCTGGCCGAAGTGAATGATTCGGCCGTCGTGGTGGATACGAAAGAAGAGCTGGCTGGCCTCACCGACGAGCAGATCGGCGCTGCCGCTGCCGCCGCTAAAGCGCGCGGGCTGGATGGCAAATACGTGATTGCTTTGCTTAACACCACTAGTCAGCCGCCGGAGGCGCAGTTGCATGATCGCGCCATCCGTGAACGCTTGTACCGCGCCTCGGTGGCGCGCGGAAGCCGTGGCAATAAGTACGACAACACCGCCATCGTGTCGAAGGTGTTGAAACTGCGTGCAGAAAAATCGAAGATGCTCGGCTATCCGACTTATGCCGCTTATGTGCTGGCCGACGGTACCGCCAAAACGCCAGAAGCGGTCAACGCGATGCTGACCCAGCTGGCGCCGCCAGCGGTGGCGAATGCGAAACGCGAAGGCGCAGCATTGCAGGCGATGATCGACAAGGAGCAGGCCGCCAAGGGCAAGCCGACATTCGCGCTGGAGCCGTGGGACTGGTCGTATTACACCGAGAAGGTTCGCGCCGAGAAGTACAACTTCGACGAGAGCCAGCTGAAGCCGTATCTGGAAATGAAGAACGTGCTGGAAAACGGCGTGTTCTACGCTGCCGGCCAGCTTTACGGTCTTACGTTCAAACAGCGTACCGACCTGCCGGTCTACAACCCGGATGTGTTGGTGTACGACGTCTACAACGCCGACGGTAGCCAGCTGGCGATCTTCCTTGCCGATATGTACGCACGGCCGTCTAAACGTGGCGGCGCCTGGATGAACGCCTACGTGCAGCAGTCTGGCCTGACTGGCAATCTGCCGATCGTCGCCAACCATCTCAACATCACCAAGCCGACTAGTGGCCCGACCTTGCTCACCTGGGATGAAGTGAACACGGCGTTCCATGAGTTTGGTCATGCGTTGCACGGCATGTTTTCCGACGTGAAGTACCCGTACTTCAGCGGCACCAGCGTGCCACGTGACTTCGTTGAGTTTCCATCACAGGTCAACGAAATGTGGGCCGACTGGCCGAGTGTGCTGGCCAACTATGCCAAGCATTACCAGACCGGCGCAGCGATGCCGAAAGAGCTACTCGACAAGGTGCTGGCGGCCTCGAAGTTTAACCAAGGCTTTGCCACTACCGAGTATCTGGGTTCGGCCATGCTCGACCAAAGTTGGCACCAGGTCGGTGCGGACAAGATCCCCGAGGCGGATGGTGTGATGGCGTTTGAGGCTGCCGCGCTGAAAGCCAACGGTACCAACTACGCTGCCGTGCCGCCACGCTACCGCACGCCGTACTTCAGCCACATCATGGGCGGTTATGCAGCGGGCTATTACGCTTACATCTGGTCCGAGGTGCTGGATGCCAATACGGTGGAGTGGATCAAGGGCCACGGCGGCCTGACCCGCGAAAACGGCGACCGCTTCCGTCAGACCCTGCTATCACAAGGTGGTAGCAAGGACGCGATGCAGCTGTTCCATGATTTCTCTGGTCACGAGCCGCAAATCAAGCCGCTGCTGGAGCGTCGCGGGTTGGATGCGGCGATCGACTGATCACCAGCTATCGGTAGTAGTTGAGTAGAACAAGAAGCCCGGCGCGATGATCGCGTCGGGCTTCTTTGTGTCTGTCGTAAATACCGTGCGTCAGGCGTTCGGTGTGGCCAGCTTCGGCACATCTTTCCCGCATGCGTCGTGGAATGCGTTAAGCGTGCGATCGATGCCGTAGAGTCCGAATGCAAAGCCGTAACGCAGTGGGCTATTTTGCTGGCTAATCCACGCACCGATTGATTTTGCCGACAACAAACTCTGCAGTTGGCTGGACGGGTAGGTGCGCTCGACGATCAGCGTGTCGCCAGCAAGACGAATGCCGTCACCGCGTGGCTTGGATAGGGTCTCTTTCTGATCAACGGCGATGTACGAACGCGCGGCGTGGCCAATAATTTGTTGTGCGTGACGGACCTTAACCTTGTTATAGGCGGTGAGCGAAACGCTACCTGGTCTGCATTGCAAGGTGAGGCGTTGCTCGCCGTGTCGGCCGGTTTGTTTGAGATCGAGGCTAGGTACACCCGTCTCCATCTGGAAGCCGGCGACTAGCGGCTGGTGGCCATTGTTGGAAAGGCCGCTGCTAATCATCTGGTCTGCGGTAGGCCACACGGTCGGGGCGGCTGAGTTTGCGCGCAACGTTGTGAACGCGGTCGCGGCGACACCCATGTCCTTCAGATAACTGCTGACCCGCTCGGCGGCTTGGGTGGCGTCGGTATTTTTCGGATCCACCGCGGAAGCGGCGGCAATACCGAAGCGGTCGCGTCCGGCCGGCGCCCAGCGATAGACGCCGCCCAAATAAGCGTACGCACACGCCCCGGTGCAGATGGAGGATTTATCGCCCATCTTCTCGCGTCGGGTCCGGGTTGGCCGGCCAAGGTGGGTCGACATAGCGCCATCCCGGATCAATCGACCCAGCGCGATGCCGGCGTCGATGTTGTCACCCGTGGCGTTCAAATAGACGTCTGAACCAGGAAGGATTTTCCGTGACTTCACCAGGTCAGCAAAGCGCTGTGGTGCGTCGATGTCGATGCTGCCGTACAAATAGACTTGCGGGGCACCGGCCACGGCAACCGTCATTCGATCGGCGTAAATTTTGACCGATAGCGGACTGGCTGCGGCGTTGGATGATTTCGCGCCGCTTGAGAGCGGCGCGGCACCTGTTGCATAGGCGCCAGACGTTGCGAACAGGCAAGTTGCCAGTAGGCCGGCGCGTATGCACCAGTTGTTGCGGCGCAAGGAGGCGGCCAGTGAATGGATCAAGAGAACTCCGGGAGTTGGCTTTCGGTGACCTGAAAAATCGGGCCCATTATTCAACTATGAAAGTGAACCTGACCCGGTTTGATACAACCCGTTGGCGATTTACGCCGCAAATTGCAGCCGCGCCAGCTCCGCATACAAGCCACCTTCCGCCAGCAGACTTTCGTGTGTGCCTTGCGCCACGATGCGCCCGCCATCCATCACCACAATGCGATCGGCGCGTTGCACGGTGGCAAGTCGGTGCGCGATAACTAGCGTAGTACGGCCTTTTTCGAGGCGTTCCAGCGCTTGCTGAATAGCCGCTTCCGATTGCGCATCTAGCGCGGAAGTCGCTTCGTCCAACAGTAAGAACGGCGCATCGCGCAAGATCGCACGGGCAATGGCGACGCGTTGCCGTTGTCCGCCAGACAAGCGCACGCCGCGTTCGCCAAGCTCGGCGGCGTAACCGTCGGACATGGCGTCGATGAATTCATGCGCTTCGGCCGCGTGTGCTGCTGCGTGCACCTCGTCGTCGCTAGCGTCTTGTCGGCCAAAGCGGATGTTGTCGGCGGCGCTGCCGCCAAAGATCACGGTTTCCTGCGGTACCAAGGCAATGGCACCGCGCAACTCAGGGAGTTCCAAGGCGCGTAAGTCGACACCGTCCACGGTGATGCGGCCAGATTGCGGGTCATAGAAGCGCAACAGGAGTGCTAGCACCGTGCTTTTGCCGGCGCCGGACGGCCCGACCAGGGCGACGGTTTCGCCGGGCTGGATGGAGAGTTCAAAATCGGCTAACGCGGGAAATTCCGGTCGCGTTGGGTAATGAAAGCTGACTTGCTCGAAGTGCAATGCGCCGCGAATGGGGCGGGGTAGCGCCGTGGGTTGCGCCGGGCTGGCAATGTCCGCGTGCTCGGCGAAGAGTTCGCCGATACGCTCCATCGCACCGGCCGCACGCATGACATCGCCCCACACTTCGCTCAGCCCGGCGACGGAGCCGGCGGCAAGCACCGCGTACAGGACAAATTGCGTGAGGACGCCGACATCGAGCGTGCCGGATAACACGTCGTGCGCGCCGGCCCACAGCACCAAGGTAATGGCGCCGAAGAACAACACGATGACGGCAGCCGTGAGTAATGCGCGCATGCCGATGCGGCGACGAGCACTGTCTAGCGCAAGCATGATGGCGTTGCCGTAGCGACGACTTTCCACTTCTTCGCGGGCGTAGGCCTTCACCGCGGGTGCGGCGTTCAACGTTTCATTGGCGATGGCGGCGGCATCCGCAAGTCGATCCTGGCTGGTGCGCGACAACTTCTGCACCCGGCGACCGAAGACCAGAATGGGCACCATGACGGCGGGGATCACTAGCGCCGTCAGGCCGGCAAGGTGCGGACTGGTCCATACCATCAAGGCGCCAGCGCCCACCAACATCACGGCACTGCGCAGCGCGACAGAAATGCCGGAGCCGATCAACGCCTGTACCACTTCGGTGTCGGTACCGAGGCGCGAGATTAATTCACCGACGCGACTGCGTTCGAAAAAGCCGACGTCGAGGCGAATGACGTGCGCATACAGTTGCTCGCGCAGTGACGCTAGCGCGCGTTCGCCGAGTAACGTAATGCAGAAATAGCGCGCCGCTGTCGCAAAGGCCATGACTAACGCGACACCAAATAGTGCGAGAAACGTCTGGTTGATCGCTGCCGCGTTAGCGCTGTTGAACCCTTGATTGATCATGTGGCGCACCGCCAACGGCAGCACCAGCGTCGAGCCGGAGGATAGACCGAGGAAGATCAGCCAGCCAATCGCCAGTTTGCGATGGGGTTTCAGGAACGGCCAGAGTTCGGCTAGCGCGCCGAGGTGGCGAGTGGAGCGCGGCGGTTTGTCAGGGGCGTTGTCGCGCATAAATTCTCGCAAGTAGGGCGGCGCAGCGGGTGACGCGCGCGGGCGGTGTCAATAACGTGGGGCGTAACGGTGTGGATTCAATCATTTGCGGCGGCGTCAGGCCTCGTTGTTAGCAGTGAGAAGACACCATACGCAAAGCGGGACCGCACTAGGGTCAAGGTCCGCTCGTCATTTCAGCACTAATCAGGAAGCTGGAAACGCATGAGCCGGGTGTAGCGCTGACTACGCATGGTTGAGTTTGCTGGTGGGGAGTGAGTTGTAGAAGGGGCTTTAGCCCCGCTGCTTTTCGAACGCAAGATTAGGACAAGAGCATCGCGGCTGAAACAGCTCCTACAAAAATGATGGCAGGTGGATTCGGCTCGTCAGCGCAACAGCATCGTGGCGCAGTGAAGGTGGACGCTTTGAATACGTTCAATTAAGCAGTGTTACTTCATCGCGACCCCGGCTGAGATCCGCGACGCGCGTCTGCAACGCGGCCACATAATTTGCCGGTAGGCGCACACACCAGTGCACGCCGCTGGCGTCGAAGGTTTCTTCCTCAATAACGGCATCCCAGGTGCGTAAGTCGGCCCGCAGTCGTGCCTGATCAGAGAAATCACAGCGCAGCGCCACCAAGGCCGTGGCGATAAGCGGTACGCGTTGTGCTTGGCGCAGACATTCGGCGGCGGTACCGCCGTACGCGCGGATCAAACCGCCTACGCCCAGTTTGATGCCGCCAAACCAGCGCATCACCAACACCGCAACGCCATCCATCTCCTGGCCGTCAATCGCTTGCAAGATAGGGCGGCCAGCGCTGCCGCCGGGCTCACCGTCATCGGTGAATCGATAAGCCAACCCCACGCGATAAGCCCAGCAATGATGCGAGGCGGCTGGGTCACTTGCGTCGTGCAGAAAGCCCATCGCTTGTTCCACCGACGTTACCGGCGCCGCCATCGCGACGAAGCGACTTTTGCGGATCTCCACGGCGTGTTGGCAGGCGTCAGTTAGCGTGTAAAGCAAGGCACTCATGGTCAGCAAGCGGCAACATGCGAGCCAGCAAGGTAGCATGGCGCCCTTGCTGCCCGGAATTCCGCTGATGATTAATAACGATGTATTGCGTGCCATTCGCTACATGCTCGACCTTAGCGATGGCAAAGTAGTTGAAATTACGCACCTCGCAGACCCTACGGCGGTGCTGAAAAGAGAGGACGTACAAGCATTTCTGAAGAAAGATGACGATGCCGGCTATGTGGAATGCAGCAACCACACGCTGGCCGTCTTTCTGGATGGCCTGGTGTTTTATCGTCGCGGCCGTGACGACAGCCGCCCACCACGACCGCTGGAAAAGCGCGTAACCAACAACGTGGTGTTGAAGAAACTGCGCGTCGCGTTTGAGTTGAAAGACGTCGATATGCACCAAATCCTCGCCGACGCGGGTTTCCCCATTTCCAAACCCGAACTCAGCGCGCTGTTCCGTCAGCCTGATCATAAAAACTTCCGTCTGTGCGGCGATCAAGTGCTACGCAACTTCTTGAAAGGCCTGACCTTGCGGCTGCGCGGGAATAGCTGAGTCGAGAATCTGGCGGCGTTTAGACGGCGCTCTCTAGCGGCCGGTCATGGCGCAGCCGGCTGAATACGCGGCTTGCGCCGACGGTGACGGCCGCCAGAATCAATACCGTCCAGCGGAAGCTGGCGATGTAGCCGGCGTGACTGTGACCTTGCAGCAAGGCCTGCATTAGCAGCGTCGCCAGCGCGATACCAAAGCTCATCGCCAGATATTGCACGGTGGACGCCATCGACGAGGCCATCGATGCATGTTTGATGTCCAGATCGGCGTAGATCAGCGTGTTCATTGCCGTGTATTGCAGGCCGGCGAAGCCGCCGTAGAAGAAGGCCAACGTAGCGACCGCCCACATCGGTGTGGTGGGGCCGAGTAGGGCGAACATGGCGAGTAGTGCGGCAACGATCAAGGTGTTGCCCAGCAGCAGGCGTCGATAACCGTAATAAATAAGCACGCGATTGATCGCCCATTTAGCAACGATGGAGCCGAGCGCTTGCGGCACCATGATGGCGCCCGCTTCCAGTGGCGACCAGCCGCAGCCAACTTGCAGAAACAACATCAGGATCAGAAACATCCCGGAGATGCCGAGCCGAGTGAACAGGCCACCGGCCAATGCCACTTGTACGCTGCGCACCCGCAGAAGTTTCAGGTCGGCCACCGGAAATGCCGTGCGCCGGCTATGCCACAGGTACACAGCGCAAAGCAGTATGGACACTAACGTAAACAAGCCGATGCGGCTCCACGGTATGGGGCTAGCACCTGCCAGCTCAGACGCCGTAAGCAGCAGCGCCGATGCCGTGGCAAATAACAGGAAGCCGATCATGTCGAAGCGATTGGCGCGATCCAGGCGGTAATCGGGCATGTCGCGTCGATTCATCCAGAAGCCCGCGATCGCCACCGGCACGTTGATCAGAAAAATCAGCCGCCACGAGGTGTATTCCACCAAGGCGCCACCGATTAGCGGCCCCAGCACAGCGCCAAGCAAACCAAAAGTCGCCACCGTACTCATCGCACGCACGAATTCGCGCTTGTCGATGCTGCGCACCAGCACATAGCGCCCGACCGGCATCAACGACGCACCGCCGACGCCTTGCAACACGCGCGCGGCAACCAGTTGCGGCAGCGATTGCGCGACACCGCATAACAACGAGCCGACACCGAAAATAATGATGGCAATGCCAAAGACCCGGCGGGTGCCCAGCCGGTCGCATAGCCATGGGCTGGCCGGAATCAAAATGGCCAAGGTCAGCACGTAACTGGTCAACGCCGTGCGCATACCTAGGGGCGTTACCCGCAAGGCTTCAGCCATAACTGGAACGGCAGTGTTAACGACGGTGGAGTCCAGCGCCTGCATGAAGAAGGCGGCAGAGACCAACCAGATCAGGCCGCGGAAGCGTTCGCGTGACGAAATTTCGTCCGGCGTATGGGGTGCCTCCGCGACAACGTCAGACGCGGTGGAAACGGCGCTGGAAGAGGCCGTGACAGCGGTGTGGGGCATGGTTCGGTATGATACCTGCTGCAACAACTTGCTTTCCGCACGTGTTGTTGCCACAGTTAGCTACGTTTCATCTGCTGAGCGGGGCACAGGGCCCGTGCCAGCCATAAATAACCACACGCGCCGGGGCGGTTTCGTTCCGGCGTGTGCTTTTGTGCGGTGTATGCCGCACGTATCAGGATATCGCCATGAGCACTAAGCCCAGCAAGCCCCGCAAGCCCGCCATTACTCTTTCTCGTGTCGATTTGGAGCGCATTGAAGCGTTACTCGAGCGGATGCCGGTGGCTGAGGCGAAAAACTGTGCGGCGCTAGTGACTGAGCTTGATCGCGCTGACGTGGTTGAGCCGAAGGACATGCCCGCGCATATTGTGACGATGAACTCCACCGTGACGTTTGAAGACGAGAGCAACGCCGAGAAGCTGACCCTGACCCTGGTTTATCCGGCGGCCGCGGGCGCGCCAGGTACGGTGTCGATCATCGCGCCGGTGGGTAGCGCGCTACTCGGCCTGAAGCGTGGACAGAAGATCGATTGGCCAACGCCGGATGGTCGTCAGCGTCGTCTGCGCGTGTTGGAAGTGAGCTATCAGCCGGAAGCGGCGGGCGACTTTCACCGCTAGAACGCGCTTGCGCCAGTGCCGATCGGTCATTCCGTCAGCTTCTTAACCGCCGACGGGCTGGTCAATCTAGGCTTTTACAGACGGACGTCTGGTCACCCAGCGCCTTCAAAGGCTTGTCGACCCGCTGGATGATGACGTTTCAAATGCCCCTTGGTCGGTAAACGCGCTGCATCTTATGGTTTGAAGTGGTGCACGAAGCCAACTTGGAAGCCGCCGGGTAGCCAACCGAGTATCAGCGGCGATTGCCGTTTGGCGGCCCATACGCCAATACCGGCTCCGATCGCGGCACCTACCAATACATCACTTTGCCAGTGGCCGCGGGTCTTGATGCGCGCCACGGCGTCGTAGGCGGGTAATAGAGCCAGCGCATATACGGCTGGGTGCTCGTTGCCATAAGCGACAATAAACGGCGTTACGGCGGCGGACATGGCGGTGACTTCTCCGCTGGGGAAACTCTGTGCGTGCCTACCCTTGAAGAACTCGTTTGGGTTGTTTGTTTGCGAAGGACGTTCGCGCTGAAACGTGTACTTCATCGCGGTAGTGGCGGCGCTGGACAGCACCATTGCGTCGATGGAGCGCCAAAATGTGTCGCCCAGCTTGTCGTTGTCGCCAAACACCAAAGCGCCCGCGCCGACCGTGAGTATCGTGCCGTATATCAACGTGTTCTGATTACTGCGTTTCCAAATGCCACTATTGTCTTCGTGCCAACGGTGGTCGATGCCAAACGGGCCGCCGCTAGCCATCGCGGCGCTGCTGGTGGTGAGAGCCATCAATAGGGCGAGATAGTGCAGCGGACGCATCGTTTGCTCCCCAAGGGCGCGCAGAGAAACCGCGCTTGCTGTGCAGAGTGTGCGACCGCTTGCTTTTGATTTGCTTATGTCGCAGCGGTGGCGAGTGTCTATCGCTAAACTGGTCGCTGTGATGGAGATACGCATGACCGAACGCCAAACATCTACTGAATTTGCCGCACGCGCCGCCGCGCTTCGAGCGCAAATTGAGCAGGCCAACTACCGCTACCACGTACTCGATGATCCGGAGCTTCCGGATGCTGAATACGATCGCTTGATGCGCCAGCTGGAGGCGTTGGAAACGGAGCATCCCGAGCTGGCGTCGGAAGATTCACCCACGCGCAAAGTGGGCGCGCGCGCCAGTGGCGGCTTTGCTGAAGTACGCCATGAGCAGCCGATGCTGTCCTTGGGCAATGCTTTTGAGCAACCCGTAGGCGTTGGGCAGCCCGATACCGATGCGGAGCGCTTTCGCGAGGTAGCGGATTTCGTGCGACGCATTGAACAAACACTGAAGCGCCGCGACCCGGTGTTTTGCGTAGAGCCAAAGCTGGACGGGTTGGCGATCAGCTTGCGCTACGAGCATGGCGTGTTCGTGCAAGGCGTGACCCGCGGCGACGGCACCACCGGCGAAGATGTCACCGCTAACTTGCGTACCGTGCGCGCCATCCCGTTGCGTTTGCGCAGCGCGGACAGTCCCGCCGGCGAGCTGCCTTTAGGCGGCGCCACTTGGCCAGACGTGCTCGAAGTACGCGGTGAAGTGATTATGTTGCACAAGGATTTTGAGGCATTCAACGAATACGCTCGCGCGCACGGACAGAAACCACTCGCCAATCCACGCAATGGCGCAGCCGGCTCCTTGCGCCAGCATGACCCGGCAATGACGAAGCGGCGGCGGTTAAGCTTTTTTGCGTATTCCGTGGGCGTGGTGGAGGGCGGAGCACTACCGCCAACGCAATCCGAGACGCTGCAGCAATTGCGGCAGTGGGGTTTCCCTGTTTCGCCTGAAGTTGACAAGACGCGCGGGTTTGCCGGCCTACTCGAGTATTTTCGACGAGTTGGTGCCAAGCGAGATAGCCTTCCGTACGATATTGATGGCGTGGTCTATAAACTCGATGATTTCGTTGGCCAGCAAGAGATGGGCTTTGTCGCGCGCGCGCCGCGCTGGGCGATTGCGCACAAGTTTCCCGCGCAAGAGCAACTGACGACGGTCGAAGCCATTGAGGTTCAGATTGGGCGAACCGGCGCCGCCACACCAGTCGCGCGTTTGGCCCCGGTGCAAGTGGCTGGCGTGGTGGTGACCAATGCCACCTTGCATAACGCTGATCAAATTACGCGGTTGGATGTGCGCGTCGGTGACACCGTCGTGGTGCGCCGCGCCGGTGATGTTATTCCTGAAGTGGTGCGCGTGATGCTGAAACGCCGCCCTGAAGGCGCGCCGGTTTGGGAGATGCCGAAGCAGTGCCCGGTCTGTGATTCCGCATTATTGCGAGAAGACGGTGCGGCCGCGTGGCGCTGTTCGGGTGGTTTGATCTGTCTGGCGCAGCGCAAAGAGTCGTTAATCCATTTTGCTTCGCGTCGCGCGATGGATATCGATGGCTTGGGCGAGCGTTATGTCGACGCGCTGGTTGAGCTGGAAATGGTGCGGACGCCGGCAGATTTATATGCGCTGACGGTGGAGCGCTTCGTCGCGATGAAGCAGTTGCTGGACGAGCGTGACGGCACTACGCCAGAAACGGTCAAGGCGGGCAAAGTCGCGACCAAGTGGGCCGAAAACCTGGACGTCGCTATTCGCGCCAGCAAGCACGCGACCTTGGCGCGTTTTTTGTTTGCGCTAGGCATTATGCATATTGGTGAGAGTACGGCGAAGACGCTGGCGCTTTGGCTGGGCCAGTTGGAGTGGGTGCGTAGTACGCCGGCTACCTTATTACGGGTGCTGCCCGACGTTGGTAACGAAGTGGCACATTCCATTGCTGGGTTTTTTGCGCAACGCGGTAATCAACAGGTGGTGGATGCATTGTTGGCTGCCGGTATCCATTTCAGTGACGAACGCGCACCGTCCGCGCGATTGCACGAACGCTTGAATTTGGCCGTGCTGCTGGCAGCGACATCGGTGCGCCAACTCAGTGAGAAACGCGCCGCCGCACTGACCGCACATTTTCCTAGCGTGGATGCATTGCTTGCCGCAGGATCCGCGCAGTGGATAGTCGCTGGATTGCCACAGGCCGCCGCGATCAATCTGGGCGTATTTTTCGCTGACCCCGAGAAGCTGGCCGAGTTGCGTGCGGATGAAGCTGCCATGCATCGCTTGCTTGATGCGATCCCGTTAGCGGCCGCGGCGACCAAGGGGCCGTTGGAAGGGCAGACCGTGGTACTCACGGGTAGCCTGCAGGAGTTGACGCGTGACGTGGCGAAGGAGCGACTGGAGGCGCTGGGAGCAAAAGTATCAGGTTCCGTTTCCAGTAAAACCAGTTTTGTCGTGGCCGGCGATGCGGCCGGTTCCAAATTAGACAAGGCGCGTGAGTTGGGTGTGGAGGTTCGCGATGAGGCGCAACTGCTGGCGTTACTGGCCGAGCACGCCGAATGACCGATAAGAAATTGCCGTCTGGCGTAACGCCGATCACTAACGCAAGCTCGGCTCATTCGCGCGCCGCTTCTGCCAATCACAGCAAGGTAATTCGCGCCACAACAAAGCCGACACCCGCGCTACCACTGATTGACGCATTGCAGTTGCGCGCCCATTTGTACCAGCTGATTCGCGCCTTCTTTGCGGAGCGCCAGGTCCTGGAAGTAGAAACGCCGGTGCTTTCGGCGGCTGGCAATACCGAACCGAATATCGAAGGTTTTTGCACGCAGTTCAGCGGTCACGTGGACGCTGGCGCGCGCGAGCGCTGGTTGCGCACATCGCCGGAATATCCGCTAAAGCGCTTGTTGGCGGCGGGAGTGGGCGATTGCTACGAACTGGGCCGCGTGTTCCGCAATGGTGAGGCGGGTGGTCGGCATAATCCCGAGTTCACCATGCTGGAGTGGTATCGCGTCGGCTGGGATCATCGGCGGTTGATGGCGGAAACTATTGGGTTGGTGACGGAGGCCTTGGCGACACTGGAGCGGCGTGCCGAAGTGGTGATCACCAGTTATCGCCAACTGTTCTTGGATGGTCTGGGCATTGATCCGTTGTGCGCCACGCTGGAGCAATTGCAGACCCCATTGGTGGCTCAAAATATCGACCCGGGTGGACTCAGTCGCGATGATTGGCTTGATCTATTGATCACGCATCAGTTGCAGCCAGGCTTTCCGCGCGACCGTATCACGGTGATTTACGACTACCCGGCGACGCAATGCGCGTTGGCGCGCATACGTCCCGGTGAGGCACCGCGCGCGGAGCGCTTCGAGTTGTATCTGGGGCGTTACGAGTTGGCCAACGGCTATCACGAGTTGAACAACGCGGTGGAACAGCGTGCACGTTTCGTGCGTGACAATGCGATGCGGCAAGCACGCGGAGCTTGCGTGCTGCCGCTGGATGAAGCATTTCTCGGTGTGCTGGATGCGCTGCCGGACTGCGCCGGCGTTGCGCTCGGTGTGGAACGCTTGCTGATGTGTATGGCCAATACAGACGCCATTGCCGATGTGTTGGCGTTCCCGTTTGCTGAAGCGTGAGCGGGCAACGCGCTTTTAGAATTCCAAATCTTGCGCGGCGCACAGGTAGTCGACCAACGGCGCGCAGCGCTTAAACGTAGTGACGGCCCACGGCAGCAACTCGTCGGAGCAGGCGAGGGTTTCGGTGAAGCTGGTGACGGCGACGTAACTCTTGCGCTTCAAGTCGTCGATCAGTTCATGTCCTGGATCGTAGCCGCGCGGCGCGCGAATTAAGGAATCACCACCGAGTTGAAAATACTCGCGAAACGCCTTGCTCTGAACGGCGCGCTTCCACGCCGCCGGATTGTTGTCGAGGAATTCGCGCAGGTGTTTCAGTACGTCCGATTCAGGGTGCCACATGCCGCCACCGGCAAAGCAATCACCCGGTTGCAGGTGCAGATAAAACGAGGGTGCGTCAATTTCGCGACGGCGCTCGTGAAAGAAGCGCGCGCCTTGCCACGGCTTGTATGGCGACTTGTTGTGGGAGTAGCGCGTGTCGCGATAAATACGAAATAGCGAGCCACCCATCTTGCGCGGGTCGGCCCGAAAATGCGTACTGATTTTCGCCAACGGTTGCTGCAAATCCAGAATGAATTGCAGGAATGGCTCGCGAACATGGCGCTCGTAGTCCGCTTTGTGCGCGTGGAACCACTCGCGGTTGTTGTGAAGATCGAGCGCGCTCAGAAAGTGGAAGGTGGCGGGTGTGAAATAGGTTTGCGGCATGGGGATTTGATCGAGATGGATGGTGTATTTCGGAGATATTAAGCCGTGCACGGCGGGTGGCTTTTGTAGGAGCGACTTTAGTCGCGATGCTCCTGCTTTATTGCTGGAACCAAAAGCATCGCGACTGAAGTCGCTCGCACAAGGCTCAATGGGAATTTTCGCCAGCGTATGGCTCGCTCAGTCGGCATCAACGCTGGCGGCCAGTTGTTCGCCCCACGCTTGCAGTTGATCAAGCAAGGCCAGCTTCTCTTGTGCGCTTGGATCGCCGCGTAGCTCGTCAATGCGTGCGAAATAATCCTCTAACGTGAGCCCGGTCAGTGCGGTATGGCGAGTTAGTCGAGCGTTGCGGAAGCTGTGCCAGCGCTGGCGTTCTTCAGCGTTAAGCGTTTCCGGCCAGTTACGTGCGCGGTAACGGAACAGCAGTTCGGGATAGCGTGGATCGCGCAGCGGGAAACTGCCTTCGGCCAATTGGGCCGGTGGTGTGGCGCGGATTTGTGCGAGCAATTTCTTGTCCGCAGCGGGCAAGAATCCGCCGCCGTAGATAGCTAATTCAGGGTCTTCGGGTGCTGGTCGTTCTGCCGCATTCTGGAATACGCGACTTAGCTTTTCGACCAGTCCATCACTAGCCAGCAGCATCTCGCGGTGGGCGTTGCATTGCTCAAGATTCAACTGCAAACGGTCCATGTCGGCGCCTTGCAGAACGGACATGGGCGCCAATGCTGGGACGTGATTGGCGCGCACCGTGCGCAGCGGGATGCGCTCGATACCCTCGGGTAGGTCGGCGCGTGGCGTGAACATGCGGTCGGCAATGGCCTCTTCGTCCAGCTCAAGCCAATCGCTCGGATCGCTGGATAAATCGTAGACAATGATTTCGCCGGATCGGCTCGGGTGCGGCGCCAGCGGCATGATGACGGCCAAGCAGTGGCGGCTGGCCGGGTAGCGCGATGAGACGTGCACGAGGGGTGTCATGCTGATCACATCCAGCAGGTTGAACACTTTCTGCTTGCGCCGCAGCGCGTAGTACCAGTCCCATAGCCGCGGCTGGCGCGCGCGAATGAGTCGCGCGAGGTCAATCAACGCGTAGACATCGGAAAGGGCGTCGTGCGCGCGTTCTTGATTCAGGTGATTGGCTTGCGCGAGGTGCTCCAGCCGAAAGCTGGGCGCGCCATCGGGACGCAGCGGCCAGTGAATCCCTTCGGGGCGTAACGCTTCGCACATACGAGCCAGGTCAATCAGGTCCCAGCGTGAATTGCCGTTCTCCCATTCGCGACCGTATGGCTCATACAGGTTTCGGTACAGCATTTGCCGGGTAATTTCGTCGTCAAAGTGCAGCGAGTTGTAGCCCACGCCGCAGGTGCCGGGCACCGCTAGCTGTTCGTGCACGCGCGCGGCAAACTCCGCTTCGCCGACGCCCTCGCGTGCGGCGAGCTGCGGCGTAATGCCGGTAATCATGCAGGCGTCGGGGTGCGGTGGCATTTCCAGCGGCGGTTTGGCGTAGAACATCACCGGCTCGCCGATGATTTCCAGCTCCGTGGTAGTACGAATGCCGGCAAATTGCGCCGGACGGTCGCGCCAGGTATCGGCGCCGGTAGTTTCGTAGTCGTGCCAAAAGAAGGTTTGCATGGGCCCATCATCGCATTGTCAAAAGTACGGTGGGAACGCTGGTAAACTGGCCCCTTCAAGGAGCGCACATGAGCCAAGTTCAAGAAGAAAACCTGATCTGGATTGATCTGGAGATGACCGGGTTAGATACCGACAACGACTCCATTCTGGAGATCGCCACGGTCGTTACTGACAAAAATCTCAACGTACTGGCCGACGGTCCCGTGTTTGCGATACGCCACGAGATTGATCGACTGGAGTCGATGGACGAGTGGAATCGTAACCAGCACAGCCATTCTGGCTTGTGGCGCCAAGTGTTGAAATCAGAAACTGACCACGCCATGGCTGAGCACGCCACCGTTGAGTTCTTGCGCGCATGGGTACCACCGGGCAAGTCGCCGATGTGTGGCAATTCCATCTGCCAGGACCGCCGCTTCATGCATCGCCAGATGCCGCGGCTGGAGCATTATTTTCACTATCGCAACCTGGATGTTTCCACGCTGAAGGAATTGGCGCGGCGCTGGTCGCCAGATATTGCCCATGGTTTTGGTAAGCATGCGGCGCATACGGCGTTGTCAGACATTCGCGATTCCATCGAGGAATTGCAGCATTACCGTGGCTTTATGGGCGAGTTTGCAGGTTTGCCGAAGGCGTAACGCTGACGCCGTAATAGCCGTAAGTCGGGCGTAAAGGAGTGAGCTAAAGACCATGTCAGTTGATTTGTTTGCCCCGGTCCTGGATTGCGCTGGGCGATCGTTGGTACTCGATCGCGCGCGCGTGGTGGGCATTGTCAACCTCACTCCCGACTCGTTTTCTGCTGACGGTCATCGCAATGATGTGGACGCTGCGGTCGCCCACGGCCTGCGCATGGCTGAAGAGGGCGCGGATATGCTCGATCTCGGCGGCGAGTCCACGCGGCCGGGCGCAGCCGAGGTGTCTGTTCAAGATGAGTTGCAACGCGTCTTGCCAGTGTTGGAGCAGTTGCTGGCGCGCACCTCGCTGCCTATTTCCATCGATACCTCCAAGCCTGAAGTTATGCGTGCTGCGGTGGCTGCCGGCGCCGGCATGATCAACGATGTTTACGCGCTACGCCGCGAAGGGGCGTTGGACGCGGCAGCTGAACTTGGTGTGCCGGTGTGCCTGATGCACATGCAGGGTGAGCCGCGCAGCATGCAGACTGAGCCGCACTACGACGACGTGGTTGGTGAAGTGCATCGCTTTCTCACCGATCGTTTGTTTGCCTGTGAATTGGCGGGAATCGACCGCCGCCGCGTGTTGCTGGATCCGGGCTTTGGCTTTGGAAAAACACTGGAACACAACGTGGCCTTGCTAAGTGCGCTGGAGCGTTTCCGCACTCTGGGGGGTGGTCTGTATGTGGGGCTTTCGCGCAAATCGATGATTGGTTCATTGACGGGCAAGAAAATTGCCGCCGAGCGGGTGACCGGGTCTGTTGCCGCCGCCTTGATAGCCGTGCAACGTGGGGCCCGTATGGTGCGCGTTCACGACGTGGCTGCGACGGTGGATGCGCTGGCGGTATGGCATGCGGTACACACGCTCGACGTCACGCCGAAGCGCGAAGATAGGCCACCGGTTATGCCGCGTTGGCCAGACGATGATTGAGATTTATTCGCTATGCGCTGCCGCGCTATGCTGCGGCGGATGGTGCGAGTAGGCACTTTTAGGATCACCAAACAACATGAATCAACGCAAGTATTTTGGTACTGATGGTATTCGGGGACTGGCTGGTCAGTGGCCGATTAGCGCAGATTTCATTCTGCGTTTGGGCCGTGCCGCTGGGGCCGTGCTAGCGCGAGATAGCAAAGACCGTCCCAAAGTGTTGATCGGCAAAGACACACGCGTTTCTGGCTACATGTTCGAATCAGCACTGGAGGCGGGCTTGGTCGCCGCTGGCGTTGATGTGGCGTTGCTTGGCCCGATACCCACGCCCGCAGTAGCGTTTTTGACGCGCTCCATGCGTGCGCAAATGGGTATTGTGATCAGCGCCTCCCATAACCCGTATTACGACAACGGCATCAAGTTTTTCTCGGCCAAAGGCGAAAAGCTTTCAGACGAAGTGGAGCTGGCGATCGAGCGTGAGGTGGATGCCGATTTCGCCACTGTGTCGTCGCAGCGCTTGGGCAAGGCCAGCCGTATTGACGATGCCGCAGCGCGCTACGCCGAATACTGCAAGTCGACGGTGCCGGCGGACTTCAGCTTGCGTGGCCTAAAAATTGTGCTCGATTGCGCCAATGGAGCCACCTACCAAGTGGCTCCGAAGGTGTTTACCGAGTTGGGTGCCGAAGTACTGCGCATTGGTGACAAACCAGACGGTTTCAACATTAACCTCGACGTCGGCTCAACGCAGCCCAAAGGTCTGCAGCAGGCAGTCGTGGCGAATGGCGCTGACCTTGGCATAGCGTTCGATGGTGACGGCGACCGCTTGGCGCTGGTGGATCGCTTTGGCGTACTGGCTGATGGCGACGACATTTTGTACGTGTTGGCGTGTGGCCTGCATGCGCGCGGCCTGTTGAAGGGGCCCGTCGTGGGCACCTTGATGAGTAACTTTGGCTTGCAGTCAGCGCTGAAAGATATGGGAGTGCCGCTGATTCGCGCCAACGTGGGTGACCGCTTTGTACTGCAGCAGTTGAAAGAGCATGGCGGCGTGTTAGGCGGCGAAACCTCCGGTCATATCTTGTGTCTGGATCGGGCGACCACCGGTGATGGCATCGTTGCTGCATTGGCTGTGTTGGAAGCGCTGGCGCTTTCCGGGCAAGACCTGGTGGCAGCGCGCGCTGGACTTAAAAAGCTGCCGCAAATTATGTTGAACATCCGCGCAGACGGCGCACGTGAAGCGTTAGATAGCGTGGCCGTGCGAGACGCAGTAGCTGAAGTGGAACGAATTTTGCACGATCGCGGTCGGGTCGTTTTGCGCGCATCCGGCACGGAGCCGGTAGTACGCGTGACGGTCGAGGCGGCTGATGTGGCCGAGGTGAAACAGCTAGCCGAGTGGCTTGCCAGCGCGGTGAAGTCCGCCGCTCAAGATCACGAAGCACGGAAGTCTTTGGCGGAGATGTCATGAAACAAGTTCCCACGCTCGACATTCGCCGTTACGACAGCGACCACGCTGCCTTTGTTGCCGAGTTAGGTGCGGCCTATCGCGCCTTTGGTTTTTGCTGCATCAGCGGCCACGGCATATCGCGCGAGTTGGTTGATGGCGCCTATGCGGCGTTTCAGCGCTTCTTTGCGCTGCCGACCGAAGTCAAAATGCAGTATCACATTGCCGGTGGCGGTGGCGCGCGCGGCTACACGCCGTACAAAGTAGAAACCGCCAAAGATAGTCAATATGCCGACCTGAAAGAGTTCTGGCATGTTGGCCGCGAAATTCCGCGCGATTCGAAATTCGCTGATGTGATGCCCGCCAATATTTGGCCGTCCGAAGTTCCTGAGTTTCATGAATTCGGTTACGGCTTGTATACGGCGCTGGATCAGCTCGGCACGCGCGTATTGCGCGCACTGGCATTGCACATTGATCAACCAGAGCACTTTTTCGAAGACAAGACCGATGTGGGCAATTCCATTTTGCGCCCCATTCATTACCCACCGATTACGCAAGACAACGTGCCCAATGTTCGTGCTGGCGCTCACGAAGACATTAACCTGATTACCTTGCTAGTTGGTGCTAGTGCGGAAGGTTTGGAAGTGCTGAGCGAAGGCGAGTGGCTGCCGATCACCACGACCGGCGATGCAATCGTGGTGAACATTGGCGACATGTTGCAGCGCCTGAGTAATCACGTGTATCCGTCGACCACGCATCGCGTGGTGAACCCGCAGAATGCGAACGCGCGCAAGCCCCGTTATTCCGTGCCGTTCTTCCTGCACCCGAACCCGGATGTCGTGTTGGACCCACTAGCTTCGTGCATTACGCCGGATAACCCGAGCCGTTACAACACATCGATTACGTCGCACGAATACCTGATGCAGCGACTGCGGGAAATCAAGCTGATCTGACGCTAGGGAAACTCGCAGCCAGCTCCGGATGGTCGCTCCGACAGCTTTCAACAGGCGAACGTTTGGTCAAGCCGCAAGTGCTCCACAACAGCGGAGCTGGTCAGCCAGCGCATTCAGCGCTTCGCCGAGTCGCTGGATGCCAGCTTTTGCTGGGATGACGACTTGTTCAGATGATCCTTCATGCGACTAGTTGGTTTGCACTAAGCCCGACTAGGGCGGACCGTGCGGCTGGCTCGACTGCGGTGGCTGGCAATAGCCGCTGATCCGAAGGCCACTTACTGCAATTCGCCATCTGATTAATGTCGAAGATCAGCCGCACCATCGGCGAAGCTGGTCTTCGGATGAGCTTTAAGCCATCCAGAAGAACACTGCCGTCATCCGCTTGTTCGCCATTTCTAGGCCCCAATATGCGCTGGCGCTGTGAATGATGTTGGCCTTGTATAGCAGCAGACGGTTGTATTTGTGGGCTATGCGGACATCTTCGGCAAACGCATTTGGCTGCACGAAGCGATTACCTAGCGCCTCGGCCAGATTATGGTGCGGCGGCAAGACGCAGTTGCCTGCGAGCTGACCGCCCGGCATGCGCTGGCGAAAAAAGCTGGTGCCGCAGCGCTCGGGAACGCTTGGGTTGAGATACAGAACGGCCGCGTAGCGGCACAGGTTTGATGAGTCGGTATGTGGCTTCACCGCGCCCTCGGTGGAGCCGACCACTTGCACGCAGTTATGGTTGAGCCGGGTGCCATCTTCCGGCTGCACCACCCAAACTTTGCTGGTGCCGGTTGCTTCGCAAACCTTGCGCTCCAAGGGTGCCAGTTCGTCGTCCAGCAGTGCTGGACTGGCGCGCATGCCGGGCCATACTTCGCCCGTCGTCGGGTAGCCCATTTCCCAATCTGTCTTGCTCAGGCAGCGAGCGCGTACTTCATCAACGTTAGGTAGCACACCGTCAATGACCCAGTAATCGCGGCCGAGCGTGGGCTTGCGATAGGGCAGGGGGCGCATCTGTGTGGGAAACAAAGACATAAGCTTGCGGTGAACCGCCTCGGCAAGATGGTCAAACAACAGTAGCGGGGATACTCGGTATATTTTGAGAGCTGCTGCTTGGTGTGAGTAACCGCTAGTGGATCGGTAGTTACATGCCGGGTTATTCGCTGGTGTCTCGATAGCGTTTGGATTCGCGCGCCGAAAGCCACATCGCCAAGCGATCAGGCAGTAATTGCACGTTTGCTTTGATGAACCGATTGACGCGGCCAGGAATCCGTACCGCGAGGCCACGTTCCACGGCATCGATGCCGTCCGTGACGACTTCACCCGCGGTCAGCCACATGAAGCCCGGTAGCTTGTCCATCTTCGCGCGCGTGCCGGTGACGTCGTGGAATTCAGACCAGGTAAAACCTGGGCAGAGTGCGCAAACGTGCACGCCTGCTTGACTGTTTTCCAGCGCGAGCGACTGCGAAAACTTGATCATATAAGCCTTACTTGCGGCATATAACGTGTGTCCGGCCGGGCCCGGTACATGTCCGGCAAGCGACGCGACGTTAATGATGCGGCCATAACCGCGCTCACGCATGGCGGGTAGAAGTCGTCGAGCCAACTCCGTTGGTGCGATCAGTAACACCTGCAGAAATGCGCTGTGCACAGGCCATTCGTTGGCCACAAACGAACCAGGCACGCCATAGCCTGCGTTGTTGATGAGCCAATCCACTTGTAACCCGCGTTGATCCAGTTCGGCGCAAAGCGCTGTGGCTGCGGCGGGCTCGGCCAGGTCGTGCGGTAGCACGGTCACCTCCACGCTATGTTGTTCGCGCAACGTGCGTGCCAGTTCCTCCAAGCGATCAGTACGGCGCGCTGTCAACACCAAATAGTGCCCGCGCGCGGCCAATTGGCGCGCAAATTCGGCACCAATACCTGAAGAGGCGCCGGTGATTAGGCTGACTGGATGAGCGATGGGCATGCGTGTTTCCCGCGGTTGGTGAGGCATTCTTGACCGCATCGGCCGGTCGACGCCAGTGGTTAGCCGAGTTTGCCGATAACGCAGCGCATCGGTAAGCTTGCCGCTTTATCCGCAGCGGAAGCAGACCATGCGCAAGAAACTTGTTGCCGGTAATTGGAAAATGTACGGCAGTCGTTCCATGGCGACCGAACTGGTTCGTGACATCGCTGCAGCTAAGCCGGCTTCCGTGGACGTCGTCGTTTTCCCGCCGTTTCCTTATATGGCCGAGGTAGTGGCGATGCAGGCCGATGGCGGTGTCAGTGTCGGCGCACAGGACCTGAGTGAGCACGAAGGGCAAGGAGCATTTACCGGCGAGGTTTCTGCCGCAATGCTGCAAGACGTTGGTGCCCAGTGGGTTCTGGTTGGTCACTCCGAGCGCCGGACTTATCACGACGAAAGCGATGAGTTGGTAGCGCGTAAATTTGCCGCGGCGCGTGCGGGCGGGCTAACGCCGATTCTTTGTGTTGGCGAAACGCTGGAACAGCATGAGGCTGGGGAAACTAACGCTGTTATCGCGCGGCAATTGCAGGCGGTGCTTCAATTAAATGGCATTGCTAGCTTTGATACCGCAGTTATTGCTTACGAGCCGATTTGGGCCATTGGTACCGGCCGTTGCGCGACGCCGGCACAAGCGCAAGAAGTCCATGCGTTCATTCGTAGCCAACTGGAAAGCGAAGATGTTATGATCTCCGGTCTGACACGACTGCTTTACGGCGGCAGCGTCAAAGCGGCGAATGCCGCAGAACTATTTGCGCAAGCAGATATAGACGGTGGGCTTGTTGGCGGAGCCTCATTGACTGCATCTGACTTCCTTGGAATTTGCGTCGCGGCGCAATAGGCGCCACAGGTCCGAAAGAAAATATGTTTGCTATTTTTAGCGTTTTCTATCTTTTAGTCGCTTCGGTGATGACCGTTCTGATTCTTATGCAGAACGGTGCCGGCGCTGGTGCTGGCTCCGGCTTCGGCGGCGGTGCATCGGCCACGGTGTTTGGTGCGCGCGGTTCGGCCACCTTTTTGACTCGTGCCACGGGCGTCTTGGGCGCGTTGTTCTTCGCGCTTAGCTTGGGTATGGGCGTCTACATGCACCACCACGGCGCTCCCGCTGCGGCAGGGGATGGACTTGGTGTTATGGCAGGAGTCGCCACCAAGCCCGCTGCGGCAAACAAGACGTCGCCAGCTGTTGTACCAGCGGGTTCAGAAGTACCCGCAGCTGCTGGCGCCACGGCTAACAAAGCGGCAACGCCGCCTGCTGCCGCTGCGGTCGAGCATAAAAGCGAAGTGCCAGCTACTCCCGCAGCACCAGCACCCGAAAAAAAGAACTAAGCAACACACCTGCCCAGGTGGCGGAATTGGTAGACGCACTACCTTGAGGTGGTAGCGCCGTAAGGCGTGAGGGTTCGAGTCCCTTCTTGGGCACCATTGATGTAAAAGCGTATGGATACGCTGGTGATACAAATAGCCCTTGAAGGCGCACAGTTGTGCGGTTTCAGGGGCTTTTCTTTGGTTGCGGGTTCGACAAGCTAGAACGACCGTGTTCCGATTTCTTTCCCCCAGGAATGACGCGACGCGAGTCAGTAATGGTCGGTATTAGTGAGGTTGCAAGCATGCGATGCGCACTGGCCCAGGTTTGCTACCCCGTCGGTGCGTAGCTAGGACGGCCAAGTCGTGAGACAAACAGTGGGTGCGTGGTTGTGGGTGTCCAGATGCCTCGTCCTGGGGCACGATGCCGGACGCTTTCCTTTGCTGTGGCGGAGGCGGGATATCGGATGAGCTGACCGAGTAGGCGGAGAAGTTGAGCTAGCAAGATTGGTAGGTGTCGGCGGGCGCTTCCGTATTGTGTGACGCAGTTCGCAATTCCGCGTCCTCTTAGTCATTGCCGCACAATTTATGAGGGCAACGGCCGACATATCCGGCATCTTGTGCATGCGACATTTTTGTTCAAGTCGTTGCGATGGCGATTGGCCTGCCGTGGAAATCAGGTTTTGGGAGGGGCCAAGGCTAGCCATGTGAACCCGGATGACGGTGAATTTTTTTTCCGGCACTGGTGATCGAAAGCTGCTTAGATGCGGCTCACGTCGATGGCCTTTACAACGTGTTCCGGCGAGTTCAGCTTGTGCAAGAATGATACGGAACTCTGAAGTATTTTCTCTGAATAGTTTCGTTTTCCCTGACCCAAGGAGGGCGCGAAGTGATTAGTGTTGCCTTGATCGATGATCACGAACTGGTACGTACCGGTTTTCGCATGATTTTGCAGCAACAACCGGATATCGCGATCGTTGGTGAGGCGGGTAGTGCGGAAGACGGTTTGCGCTTGATACGCTCGCTAAAACCGGACATTGCACTGGTCGATGTCCACATGCCAGGCATGAGCGGCATCGAACTTACTGAGCGTGTGTGCCGCGCCAAGATGTCCACGAGGATTGTGGTGGTCACGGTAGTGGACGACGCGCGGTTTCCGAAGCGGCTACTCGACGCCGGGGCACTCGGTTATATGACCAAGGGCTGCAGCGCGGAAGAGTTGGTGCTAGCCGTACGGCAGGTCAACGGAGGCAGGCGCTACTTGGCGCCGGCTGTCGCCCAGCAGTTGGCGTTGGCAACGTTGGATGGAACTAGCTCGCCGTTTGATGTGCTGTCTAGCCGCGAATTGGAAGTGGCGATGATGCTGGTCCGGGGCAAGCCGCTGACTGCGATTGGCGAGCAGTTGAGCTTGAGCCCGAAGACGGTGTCTACGTATAAGCAGCGTTTGATGGAAAAGCTGCACGTCGATCACGTTTTAAGTTTGGCGCATTTGATGACGGCACATGGGCTGATTGACTCGCCAAGTCATCAAGTGGGCATCTGAGGTATTTGTGCGTAGGGGCGCTGTAGTTTTTGGTGCAGTTGTTCACGCAATAAAAAGCCGGGCTTAAAGTCCGGCTTTTTATTGCGTGAAACCTTGCAGTAACGGGTTACTCAGTCGGGCGCTCGTGCTGCTCTACCACGGGTGCCGTCGGGAGGACCGGCTTGGCTTCCTTGGCCGGTGAAGGCTGCGACCTTACGATTTGGCTTGGCATCAACAAATCACCCTGTGTGGGTTGCGCAGGTACGTGAGTGGCGTGAGTGGCTGTTGCATGCACAGTGACGGACTGAGTAGGCGCTTGATGCTGCTGGTCGGACACGTCGGGCATAGCTTTGGCCGTGTTCGGCACAGCGTGAGTCGCCGTGGCGTGTGGTGCTGCCAGGGTCGTTGGCGTCGTTGACATCGGTTGCACCGGCACACTGCCAACTACCACCGCTGCAGTAGACGGATGCTGAGAATCTACTTTCGCTGCAGTCTCGTCTGACTTGACGATAACGGCCGCAGAATGCGGCACCGCAACTGTCGACGTTGGTGCTATCGGCGAGACAGTGCCATTGATGTGCGAATCAGCGGTTACCGATGAAGCATGTACTGGCGTACTGTCGTGTGCTGGCGCCGTCACCAATGTGGATGGCTCGTTTGACGCTGCCCGTCGCGCAGGTACCGTGCTTTCTGTGGCTGTCGCGGCCACTGGTGCATTAACGCCGGCATCGTGAGCAGGGATCGGCGGCAGTGCAGGCAGGTTGAATGCTGCCGGTGCTGAGGCTACTTTTGCGCTAGCTGCAGATACAACGGGCGCTACCGATGGCGCACTCGGTGCGGAGTCAGTGTTCCGAGCGGCGGGCTCCGCCGCGCGCATCGGCGCCGGGGTGTTGTTCGTCGGGGCTGGCGCCGCAACGGATGCAGGTACAGCAACTGGTGCTTGTGTCGTTGGAGCCGCCGCCGCAGGCGTAGCAGCCGCTGTAGGCGTAGCAGCAGGTGTAATAGCTGACGTAGCAACGGGTGCGGCTACTGCTGCGTCACGCTTGTCGCTGGCCTTCCGAGTTTCGTTTGTGTCAACGGCGGTAGAGCTAGATGGCACACGAGCAATGGTGCTTTGTTCCGTTGCTGCATGGCCTGCGTCAGCTTCAACTTGTGGCTGCGCGTCGTTTTCTGACTGCGCATTGTCGCTGCTGGTGCCATCGGTGGTCTCATCGTGACGACGCCGGCGACGACCGCCGCGACGACCACGCCGCCGCCGCGACTGACTACCGTCAGTGTCCGGCGCGTCGTCGTCTGACTCAGGTGCGCCTGCCGCGATTACCGGCACTAGCAACTCGGCCTCGCTAACGGCTTCAGTGGGAGTCGGTGTAGCCGGGCGCTCGCTGGCTGCTGCTGCGCGCGGCTGGCGCTCTACCTTTGCCTTCGGTGCGGGGTTTGTCTTGCGCTCAGCGCGCGGTGTGGCGTTATCGACGGTGGCAGCTTTCGGCTGGCGTTCCATCTTTGCAGCCGGCACCTGTGCGGTGGCAGACGCGTCGCTATTACGTTGACGATTGCCACGCTGTGACGAAGAGGCGCTTGCCTTCGACGAGTTCTGCGAAGACGAGTCTCGGCGTGGCTGACGGCTGGACTGACCGTTTTGCCCATTACCACCGGTTCGACTACCGCGATCGTCACGTCGGCTGCCGCCGCGAGCGTTGTCGCTGTTACGCGAACTACTGCTGCTGTGTGTGTTTTTTGATGCGGGAGTCGCCGTGGCGGCTGGCTCGACGCCGCCGCGGAACCAGCCAAGTAAACGCGAAATAATGCCACCGGTGTTGCTTGTGGCAGCGGCCTTAGAGGACGGCTTGCGCTCGCTCGTTTGACGCGGTGCGGATGTTGCCGGCTCTGGAACGTCTTCGCGAATGGGTGCTGGGCTGGACGGCATGATGCCACTTACCGCGGGCTTCTCGCTGCTTCCCAGCGATTGGCCCATCTTTGGCAGCTCTGGCGTCGCCACTACGGTCAAGCATTCATAGCTTGGCTTGCTGTGCTCGCCCATATCCGCTTCGCGAATGCGCTGGATGTCGATATGTGGCGTTTCCAACTTGGCGTCGGCCACGATCATCACGTGCACTTTGTGGCGCAGTTCAATCTCGACGACGCTCTCGCGCTTTTCATTCAGCAGGAAGTTGGCGACGCTAGGCGGCGCCTGCACCAAGACTTGTCCGGTGTTCTCCTTCATTGCGTGTTCTTCGATCAAACGCAATGTTGATAGCGACAACGATTCCACACCGCGGATCAGCCCGTGGCCGTCGCAACGTGGGCAAACAATTTCACTGGCTTCGCCAAGGCTTGGACGCAGCCGCTGACGCGACATCTCCATCAGGCCAAAGCGTGAGATACGACCGATCTGTACGCGGGCGCGGTCTTGCTTCAAGGCTTCCTTCAGGCGCTCTTCTACTTCGCGCTGATGCTTCGGGCTGTCCATGTCGATGAAGTCGATCACGATCAAACCGCCGGCATCGCGAATGCGTGCTTGCCGCGCTACTTCTACCGCCGCTTCGCAGTTGGTATTGAACGCGGTTTCTTCGATGTCGCTGCCCTTGGTTGCCTTCGACGAGTTGACGTCGATGGAGGTCAGCGCTTCGGTGGGGTCGATCACAATGGCGCCGCCCGAAGGCAGGCGCACTTCGCGCTCAAACGCGCTCTCGATCTGCGTTTCGATCTGGTAGCGGGTGAACAGCGGTGTGTCGTCTTTGTACAACTTCAGCTTGCGCAGCGAGTTCGGCATAACCTGCTGCATGAAGTCGCGGGCGTCATTGAAGAGCGCCTCGTCATCGATCAGGATTTCGCCAACGTCGCTGCGCAGATAGTCGCGCAGGGCGCGGATAAACAGCTTCGATTCCTGATAAATCAGGAAGGGCGCCTTTTGCTTGCCAGCGGCTTCGGAGATCGACTTCCACAATTGCAGCAGGTAATCCAAGTCCCACTGCAGCTCTTCGGCGTCGCGACCCAGACCTGCGGTACGTACGATCAAGCCGACGTCGTCGGGCACGGTAACGTGCTCAAGCGCTTCTTTCAGCGCCTGCCGATCTTCACCCTCGATGCGGCGCGATACGCCACCGGCCTTCGGGTTGTTCGGCATCAGCACCATGTAGCGACCGGCCAAACTAATGAACGTGGTCAGCGCCGCGCCTTTGTTGCCGCGCTCTTCCTTTTCTACCTGTACGACAACTTCCTGGCCTTCTTTGACCAATTCGCGAATGCTGGATTTATGGTGATCCAGACCCGGCGTGAAGTATTCGCGGGAGATCTCTTTTAGCGGCAGGAAGCCGTGGCGTTCAGAGCCGTACTCGACAAAACACGCTTCCAATGACGCTTCGACGCGGGTGATACGACCTTTGTAAATGTTGGATTTTTTTTGTTCCCGCGAAGGGATTTCGATATCTAGGTCGTACAAGTTTTGGCCATCAACAATGGCCACACGCAACTCCTCACGCTGAGTTGCGTTGATCAACATACGTTTCATGGTGGTTTTCCTCGGCTTGCCGTGCGTCGCGTGCCGCGGTGGCGCCTCAATGGCGGCCTGCCGTGGATCGCGCCGCTGCGGTAAAGCGGCAAAAATGACGGCGCCATCACTGGCCCCGGGACGATTCGGTCTGCTGCGTCCGTCGCCACCGTTGCTTTGCAGCAACGGACAAACGACGCTCCAACCGTTACGATAAAAGGGAGTCTGCAGCGCTGCCCTTCGGCAACCGTCGCAGCCCTCGCCGACGTTACGGCCAGATACCCGCCTGATCCAGACATGGACAGGCGAAGTACGGCGCTCGGCGAGTATCCTATTTCAGCGGGTTTTTTTCAATGCAAACGGTAACTTCCCCTCCATCACCTAATGGTGTGCGTCAAGTTGAGGTTGGCCCCGAGCGCGACGGCCAACGCATCGACAATGCCCTGGTTACGTTGCTCAAAGGCGTGCCGAAAAGCATGATTTACCGGTTGCTTCGCACCGGCCAGATTCGCGTAAACGGTAAGCGGGCGAAGCCGGACACCCGTCTCAATGACGGTGATACGCTTCGAATTCCGCCGATACGCGTTGCGGAACGACCGCCGCAGCATGCGCCGGCGACCGCCCAAATGGCATCCGTGACCGATGCCATTATTTTCGAAGATAAACATTTCCTCGTCATCGACAAGCCTTCGGGCGTGGCCAGTCACGGCGGCAGCGGTATCAGTTTTGGCGCCATCGAGCTGTTGCGCGCGGCGCGACCGCAGGAACATCTGGAATTAGTACATCGGCTGGACCGCGACACCAGCGGCGTATTAGTGTTCGCGCGCACCCGTACGGGCTTGATTGGCCTGCAAACGGCCATTCGCGCTGGTGAAGTGACCAAACAGTACCTTTGCTTGATGCTCGGTCATCCAGCCAAAGCGAAGTTTGACGTGAATGCGCCGTTGCTGAAGTCCGTATTGCAAGGCGGCGAGCGGATGGTGCGTGTCGCCGACAATGGCAAACCGTCGTTGACGTTCTTTCGTGAGGCTGATCATTACCCGGGCACACGGCTGATGCAGGCGACGCTCGGCACCGGGCGCACCCATCAAATTCGCGTTCACGCCGCGCATATCGGCCACCCTTTGGCGGGTGATCCGAAATACGGTGATCGTGAGATGAACAAACGCTTCCGCGAGATGGGCTTAACCCGCCTATTTTTGCATGCGGCGCACATGGCCTTTGAGCTGGAAGGGCGCTCTTACAGCTTTTCCGCGCCGCTACCGGACGATTTGAAGGATTTCCTTGACGTATTAGCCGTCAAGGGCAAGCGCCTGGATTACACGAGGGAGAAGTCACGCACCGATTTCTAATCAGTGCGCCAGCAAAGCCTCTACGCGTGCGGCACAGATAAAGTCGTTCAACGACAGTCCTCCTACATCGTGAGTGGACCACAGCAGCTGGCAGTGCCCGTAACCTGCTTCAAGGTCCGGGTGGTGGTCCTCGTGGTTGGCGATAAAGCCGACCGCGTTGATAAACCCTAACGTATGGCGAAAATCAGGAAACTTGAAATCTTTGATGATGGCGTGGCCATCTGCCGCCAACTTCCAACCGGGGAGCTGTTGCAGCAACGCGGCGATCTGAGCTGGATTTTGGGCGTGTTCCGCGCCTTTGCGTGGCTGACAATGCTGCGTTGCGAGGTCGCTAGTGGACATGCTCATCTCCAAAAATGAAAGCGTAAAGATGAAGGGTCGGAGGTGCGCACGCAAATGTCAAAGTGCGTATCCCGTAGAAACAGGACTAAAATGGTGCTGATTAGCTCACGTAGTTTGTGAGCGCCCGTTTAGCGACACCGGAGCTAGGCATGATCGATATTTCTGAGCGTGCGCAACAGCACTTTGCGCGCTTGCTTTCGCAACAAAACATCGACGATTTAAGCATCCGCATGTGGGTGACGGAGCCAGGTACGCCAGCTGCCAACTGCGAGCTAGAGTTTTGCGAGCCAGCTGATTTGCTGGGTACCGAGCTGGACCTGGAGTGCACTGGCTTCAATTTACACGTTGATCGGGACAGCATCCGTTGGATGGATGGCGCAACCGTAGATTTTGAGCCAACTAGCACCGGTGGCCAGCTGAATATCCGCGCGCCGAAGATCAAAGGAGAAATCCCTGGCCCAGCGGAAGGGTTGGTCGCGCGTATTCGGTATGTCATCGCGGCCGAGGTCAATCCAAAGCTGAAGTCACATGGTGGCGAAGTGACCTTGATAGATATTGATGCCGAGGGCGCTGCCGTCTTGCAGTTTGGCGGCGGCTGCCATGGTTGCGGCATGGTTGATGTCACGCTGAAGCAGGGGGTTGAAAAAACTTTGCGCGAACGCATCCCGGAAATTACGGGCGTGCGTGATGTGACGGATCACACTCAAGGTAAAACGCCGTATTACAAGAAGCACGACGGGAAGTCGGCGATGGCATAAGAGAGAGGCCGGCCCTCAACACCGGCAGTAGTGTCGCTGGGCAAGCGGGTGCCGGCAGCTAGCGAACTTGGCCGCGCAATCCGTGGTTGGTTTCATGTGCGGCAAGCTTGCCAAGCCGCCTCCGCGCCGTCGTCCAAACAAGATCGATGGCTCTACGCGTTTTGCGCTTTCCACAGGCATTAAAAAAACCGCCGGAGCGGTTTTTTTAATGCGTGTGTTTCGTGGCGCGTTACGCACCGCTGACTAGCTTGTTTACTTTTCGCCTTGCAGATGACCGTTCAACGTATCCATTTTGCCCGGCAGGCTGGAGAAATACGCCGCGACATCTTCAATGTCCTGATCGGACAGCGTCGAAGCCATGCCTTTCATGATGGGGTTGTTGCGCTGCCCATCTTTGTACTCGTGCAGCACCTGCTGAATGTACGTATCGTATTGCCCCGCCAAACGAGGATATTGCGGATCGACCGAGTTGCCATCAGCACCATGGCACGCAAAGCAAGTCGCCGCTTTGGCTTTGCCGTTTGCAGCGTTACCGCTAGCCAACAGAGGGGCGGACGCGAGCGCCAAAACAGCGCCGAATGAAAGCAGAGTAAGCACATGTTTCATGCGGAAAATCCTTGGCGATTACTTAGCGAGACTGGAAAGAAAGGCGGCGATGTTCTGAATGTCCGTATCGGACAAACTCTCTGCCTGCGCTCTCATAGTGGGATGGGTACGATCACCGCTTTTGTAACCGTGCAAGGCATTAATGATGTATTGCTCGTTCTGTCCCGCAATTTTCGGGACCGGATATTGCGGATAGGCGTTGGTGTAGCCAGGCACACCGTGGCAGCCGGCGCAGGTGTAAATCAGCTTCTGACCCGCCGCTTTGTCCCCTTCGGCGTGAGCGCTGAAAGTAGCGAAAATGACGGCGGCCGTAGCCAATGCGAGCAATTGCAATCGAATCATCGAGGTCGTTCCCACGAGTGCAGCAAATACGGGTTGGTGTAAGCGCCTAAGTATAGACGTTGCGTAAGCGCAGCGACAACTCCAAGCCGGTCGGATGACGTTTGAACGGACCGACAGCGCAGCAATGTATTGGAATCGAACGACGATTTTTCGCGCCAGCGTGCGCCATGCTGTACGTTGCCGGACGCATGCGTTTGCTGCTTGGCCAGCGCGCTTGCCACACACTAACGGCGGTGAATGAACGAAACACTTTTTGCCGCCACCGTGGCCATTGCCGTAACGCCGGTCGGCCCCATATACTTGCTACGTCATATCAGCTTTCCCGGGGGTGTTCTGGCTTCGACGGGGGTAGTGAGGTGACTTGGTGCATGCCGAGGGGGCAGCTTTCCTCGTAAATCCAGCAGCAAA
>JBDTBF010000171.1:0-4478 GCA_039924175.1 Rhodanobacter sp.
AATACACGGCCAAATGGCATTCCACGGCAAATTGGAGATTTACAATGAAATTTACGCGTATTCTACTCGCCTCCGCGCTCGTCGCGCTGTTGGCGGCCTGCAGCAATGGCGCGCAGGACTCCGCGCAAGACGCACAGAAGTCTGCGGCTGATGCAACTCAGCAGGCTGCTGATGCGTCGGCGGCTGCTGCTGCAGCGCCAACCACGGAAGCTACACAGGCGGCTGATCAGGCGGCTACTGCTGCTGATGCCGCCAATGACGCTGCTGGTCAGGCAATGCAGGCAGCTTCTGCTGCTTCCGCTGCTGCCCCGGCTGCTGGTGACGCTGCTGACTCGGCCAAGGCCGCTGCCGACAACGCCGCTTCCGCTGCGGACAGTGCGAAAGACGCTGCCAAGACGGCTGCTGACAACGCGAAAGACGCTGCAAAGGACGCCACCAAGGGTAACTAATCCTTGATAGGCTTTCAGAAAAGCGGCCGCCTTGTGCGGCCGTTTTTTTTGGCGTGGAAATCACTGCGCCGTGGCGGAGTCCATTATCAGATCAGCGTGTAAAACAGGCGCTGCGCCACTCTATTTCAAAACAGCAACCGGGCATCACCAAGAATGCGGACATACACAAGAGACTGACCCACTCACTCGGTACCACCTTGGCGCTGCGCTAGCTCGCAACGCACTGCTTCGCGGCGCTGCTCACCGAAAGCATTTTCCGCTTGGTGCACCCGACATGCACGCTGGAACACACAAAACTTATGTTCCTCATTTTGGTCTGGCGGTCATGCCCGCTATGATCCATAGCTTGATCCTCACGAGCAAAGTGCTCGGGGACTCTCCTTATTAGTCCGTATTTATGGGCGTGCAGCCATGAGCATGATTGCGTCACAAATTGATCCCCGTTCACCCGAGTTCAAAGCCGGCAGTGCGCATCTACGCACCCTGGTAAGTGAGTTGCAACAAGTGTTGAGCCACAACGCCGAGGGCGGTGGCGCCAAGGCCCGCGACAAGCACGTGGCGCGCGGCAAATTGCTGCCACGCGAGCGTATCCGCGCCCTGCTCGACCCCGGCTCACCGTTTCTCGAATTGTCCGCACTGGCCGCCTACGGCATGTACGACAACGCGGCGCCCGCGGCCGGTTTGATCACCGGTATCGGCCGCGTCAATGGCATCGAGGTAATGGTGGTGGCGAACGATGCCACCGTCAAAGGCGGCACCTATTTTCCGATGACGGTAAAGAAGCATTTGCGCGCGCAGGAAATTGCACTGGAAAATCGTCTGCCGTGCATCTATCTGGTTGACTCCGGCGGCGCATTCTTACCGCTGCAAGATGAAGTTTTTCCGGACAAAGAACATTTCGGTCGTATCTTCTACAACCAAGCCCGCATGTCGGCATTGAACATCCCGCAAATTGCCGTGGTAATGGGCTCGTGCACCGCCGGCGGCGCTTACGTCCCAGCGATGAGTGACGAAACCATCATCGTGCGTGAGGAAGGCACTATTTTTCTGGGCGGTCCGCCGCTAGTAAAGGCCGCCACCGGCGAAGTTGTCGACGCAGAAACCTTGGGTGGCGCAGACGTCCATACGTCTATTTCCGGTGTCGCTGATCACTTCGCTGAAAACGACGCACATGCGCTATCTATCGCGCGCGATATTGTGGCCAGTCTCAACCGTAAAAAAAGCATGCCGCTGGCGCTGAAAGCACCCATAGAGCCGCATTACGCTGCCGAAGAGCTATATGGCGTCATCCCATTGGATGCGCGCCGCCCGTTCGACGTTCACGAGATCATTGCACGCATCGTCGACGGCTCCGAGTTCCACGAGTTCAAATCGCGCTACGGCAAGACGCTAGTGACTGGCTTCGCGCACATCCACGGTTATCCGGTTGGCATCGTCGCCAATAACGGTATTTTGTTTGCCGAAAGCGCACTCAAAGGCACGCACTTTATTGAGCTGTGCAACCAACGCAACGTGCCCTTAGTATTTCTACAAAACATCACCGGCTTTATGGTCGGCAAAAAATACGAACATGCCGGCATCGCGAAAGACGGCGCCAAGATGGTGACTGCGGTGGCATGTTCACATGTGCCGAAATTTACCGTGGTGATTGGCGGCAGCTTCGGCGCCGGCAACTACGCCATGTGCGGCCGCGCCTACGATGCTCGCTTCATGTGGATGTGGCCAAACGCCCGCATCTCCGTCATGGGCGGCGAACAAGCCGCTTCGGTATTGGCGACCGTCAAGCGCGACGGCATCGAGGGCAAAGGCGGCACCTGGTCAGCTGAAGACGAAGAAGCCTTCAAGGCACCCTTACGCGAACAGTACGAACGCCAAGGCCACCCGTACTACGCCAGCGCGCGGTTGTGGGACGATGGCATCATCGACCCAGCCGACACCCGGCGCGTGCTTGGCCTTGCGCTTTCCGCCGCCATGAATGCGCCGATCGAGCCGCAGCGTTACGGCGTGTTTCGTATGTGATCGCGCAATCGAAAGCGGCGCGGAATGAAAACTCTGCGCCGCTTTCAAATACTTTCAGCGCAGTTGCAACGCTCGAGCCGAGGCGTGTTATCACCGCTGGCAGCGCGAACTTCGGTTAGCTACGCGGCCCTTCGCCACGCAACCATACGGTCCAATGTTCTCCGCCACTTACTGCCGATTAAACGGCTGGCTCGTCGCCACGGAGCCGCACATCACCGGGCAGCATATCCGTGCGCGCTTCAGTCTCCGCACGCTCGGATTCAAAGAAGCGCTGCACTTGCTGACACACCGGCATCGTGTTTTCACGCGAGATAGCGGAGATAAGAAACCACGGCTCAGTCCAGCCGAGCTCGGCGATAATCTTCTCTGCCGCCGGCATACGCTCGTCTTCGGGCAGCAAGTCCGCTTTGTTCAGCACTAACCAGCGCGGACGCTCCAATAGTTCAGGATTGAATTTCTCCAACTCCTGCTCGATGGCCCGTACTTGGCCAGCCACGTCGGTGTCATCCATCGGCGCAAGATCGACCAGGTGCAGCAACAAGCTGGTGCGCGCCACATGGCGTAGGAACTGAATGCCCAGGCCAGCGCCCTCGGCGGCGCCTTCAATCAAGCCGGGAATATCGGCAATAACGAAACTCTGATCGACGCCTAGGCTGACCACACCAAGATTCGGATGCAGCGTAGTGAATGGGTAATCCGCTACGCGCGGCGTGGCAGCAGAAACGGCGCGGATAAAGGTGGACTTACCGGCATTCGGGAAGCCGAGCAGGCCGACGTCAGCCAACAGGCGTAGCTCAAGTTTCAGCTCACGCTCGTCGCCGGGTGTGCCCGGCGTCGCCTTACGTGGCGCACGGTTCACCGACGTCTTGAAATGTATATTGCCGAGGCCACCTTTGCCGCCTTGGGCGACCAGCAAGCGCTGACCATGGCCGGTCAAGTCACCAATCACTTCATCGGTGTTGACGTTAGTGATCATGGTGCCGACGGGTACGCGGATAACGGTGTCTTCGCCACCCTTGCCATACATTTGGCTGCCCATGCCATTCTGGCCGCGGCGCGCTTTGAAATTGCGTCGATGACGAAAGTCGACCAGGGTATTCAGGCCTTCGTCGGACTCCAGCCAGATGGAGCCGCCAAAGCCGCCATCGCCGCCATCAGGGCCGCCAAAAGGAATGAACTTCTCGCGGCGGAAGCTGATGCAGCCATTGCCACCATCGCCAGCTTTGACGTTGATGTTGGCTTCGTCGACAAATTTCATGGGTTGATCCGGGGCAACAGAAAACAGAGAACAGCAGTGACAAGATACCGGGAAGCGTACGCACCCTGTTTCCTGCCTTGAAAAACAAAAACCCCGCCAGAGCGGGGCCTTCGCTATCGCATCGCGGAAAGCTTACGCCTGCACGACGTCGATGAAGCGGCGGTTTTTCTCGCCACGTATTTTGAATTGAACCGTTCCATCGACCAACGCGAACAACGTGTGATCACGTCCCAGGCCCACGCCGACACCCGGGTGGAACTGTGTACCGCGCTGACGCACGATGATGTTGCCAGCCTCAATAGCCTGGCCACCGTAGATCTTCACACCCAAGTATTTCGGGTTCGAATCGCGACCGTTGCGGCTGGAACCTACGCCTTTTTTATGTGCCATGACTCAGTGCTCCAGTTGCTTAGGCGTTGATGCCCGTGATCTCGATTTCGGTGAAATGCTGACGATGACCCTGCTGACGCTTGTAATGCTTGCGGCGGCGGAATTTGATGATGCGAATTTTGTCGGCACGGCCGTGCGAACGCACGGTGGCACTAACAGTGGCGCCTTCTACCAACGGTGCGCCAACGACCACTGACTCACCAGAACCGACCATCAACACCTGGTCGAAATTTATGGTGGCGCCTTCTTCGGCGGTCAACAACTCCACGCGCAGGACATCGCCCTGCTGAACGCGGTATTGCTTGCCGCCAGTCTTGATGACTGCGTAACTCATGGAAATGCCCTTCTGTAGTTATTCTCTT
>JBDTBF010000172.1:0-18531 GCA_039924175.1 Rhodanobacter sp.
CAAGGCCCGATGCCACTGGCCAATTTCACCGGTACGGTCACCGTGAATTTGATCGGCAGCTTCAACGTGGCCAAGGCTGCGGCCGCGTTGATGCAGGCGAACGAGCCGGGCGAAGATGGCGAGCGTGGTGTCATCGTCAACACCGCCAGTGTCGCCGCCTATGAAGGCCAGATTGGCCAGGCCGCGTACTCTGCATCCAAAGGTGGCATCGTCGGTATGACCTTGCCTATGGCACGTGAGCTGGCCCGTTTCGGCATTCGTGTAGCCACCATTGCGCCGGGTATTTTCTGGACGCCGATGGTCGACAGCATGACGCCCGAAGTACAAGCATCATTAGGCGCATCCATTCCCTTCCCGTCACGCTTGGGCAAGCCGGAAGAATTTGCCAGCACGGTCGCTTTCATTCTCGGCAACCGCTACATCAATGGCGAAACGATTCGCCTTGATGGCGCCGTCCGCTTGCAGCCCAAGTAAGGCCGCTACCCATGACGGTCATCGCCCGCTTCCGTTATCAGATTCAACTAGGCCGCATGGACGAGTTCCGCGCCAAGCTGAAGGCTGCTGCCGATCCACAATTCACTTCAGCGCAGATGCCACAGGCGATTCGCTTCTATCGCTGCGTCGTGCCCGGCAGCGACGCAAACACGCTGCTGATGGACATCGAATACCCGAACCTTGCCGCCTACGGCGCCCGCAGCGATTTTGAACATAGCCAAGCCGCGTGGGCCGTTATTTGGGGCGCGCAAGTCGACGCCCCGGAACAATTGCTTGGCGTGGAATTGCTGCAACAGTTCGACCCATTCGTCTGACCCCTCCTACTCCACCCACCACACAAGAACGCACCGATGAAAGCTTCCGATACCAAGAAAGGCAACGTGATCGAACACGAAGGCACCGTGTATCAGGTGCGTGATGTGGAGCGCAGTTCACCCAGCGCGCGTGGCGGCAACGTCACTTTCCGCTTCACCTTGTACACGATCCCTGGTGGACGCAAATACGACCTTAGCTTGCGGGCCGAAGACGAGTTGCAGGAAATGGATCTGGTCCGCCGCGCAGCCAACTTCTCGTACAAAGATGAGGACTTGTTCGTCTTCATGGATGCCGAGGATTACACGCAATATCCGTTGTCGCCGGAAACCGTGGGCGAGAACGCCGGCTATATCGTGGAAGGCGTTGAAGGCTATTACGTGCAGCTGATTGACGACGCGCCGGTAGCGCTACAAGTACCCAGCAGCGTGATCCTGACCGTCGTCGACACCGCACCGGAAATGAAAGGCTCCAGCGCCACCAAGCGCAACAAGCCGGCCAAGCTCAACACCGGCATCGAGATTCAGGTGCCGGAGTACATCAGCAACGATGAAAAAGTGTGGGTGAACACACTCACCGGCGAGTTTGCTGGCCGCGCTTGACCATCTAAATATCGTGTGGGAGGGGCGTTAGCCCCGATGCTTTTAGAACGCCGCATCAAAACAAAAGCATCGCGGCTGAAGCCGCTCCCACAAAAGCAGCAAGCACGAGCTGCATCGGGCAGAATCACAGGCTGACGCCTGTTAGTAACCTCTCATGCCCCCCAGCGACTACTCGCTACGCGCCCACGCGATTGAAAGCCTGACCCGAATCAAACGTTCGGACGTGCCGTTACGGGTGGTGTTGCGCAATACCGCCGCGGTGGTGTTGCCGCTGGCCATTGGCTTGGCAACCGGCTATCCCCAAGCGGGGCTAGGTATCGCCGCCGGTGCGCTGAACACCATGTTCAACGATCAACCGGGTCCGTATCGGCAACGCTTACGACAATTGTTGTTGGCGTCATTAGCCGCCGGGCTGGCATCCCTGTTGGGCTTTTTGATTGGTGGCCAGTTGCCATTGATTCTTCTGGCAACCGCCGCACTCGGGTTCTTTGGCGGCATGCTGGTGGTATTTGGTACGGACACGGCGCGCTTCGGCATGACCAGCATGATCTTGCTGGTGATCACCGCATCTACGCCGGCGCCCTGGCAAGAAGCACTCATCGGTTCCGGGCTGATCGTCGCCGGCGGTTTATTACTTGCATCGTTTTCATTAGCTGCATGGCCACTACAGCGCTACTGGCCCGAACGCCAGGCACTGGCTGGCGTGTACAGCGGGCTGGCCGCGCTGGCGCGATCGCAGCAGCACGACGACGATGAAGTGCCAGCGCTAACCGAGTCGATGACCACCTTGCAACAAACGTTGCTGGGGCAACATCGCGCCCACGGCCGCGCCATGGAAGCGTTTGGCGTGCTACTGGAATTGGCCGAACGGATACGGCTTGAATTGACGGCCATGGATGAATTGCACGCCGATCCGCTGATCTATAGTCAATTCCGCGACGATGCGGCGCGCGTGCTCATGGCCATTGCCACCGCGGTCGATCACGCGGTCACGCCGAACCAAGCCACGCGTGCACTGGAAACCTTGCGCACCAGTAAGCAAACCTTACTGGGTGACCTTGGCAAGCCTGACCGACAAATCGCACACGTCCATGCACTATTCGGCGAGTTAGCTGCCGCCGTTCGCAACGCCAATTGGGCCGGCAGTCGCGGCGAACTGCGCGCCAGCGCGGAGGAAACACGCTTGCCGAAAGCGCTGCGCAGCAACGCCGGCTGGCTGACCTTGCGCGCCAACTTCACGCCGCGTTCGGCTGCGTTTCGCCACGCCGTGCGCACGGCGGTATGTCTCAGCATCGCTTTGTTCGTATCGCGCCAACTGCAGCTTCCCCACGGCTACTGGCTACCGATGACGGCCGCCATCGTATTGCGACCTGACTTTGCGGCAACTTTTAACTTCGGTCTGTTGCGAGTCTTGGGCACGGTGCTTGGACTCGTACTCACCACCATCCTGCTGCACTTTGCACCGAACGAGCCATGGGCTCATCTCGCCTTGATGGCCCTGCTGTGCATGGTGTTTCGTTACATGGCGTCAGCACACTATGGCATCGCGGTGGCAGCGCTAACCGGCACGGTCGTGATTCTGCTTTCATTCGAAGGCGTTGACTCGTCCAACGCGGTACTGGATCGCGTAATCAACACCGCGCTGGGTTGCGGCATGGCCTTGCTCGCCTATGTGGCATGGCCAACGTGGGAGCGTGGACGCGCGCGCACCGCCCTAGCCGCCATGCTGGACGCCTACGCCTATTATCTACGTGCGTTAATCCAGCCAAATCCGGCTGCCGCGCGACGCGACATGCGCGTGGCTGCACGCACGGCACGCACCAACGCACAGGCTTCCATCGAACGCTTGCGCACCGAACCCGCCACACCACCAGAGTTACTTGCCTTCGCGCGCACGCTGTTCGCCAACGGCAACCGTTTAGTACGCACGGCCATGACGCTGGAAGCTTCATTGGATGACATCGCCACCCTGCCCGCGCAAAAAGAAGTGCAACTCTTCGTAAACAGTGCCGCCGATACGCTGCAAGACCTCGCCACGGCGCTACGCGAGCAAGGCAGCACCATCGCACTACCGAACTTGCGTGCACTACAACGGGCCTCACTGGCCGTCGCGCCATCGGTACCCAGCGACAGTTCCATCCAATGGTGGACGCGAGTCAGCGACCGCCTAGTCGACAACATCGCCACCCTCGCCCACGTCATCCAGCGCGACCCGCGAAACCTCGCCGCAACTGCGGAGCCACCGGCCAAGCTACCGGCTGCTCACTAAATATGCCTTCATTGCTAACGCGTGCTCGTTTAGGTAAGCGATGCCCGCAGACTTTCAGCATGCGTCAGGCTCAGTGGCTGTCGTCTGACTTCTTCTCCCTCTTGTTAGTGGGCTCTTTTTTAGCTGGCGCCGCCGAAGGTCGTGCCGCCGGTGGCTGCCGCATCTCTCGCGGACGCGGCGTTTCACGATAGACCGGCGCTTCGCGGCGTGGCTGTACCGGCGCCTCTTGGCGTGGCATGGCGCGCGGCCGCTCCGTTACTTGGACCGATCGCTCTACTTGCGATCGCTCTACTGGCTGCCGTTCGACTGGCCTTGGTGACGTCTGCTGCCTTACGGGTTGCGGCCGCGACTGCTCAATGGTGGGACGATCTACCTCAGTGGCGCGGCGAATTTCTTGAGTGGCAGGTAGCGTTGCAGGTGCTGCCGGCTGATGCGCCGGCTCCGCGGCCGCTGGGTTGTGCCGCAACACGCTTTCAACATGCGGCACAGCGTGCGATTGCTGCATCGTCGGCGATGCGGGTCGCTGTTCATGCACACCTTGTTGCGCATGCACCGCTGCGGTCGACTCAACACCCGATCGACTAAAGTGCGGCATCTCACCTTTGTGTACCCCACTGTCCACCCCGAGTCGGGCCGGCGGCGCGTGCGCGGCAATGGCGCGCGGGAGCATCCTTGCGGCTGGACGATTTCCCGCGAGTGGCGAGGCCGCTGGCGTCACGGCTGCTCCCCTGCGCATTGGCGTTGCGACTTGGTTCCCGGCGCCAACATGACTGAATCGAGCCGGCTCGCCCTTGGTCAGTGCACCACTGAAGTCCGGACGGGTGGCGGGAGTGCGCGCGATCATCGCCCCTGGATGGGATAATTCGGCCGCATGATTCCGCGCGGGCGGGGTCACCAACGGCACCACGGCGGTGGCGCGATTGTCCTGCGCGTGCAAGCGTGCTACTGCCATCGGATTGGGGCTATTGCCGCCGTTCTTGTTGCGATTATCTATATAGCGGTTATTGGAGTTATTAACGCTGTTATTGACGCTATTATTAATATTGTTGGTGACGTAGTGATTAACTACGGTGGTGGAGCGAGACACATAGGTGGTGTCGTTGTGTACCACCGCCGGGCGCTGCCAGCCGCCACCATCGCCATGGCCGCGGCCACCATATCCGTTGCGATCTCCGCCCCAGTTCATGCCCCAACTATTCCAGCCATAGCTCGGGCCACGGTCATGATGGGAATTTTCAAGTAACGCGCCGACCAGGATGCCGACGCCAAAACTGATAACCCCTGCGGTCACGACCTGACTGCCGCTATAGCCATCCGAGTGACCATCGTAGACCGGTCGTTCGTAGCTGTAGCCGGGATAGACCGGCACTTCCTCACCATAAACGGTCTGCGGGTCGTAGTTAGGCACGTACACGGTATCGGGCTCGGCCGACAAAATCTCAATCGACTGCTGCGGCGCCGGCACCACGCTCGGGCCAGAATAAACCGGCGGGTAGCCATCCGCGGGCACGGTGTAACTCACCGCCTGCGCTACCGGCTGATCCACCACGCGCATTCGTGCTGAGCTACGCAAGCTGCCGTGCTTGGATGCCCGTTCACGCATCACTTGAATCGCATTCAGTACGTCCGTCGGGTCATTCACATAGGCCTCGCCCAACGATGTTGTCCATGGCAGGTTCTGCGCCATTTGATCAAGCACTTTGGGAAATACGGTCAGCCCTTTGATACTTGGGTCCCACGCCTGCGGGTCAACTTGGTCTTGCAACGCCGGACCTTGCAAATTTTGATTCTGGGCCAGGAAATTATCTGCCGCCGTCACTTGGTCCGGGTAAGTCGAGCCGGCGAGTAACTGCGCGACCAGCTTGTCCGGGAACAGCGCAATGGGCGCCACCATTTGATAAAGATCATCCGCACTGGGCGGCGTATAGAGTGGTGCTTGCGCCGCCGTGCCCGCAGGCGCGGGCGCACTAGAAGACGAACTTGCTGGCGACGTCGCCGCTGTGGGCTGCTGATTACAGCCAGCCAACCCGGCCACGGTCACACATAACGCAGCATTCAAAGCCATGCAGATAAAACGCTGGGTGATCAAACGTTGGGTAATCACGGGTGTCTCCGTACGTGTAAGAGAGCGAATCCAACTATCTATTGGAAATAACTTTTGCCTTCAAATCATTACTGGAATAACTCGTAAGAAACTACGCAATTACGCTTACTCTATTTCACTGCACCGACGTGGGCCGATTATGCGCAGGTATTTTGATTAACATTTACAACAGATGATAAATAACGCTATTCCATCATTTTCATGAGCGCCAAATAGGCAAACTGCTCACTACGTAAAACCGTGCATAAAACAGCCGTTTGGCGGTCACCGATCAATTGGTGAACGTTGTTTCCATGCACGGTGCCCGTCCACCACGACGCCCACCGTTCAGCTTCAGGCGACGCCGCCGCGCGGACGTTTTACACTGCACAGATGCTCAAGATAGATACCCACGCACATATCCTGCCCCGTGACTGGCCAAACCTGGCGACCAAGTACGGCGACGATCGCTTTCCGGTGATGACACATACCGATGGGCGCCACCGTATTTACAAAGACAGCAAGTTCTTCCGCGAGGTGTGGGATTCCGCGTTCGACCCACAGACACGCATTGACGATTACGCCCGCTTCGGTGTCGATGTGCAGGTCATCTCTACGGTACCGGTGCTGTTTTCCTACTGGGCGCAGGGCTATCAGGCGCTGGAACTGCACCGCCATTTGAACGACGACATGGCGCGCACGTGCCGCGATCACCCGCGCCACTACGCCGGCCTTGGCACGGTGCCTCTGCAAGCGCCCGACCTTGCCATTCGCGAACTGGAACGCTGCATCGACGAACTCGGTCTGCAAGGTGTGCAAATTGGTTCGCACTGTGGTGACTGGAACCTCGACGCGCCGGAATTGTTTCCGTTTTTTGAAGCAGCGGCCGATCTCGGCGCCGCGGTAATGGTGCACCCATGGGACATGATGGGTATGGCCAGCATGCCCAAATATTGGATGCCATGGTTGGTGGGGATGCCGGCTGAGCAGTCTCGCGCGGCGTGCTGTCTCGCCTTTGGCGGTGTGCTGGAACGCTTGCCGAAACTGCGCGTGATGCTGGCGCATGGTGGCGGCAGTTTTCCATTCACCATCGGCCGCATTGAGCACGGCTTCAAGATGCGCCCCGACCTTGTCGCCACCGACAACCCGCGCAATCCGCGCGAGTATCTCAAACGCATGTATTTCGACTCGTGCGTGCATGACGACGACGCGCTGCGCTATTTGCTAAAAGTGACGGGTGACCGCCAAGTGATGCTGGGTACCGACTATCCTTTCCCACTGGGCGAACAAGAACCCGGCAGCGGCATTGAAGCATTGGGGCTCGATGATGAAGGCCAAGCCCGACTGTTTCACGGCAGCGCGCTGGAGTGGCTAGGTTTGCCCAAACGTCGTTTTTCCACCGACCCGACCTGACCCCGAAGGAACCTCCATGAGTCTCGCGCGCCACATCACTTCCGTCGCCACTGTATTGGCCGTCACGTTGCTACTGTCTAGTACGGTGCAAGCGACGGATATAAGCATGGCCAACGGCAGCGTCAACTTCACCACGCCGGACAGTTGGCTCGGCATTATGGAAACCCAAGGCGACCCCGAAGTACGCGTGTTTCAGGTACCCGATTCCTCGCCCACAGGGAAGACCATCCTGGCCCGCGTCACCGTGACCGTGGCCGACGCAGCTGACGTCAACAGCTTCCACCAATACATCAGTGAAGCCACTGCCAAAGCCATGGCACTGCCCGGCTATAAGGCCTCAGCGCTTCCGCCCGGCCCCAACAGCAGCGTCTACACCGCACGCGAAAACGGCGAAACCGCCAATTACGTGGAACATTATTGGTTGAAGAGCGGCCACGTTATCCAACTGCGCTGCATACGCCCCACGCAAAGCCAGGCCGGCGCCGCATGGACAGCTGCGTTTGACAAAGGCTGCCAAACGATTGCCACGCGTTTGAAATAAATTTCTTACCTCCCTCGTAGGAGGGGCTTTAGCACTGATGCTTTTGGGTCGACCATCAACGTTAAAAGCATCGCGGCTAAAGCCGCTCCTACAACGGCGCACAGCTCCCGTAGGAAGGAGCTTCAGCCCCGATGCTCTTGGTTTAACCATCAACGCAAAAGCATCGCGGCTAAAGCCGCTCCTACAAGGGCGCACATCTCCCGTAGGAAGGAGCTTTAGCACTGATGCTTTTGGGTCGACCATCAACGTTAAAAGCATCACGGCTAAAGCCGCTCCAACAAGCGCGCACAGCTCCCGTAGGAGGGGCTTCAGCCCCGATGCTTTTTTACCTGATCACTAGCGCAAAAACATCACGACTGAAGCGGCTCCCACCAACAAATAAAGCTGACGCAGGACTTACGCATGCCTGATTTCCAAGCCACCGTTGATTGGGCCAACGCCCAAGATGCCGCCGATCCACTACGCGCTTTTCGCGACGAGTTTCTGATTCCTCCGCACGAAAGCCGCGACAGCGTGTACTTCTGTGGCAACTCGCTCGGGCTGCAACCACGCGCGGTCCGTGCCGCGGTTGATGCCGAAATGGATTACTGGGGCCAACTGGGTGTGGAAGGCCATTTCAAAGGTCGCTTGCCGTGGATGGATTACCACGAGTTCGTGCGCAATGACCTAGCGAACGTCGTCGGCGCGCTGCCATCTGAAGTGGTGGCGATGAACACGCTGGGCGTGAACCTGCACCTGATGATGGTCAGCTTTTATCGTCCCACCGCCGAACGCTCTGCCATCTTGATCGAAGCCGGCGCGTTTCCGACCGATCGCTACGCCGTGGAATCACAAATTCACTTTCACGGTTTTGATCCGGCCACAGCGCTGATTGAAGTGGAAGCGGACGAGGCGCACGGCACGGTGTCCATGGCCGCTATCGAACGCACACTGGCGGAGCATGGATCACGCATTGCGCTGGTGATGTTACCCGGCGTGCAATACCGTACCGGCCAAGCCTACGATCTCAAGACCATCACCGCGCTGGCACATCGCTACGGTTGCATGGTCGGCTTCGACCTTGCACACGCCGTCGGCAACCTGCCGTTGCAACTGCACGACAGCAACGCAGATTTTGCCATCTGGTGCAGCTATAAATACCTCAACGCCGGTCCCGGCGCAGTCGGCGGCATGTTCGTACATGAGCGTCATGCCACAGCTGCCTTGCCACGCTTTGCTGGCTGGTGGGGTCACGACAAGAGCACGCGCTTCTTGATGCAGCCACAATTTCAACCCACGCCCGGTGCCGACGGTTGGCAACTGTCCAACCCACCGATTCTTGCCTTGGCACCGCTGCGTGTATCGCTGGAACTGTTCCGTCGCGCCGGCATGGCTGCCATCTGTGAGAAATCACGCCAGCTGACCGGTTATCTGGAATGGCTAGTGCACACGCAACTCGCCGACGTGCTCGAAGTAGCCACGCCCTCGGAACCTGCGCGGCGCGGCGCACAGCTCTCCATTCGCGTTTTGGCCGGGCGCGAACAAGGTCGCGCGCTCTTCGAGTACCTGATGGCTCACGGATTTATCCTTGATTGGCGCGAACCCGACGTGATCCGCGTTGCTCCGGTGCCGCTATACAACCGCTTTGCCGACTGTCTGGCCTTTGCCGAAGCCGTGCGTGCCTGGCGTAGCGAGAGCTGACTCTTCGCCAACCGCGTTATACGAGTGCCGCCGGACGCCATGTCACTGACTAACAACAGTGACGTCGATGCGACCATCTTGCTGCAAGCTGCTCGTGGTGACAGCTAGCAGACAGCCCCTCGACCGGCGACAACCGCGCGCACAAAATGGCCGCAAACTCCTCAACCAGAAAATTGAGTAGTGCGCGCACCGCCGGGATTAGGCCACGCCACGACGGGAACACCGCTTGCACCGTCGCTGGCGCGCTCGGCCAATCCGGCAACAACCAAACTAGCCGTCCCGCTTCCAAAGCGTCCTGCACAACCATATCTGGAACGACACCACATCCAAGCCAGTGACTGCAGCGCGGCGCAGCGTCGCCATATCGTCGGTAACTAAACGCAGCTGATAGACGACGCGCGCAGTCGCTCCCTCGGAGCGACGTCGCGACCAGACATGGTCGCGCTGCGGCGCGCCAAGGTCGAGGTTCGCCACGCCGCCCTATCGTCAGTGCGGTGCCATCGCGCAGACCCAGCCTTCCGGCATCTGCGCGGCGGCCATCGCTTGCGCCAACGACTCATTCGGATGGGCCGGCTCATAGCGATCGGCAGCTGTGTAAACGATCTGCTCTTCCTTCGGGTTGTGCATCTTGAGTTGCTGCAAAAGTTGACGTGCTGTTTCATGCATATCCGCCACGTCGGCGCTCGCCGCGCAAGCAGCTTGAAGAGTTTGAATCAGCGGCCACATCTGACCATGCTCACGTTTCATAACGAAAACGGGCATCGTCAGGCCAGCCTCCGCCAGCCGTGGAAACAGCGCCACCTCTTCCACATAAACGTGTTCGCGCAAAAGTTTGAGCGCTGCGAGCAAGGCTTTGGCGTCGCCTGTGCCATCGACGATGCCCGCGACACCTTGATCAATCTGGCGATGTTGCATGGCCAGCAACCGGCTGAGGAACTCCGTATCCATATTTCACCCTCATTGTTTTTGAAAGGCATTGATTGTGAACCGAGCGCCTCCTGCACTCACAAACCCACGTCGTCGCACGACAAAGCAGCACCGCGCCTAGCATGCGAGGTTCGCGTAACCACACGATACGGCCGTGGCATTTTGCGGATGCCATCTGATCACACAACCCACCGTTATCAGCGCCGGCCCACGCCAGCAGTCTCGCATGAGCTACGGCGCCACTGGCTCCACGGGAAGTACATGCCCAACGAACGCACAGGACCAACAGACGACTAGCGCCATGTACCTTTCGCAAAGTGCTCGGCCAGTTCGCGGTGATCAGCTGGTGTCGGCGGCGGGCTCGCGGTGATTACCAAGATGCTGCGCTTATCCGCGTGGACTCCACGCGCTTCACCGGCTTTGGCATGCAGTACCGCGCCCGGGCCCGCGTGGGCTAGCTCTTCGTCGCCCGACACCAAGGTCACTTCACCCTCGATAACAACCATCGTCAGGTCGCTGTTGGGATGGTGTACGGGAATAGCTTGGCCAGCCTCAAGGCCAACGACTTTCATGTCGCTGTGTTCGGTGCGAGCCAAGGTGACCGGCGTGAAGTGTTCAGCACCAAATTGCGCGAGTGCGCGAATCGATTCAATAAGCATGAGTTGCCTCCGTTGTGCGGCGGGCTACGCGGCCGTTACATGCGGTCGGCACAGTTCGCGAATACCTGCGCCCGATGCACGGCGCGGCCACTAGCATCGTACGTGCGTAACAAGTGCGCCTTGACGGGTGTCAGGGTACTCGTCCACGACCACGCTACGTTTTGGCGTTAGGCTCACGGCAGCAAGCGCGCGACGGCATGAATGACGCCACGTGTACTCTTATCAGCCGACGACACTTGCCGCAGTGCATCGACCCGCAACGCACAACGAAACAACCTTGAAACCCATTACCAACGACGCAAGCATTACGACCTGTATGACATCGACACCAACGCCAACCGCTACCGCAACTGCATCACACGATGAGCCCGAACAGTCTCGACTGTTGGGCCGCTCGCTTCCCTATACGCTGGACAATTTGCCAGAGCGCCTGCGCCAATGGCATGCGCCGCGCATCAACCGCTGGGAAAGATTGTGGGTGACTGGTGGCACGTTGACGATTCAATACCTTGGCGCAAGCGGGGCCAGCAACGCCGAACTGGTTTTAGGCGAGAACCGCTGGTTTGCCCCTGGCACGCGCTGGCGCGTGCTGCACATAGCGCCAGACAGTACTTTTGAACTGGAAACCCACGCCGACTCCAAAGGCCAAGCCGAAGCGCCACAACCATTGCGATCCACCTTATTAGAGGACGCCCGCACGGTTACGGTGGCTGATGCACCCGCACTGGGCGCGCTGCTGCGCGCCTTGCCCACAGGTGGCCGCTGCATCGTGGATGCACATTTCGATCTGAGCACATGGGCCGATACCACGTTAGCGACGCACACATTGTTCTGGCATCCGCTGGCGGCAACAACTGACTGCTTCACTGTTCTGGTTGCGCGTAGCGACCAGCCGTTTGACCTGCCCGCTTATCTTGGCCGCGACCATGCCGTCATCGAAGCCACCTTGGGCGGCGCGCTCGCAGGTGACGCCCGTTACAGCCGGTGGCTACGTTCCACATTAGAGCGACACCTGCGGATCGAAGAAGCGCTGATCTTTCCTGCTTACCTCGCCGCCGGCGGGCGCAAAGGGTGGATCGATGGCTTAAAAAGTGAACATGGTTACTTACGCCAGTATCTGGGCGAACTTGATCAGCCGACTAGCCGGCGTCGGCTCCTACGTCTGCTTGATGCTCATGATGAAAAAGAAGAGCAGGTCATCTACCCAGACATACAGGCACACGTTGGTGCGCAGGTTGACGCTTTGTTGGATGCGGCTATCGCCCTACCGGTAAACATTGCGGCGCGAATGGCACCGCTCACCGAACACGCCAATCCGACACCCCGGAGCGATTGAGCCAACAACCAGTCGTAACAAACTTTCCGAGAATATGACCGTACGTCGTCACACCACGATTTACGGGCACAGCCTTCCATCCGATGGCGCCGCGCGTCCACACACGGCTGGCCATTTTCGTGCCACCTGGGCAGCACACGTAATATCTGCTGTGAACAAGAAAAACCTATAGCTACTACGTCGAATGCCGCCACGCGTGAGCGAGCATCAATACCTCCGATACAACGCAAAGCTACCCCGACCCGAAGTCGCCCGGGTTGACGCGAGCCGTTAACAATTAGAACGAAGACTGAGATGGAAAGCACGCACGAAAATCAACCAGAGGAACGTCCGCCGTGTGTCTTCGTGCTTGGCGCTAAAGACCCCGAGATGAGGCTGATCGAAGAAGTGCTGGAGTCGCTGTCCTTCAGTATTTTGAAAGCAACGAAAAACGGGAAACGGGTTTACCCGGGAAATGCCTACAAAGCGGATGCGCCAAACCTTGCTGCCTACAACTATTCCACGCTGTATATCGTCGAGTGCGGCTGGCAAGACGAGCCCACCCACGCTATTCATATAGATCATCACCACCCCGGCGACCCGGGCTACGGCAAGCCACCGACACAGTATTTTTCAGCGTCTTCGATTGGCCAGCTATTTGCGGTTATTTCTCAGCTTCTCATCCACGAAAATCGACGCGACGAACTAGATCAAATGACGCGTCGCTATGACCGTATCGCACATCTTGTCGCCGCTGCTGACCATTGCCTTGGCGCGGCTTACCAAGGCGAATGTCCCGGTATCGATGCCCATGAACTGATGGACTGGTGTGTGCAACAACGCGCGGCGTTTCAAAAACGGCCAGTGGAGGAAGTTATCGCCGAGCTGCGCCATTCTCAGGCCGTTATTCGCCAACTGGCAGTCGATGGATTGGCGGACCTGCGCAGCCTTCCCGGCGGCACAGTTCCCGCTGCACCTGAAGCTGCCTGCCGCGAAGGCGTAGCCGTGCTCACCACGGTGATCGACCGCGATGGTCGGCAAAAAGTGGGCTTACTTGGTGCCACCAAGGATCAGGTGACTCAGTTTTTATCGGGACAACTCGTCACCGAACTGGTGGACTATTACGGCGACCCCGCGCGCGGGTTCGCCGGCGGCTATGTGCCCACACGTGAAGAGTAAGCAACTCCAATGCGTCAGGTACTTTGTGACGAACGCAGCAACGATGCGTCCAGCCAACTTAGCCTACGGGTGGCAATGAGTTTCGCTGCAGCGCCCAAACTACGGTTCACCATCAGCAGCTTAGGCAGAACAAGCCACGGTCCTGCGCGACCATAAGTCACGTCCAAATAGGCCGGCCATAGCAGACTCGACTCCACTGAGGCGTATCCTGAAAGCCAGTTTTTTGTACGAGAGCACTGACATGGCGGTTCCTAGCGTTACGCATTCTGGTGAATTTTTACTAGGTGGCGAACTGGCCATTCATCGCCTCGGTTACGGCGCTATGCGCGTTACCGGCGCCGGCGTCTGGGGCCCTCCACCCGATCGCGCTGAAGCGTTGCGCACGCTACAGCGAGTACCCGAGCTGGGCATCAACTTTATCGACACCGCTGACTCTTACGGCCCCGATATTTCCGAGCCAATGATCCGCGAGGCCTTGCACCCCTATGCAAACTTGGTGATTGCGACCAAGGCCGGACAAGTACGGCCGGGGCCGGATAGATGGGTACCACTTGGACGGCCAGACTATTTATTACAACAGGTGAAACTAAGCCTGCGTCGTCTTGGCTTGCAACAGCTTCCGTTGTGGCAACTGCATCGCATTGACCCAAACGTGCCACGTGACGAGCAGTTCGGCGCCATAAAATCGATGTTGGACGCCGGACTCATGCGCTTTGCCGGACTAAGCGAAGTCAGCGTAGAAGAGATTCAGGCGGCGGAGAAATTTTTTCCCGTGGCGACGGTGCAAAACCGCTACAGCGTGACCTATCGCACCCACGAAGATGTGCTTACCTATTGTGAGGCACACGGTATTGGCTTCATCCCTTGGTATCCGCTGTCCGGCGGTAGCTTGCTGAAACCAGACTCACCGATCGCAGCGATTGCACAGCGTCATCAAGCGAGCCTGAGCCAGATTGCGCTAGCCTGGCTACTGCAGCGCAGCGCCGTATTGTTGCCGATTCCCGGCACCTCGAAACGGGCTCATTTAGAGGAGAACGTCGGTGCGGCTGAAATCACCCTTTCAGACGAAGAGTTTTCGATACTGACCGAATTGGGCGACGCGGCGCACCTACGTTAATCACTACAACACGCGCCGCCCACGAGCTTGAGCGCAACGACTCTTACGCGCCACCACGCGAATTATCCAAGAGGTTTTGATCATGACAACATCCACCCAACCGCTAGCCGTCATTGTCGGCGTTGGTCCAGGGCTAGGCGGCGCAACTGCGGCACGCTTCGCAGCAGCGGGCTACGCCCTTGCACTGCTTTCGCGCAGTGAGCATTCGCGCCACGCAGCAATGGCTCAGCTGGCTGCGCAAGGGCGGCAGACGCAAGGCTATAACTGTGATGCCGGCGATCCCGCTAGCGTTGCCGCAGCATTCGCACATGTGCGCGATAGCCAAGGCCACCCTTCGGTGTTGATCTACAACGCCGGTAACTTCGTGCAGGGCGGAATACTGGAACTCGACCCCGCGCAATTTGAAGCAGCGTGGCGAGTGAATTGTTTCGGCGGATACCTCGCCACGCGCGAAGTGCTGCCAGCGATGCTTGTAGCAGGCACCGGCACCATTCTATTCACCGGCGCGACTGCCGCGCTGCGTGGTGGTGCGAAATTTTCTGGCCTGGCTGTCGGTAAGTTCGGTTTGCGCGCGCTAGCGCAAAGCACGGCACGCGAGTTTGGTCCGCGCGGCATCCACGTCGCCCACGTTGTTATTGACGGGCACATTGGCACACCCGCAGCGCACGAGCGTGACCCCAACGCACCGGCAGACAGCATGCTTGACCCCTCCGCCGTTGCCGAAAGCTACTGGCAGTTATGCCAGCAGCCGCGCTCGGCGTGGACGCTAGAAATGGATTTGCGGCCGGCGGTCGAAAGGTTTTAATCATTAGGCTGCCAATAACCTTGGCGGCCAAATTGCGCGCGGCAGGCAGAACCATTCGCCGCGCCGCGCCCTTTCTTAGGCACTTGGTACCGGCGTCGAGACCGATGGTTGCTCACGCGGTGGTGGGCGGACATCAGGCAGAAACACCGCCATCAAACCGAGCAGCGGCAGAAACGCGCAAACCTGATACACAAACACGATCCCGTAGTGATCTGCCACCACGCCCAGCACCGCAGCGCCGAGGCCGCCGAGGCCAAACGAAAAGCCGTAGAACATCCCTGAGATCATGCCGATGCGATGCGGCATCATGTCTTGCGCATACACAATGATCGCCGGGAACGCCGACGCCAACACCGCGCCGATAATCACACTAAGTCCCACCGTCCAGCCCAATCCGACATACGGCAGGACTAACGTAAACGGCGCGATGCCGAGAATCGAAAACCAGATCACCTGTTTGCGACCGATGCGGTCGCCAATCGGGCCACCGACCAAGGTGCCGGCCGCCACGGCCATTAGAAACACCGCCAACAGGTTGGTCGCCGTCACCAACGACACGCCGAAGTGGTGCATCAAATAGAACTCGTAGTAACTGCTGATGCTGGCTAGGTAAAAAAACTTCGAGAACATCAGTACCATCAGCACGCCAATCGTTCGCCGCACGACCTTTGCCGGGAACGGCGCTTTGTCTGTCGGCAACCGCTTCCTGACGCGTTCGTTGATGTGGCGGCTGTACCAGCGGCTGACCTGCAGAAGCACCACAATAGCCAGTAGCGCTGCCAATCCAAACCAGCCCACATGCGAACGCCCGTAGGAACCGTAGGTCAACACGGCGCCCGCCACGACCAACGGCCCCAATGCCTGCCCGAGGTTGCCACCAATCTGGAATACCGACTGCGCCAGTCCGTACTTTCCGCCCGACGCCATGCGTGCGACGCGCGAGGACTCCGGATGAAATACCGATGAGCCGCAGCCGACTAGCGCCACCGCAAACAAGAGAATCGGATAGGTCGGCGCTACTGAAAGCAGCAGCAACCCAGCCAACGTAAAGCACATGCCAACCGGCAGCGAATACGGCAGTGGCTTCTTGTCGGTCACCATGCCGACCACCGGTTGCAGCAGTGATGCCGTCAACTGAAACGTTAGCGTGATGGCACCAATCTGAAAAAAGCTCAGGCTAAATTCACCCTTTAGCAGCGGGTAAATGGCGATGATCACCGACTGCATCATGTCGTTGAGGACATGCACAAAACTAACTGCACCGAGTACGCCGTAGCGCGTTCCAGACACCTGCGCTACCGGGTTTACAACGACTACGGGTGGCGCAGCGCCGGCTTCGGCGATCGGTTGTTGCGCTTTGGATACGATTTCATTCATGCCGACAAAAGTGCCATCAAAGTAGTGTTTCACGTGCCCGGCGACAGCAGCAATGCTGTGCCGGTCGAAGACAAACGAGTGTATCGGTCAACGACGACAACGCATTGCGCGACACCCAATTAGGCGACGGCAATGGCAGCAAGTGCGCCCGAGCATGCCATAGCGCGTTTGCAGGTTTTTGAGGCGCTCAGGATACGCTGCGTGGACGTCCTTCGCTACACACGATCCGCGCCACGACACGACGCGTAAAGCTTCGCGCAGTCCACTTATCGACCTGCAAGACACACGCCGAAACGCGCTACCACGCGTACAAAACGCGCCATTCAGTGGGCCAGTTGATCCAGTCGACTCTGTAATTCATCCAGCCGCAAATCATTGCCGGCACCGGGTGACACACGCTGCGCCAAACTACCTTCGGGCGTACGCCCCTGCCCCGCGGTGCTGACCGCTTGTGCCGCCGCGCGATATGCATCGCGGAACGGGACACCAGCCGCCGCATGTTCAATCGCCACATCGGTGGCATACATCGCCGGTTCAATCGCGGCGCGCATTGCCGCTTCGTTCCACTCCATGCGCGCCACTAAATCGGGCACCAACTGCAGCGCACTCAAGCCATGCGTGACACCGTGAAATAGCGAGCCCTTGGATAATTGCAGATCACGTTGATAGCCGGACGGCAGCGATAGCAGCTGTTCGATCTCGCAGCGCGCGGCGGCGACGCTGGCGTAGCTGGCCCGCAATAACTCCACCACGTCGGGGTTGTGCTTGTTCGGCATGATGGAACTGCCCGTGGTGTATTCACTGGGCAAATGCACGAAATTAAATTCCGCTGTGGTGAACAGCGACAGATCCCATGCCATCCGGCGGAGATCAAGCAACGCACTGGCGATCGCCTCCAGCACCGCCATCTCAAACTTGCCACGCGATAGTTGCGCGTAGATCGGTGAAATCTGCATGCGCGCAAAACCGAGCGCTTGCGTGGTGTGCGCACGATCAAGTTTAAGGTTCACACCGTAACCTGCGGCGGTACCCAGTGGATTGGCGTCAATCCACGTCGACGTCTGTTGGGCACGCCACGTATTGTCGATGAAGCCTTCGGCAAAGCCGGCAAACCACATTGCCGTGGAAGACACGACCGCGCGCTGCAGATGGGTGTATCCCGGCAGTGGCAACGCCGGCTGTTGCGCCCGCGTCAGGCAGACCTGTGCAATGGCGCGACACGTTTTCTGCAACGTCGCCAACTGATCTTTCAACCACAGTCGCGTAGCAACTAACACCTGATCGTTGCGGCTGCGGCCGGTATGCACACGGCGGCCAGCGTCGCCCAAGCGTTCCGTCAGCCGCGCTTCGATGGCCGAATGGCCGTCTTCGTAGCGGCTATCCAGTACAAAGGTTCCATCACGAAAATCTGCCGCCAGCGCATCCAGTTCGCATTTCAGCGCGGCGCACTCATCGGCGCTGACAACATCGATATTCGCCAATCCTTCGACGTGCGCTTTGCTGGCGGTGATGTCGTATAGGAAAAACTCGCGATCCAGCAATACATCGTTACCAGCCAGAAACTGCATGATGCGTGCATCCAGCTTGCTGTCAGCTTTCTGCCAAAGAGGTTGGGTCATAACAATGTCCTAGTGGCAAGGTGCGGGTTAACTACGGGGCGGCTTCGACGGGCTATAAACTGGAACGCCGTTGTAGGAGCGGCTTCAGCCGCGATGCTTTTCGATAGCGATTTCACAGCAAGAGCATCGCGGCTGAAG
>JBDTBF010000173.1:0-18381 GCA_039924175.1 Rhodanobacter sp.
CCGGCTGATTGCTTTCTGGCACGGTCTGGAAGCCGGCACCAGGCGCTGACAATACGGATGACGCCGGTGCGGGCATATCCGGCAAGGTGTCGCCAGAAGAAGCGGTCGGCGCCGGCGCCGCGCCTGACACTGGTGATTGGCTTGCATCACTCTGGACACCCGTGCCGCGTAGTCGCGTGTTCTCCTGCAACTTGCTCTGGATTTGCGCGCGCGCCGCCCCCAGACGCGCCTTCTCGCGCGCCAACTCGGCGTCAGCCCGCGCTTCCTCCGACAGAGTGGCCGCATCCGCGTACTTGCGCGCCGCCATCGCCGCCTGCGCTTGCTGGAACTTGTCTTGTGCAAAGCCCAGGTCCACTGGCGCGTAATCCGCTGCATCTACGTCACGGGCTGCCTGTAATTGTGCTTGTGCCTGATTCATGGAGTTATCCGGCGGTGGCACCGTCGCACAACCGGCCAAAGCGAGCAGTAAAGTAGCAGTCGCCACACGAATGCAGCTGGATCGGCCAATAACCGGCCGAGTTAATAGAAAAAAGAGGGGCGGCATCACATTCCTCAAGCGGTCGCGTGGGCTATCGTCGACTATAATTTGATCGCTCAACGCGAAGCAAAAACAGGGGTGGGTTGTGGACATCGGTTACTTTCTCAAGCTTATGGTAGACAAGGGCGCGTCGGACATGTTCCTGACGACCGGCGCCCCGGTCAACATTAAGGTCGAAGGCAAATTGTACCCGTTAGGGAACACGGGTTTGCCAAGCGGCATGGTAAAGAAGATTGCGTACTCACTTATGGACGAAGGCCAGGTGCCCCAGTTCGAGCGCAATCTTGAGCTCAACATGGCCTTGGCGGTGAAGGAAGCTGGCCGCTTCCGTATCAATGTGTTCAAGCAGCGCGGCGAAGTAGGCATGGTCATTCGCGCCATCAAAAGCGAAATTCCCAGCATTGATCAATTACAGCTGCCCAGCATTTTTCGCGACCTGATCATGGAACCGCGGGGCCTGATTTTGGTGGTGGGCGCGACGGGTTCCGGTAAGTCGACCACGCTGGCGGCCATGATCGACCAGCGTAATCAGAACACCGCTGGCCACATCCTCACCATTGAAGACCCCATCGAGTATCTGCACCGGCACAAGAAGTCGGTGGTTAACCAACGTGAGGTCGGGCTAGATACGCACAGCTATCACGAGGCCTTGAAGAACGCCATGCGCGAGGCGCCTGACGTCATCATGATTGGCGAAATTCGCGATACCGACACGATGGAAGCGGCGATCTCGTTCTCCGAAACCGGGCATTTATGCTTGGCAACGTTGCACTCTAACAACGCCGACCAGACGCTGGAGCGCATTCTCAACTTCTTCCCGGAGTCCGCGCACAAGAACATTTTGATGAACTTGGCGTTGAACTTACGTGCGGTGATCAGCCAGCGCTTGGTCATGAGCAAAGACGGTCGACGCATTCCTGCAGCCGAAGTGCTACTGAACACACCACTGATTCGGGACATGATTCGTCGCGGCCAGATTCACGAGATCAAGGATGCGATGGAGCGCAGCTTGCAAGACGGTATGCAGACGTTCGATCAGTCGTTGTATCGATTGTATAAAGACGGGCGTGTTGATCTGGAAGAAGCGTTACGCAAGTCCGACTCGCGCGATGGTCTGGCACTAAAAATTCGACTGGCCGAAGGCGGCACGGAAGGCTCCGCGTTAAGCGAAAGCGATCCGTACGGTATGGGCTTCTAATAGCAAGCGTCGCCCTGCAACGAGAACGAACGAAGACGCCGCTGTTCGCTCTCGTTTCTCGTACGTCCAAGGATGGTCCGACCACGCTCCAACGTGTCATTGCGGCGACCGTCGAGATCCAGCGCGCTCAAGAACGTGTCGAGTCGCTGGATCGCCACATCTTCGTCGATTAAAACCCCAGCGTGACCAGCAACTGTTGCGAGCCGGGGCGGTGATGCTTTGCTCAGATATTGCCCGGAGAAACGCCGGACGAGACCTTATCTCAATAACGTCTCGTCCCTGCGGCTAGCAACCACCCAACGCCCGGCAAACACTTGGCGACGAGCAGCGGTGTCGTCAGAACTGTCTTAGCTAACTCGCGGTGCGTCTGGCTGCACTTCCGGTGCGGCGCGTTGAAATGCCTCCAACTCGCTGCACGCGTCATAAATGCGCTGTAACGTCGGGTAAGGCTTTAGCGGCAACTTCCAACGCAACGCGTTGTAATACTGAGGCACCAAACACGCATCCGCCATGCCGGGCGTGCTGCCATAGCAGAAGCGCCGCGTTACCGGATTAGCTGCCAACACTTCTTCCAAAGCACGAAATCCAACCGCAATCCAATGCCGCGACCATTGCGCGCGCTTTTCGACATCGGCACCGTAGTCATTTTCCAGATATTGCAGAACACGTAAATTACCGAGCGGGTGCACATCACATGCCACCATCATCGCCCAGGCACGGACTTGGGCGCGGCCGCGAGCATCGGCCGGTAATAGCGGTGGCTCTGGCCGTGTCTCGTCCAGATACTCCATGATCGCCAGCGACTGAGTGAAGGTCCGCTCACCATCACGCAAGCTCGGAACCAATTGTTGCGGGTTGACCTGGTGATAATCCGACGAGTACTGCTGGCCACCGCCCTGCAATAAATGCACCGGTCGATAGCTGTAGCTCAGGCCTTTCAAATTCAGCGCAATACGCACCCGATACGCCGCACTCGATCGCCAGTAGCTGTACAAGACTAGGTCATCGGCCATGATTTATTCCTCCGTCTGAAAGTGGCAGTCTAACTAACCAACGCAAGTGGCGCACTGACGCTGCAAGCTTATCAAGGAGGAGCTTGACGATCTCCAGCACGGAACTACCAGTCCCGAAAACGCGGCTCTAGTCCACCGGCTGTCCACCCGCTTTCAGCAGATTCGGAAACGCATACCCAGCCCTATTTTCCACAAGAGAACTCGGCCTGATGACATCAGCGCGAAACCGGGCCGAGACATGCCTACGGCAAGAATTTGCATCCACTACCGGGCGACCGGACAATAGGCGGCTGACGCCGATTTACGGCGCTTTTTAACCGACTGCCGGAGATGTGCCATGTCATTCATTCGCATGAGCGATTTGGACCTGCGCAATCAGCGCGTGCTGATTCGCGAAGACTTGAACGTACCCACGAATGATGCGGGCGAAATCACCTCTACCCAGCGTCTGGTTGCGGCACTGCCAACCATTCGCGTCGCACGCAACGCCGGGGCGCGCGTACTGGTGTTGTCCCATCTCGGCCGTCCCAAGGAAGGTCAATTCGACGCCGCCGCGTCGTTGGCGCCCGTGGCCGCATGGCTTAGTACGCAACTGGGCGCACCGGTACGCCTAGTGGCGGACTATCTCGATGGTGTTACGGCAGCGCCGGGCGAAGTCGTACTACTGGAAAATTGCCGCATGAACGTCGGTGAAGCCAGCGACGACGAAGCCTTGGCCAAGCGCTATGCCGCGTTGTGCGACATTTTTGTCATGGACGCATTTGGCACGGCGCATCGTGCCCAGGCCTCCACTCATGGCGTCATTAAATTTGCCCCCATCGCTGCCGCCGGCCCGCTGTTATGCGCCGAACTCGATGCGCTGGGCCAAGCGCTAGACCACCCTGCCCACCCGCTACTGGCGATTGTCGGCGGCTCCAAGGTTTCCACCAAACTCACCTTGCTGGATAACCTGATCGGCAAGATTGATCAGCTAATTGTCGGCGGTGGTATCGCCAACACCTTCATCGCTGCGTTGGGCCATTCCGTTGGCAACTCACTGGTCGAAACCGACCTTATCGATGCGGCCAAGAAAGTATTGGCCGATGCTAAACGCCGTGGCGCCGAAGTGCCGATGCCGATTGACGTTGTCGTTGCCAAGGAATTTTCCGCCAACGCGAGCGCCACCGTCCGTCTGGTCAACGAGGTGCGCGACGACGAAATGATTTTGGACATCGGCCCGCAAACCGCGCAGCACTATGCCGCCTTGATTGCCAAGGCCGGCACCGTAGTGTGGAATGGCCCCGTCGGCGTGTTTGAATTTGATGCGTTTGGTGCCGGCACCGAGACGTTGGCGCATGCCATCGCCGATTCCAGCGCGTTTTCCATCGCCGGTGGCGGCGACACGCTGGCCGCCGTGGATAAATACGGCATTGCGCCGCAAGTTTCGTATATCTCGACCGGCGGCGGCGCCTTCCTGGAATTCCTTGAAGGCAAGGAACTGCCGGCGGTTGCAGCGTTGAAAGCTCGCGCGGCGCAGTAATGCTGTGCTTGTTTGACCTGGATGGCACGCTGATCGATTCCGAGCAGGGCATCTTCGCGTGCATCCGCTATGCGCTAGCACAAATGGATGTAGCCGCACCCGACGCCACCGCCTTGCGCACGTGGATCGGGCCGCCGCTGCACCACAGCTTTGCGCCGTTACTGGATAACAACGAAGCCCACATCAGTGCGGCGATTACCCATTACCACAAGCGTTTCAAAGCAACCGGTTGGGGTGAGTACGCGGTTTATTCTGGGGTAGCCGAACTGATCGAACGGTTACAAAAGCACGGTAACCAATTAGCCGTGGTTACCAGCAAGCCAAAAGTGCACGCCCTGCCGATCATCAACCGCCTGTCCTTCGGCGCAGCGTTCGAGCGGGTATACGGCCCGGAACTCAACGGAGCCCACTGCGGCAAAGCAGCAATGATCGCCAGCGCACTGAACGATTTCAGCGCAACAGCCAGCATCACCAGCATGATCGGCGATCGCCGCTTTGACATGGAAGGCGCGTGCGCCAACGCCGTTCGCGGCATTGGCGTCGCATGGGGTTTTGGTAGCCGCGAAGAACTGGAACAATCCGGCGCTAGTGCCATTGCGGCAACGCCAACGGAACTCAGCGAGCTGTTGCTGGCCTGAGCCCAAGCCTTGCCCGCATTCCGCTGAAACCTTTGTAGGAGCGCACCCTGTGCGCGATGCTCTTTGGGTATCAACCGCAAGGCCAGAGCATCGCGCGCAGGGTGCGCTGCTACGGGCTTAGCCGTAGGCTGAACATAAAGAAATGCCGCGAAATTCGCGGCATTTCTTTGACACAAAAGACTCAAAACGCGTCAGCCAACAACCCGCTTTATGGCATCCATCACCGCCGTCACGGTGATACCGAAATGTTCGAACAATTGTTCCGCGGGAGCGGACGCACCAAACGTCGTCATGCCAACTACCGCGCCATCAAGGCCGACGTATTTGCACCAGAAGTCAGCGGTGGCCGCTTCCACCGCGACGCGGGCACGACACCACTGCGGCAACACACCTTCGCGATATTCCAGCGGCTGCGCATCAAAAATTTCCGTGCACGGCATCGACACCACACGCACCGCCACGCCTTGCTGCGCTAGCGCGCGAGCGGCCTCCATCGCCAGCTCCACTTCTGAGCCGGTGGCAATCAAGATGGCCTGAAACTTGGTATCCAGCGGGTTGGACAGCACGTAGCCACCACGCGCGATATCAGCCAATTGCTGCGCATCGCGCTGCTGGTGTTTCAGATTTTGCCGCGAAAACACCAAGCACGTCGGACCGTCCTTCCGCTCAACCGCAGCGCGCCAGGAAACGGCCGTCTCGACGGCATCGCACGGGCGCCATACCCGATTATTGGGGATGTAACGCAAGCTAGCCAAATGCTCGACTGGCTGATGCGTCGGACCGTCCTCACCCAAGCCAATCGAGTCATGCGTGTAAACATGGATCGCTTGCGCGGGGATCAAGGCGCTCATGCGCACGGCGTTGCGAGCGTAGTCGGAAAACACCATAAAGGTCGCGTCGTACGGAATGAAACCACCGTGCAACGCCAGACCATTGCTGATCGCGCTCATCCCGAATTCGCGCACGCCGTAATAAACGTAATTGCCCTCCCCGTCGCTGCTGTTGCCATTGGCTGCATCCAGGCTGCCTTTCCACTTGGTCAAGTTGGATCCAGCCAGATCGGCCGAGCCGCCAAGCAACTCCGGCAGCAACGGACCAAACGCGTTCAACGCCATTTGCGAGGATTTGCGTGTAGCCACTTCCGGGCCGTCCAGCTGCAACTTTTCGATATAGGCCTGCGCTTGCGCCGCCCAATCGGCCGGCAACTGACCGGCTAGACGACGTTTAAACTCGGCTGCCAGCTCCGGGTAAGCCGTACTGTAAGCCGCCAACATCGCATTCCAGTTTTGTTCGCGCTCGGCGCCAGCCTTGCGCGCGTCCCAACCGGCATAAATGTCGGCGGGAATTTCAAACGGCGGGTGATTCCAGCCCAACTGGGCGCGCGCCGCCGCAATTTCATCGGCGCCTAACGCCGCGCCGTGGCAACCCTCGGTACCCTGTTTGTGTGGCGCCCCAAAACCAATGATGGTTTTGCAGCAGACCAGCGTCGGCTTGGTTGCGCCCGGCTGCGTCGCCTGCTTCAGCGCGCGCTGGATCGCTTCCGCATCGTGACCGTCAACATCACGAATCACGTTCCAGCCATACGCTTCAAAGCGGGCCGGCGTGTTATCGGTAAACCAGCCATGCACCTCGCCATCAATCGAAATGCCGTTGTCATCGTAGACGGCGACCAACTTGCCCAACTGCCAGGTACCGGCCAGTGACGCCACCTCGTGCGAAATGCCTTCCATCAGGCAGCCATCGCCAAGAAACACGTAGGTGTGGTGATCCACCAAAGCATGGTCGGGGCGATTGAAGTGCGCAGCGAGCACTTTTTCCGCCAAGGCGAAACCTACGGCGTTGGCGAGACCCTGCCCAAGCGGCCCGGTGGTGGTTTCCACGCCGGGCGTATGACCGTATTCAGGATGGCCGGCGGTCTTGGAATGTAACTGGCGGAATTGCTTCAGCTCGGCCATCGGCAAGTCAAAGCCGGTCAGATGCAACAACGCGTATTGCAGCATCGAGCCATGGCCGTTGGACAGCACAAAACGGTCGCGATTAGCCCATTTCGGATTGGTCGGATTGAACTGCAGAAAGTCATTCCACAGCACTTCGGCAATATCGGCCATGCCCATCGGCATACCCGGGTGGCCAGACTTGGCTGCCTCTACGGAGTCCATCGCCAAGGCACGTACGGCGTTGGCAAGTTCACGATGGCTAGTCATCCACACAATCCCCTAGAGGCAAAACGGGCATTGTCGCTGATCAGTGCGGCGCTGTCGCGCCATACGGGGCCCCGCTTTCCGCTGAAACATTAATTCAGCCTTAATTTTCCGTAGACAGATATCGGTGCGCTTCAGCTCCAACCCGCTCCAATGGCCCGGCGCATAACCCCATGTGCTCAGCCGTCCGGTAATCCCCATCCGGCAGCTGCGATGTTCTAGCAGGAGTATTCGATGAACCACCTCCCCACGAAAAAAACGTTACTCACCCTCGCATTAGTTGCCGCCGGTTTCGTTGCGGCCCCTGCCTTTGCTCAGGACAACAGCACAGCAACAGCCACCGACCAAGGCACCACCAGCGGCAATTACCAGCCCAACCAGGCGATAGGCAGCGGTAATTGGTTTATCGACGGTAGCGTCGGCCGCACCAATGGCCGCAATCACAGTAACTTTGCCGATGACGGCGGCGACTTCAATTTCTTCAAGGGTAACCGCGGACGTCGCACCAGTTACACGCTGGGTGGCGGTTATCGCTGGAAAGTTGGCGAAGACTTGGGCCTCGGCCTTGACGCCGGTTACGTCGACCTTGGCAACTTCCGCCTACGCAACGTATTCAACTCCGGTGATGTCAATCAACGCACCACGGAAAACGCGCTGCGCGGCTGGACCATCGGCGCGAACGGCCGTATTGACGTGATGCCGCATTGGTATGTCAGCGCACGCGGCGGCTACTTCAACGCGAACGACAACAACAATCACTTCAACAACACCCCGGGTGAAGATCTTGGCTTGACTGACGGTCGCCGCGCTAGCCGTGGTAGCTGGTACGCAGGCGTTGGTACCGGCTGGGAGATCAACCAGCACTTCGGCGTGGGCGTTCACTACGACTACTACCACGCCAACGCCGGCACCATTAAAAATAAAGCCACCGGCGCCGAGACCGAGGGGCTGAAGCGCTCCACCAGTGTTGTTTCCCTGCGCGGCGAGTATCGCTTCTAGCGCTGAAGATGGGCGCTACCTTAACGACAAATTAATAGTGTACTGATAAGTATTGAATTTTCGTAGGCGGCGCCCATCTAAGTTCTCGTCGACGCTCTAGTGAGCGCCGCATGTGCCACGGCCGCCAAACGTCCCCACGTTGGCGATCGCAAAAATAACAGGAGACTCTCCCCATGAAAAAAACTTTGCTCGCTCTTGCACTCGCCACCGCCGGCCTGATGACTGCCACCGGCGCTTTCGCGCAAAGCGCACCTACCCACAATGGTGGTTGGTTCGTTAACGGTAATGTAGGCAGCACCTCACTCAGCAATTCCAGCTACGACGGCCACGACACCGGTTATGCCATCAACGGCGGTTACCGTTGGGCGCTTAACCCGCAGGTCGCACTAGGTGTTGAGGTCGGCTACAACGACCTGGGCAATGTTCACGCGAAGAACATCTTCAACAGCTCGCCGGTCATTGAAAATGGCAAGTCGCAGTTGCACGGCTGGACGGCTGGCGTGAACGGTCATTTCAACCTCACCCCGAACTGGTACCTGAGTGCGCGTACCGGTCTGTATGCCTGGAAGGGACACGGCCTGAGCAATGATGTCAGCCCGGTCCGCAAGGGTCTGGATGACACCAGCTGGTACGCCGGTGCCGGTGTTGGTTACGACTTCAGCAACAACTTCAGCGTCGGTGTCAATTACGATTATTACGATGCTGAAAAACAGCACGTTGATCTAAGCACCGACATGGTCTCCGTCAGCGCTGAATACCGCTTCTGATATCGAACCATCAAGTGATAACGAAAAGAGCACCGCAAGGTGCTCTTTTTTATGGCGTGCATTCTTGCGTATGGGGTAAACACGATTACAATCTCGCGGCCGCAGTCGCGGCACACAACGTAATCGGCCCATCAGGGAGGGGCCACTCATGCACAAGAACCCACTTATCTTTATCCTCGCCGGCGCTACATTTTTGGCGGCGACCGCCGCTCATGCCGAGCAACCGAACGGCTGGTTCGTCAACGGCAATGTCGGCAGCGCGCATTACAGCGCTAGTCTTGACGGCGTTGGCTCGGGCACCGAGAACGATACTGCCTTCATCGTCAACGCCGGCTATCGCGATCAGCGCATCCTTGGCTTTGAAGTTGGCTACACGAAACTTGGCAGCGTCAGCATCAGCGACGATTCCGGCAGCAACGCGAAATTGTCTGGCGACGGTTGGACGTTCGGCCTCAATGGCCACTTTAATCCGACCCAGCATTGGTACATTTCTTCGCGCGCCGGCGGTTTCTTGTGGAAGCTGCACGGCAAGGCACATCTCGTTTACAGCGACGACACCGCAGAAACCTTCCGCGACAGCAAGCAGTCATTGGGGTGGTATGCCGGCGTGGGCACGGGTTATGACATCAACAGCCACTGGAGCGTGGGTGCCAATTTCGACTATTACAAGATCAGCGAAAGTAGCTATGACGTCGGTACGCGCATTTTCTCCGTTAGCGGTGAATATCGCTTCTAAGACCGGCTCGCCGTAACCATCCGCTGAATAAAAAAGGGACGCCATTGGCGTCCCTTCTTATTCACGAATATCTACCAACTATTCGCCAGTGCCGTTACGGCTGATTACTTACCGCCCTTCCACTGACCTAACGCCGCCAAGCCATTGGCGCGGGCGCGGGCATAGACGGTCTTCTGTGCTTCGCCGACATTTGCCTTGGTATCTTTCGCCCACAAACCAAGCGCTGCGCTGACCATCGCGCGGCCGTAGGAAAAGCTGAGCGGCCACGGATGGGGGCCAAGCTGATTCATGGCATTCAGGTGGGTGGTGGCATCCAGGTCAGACTGCCCGCCGGAAAGAAACACGATGCCCGGCAAGGACGCTGGCACGGTGGTCTTGAGCACGCGTACGGTCGCCTCGGCCACATCTTCAACGTCGGCCTGCTCTTCACAATCCTTGCCCGGAACGACCATGCTGATTTTCAGGATGGTGCCTTCCAGCATGACGTTCTGCTCATACAGCGCGTTGAACAAGCTACGCAGTACGGCTTCATGCACTTCGTAACTCACGTCGATGCTGTGATCGCCATCCATCAGCACTTCAGGCTCGACCATCGGCACCAAGCCCGCTTCCTGACAAAGTGCGGCATAACGCGCCAACACATGGCAATTGGCTTCAATCGCCGTCGAGCTCGGTGTGTCTTCAGAAATCTTGATAACGGCACGCCACTTGGCGAACTGAGCGCCCAACTTGGCGTATTCCTGCAACCGCGCGCGCAAGCCATCAAGGCCTTCCGTCACCACATCGCCAGGGAAACCGGCCAACGGCTGTGGACCCATGTCGACCTTGATACCCGGAATGATGCCGGCCTTCTTCAGCACGGTAGTAAACGGCACGCCGTCCTTGGTGGACTGACGCAAGGTCTCGTCATACAAGATCACGCCGGACACATGCTCACTCAGGTTCGGCGTCGTGATCAACATCTCGCGGTAGGCGCGACGGTTCTCTTCCGTACTCTCCAGACCGACAGCGGTCAGACGCTTACCAATCGTGTTGGTCGATTCGTCGGCGGCCATGATGCCCTTGCCCGGCGCAACCATCGCCAGCGCAACGCTTTCCAGATCTTCAATGCTCATGCGAACTCCGTGGAACGCGGTCACCGTTTGACCGCCACTTCTATGGGAAGAACCGCTTTAACCAGACAAAGCGATACGATTCAAAGCCGCCTAGTGTAATTCAGATGCACGAAACAGGCACCTTGGCGGGAAACGCTTACACCAGCGACACCTACCTCACTAGCAGTACACCAGCACCAGCGCCGCAAGCAGGCGCCCTGCATCATCCGTCTGCGCGAAGCGCCGCCAGCTAACACAGGCCGCCAGCCTTGCCTCGGCCTGTTCGCGAAAAGCTTACTTGCCGTAACCGGGCAAGTAGCACGCGTCCATCAACTTTTGCCGCTGCGCTTTGTCTTCCGGCGCATTGAACGGCACCACGTAGTAGGTGGAAACGGGATCAGACACGCGGTTGGTCAGTGATGGGCCGTAGCGAAAGTTGGACACGGCGCTACTGGCCATCGGGCCCAAGTCACTTTCCGGCACCACCTTGGCCACCTTCACCTCGCGCGGCTTACCGTCAGAACCCACCGTGTAGGTCACCGCTACGCAACCGGGCTTATTCAGATTCAAGCCAGTGTTGGGCGCATCCATCTGCACTTGGGTATTCAGCAGAATCCAGTGGCGATACAGATCCTGTGGGTCAACCTTGCGTGCCTGCGCTTGCGCCAGTAGCGGCGCGGCAAAGCACAGCAACCCGACCAAGACCAAGCCTTGCTTTAACGAACGAGAGAACGATTGCATGGCAACCTCCTGAGAAAAATGCTGCCGCGCACCCACGTGCGCTTTGTTCAAAGTGTAACTGCGCCATCACGTGGTATTGAAACCGGCGCGACGTTACAAATCGCGCAAACTTTCCACCACGCCATCGGCACCTACCGCTAACAACTTCAGCGTATTCGTACCACCACCGCGGCCAACTTGATCGCCATGCGTCAACACCACGCGATCGCCTTCACACAAGCGCCCATGCGCAAACAACTGCTGTACGGCTTCGCGCGCCGCCACCGCAGCATCCTGACCTTCGTGCATAAACGCAATCGGCTGCACGTCACGCAAGACCAACATGCGCCGTCGCGCGTCGGCAGAAGGTGACAACGCATAAATAGGAATGGCCGTGCGATAGCGTGACAGCCACTGTGCCGTCGCACCGGACTCGGTCAACGCCACAATCGCGCTCACACCAATCTCGCCAGCCAACAGCACCGCTGCCAACGCAATCGCTTGATCGGCACGATCCAGCCGATGACCGGCCGTCGCCAGGTCTTCTTTGGGCTGAAACTGGCGTTCGGCGCCAAGGCAAATGCGGTCCAGCGCCGCCACCGCCTTGTCTGGATGCGCGCCGGCAGCCGATTCTTCGGACAACATCACCGCGTCCGTTCCGTCGATCACTGCATTGGCGACGTCCAGCACCTCGGCACGCGTGGGGATCGGTGAGCGCACCATCGACTGCAGCATTTGCGTCGCAGTAATTACGGCGCGATTGCGCTGTACCGCTTCGCGAATAATCTTCTTCTGTAACCCGGGTAACTCCGCGTCGCCGATTTCCACACCAAGGTCGCCACGCGCCACCATCACCACGTCTGACGCGTCGATGATTTCACCCAACACGGGAATAGCGTCGGCGCGCTCGATTTTCGCGACCAGCGATGCATGGCCACCCGCCTCGTGCAGCAAACGGCGTGCTTGGTACATGTCATCGGCGCAACGCACAAAGGACACGGCTAGAAAATCAGCACCCATTTCCGCGGCGAGCTTGATGTCCGCCTTGTCCTTTTCCGACAGCGCCGTTACCGACAAACCGCCGCCTTGCCGATTCAGCCCCTTGCGGTTAGACAAGCGCCCACCAACCAGCACCTGACAACGCACTTCCGTACCCACCACCGCCAGCACGCTGAGGGCGATCAAACCGTCATCCAGCATCAGCACATCACCGGCATGCACGTCCTGCGGCAAACCGTGGTAACTGACACCGACCCGGGACACATCGCCGGGCGGCACGTCGGCGCGGCAATCCAACACAAAAAGCGCGCCATCGACCAACTCAATCGGACCATTCGCAAACGTCTCGATGCGAATTTTCGGCCCTTGCAAGTCAGCCAAAATGCCTACTTCACAGCCGGCTGCCGCGGCCGCAAAGCGTACCGCCGCGGCGCGGGCGCGGTGATCGTCCGGTTCACCATGCGACAGGTTTAATCGAACCACGTTGACGCCGCCGGCAATCAGCTTTTCCAACATACCTGGCGCATCGGTGGCGGGACCGAGCGTGGCAACGATTTTGGTGCGGCGGGAGCGGGCTTCAGTAGTCATTCAACGAGCCTAGCAGAACCCGCAATACCAGCGCCGCAAGGTAGCTCGGCGGGCACCGATCAGCCGTTCTGCAGCGCCACGTTAAGCACGTCAGCCAAGCGTCGACCGGCAATGCGCAACTGCATTTCCGCCATGGGTAAATGCACGGTCACATAGTCGGAATTGATCTTGTGGCCGTCCGGATAAAAGCCTGCTTCACCAGTGATTCGGCAGGACTCCTCAGCCCACTGGGCATACGGGTTATCGAGTGGCGCGATCGGCGCTGGCAGCGTTGGCAGACCACGCGCGTCCAGCATCTTGGCGTATTGCGGCCACTTCATATGCCGCGTCGATAGCAGGCCGGAATCCCACACCCGATGCAAGTTGCTGCCCTTTCCATCGAACTGCACTTGGTAGCGGTTACCACCTGCATCGTCGCGATAACCCGCATGTAGCGGCTGATGCATGTCGCCCACAAAATGCACCACAAACTTCAACGCTTGCAAGCGCACCGCATCACTTTGACTGCGGTCGCTAAGCAGCTCCACGTAATGCTGCACGCCGGCGACAACGCAGCGACCCTTGCGGCAATCGCGCGGCGGCACGTAAGTGCAGCTGCTGTCGCTAAAGTTGATGTAGTGCAGGCTGCGCGTCTGATTCCACAGACTCTTCTGTGCCGGGTCATTGCGAATTTGGTCTGGCCAGCTCGCAATGTCAGCCAATTGAGTGACGTGCTCGGGCGCTAGCAAGTGCTCCACTTCCGCTTCCGCCGCCGGGCTTAAGTGTCGCTGGGCTAACTGCGCCACCACGCTGTGGCCCAACGGTCCCCACGCCCAAGCGGCCGGCGCCACAAGAAAACAAGACAGCGCAGCGACAGCAGCACGACGAATGACAGACATAATCAAAGCCTTTCACAACAGCAATTAGAAGGTAGACGACAGCGTACGCCAGCCACCGTGACTGGCCACGCGTCGGCAAAGTTTACGGCTCGCGCCGGCGTGGCAGCATGCGCAATAACGTTCCATCACGGACGAAATAGTGATGAAACAACGCGGCAGCCGCATGTAAGCCAATCAAGTAGTAGCCGATCGTGCCAAGGGTCTCGTGAATTTCTTTCACCGAGCGAGAAAGTAGCTTGTCGACATCCATCAGCGGCGGCAGATGCAACCCGAAGAACGGAATGACTTTGCCGCCGGAGCTGAGCGTGGTCCAGCCCAAAATCGGCATCAACAGCATGAAGGCGTACAACGTTCCATGCATCAACAATGCAGAGTGACGCTGCCAGGCGGGAATTTCCGGAAGCAAGCGCGGGTTAGGCATCAAGAAGCGGGCGGCCAACCGCACCACCACCAATGCCAACACACTCAACCCGAGCATGAAATGCCAGGTCTTGAAGGTCTGGCGAAGGTCGCTGCCCTTGGGCGCCCAATTATGCAAATTGATGCATAGATACACACCGAACAGCAGCAACAGCATGAACCAATGCAGGCTAATCGATAGGGAACCATAGCGTTCCGTGGTGTTTTTCCAATTCACCGCATTCACTCCAGAATGGCCACAACGGCGTAACAATCCGCCTCCCGCCGTGACCCGATTTCATCCAACACAACGACCGTCGTAGCGGACGACCCAGCCGTTCACTGGCGACATCATGGGACGACAAGGGTAGCGGGCTTTCTCGGGTCGCTGCTAGCAGCGCAGCACGATCGACTCACGTATGCGACGAAACGGATGTCCGGCGCTATCCGCACAGCCGCGCTTTCGTATAAAGCTGCGGCGTAGCCACGGATGAATTGGACCCGTCCCGCACAACAGCACCATGCGCCAAAGTGAGCAACCTTCTTTACATAACCGCGGCGAACTGCCTCCTCTCGAACATCTGCCACCCACCGTCGCTTCAGGCTAAAATGGGTACTTTGGCAACCGCCCGGTTGCCGTTTGCTGTTGTCGAACTGGAGGAAGCTTGCCCATGGCCATCAAGGTCGCCATCAATGGTTACGGTCGTATCGGCCGCAATATCCTGCGCGCGCTATACGAATCCGGCCGCACAAACGAAATTCAGATTGTTGCCATCAATGATCTTGGCGACGCCGCGACGAACGCCCACCTGACCCAGTACGACACAGCCCACGGCAAGTTCCCGGGCACGGTTACCGCGGAAGACGGTTTCATCGTCGTCAACGGCGACAAGATCAAGGTGTGTGCCGAACGCGATCCGAGCAAATTGCCGTGGGGCGAACTGGGCGTCGATGTGGTGCTGGAATGCACCGGCTTGTTCCGCAGCAAGGCGAAGGCGAGTGCGCACCTTACCGCCGGCGCCAAGAAGGTGATTATTTCGGCACCGGGCGAGAAGGACATCGACGGAACCTTCGTCTTGGGCGTCAACAGCGACAAGCTCACCTCCAAGCTACAGGTGATCTCCAACGCCAGCTGCACGACCAACTGCCTGGCGCAGCTGGCGAAAGTGCTGAACGAGAAGATCGGCATCGTGCACGGCTTGATGACGACGATTCATGCCTACACCAACGACCAAGTGCTCAGCGACGTGTATCACTCCGACTTGCGCCGCGCGCGCTCGGCCACGATGAGCCAGATCCCGACCAAGACCGGCGCTGCCGCTGCGGTCGGTCTGGTGCTGCCAGAGTTGAACGGCAAGCTGGATGGGTTCTCCATGCGCGTGCCGACGATCAACGTGTCGGTCGTCGACCTGACCTTTGTTGCCAAGCGCGCCACGACCAAGCAAGAGATTGACGCGGTCATCAACGAAGCCGCACAGGGCGCCATGAAGGGCATCTTGGGCGTCAACACCCAGCCACTGGTGTCGATCGACTTCAACCACAATCCAGCATCTTCCACCTACGACGCTACGCAGACGCGCGTCATGGAAGGCACGCTGGTCAAGGTCCTCAGCTGGTATGACAACGAGTGGGGCTTCTCCAACCGGATGCTCGACATGACTGTCGCGCTGATGGCTGCAAAGTAAGCACCTGGGCGTGAACAAAAAAGCCGGGCATCATTGCCCGGCTTTTTTTATGTCGATACAAACGTGCGTCGATTAAAGAATGGGCGGAACGAGCCGCCGCTGTTCGTTCCGGCGACTCTGAGCAGCTAGACGGCTGGTCAAGCTAGGGTTTCAACCCACGGACGTCTAGCCATCCGGTGACTTCATCCGATCACCCTGAGCACCGGGGCAACGCTTGCCACGCGCCCCGGTTGTCGAACGTCACCGAGATGACAGTTGGCTCAGAGCCCCCCCCCCTAACCACCGCCCCCTCCCCTACGTTCAGAGTTCGCGCTTCAGCAGCGGCAACTTGTTCGGCACGCCATCCCACTCAGCCGCATCCGGCAACGACGGAATCTTGCTAGTCAGCACTGGCCACTGCTGCGCCAGTTCCGCGTTAATCGCCATATAAATTTCCTGGCCGGCTGGAACATCCAGCTCAGGGTAAATAGCACCCACCGGACATTCTTCTACGCACAGCGTGCAATCAATGCACTCATCCGGATCGATCACTAGAAAATTGGGGCCGGCGTGAAAGCAATCCACCGGGCACACCTCGACGCAATCGGTGTGCTTGCAGTTAATGCAGTTATCGGTAACGACGTGCGTCATTTCGCCTCCTTACAACACGGATGGACCCGTAGTTACAGTGTCGGCCACGACAGGCTTTGCAGCTATGACGCAGATCAGAGCTGATCGGCTATGGCTCCTGCAAACTCCGTCGCGACCGAATCTTTTCTCACTCAAGGATCTACTCGTCATGCGCAATAAATTGATTGCAATCGCCCTGCTCGGCCTGCTGTCGACCCCGTTGATGGCCACCGAATGCGCAACCACCATCGACGCTACCGACGCGATGCAGTACAGCCAGAAAACCATCACCGTGCCGAAGACCTGCAAGACCTTTGCCGTCACCCTGAAACACACCGGCAAGCTGCCAAAAGCAGCCATGGGCCATAACTGGGTTCTGACGCATAGTTCAGACGAAGCCGCCGTTCTTTCCGATGGCCTGAAAGCGGGTGCCGCCAACAGCTACGAAAAGCCGAATGATACCCGCATCATCGCGCACACCAAGCTGATCGGTGGCGGCGAATCTGACACCACCACCATCAACGTGGCCAAGCTCAAAGCCGGCGAAACCTACGCCTACTTCTGCTCGTTCCCGGGCCATGCCTCGCTGATGAAGGGCACGCTCAGCCTTAGCAAGTAAGATAGGGGTTACCCCACGACGCGCGCTTGGCCAGCGATGACCGGGCGCGCGTCGTCGTTTATCCCTTCACCAATTCACCTAGCTTCCAGCCACAGGCCATGAACTTACCTAAGCCATTCGACGAAGCAGCCATCGCCACTCTCGTGGATCATTTTTACGAGAAGGTACGCGTGGACGCGATTATCGGTCCCATCTTTAACGCCGCCGTCCACGACTGGCCCGCACACAAAGCACTACTCACCTCATTCTGGTCCTCCATCGCGCTACGCGCTGGCAGCTACCGCGGCAACCCCATGGCCGCGCATCGGCCACTGCCCGTCCAGGCCCGGCACTTCGATCACTGGATCGGCCTGTGGCAGGAAACCTGCCAAGAGGAACTGGACGAAGACAACGCATTCCGCATGGTCGACTACGCCAAACGCATCGGCCACAGCATGAAAACCGGTCTCGGAATCAACCCGCAAACACGCCCCTTCGGCATTCCCATCGTAGGAATCAACGGCTAGATCAGCGCGCGCAACGCCCAGGCAATGCCTACCACTGTTGAATGCATGCCGCCGTTGTAGAAGGGGCTTTAGCCCCGATGCATTTCAGCCTTAGCATCAAAACAAGAGCATCGCGGCTGAAGCCGCTCCAACAAAGAAACGCAGATGCGCGACGCCGTTGTAGGAGGGGCTTTAGCCCCGATGCTTTTCAGCATCAGCATCAAAACAAGAGCATGGCGGCTGAAGCCGCTCCTACAAAAGCCTGGATGCGCGACGCCGTCGTAGGAGGGGCTTTAGCCCCGATGCTTTTCAGCCTCAGCATCAAAACAAGAGCATCGCGGCTGAAGCCGCTCCAACAAAGAAACGCAGATGCGCGACGCCGTTGTAGGAGGGGCTTTAGCCCCGATGCTTTTCAGCCTCAGCATCAAAACAAGAGCATCGCGGCTGAAGCCGCTCCTACAAAAGCCTAGATGCGCGACGCCGTCGTAGCAGGGGCTTTAGCCCCGATGCTTTTCAGCTTCAGCATCAAAACAAGAGCATCGCGGCTGAAGCCGCTCCTACAAAAAAAGACGCCGACCATCCTGCGAAGAACGGTCGGCGTCATCGTGTTAAACAAGCGCTCGACGCGAGCACGGGGTGCGCGTCGATGCCGAAGGGATTAACCCAATACTTTCAGTGCCGCATCATAGTTCGGCT
>JBDTBF010000174.1:0-9733 GCA_039924175.1 Rhodanobacter sp.
TGCGCCATCAGCTGAGCCGGGTTTTCCGTTATGCGGTGGCAACAGAACGTGCGGCGCGCGACCCGGCGGCCGATCTGCGAGACACCTTGCCGACCCGTCCCAAGAAGAACTACCCCACCATCACTGATCCGAAGCTGGTCGGTGAGTTGATGCGCGCCATCGATGCCTACAGCGGCACCTTCGAAGTGTTGTGCGCACTGAAGCTGGCGCCCTTGTGGTTTTGTCGCCCTGGGGAGATACGGCTGGCGGAGTGGACCCACTTCGATCTGGACAGCGAGCAACCGACCTATACGGTCCCTCCGGAGAATCGGAAGCTGCGCAAAGCGGAGAAGGAGAATCCCACTACGCCGCCGCATATCGTGCCGCTGTCACGCCAAGCGTTGGTGATCCTGCGCGACCTGCAGGCGCTGACCGGTCATCGGCAATTTCTCTTCCCCGGCGCCCGCACGCCGCGTCGGCCCATGTCCGACGGCGCGGTCAACATGGCGCTGGCGCGCATGGGGTACAAAGGGATGATTACCGGTCACGGCTTTCGCCACATGGCCCGGACGCTACTCGGTGAGCTCGGCTGGAACCCCGAGGCACTGGAGCGACAGATGTCGCACAAGGAGCCAAGCGTAGCGGGTGTTTACAACAAGGCACAACATTTGGTCGAGCGACGGAAGATCATGCAGGCGTGGGCCGACTATCTGGACGCACTTCGTAAAGATGACAAGGTCGTGCCGATAAAGCGCCATCGGGCTTGATACACGCGGCGATGTCGAGAAACATGAGTTGGCTAGTGGCTTGGTCACGAGCTATCGCCGACATAGTCGCCCAAGTTTTTGCAGGACTTGATCCGCGTCGTCGACCGACTGACTTTCCGACGAAGGTCGTTTATCGACCCATTCCTGCCTGCGAAAGCGGTCCGCTTTCGGGAAGGCCGGACACCAACACATTGGCTCAACCGCTATCCGCTAGCGCTGTTAGTGTGCGGTTGGCTGAGGCTCTAGGACGACGCAGGAGCTGAACCGTCCAGCGCACGCTCCTTCGCTTCCGTAATCAAGAGCAACAATGTAGATGCGACCGCTGTGAGCTGGGCGGCGAAAGCGGTGCGGTCAATCACTTGCTCGCAGCTAGGCACTAGCAAACCGTCTGGAATGGTGACGTCTCGGGTTGCCGCGACTTGGACAAGGTCATCGCGTCAGTGGTCGACCATGTTGGGCTCATCGGTCACAACGACATCGGTTTACGTGATGAACTTGAACGGTTGGCACGCAACGAAACGCCCAAGGTATAAGTCGACATCATCAACCAACTGCCCGAGCACGTAGATGGTTTGTTGGCGCGGGTATCTGTGTCCGGCACGAGCGCATTGAAGCCCTATTAAGCACGAGGTGCGCTGACCAGCGGCGCGGTGCGCACGTTTTCGGTGAAGAGGAACGGAGTATCTCCACCTCACATGGGCGATATCCAGCCACGCTCGCCGGCTATCCGCAGCTGCGTGCCTAACGCGGCACTGAGTCCCTGCAAGCGCGTTAGGATTCGCTGGGCATCCTCGCCCGTCGCGATACGCGGGCGACCGCGAGTTTCGTTCTGGTGCATGACGTCGTCGCCGATTTCATTGAGCACGATAGGCACCAGCTCTAGTTGGTGCAGCTGGTTGTCTTGGTAGTGCAGGTGCGCGATCACACTTTCCCATACTTCCGGCGGGTAGTAACCCGGCGCTGTGCGCGAGTGGAAGATCAGGCTGCCAAGGCAGTAAAGGATCGGTGCGCCGCGATGGATCTCGATGCCATGCAGCAGCGGCGCGCCGTGGGCAAAGAATGCCCCTGCGCCTGCCTCGATACACTTTCGCGCGAAGGTTCGTGTCCATGCCCGCGTGATGCGCATGTCATCGCCCCAATCGTGGTTGTGTAGACAAACAACGACTTGGGCCGTACTGGCGGCGGCGTGGATTGAGGCAAGTATGCGCTCGGCGTCTGACTCGTTCGATGTGCCCGCGCTAGCGAGACGCAGCTCGTTGATACCTGGCTTGGTTGCCGTCGCGGCGGCGCCGTCGTGGATCTTTCCGGCAGCCATGGAGACCAAGGCAACAGTTTGCCCGGCGACGGCGAGGCGAGTTGCCTGGTTGGCCTCAACAAGATTACGGCCGCTACCGGCGGTGGCAAACCCCGCATCGTGGGCGGCCCGACGTGTCGCCAACACACCTGCGCTGCCAAAGTCCCATGCGTGGTTATTGGCTAAGGCAAGCATTGCGAAACCGAACGTACGCAGACAGTGCAATTCGTCCATGCCGGCTGCGTGGAGGAATTCGCCTTCGCGCGTCGGCAGACCCGATGCATTGGTGTGGATCGCTGTTTCCAGGTCGGTTATGGCAACGTCGCCGCGGCGTACCTCGGCGACGACATCGGTGAGGCCGGGGTAATTTGCTCGACACAGGTCGTGCGCAATCAGCACCTGTCCGGTCAGGGTCAGCGTCTGCACGCGAGCCGTTGGCGCACGTTTCGCGCCACACAGCAGCAGAGGGGCCATCGCCATGCCGATGACGAACCTGCGGCGTTGACGATCGTAGGGCGTGGCCATAGTCAGCTTCCCACAATTAACCAGGACGTCCTTAGCAACACATAGTTCGCGGGACGAATGCAAGCTTATGCATGAGCACGGTTTACCCATATTAAAAATGTATGGGTACATTACCTTTGCCAATAAGATTGCATACCTTTCTGACGCGTGAGTTACTCGGCCGTACGACGTAGATGATCTTGCCGGCTTCGCTACGCATGGCTTTTGGGGAATGGGGATGAACAAGATGGCATACAACAACACAGGGCGGCGTGTACCTCGCCTGAGCATAATCATGGTGGCAATTGCCACGGCCTTGGCGGCGGCTAGTGTTCCGCAGACTGCGCATGCGCAGGATCCCAGCGATAAGAATGCAAGCAGTGCCAATGCTCAAAACGCTAAGACGCTCGAGGGCGTCAGTGTGGTGGGATCGCGCATTCGCCGCAAAGACGAGACGGCCGCTAGCCCGGTGTTCACCATGGAGCGTGATGACATCGACGCGACCGGCGTGATCTCAGTTGGTGCATTGCTGCAGGAACTACCTTCAGTGGGCTCCAGTTTCAACTCGACCGGCTCCGGTGGTACCAGTCACGGCTCCAGTTCGATCAATCTGCGCAACCTCGGCGCCAACCGCTCGCTGATCCTAGTCAATGGGCGGCGCTGGGTGAACGGCGCCGGTACCCGCGGCTTTCGTGACTTCGTTGACCTCAATACGATTCCACTGGCTGCAGTGGAGCGGATCGAGGTATTGCTGGACGGCGCTACTGCGATCTATGGCGCAGATGCGATTGCTGGCGTGATCAATATTGTCACTTACAGCACCTTCGACGGGATCAAGGCCAGCGCTTACGTCGGTATCACTGACAAGGGCGACGGCTTCACTCACAACGAAGACTTTCTGTGGGGCAAGACAGGTGACTGGGGTTCCGCACTGGTCTCGGCGACGGTCGCATCGAACAGGGAGATCCTTGCTGGTGATCGAGACTTCTCGAACGCCCCCTTGCAGGGCCTCAGCCGCAACACACCAGCAGGCCGTTTCAAGAACAGTATCGCCGTCGGCAGCTTTGGTACCAAGGCCTTCGTGCCCAATGGCAGCGGCGGCTATCGACTGGACGTCCCGGCCACCGACGTCTACAACGAGACACCGGACACCACTCTGGTCGGACCACTCGATCGCGCCGGCGTTTATGGCCAGTTGCGACTGCACATCGGCAACTCCGTCACCTTCGTCACTGAGGGTCTGTATAACACCCGCGAGTCCAGCCAGCGCTTCTCTCCGGCAACGCCACGCATTCGCGGTGGCGATGGTATGACGATTCCTGCCAACCAACCGTACAACCCATTTGGTGTGCCGTTCCAAGGTAGCGGCACCAGCTTTGAAGTCGTGCGGATGATTACCGAGCTCGGCCCGCGCATCAACACCCAGAACGTCGACACGATGCGCCTGGCCGCAGGATTCGAAGGCGACTTCACCAATGGCTGGGCGTGGAACACCTTCTACACTTATGCACAGAACAAGGCGAAATGGACATCGGCCAACCAGATCGACTTGGACAAGGTCGCGCTGGCGTTAGGGCCAAATGCTCGCTGCGTGGCCAATGGCTGCGTGCCGCTGAATATCTTCGGCACGATTACGCCGGAGATGGCCAACTACATCCGCGCCACTGGTATCGACCACAACGGTACGAAGCAGCATGACTTCACCGCCAACCTTACCGGCGACTTGGTCGCGCTGCCGGGCGGCATGCTGGCGTTCGCCGCAGGTGTCGAATACCGCAAGGAATCCGGCTCTGATAACCCCAGCGCATATTTCAACGAGACGCCGCAGTACATCACCTACAGTCGCAAGACCACCTCGGCGCCACGTCTGCCAACCAGTGGCTCCTACAACCTGAAAGAGGCTTACGCCGAGTTCAACGTACCGTTGTTGGCCAACCTGCCAATGGTTAAATCACTGGAACTGTCAGCCGCAAGCCGTTTTTCGAACTACAGCACGTTCGGCAACACCACCAACAACAAAGTAGGCGTGGTCTGGCGTCCGTGGGATGACCTGATGCTGCGCTCGACCTGGGCGCAAGGCTTCCGCGCTCCCTCGATCAACGAGCTTTACGCGGGTCTGCGCCAGACCAACCTACCCGCCGTCGACCCGTGCAATGGCGGCGGTGCTGGCAAGCCAGGCTGCGTCGGCATACCCACGAGCTACAACCAGGCCAACTACTCGGGCGGCTCGATCCTGTCGACGGTGGGTGGCAACCCCGGCCTGCGTCCGGAAACCTCGATCAACGTCAGCACGGGTTTCATCTATACGCCAGCCTTCGCCAAGGGACTGAGCTGGTCGGTGGACTGGTACGACATCGACCTCAAGGAGGCGATTTCCAGCTTTGGTTCGCAGAATCTGCTCAATCTGTGCGCCAGTAGCGGCCAGCGCTGCAATTTGATCAAACGCGACACTAGCGGCGAGATCATCAATTTGATCGATGGGCCGATCAACCTAAACCGGCTCAAGGCCAGTGGCGTGGATACGACCTTGCGTTATCAGTTCCCGAAGACGCCGGTGGGCAATTTCGACTTGATGTTGAACGCGGCGTATCTGAATGCTTTCGATCGCTACGACACTTTGCCAAACGGGCAGGTGCGGATATCAAAGCGGGCGGGCAAGTCGGATATCGCGCGGGAAAGTTTCCCACGTTGGAAAGCCAACACCAGTCTGAATTGGTCTCGCAAGTCGTGGTCCGCGAATTGGAGCATGCACTACATCGGCGACACCAACGAGGGCCCCACCCCCGGCTACGGTAGGATTCCGGCACAACTCACGCATGACGTGTGGGGTGCCTACCGCCTCCCGTCGCTGCCCGTGACTTTTACATTGGGCGTGCAAAACCTGTTCGACAAGGATCCACCCATATCCTATGTCAACGGTGGCGATCTGAACTTTGACATGAGCACTTACGATCCGCGTGGCCGTTTCATCTATATGAAGGTGTCGATGGACCTTTAAGGAGAGTTGGGGCCTCGTTCCGGCGTACGTGATCGGCCATCGCAAAGGTTACCGCGATGGCCGAAAAGTGCGCCTCGGCATTGGCCTCATCAACGACATGGACAACCCCCAGATGGCCAAGACTCCTACTACGGCTGCCGCCCAACACAAAGGTAACCATCGTCGCGCCATCGACGTGCACCCCGTGATCATGCTGTTGACGGTGCTCATCCTGTGCGCGGTGTTGACCTATGTACTGGATGCGGGTGCGTACGCGCGCGTCGACGGTAAGGTAGTCCCTGGTACCTACGCGGTGATCGAGAGAACCAGTAGCTGGTTGCATCTGCTGGGTATCGCTAGTGCTGGTGAAACAGCGCGGCCGGCCGGTGTCATCACAGTGCTACAGGCGATTCCGCTAGGCCTAGTCAAGTATGCCTCACTGATCTTCATGGTGATGTTCGTCGGCGGCATGTTTGGTGTGTTCAAGCAGACTGGCGCGCTCGATGCCGGCCTGGATCAGCTGGTGCGCCGCTCGCGCAGCAATATTTACCTGCTGGCGCCGGCGTTGATGTGCACGCTGGCGGCTGGTAGTTCCTTCTTGGGCCTGATTTCAGAATATCTAGCGGTGTTGCCAGTACTGTTGTCGATGGCTGAGCGGCTACGCCTGAATAATCTTTATGCAGTGGCGATGTTGCTGATTGCCGCCAAGATCGGCTACATCGCCTCGGTCAGCAATCCGGTGGTGTTGCCGATTGCCCAGGGCATCGTACAGGTGCCGATTTTCAGTGGTTTCAACATGCGCCTTGCGGTACTTGCGGTATTTACGCCGATCGGCATTGCCTACCTGCTGTATCGCATCTATCGCAGCGGATTCACCAAGGCGGAGTTTGTGGCTGATGCCAGCAAGCTTTCCAAACGCCATCTGGGCGTGTTGCTGTCGCTCGCTTTGGCGGTTGTGTTCATGGTGTACGCGGGGCGTACCTGGCATTGGCACTACAACGAGCTGAGCGGCTTCTACGTGTTCGTCACCGTGATCCTTGCCGTTATCGGCGGCTTGGGTGCGCGCGCGACCGCCGATGCCTTCATCGATGGCATCAAGGGCATGATTCTTCCCTCGCTGCTGATCGGCTTGGCTGGGGCCATCCACGTGCTGCTGTCACAGGCGCAGGTACTCGATACCGTGGTGCACAGCATGGCTGGGCTCATCCACGATCAATCTTCCTGGTTTGCATCGTTGGCAATCATGTTTACCGAGGCGGGCCTGGATGTACTGATTCCTTCGACGTCGGCCAAGGCGGCAATCAGCATCCCCATCTTGTGGCCGATCGGGCAATTGTCCGGTCTGCAAGGGAATTCGGTGGTACTGGCCTATTTGTTCGGCAACGGTCTGATGTCCACCGTTAGCCCCACCTCCGGCCTAATGCTGGCCATGCTGGCAATGGCGAAGGTGCGATACGGTCAATGGGTGCGCTTCATGCTGCCACTGACCTTGATGCTGGCCGGCGTGGCCATGGTGTTCCTGCTAGTCGCCACCCGGATGGGCTACTGACTATGGCGATCGACGATGACTCGAAACTCGTCCCGGTGGGTGACGCGATTAAGGCGGCGTCTGTGCTCGAAGACGGCCCATATGCGGTGGGCCTGAGCACGGACGTGATGGTGACTGTGCGTGACGGGGTTCGATTGGCCATCGATCTATATATGCCACTCGCTGCAGCGGATCGCGCCGCGCCGCGCTGGCCATGCCTGCTCGAGCGCACACCGTACGACAAATCCGGCACCGCTCAATCGGACTTGGTCGTCGGGCACGACCGGCCACTGTCCAAACCACAAATCGCACGTTGGTTCGCCAGCTACGGTTTTGTGGTGGCCATGCAGGACTGCCGCGGTCGCTACCGTTCACAGGGGATGTTCACCAAGTACACCAACGAAGCCGAAGACGGCTACGACACATTGACGTGGCTGGCGGCGCAGCCATGGAGCGATGGCCGCGTGATCACCCAAGGGCTGTCGTACTGCGCGCACGTGCAGACGGCACTAGGTGGTTTGGCGCCGCCGGCGCTGGCGGGTCAGTTTGTCGACTCGGGAGGCTTTTCTAACGCCTATCAAGGCGGCATTCGCCAAGGTGGTGCGTTCGAGCTCAAGCAAGCGACATGGGCCTACAAGCATGCGTTATTGAGCCCACTCACCCGCGCCGATCCGACACGCAAAGCCGAGTTGCAGGCACAGGATATCCGGGCCTGGTTCCGACGTATGCCGTGGGCGCGCGGCGACTCTCCGGTCAGTGCTGCACCGGAGTACGAGGACTACTTGTTCGAGTTGTGGGAGCATGGCGATTTCGGTCCCTATTGGCAGCAGATCGAGCTGTGCGCTGGGCAGCGTTACGACAGCTATGCCGATGTGCCGATGGTGCACATGTCCAGCTGGTATGACCCATACGTACGCACGGCCACCGACAACTATCTCGGCCTGTCGCGACGCAAGCGCAGCCCGGTGCATCTGATAATGGGGCCGTGGGTACATGGCCGACGCTCGCAGACATTCTCCGGTGATGTTGACTTTGGTTCGCAGTCGACTCTGGATGCAGCCTTCGGTGGTTCGTTCTATCAGTTGCGTCGCGCGTGGTATGAATATTTGTTGGGTCGCGGCCAGGACAATCCCTTTCAGCGCGGTCGTGTGTCTATCTTCATGATGGGCGGCGGCAGCGGCCGTCGAAATGCTGAGGGTCGCCTGCAGCACGGTGGACGTTGGTTGTATGCGGATGATTGGCCGTTGCCCGGCACGCACACGCAGGCATGGTGCCTGCATGCCGATGGCCGGCTCGATACGACCCGACCGACCGATCAGTCCGCGGCGTTGGAGTATGTCTACGACCCAGAGCAGCCGGTGCCGACTATCGGCGGCACCGTCACCTCGGCCGACCAGATCATGTTGCCGGGTGCGTTTGACCAGCGCGACGACGCGCGCTTCTTTGGCTGTGAAGGGAGTGGTCGTGACATCGGCGAACGCGACGACGTGCTGTGTTTTCGTAGTGTGCCGCTGGAGCAGGATATCGAGATCGCCGGGGCCATTCGCGCCAGCCTGTTTGTTTCCTCTGACTGTGTCGATACTGACATCACCATAAAGCTGATCGACGAGTACCCGCCCAGTGCGGACTACCCGCAGGGCTTCGCCATGAACCTCAGCGACGGCATTCTGCGCCTGCGTTACCACGAGTCGTGGGAACACCCGCGCATGCTGGTGCCGGGGCGGGTGGTCCAGATCGAGGTAGAGGCGTTTGCTACCGCCAACCGTTTTGTTCGAGGGCACCGGATTCGGCTGGACGTGTCCAGCAGCAACTACCCACACTTCGATCTCAACCCGAACACCGATGCGGCGCCGGGTCAGTGGCGCCGGTCTACGGTGGCGCGCAACCGTGTGCACATGGATGGCTGCCATCCGTCGCAACTACTGTTGCCAGTGCTACCGCTGCGTGATGAGGCCATGGATGATGCCGCGACGTGACCTGATCGTGTACGTTCGGGGTGGGCCGGCTCGCGGTCGCCAGATGCTGCCTCCGATGAAGCTCGACCACATTAGAACTCTGGAAGCCTTTCGCGAGATCATCCAGCTTGGCTCGGTGACAGCGGCGGCACACAGCCTGAGCCTGAGCCAACCGGCGGTCAGCCGGCTGCTGGCGCAGTTCGAGGCCGAGCTGGATTTCAAACTGTTCCATCGCAGCAAGGGCCGCTTGGTACCCACCTCGCAGGCGTTGCTTCTGTTCGAGGAAGTGGATCTGGCCTTGCAGGGCATCGAGCGGGTCAGCGTGCTGGCGGGCGATATCCGCCAGACCAACGTGGGCCAGTTGCGTGTGGTGGCACCGCCAAGTTTCGCCGAAGGGCCGCTGGTCAAACTGGTTGCCACCTTTCTGGCGAAGCACCCGAAGATTCACATCACTATCGACTCGCGTACTCGCCCCACGGTAATAAATCTGGTCGCCACACGTACCGCTGATTGCGGCTTCGGCAAGCTGCCGCTGGATCACCCTGGCATCCGTCTGCGTCCGTTGATCATCAGTCCCACGGTCTGCGTCTTGCCGCCCTTGCATCGACTGGCGACAGGCAAGCGGGCAATCGGGGCGAAGGAACTGATCGACGAACCGCTAATCATGGTCGGTCATCGCAGTGGCGATACCCGCGCGCGCATCGGCCGGGCGTTCCAGGAGGCCGGAGT
>JBDTBF010000175.1:0-32323 GCA_039924175.1 Rhodanobacter sp.
AAGCTGTTGCACCACCCCAGCGTCCGCTTGCGCGAAGCGGCGTTGAGCGGCGACCTTGACCTGTTGCACGCCGCCGACCGTTTGTACAACGAGGATGGCGACCAAGAGACGCCGCACAAATAGCGCATTTGCTGCAGCCGGTTCCATGCAGCAGTCCTTCGCGCCCGCTACCTCGACGCCTTTCCCCCTCATCTCATCTCTTCTCGTTCCGGACCACCATGACCCCGTCGATCCGCCGCAAGCTCGAAGCACTGGCCGAGCGTCACGAGGAAATCGGTTTACTGCTAGCGCAGCCCGACGTGATCGCCGACAACAACCGTTTCCGTCAGTTGTCGCAGGAATACGCGCAACTGGAACCGGTGACCATTTCTTTGCGCCAACACGACGAAGCCAATCAAGAACTGGCCGAAGCACGCAGCATGTTGGACGACGTCGAGCTACACGAAATGGCCGCCGCCGACGTGGCACGACTGGAGCAGCACCTAGTCGAGCTAGACCACGAGCTGGAAATCTTGCTGTTGCCGAAAGACCCACGCGACGACGCGAATCTTTACATCGAAGTGCGCGCCGGTACCGGCGGTGATGAAGCAGCCATCTTCGCTGGCGACCTGTTTCGCATGTACGTGCGTTACGCCGAAACCCGGCGCTGGCACGTCGAAATACTCAGCGAACATGCGGGTGAGCACGGCGGCTACAAGGAAGTCGTAGCTCGCGTCGAGGGTAAAGGCGCGTACTCACAACTGAAGTTTGAATCGGGCACGCACCGCGTGCAGCGCGTGCCGGAAACCGAATCGCAAGGGCGCATCCATACCTCGGCTGCCACCGTCGCCATCATGCCGGTACCCGACGAAATCGAAGACGTCGACATCAACCCGGCTGATCTGAAAGTTGACACGTTTCGCTCATCCGGCGCTGGCGGCCAGCACGTCAACAAGACCGAATCCGCCATCCGCATCACGCACCTTCCAACTGGCACCGTGGTGGAATGTCAGGACGAGCGCAGTCAGCACAAAAACCGTGCGCGCGCGATGAGCCTGTTGAAAGCACGACTGCTGGACGCCGAGCGCAGCAAGCAAAGCGCGGAACGGTCTGAAACACGCCGACTCCAGGTCGGCTCGGGCGACCGCAGTCAGCGCATTCGCACCTACAATTTCCCGCAGGGGCGCGTTACCGACCATCGGATCAACCTCACGCTCTATCGCCTGCCAGAAATTATGCAAGGCGATATGACCGATCTGATCGACACGTTGAACCACGAACATCAGGCCGACTTATTGCAGGCGCTAAGTAAGGGTTGAATCGAATAACGTACCTATGTGCGCACGGATGAGCGGCTCTGATGGAAATCGATACAACGATTTTTTGATGCGCGCTAGAGGGTTGTTTACTACTAATTGCTGCGTACTCTGGCTACACCATATTCCGGCGACATTCCGGGCGCACGCGCGTTGTTGGCCTCGCAGTCGCGGCCTGCGTCTACGCTCTTACGCTACTGGTCGCAGCGCTTTTATCTGCTGCCGTCACCGGCACCGCGCTAGGCATTTTCATCGGCCATCAAATCAGCTTTGTGCTGGCGTTCGTTATAGCCATGCTCATTGTATTTTTCTTGGCCACAGGACTTTCGACGTTCTTCCATATCGCATCGCGCTGGAGCATGGTGCACATTGCCGCCGCATCCGACGACTAACGTATGTCAAAGCCGTGCAAATTCTGCGTTGGCACACTCTGGCGAACGACGGTATCTACGCGTGCTGCTGGCGGGCCTTGCCGCAACCAACACTCCAACTGATCTAACGCTTCGGCCAAGCCACTAGCTAATACTTCAACGCTGCCATCAGCCTGATTTTGTGCATAACCCGTCACGCTGTTTCGCACGGCTTGCTCACGTGCGCTGGCGCGAAAAAAGACGCCTTGCACGTGGCCACGGATCACAAAATGTGCGGTCAGCATCATTAGCCGCCGATCATCGCTTGCAACGCTGCAGCAGTGACCGGGCCAACAATATGCTTGGCCATTTTGCCGTCGGGACTGATCAGCCACGTAGTTGGCAAGCCACGCGGTTCATCGAAATCTTTCATCGGTTTGTCCAAGGTGACTTGAGCCACTGGATAGACCACCGGGTGCTTGAGCAGAAACGCTTTGATATCAGCCGGCTCGCTATCTTCAAACGCCAACCCGATTGCTGCGACGTTTTTATGCGTCGCAACGAAGTGCGATATATCCGGCATTTCCTTGATGCACGGCACGCACCAGGTGGCCCAATAATTCACAATGACCCACTTACCGCGTTGCGCTGCTAAATCAAACGTTTTGCCATCCAGCGTGGTGACATGCAACGTCGGTTGCGCTGGCATCGCCGCGGGTGCTGGGCTAGCGAGCACCAACGCCGCCACGAATAGCGCCGGCTTGAACAATGAACTAAACGAACTCATACAGGAATGTCCTCGGTAGCCGTCGCGTCATTCGTATCAGCGGGATAGATTTGATCTAACGACGCGCTCATTTTAGCCTTCAGCAATTCGCCCAACTCACTCAGCAAAGTCAGCAAAGCGGGGGGTAATTCAATGCCCAACGCGGCGGCCTGTTCGTCTGAGCGCAGCGGTAAGCGGTATTCTGCATTTTGATAGACGCGCAACAAATCAGTGCTGTCCAGGCTCCGGCTCAACAACCAGCCACCCGCCTCACTGCGCTGAATCAGATCGGCCTGACGCAAGGCATCAAAATACTCGACAATCATCACATTGTTCAGATACGGCTCCGCCGCGCGCACGCTAGCAGGGTCAACGCTGCCGCCGCACCGCTGGGCGTCAACAAAGTGTCGCAGCACCACCAACAAGCCGAGAAATTCAGAGCCTTCGGGCAATAGCTGTGTCGGCGCGTGATATTCGAACGCCGAAGCCGAGGCAGCAATGGACGCCGCCAGAATCACGATCACCCACGATAGGTATACCCACAACAGAAAGATCGGTATGGCCGCCAAAACGCCGTAGATCTGCTGGTAGGTGTGCGCATTGCGCACAAACACGGTAAAACCCCAGCGCGCAATTTCAAACAGCACCGCACCCAGTAACGCGCCCACGGCGGTATCGCGCAGCGAGACTTTGCAGTTAGGGATAACCGAATACATCAGCCACAACGTGAAGAAAGTCACGAGCAGCGGCAACGTGCTGAGCAAGCTGCTGCCAATGCTATTGAATTGATCCGCTGCCCCGCTCAGCAACGGCGCGGCAGTAACGTATGACGTGACGGCAATACCACCCACCACCAGAATCGGCCCCAATGTCAGCGCGGCCCAATACAGCAACAAACGCGACCCCCAGCCACGCGGCTGACGGACGCGCCAGATACGATTCAAGCGATCCTCGATACTAATCATCATCGACAACGCACTGAACAACATCACCAAAATACTGATGCCCGTGAGCTTGCTCGCGTTGGCGGCAAAACCCAGCATGGTCTCTTGCACCTTCTCGCCGGCCGCCGGTACAAAGTTGCTGAACACAAAATTTATCAGCGTATCGCGCGCTGGCTGGAAGACCGGAAACACGGAGAACATCGCAAACACGGCGACGGTCAGCGGCACCAACGACACCAGCGTCGTGTACGACAACGCACCCGCCGTCTCGAAGCATTTATCGTCGATAAAACGCTGCCAGATAAAGCGGCTAAAGCTCAGTGTGCGGTCACGATTGAAGCGGCGAGCCATGGGTTTCCTTCAGTGATCAACGCCTACGGCGATCAACATCCATCCTACCGGTCAGTACACTAGCGTATTGCCAATGAATGTCTCAATCACATGAACGACGCTACATGAGCCAAGAAATTCTGGTGCTGTACTACAGCCGCAACGGTCACACCGCCCAACTGGCTCGATTGATTGGGCGCGGCATTGAGGAAGTTCCCGGCATGCAGGCACGTTTGCGCCAAGTCCCCGCCGTGGCACCGGTCACTGAAGTCGCGCACCCGGCTGAGCCGGCCGATGGCGCGCCGTACGTGCAAAAACAAGATTTAATGGACTGCATTGGCTTGGCGATGGGCAGCCCTACCCGCTTCGGCAATATGGCAGCACCGCTGAAATATTTCCTCGATAGCACCGGCGCCGAATGGGCGAGCGGGACACTCGTTGGCAAGCCAGCGGCGGTGTTCACATCGACCAGCACGATGCACGGCGGTCAAGAATCCACCTTGCTGACGATGGCCCTGCCGTTGCTTCATCACGGCATGCTGCTGCTTGGCCTGCCATTTACCGAGGCCGCCCTCAACAGCACCCAAACCGGCGGCACACCCTATGGCGCGAGCCACGTCGCCGGCGTGAAAGGCGATCGCCCGATCAGCGAGCATGAGCGTGAGCTGGCGCGTGCCTTGGGCCGACGCCTTGCCGAAACAGCACGAAAACTGGCGGACAACTCATGACGACACGCTTCACCTTGCCGACGGCATTCGAAGAGAGATTGGGACTGCTCGCATGGGCTGCACTAACTGCGCTACAAGTGATCTGGCATGCCTGGCTAATACCCGCACAAATTGTGCCTGTCTGGTTGGTGCTGGCCATCACCGTCATACCGCTACTACTGCCCCTACTGGCCATTCGCGACGTGCGCCGCGCACTGCTATGGGTTGGCATCCTGTGCTTGTTCTACTTCTGTCACGGCGTCGCCGAAGCATGGAGTTCACCTAGCGCGCGCTGGCTCGGCGTGGCAGAGATTGTGTTTACGCTGCTTTTAATCGGTGGCCTTGGCGCTGGCGTCAGGCGGAAACGCTTGTAGCGGCTCCTTCGGTGCGCGATGCTCGATCATAATGCGCGCGCCACAGGCGTCGCCTCGCCACCTATCGCACCGCGGGAGAGCATCTCATGGGATTCCTGCAAGACGCTCCGCAATTGAGTCACCCATGGCGCAGTGACAGGTTGCTGCATGCGCTGCTTGACCGAATACTGCCAACATCACGCCGCCCCGCCCTGGATACAGATCTAGACGCGCTTGGCGACTACGCGCAAATGGCATGGCAACGTGCGTCAACCCAAACCCGGCGCAAACCGGTATTAACCCAGTGGGATCCGTGGGGTCGCCGCGTTGATCGCATCGAACTAACCACGGCATGGCAAGAAGGCCCACAGCTGGCCACGAAATACGCGCTACTTGCGGCAGGCCACGAAAACCACGAACACGCACGTGTAGAACAATTCGCGCGAATTTATCTGTACCACGTTGCGAGCGAGTTCTACACCTGCCCGTTAGCCATGACCGACGGCGCAATCGGCGCATTGAAAGCGTCCGGCAATCAAGCGTTGATCGAACGCGCACTGACGCATTTTCTCAGCCGCGATACAGCAACCTTCTGGCTCAGCGGCCAATGGATGACTGAAAACATTGGCGGCTCTGACGTCGGGCGCAGCGAGACCCGGGCGCGTCAAGACGAGACCGGGCAATGGCGCTTGTACGGGCGCAAATGGTTTAGTTCCGCCGTTGTTGGCGAGGCAGCGCTTGCCTTGGCGTACCCAGAGACCGGCGACGAAACGGCGAACCAAGGTGGCGCCGGGCTGGCCCTGTTCTACGTCGAAACGATGCACGGCACGCAGCGCAAGCCCGAGCTAATCATCGATCGTTTGAAGGACAAATTAGGCACGCAGGAACTACCCACCGCAGAAATCCATTTGGACGGACTGGCGGCATGGCCATTAGGCGAGCTTGCCCACGGCGTGCGCCAAGTTGCCCCGATGCTCAACATCACGCGTACATGGAACACTGTCTGCGCGGTTGCCAGCATGGCGCGCGCGATCAGTCTGGCGCGCGACTTCGCCACGCGGCGACAAGCTTTCGGTCGTCCACTCATTGAACAACCTTTGCATGCACAAACGCTGGCAGACATGCAGGCCGAATTTGAAGGGGCGTTTGCGCTGGGCTTTGAGTTGGCGCGCCTGCTTGGTCGCGTCGAGTGCAACACCGCCGCGTCCGAGGAAGTGACACTACTGCGCTTGCTGACGCCGCTGGCCAAGCTGTGGACTGGCAAGCTGGCCGTAAAAATAAGTTCCGAGGCGCTCGAGTGTTTCGGCGGCGCTGGTTATATCGAAGACACCGGCCTGCCGCAATTGCTACGCGACGCGCAGGTGTATTCCATATGGGAAGGCACCACCAACGTACTGTCGCTGGACAGCTTGCGCGCACTGACGGGCGATGGGTTAGCTGTGCTGCGTGTAGCGATCAACGGCTGGTTGCGCAGCAGTGATGACACCTCCGCGACCCACGCCATACGAACGACGCTGGACGCGGCGGCAAGTTACCTCGACCAGTACGGCGCGCGACGTGACCACCTGGAAGCAGGCGCGCGCGGGCTTGCGTTCACACTCACGCGCTGCACGGTCGCTGCGCTACTGGCACAACAAGCCGAATGGTCAAAACCACGCGGTGACTTACGCCCGAATGCAGCACTGCAGCGATTTGTCGGCCACGGCCTCGATCGCTTGGTGACGCCGAACAACGACAACACTGCCCTGTTGCTCGGTTAACGTCACCCTGACCAAACCTGGTGAGTTGCCGCAACCTCTCGGGCAGACGGCCGGGATGAGCGGCCACAGCAACCTTTGCAAAACACACTTGCGGCCGACGCTGCGACTGCAGCCGGGCTAAAATACGATTACCACTTTTTTCGGCTGCTCAGCATGCAACACCTGACCATCGTCACCACCGGCGGCACCATCGACAAGATCTATTTCGACGACAAATCTGACTACAAGATTGGTGCGCCACAAATCAGCGAGATTTTGGCTCAGTTCGGCGTCGCGTTTCAGTTCAGTGTTATTCCGCTTTTGCGCAAAGACAGTCTGCACATGGACGCCGACGACCGCGCCTTGGTGCGAGCGACTATTGAAGCGCAGCCGGACCGCCACGTCATCGTGACTCACGGCACCGACACCATGGTGGAAACAGCCAAAGAACTGGCACACATCAAAGGCAAAGTGATTGTGCTGACTGGCGCGCTAAACCCGGCACGCTTTCAAGGCTCGGATGCGGTATTCAATATCGGCTGCGCCGTGGCTGCCGTACAAACCTTGCCCGATGGTGTCTACATCACGATGAACGGGCGCGTGTGGGACCCGGCAAAGGTGCGCAAGAACCGCGACGCCAACCGCTTTGAAGAGCTCGCCGACTGACCTTGCTGCGCAACTGGCGTACTCGCGAGTACGTAGATTACGGTTCCGTTCCCAAAGAAAAACCCCAGCCGCAAGCGGCTGGGGTTTTTTTTACACTGGCTAGCATCCTGCAAGCCCCAACACTCTCTGGTGAACTGACGGGCGACACCGGCGATATCAGCCGTCAGTCTCCACTAGCCGCTGAGAAAACTCAGAAGCCCACCGAGAATTCATCGATGTAACCGCTGTAGCCGCTGTAAACATCATCCACTTTCAGCTTCCAGATGCCCTTCACCTGCTCATCCGACGCGTTGACGGAATAAGTGGTGTCGACATTACTGACGCTGTCCGAATAGCTGGGATTTTTCAATACTAACGAGCCACCGCTTGGTGCGACGATGGTAATCCGCAGGTCGCCACGGAACGGATGAACAATCTTCACGCCGATCTTGGTCGCGGTAGAGCCGATACCGGTACGCGTTACGTTAACCGTACTGGTTCCGGTGCCACGATCAGGAATATTGACGTTGGTGGTGTTGGTAAACACGCTGCCATCACCACCGCCACCGCCACCCACGGTCCAAGACGCTTTCACGCTGACGTTGGAGAACGCCTGATAAGCGTGCATGCGGACGTAATAAGTGCCGGCCTGCGGCGAAACCACCGAACAGCTTTCTACGTTGCCGTTCTTGTACGGGCGGCAATCGTAACTGCTGTCGGTCGGGGCCGAGCCAAACTTGGTGTAAAGATCGGAATCGCCGGAACCGCCGCTGGTAGAGATCACCAGGTTGCTGGCGTTGGCCGGGATTTGCACCGTGTAATTGGCGTCGGCACCGCTAGCGGCACTAGCCGATACCGCAACGCCATTTTGCAACTGACCGGACGGGGTCGGTGTTGGGGTCGGTGTTGGGGTCGGTGTTGGCGTTGGCGTGGGCGTGGGGGTTGGAGTGGGTGTCGGCGTAGGAGTCGGCGGCGTTGGGCAGGTCACTCCGACGCCGTTGAACGCTGAGATGACGGCAGCCGTGCCGTAGCCCAAATCATTGGCGGCGTTCATCACGCCGCACGAACCCGCATTGAAAGTCGAGTTGGAGCTCCAGTACGCCTTATTGGCCAAGGCATAGACCTGAAACGCCTTTTTGACATCCCAACCGCTGGTCTTGGCCAACAGACAGAACGACTTGTTGTACACACCGCTGGTGTAGTGCACGTCCATGCTGGAGGTGTACTGCGATGCATTGTCGATGGAGCGCCCATCACTCTTCGGCGTGCACATAAAACGCAGTGCTGTGCCGCTCTTCATGATGTCAGCACCAACAAGGAAGTCGTTGGCACCACGGTCGTAGAACTCGGCCGCTTCACCAGCCATATCCGAGAACGCCTCGTTCATGCCGCCGGACATGTACTTGTAGACCAGACCAGAGTTCTGCTCGGTATAACCATGGCTGACTTCGTGACTGGTCACATCCAGCGACACCAGCGGATAGAACGTGCTGGCGCCATCGCCGTAATACATGGCACTACCGTCCCAGAACGCATTTTCGTAATTGGACTTGTAGTGCACCTTCATCACCAACTGCATATTCAGCGGGGCGGCGCCGGTGTAGGCCAAGTACATGTCATGCACAACGCCACCGAAATGGTGCGCGTCATTAACCGGGGAATACGCGCCATTGATAGCGTCGGTGTCGCTGGTCGGGCAAGTAAAGCTGACGACTGAACCACCGCTACTGGCGTGGTTCAAGTTGTATGTTTTGACGTAGGTGTTCTGCAACGTGCAGGTGTTGCCTGACTGCGCCACATTAAGCGCGGCGTAATCCGTACCGTAAAAATATTTACCGGTTTTCTGGTTACCGCCGGGACCATTCGCCGACGCGTTGGTCAAACCTTCCCAGCTGTCGATTACCGCGCCCGTATTGGCATCAATGAAGGCGGTCGGACGGCTTGGAGTAGCCCCATTCACGACATAGGAGGTCAGATAAACCAACAAGGTCGGGCCGTTGTCTTGCGGGTAGACAAACAATTCCGCCTGCTGATTCGTTAACTTCGCGCCACCCAAAAGCACGGTATGCGAATGGGCCCGTAACGCGGCCAGCGCGCTGGCCGGAGCCAGCTTCGGCGTTACCGAAAACGCGGCCAGCTGCGCATTATTGTTTTTGAACACCACGCCATTAGCGCGTATAGCATTGCCCTGCGTGTTTTGCACAACAGCGATGCTGTGGCCAAACACGGGAACACCGCGGAACATTTGCTGCTGACGCACGACTTTGTTGCCATCCGGCAACGCCGTCACTGAGAGCGCCGACAAGGTCATGTCGGGGCCAAGATTTAGTTGGCTGGCCAGTGCGCTGGCGGGAACCGGGCCAACACTCTGGGATAGAAGGTTCTGCGGGTTTGCCGCAGTAGCCACCGAGGCCGTAGCCATGGCGATCGCTGCAACGAGCAACTTCAAGCGAAAATTATTGGGCATTTCAAAAAACTCCTAGACAATGATTTCGTAGGCGAACAAGCCAGATTTGGCTGTCCATCCCGTACAAAAACAGCCGCACCGACGGCGCGACTCACTGATAAAGCTGTCTAGCGACCCCAAAATACGTTCAGTTCGAGTTGCTCCCCCTGGCACTCCCTTGCGAAGACAACGGGTGAACGCGTAGCGGCAAAACGGCACTCAGGCCGTTAAAGGATCATCCGTCAACCTCCCCGGTAACGAATGTGGAATACGTTATTTCTTACGAAACACGATCACAAGGCCAACAACGTGGCTAACGCGTGACCGCGGTCACGTTACGGTGTGATCAAGGCGGTTTATATCCCCAAGGTGTGAACTAAGGCCGCTAGAGCATTTCGTTATTACGCAAGGTATTTGCAGCACACAGCGTAAATAAAGCTGTTATTTAATGCGATCGAACACCGTGGGTAGCTCACTTGGCGGCGTAGATTCAGCCGTAAAGAAGGCCACGTGTTCACATAGCAAAGGATCGCCCGCAACTTCTCAACGCGCTGCCCACAAGGTGGAAGCGCGCAGATTGACCTCGCAAATAGTTACGCAGCCGCTCTCAGGCAAGCTGAACCGTACGAAAGCTACAGCATCCCCGTTTCGAGCTTAGCTTCGTCGGACATCATCGACTGCGTCCATGGTGGGTCAAAAACCAGATCTACTTCCGCCTCTACTAGGGTGGGAATCATCTCCAACTTGGTGCGCGCGTCTTCAACCAGGATATCGCCCATGCCACAGCCCGGAGCTGTCAGAGTGAGCTTGACGTAAACCTTGCGATCGCCATTGGGCAGCTGCTCAATGCTCAGGTCGTAGACCAGCCCCAAGTCAACCACATTGACCGGAATTTCTGGGTCAAACACGCTGTGCAGCTGCTCCCATGCCAGTTTTTCCACATCAGACGATGTGGCATTGGGCGGCAGCTCTAGTGGCGGCGGCGGTTCTTTACCGAGCGCATCGGCGTCACCGCCAGCGACGCGAAACAGGTTGCCTTCCACATAAACGGTAAAACTGCCACCGAGTGCCTGCGTGATATAGCCGATCTGACCGGCCGGCAAAACCACTTCCTCACCCTGCGGAACCATGACTGCATCGCAATCACGGACCAAGGTAAAGGGCTCGCTGCTCAGACTAAAACCACTCATGCTAACCGCCACCATTGTGTCGACGAGCACAACAACGCGCTGCACTCTGGCCGACTATTATGCCGCCCAACCAGCAGATCTGCTTGTCTCAGATCAGTGATAGGTCAATACCGCCTGTGCACAGCTACGGATAACACCGCCTGCGCTAGCCGCGCACGTTATGATGTCAGCTTTGCTTCGTGGATTAACGCATGCCCCTGCCCACCCTCGTGTGCGTACTCCGATGAGCGCGCGCGCGGCCGCTTCGATCGCCCTCGCCTTACTCAGTAGCGCCATGCTCGGGCTTGCCGCTGGCGCCATATGGACCGTTGCGTCGTTGTATATGCGCCAACCAGCACCGTGGTTGGTCTTACCTATCGGCGCCGCGTTAGCGTGGGCAACGCGGGCGGGCGTGCATCCACCCGGTAACGTCGCCGCGTTGCTAGCGGCGTTAGCTACGGGTTTGGCCGCGATCTATACCGCAATGTTGTTGGCTGGGCTGCAAATCGCCAGTCTGATGGGCCTTGGTTTGTTCAGTGCGTTGCATTCGGCCGGTATCCCCATGCTGTGGCAGCTCTCGAAGCTGGCGACGACGCCAAGCGACCTTGCATGGTTCGGCTTGGGCATCGTCGTCGCCGCGTGGCTTGCCTGGCGCGCGCCGCGCAAGCGCTGAACAAGCACGGCGACCGTGGCCGCCGATTCAACCATCAATCGCCTTAAGTTCTGTCACCAACTCACCCGCCGCTGCCTGACCGTCTCCATACAGCATGCGGGTGTTGTCGGCATAAAACAGCGCGTTCTCAATGCCGGCAAAGCCGGTGCCCTTGCCGCGCTTGATCACAATCACCTGTTTCGCCTTGCCCACATCAAGTATCGGCATGCCGTAAATCGGTGAAGCCGGGTCAGTCTTGGCCAGAGGGTTCACCACGTCGTTGGCACCAATCACCAAAGCGACGTCGGTGGCAGGAAATTCCGGATTGATGTCATCCATGTCGGCAATCAAGTCGTACGGCACACCCGCTTCGGCCAGCAGCACATTCATGTGGCCGGGCATACGGCCAGCCACCGGGTGAATGGCAAACTTCACTTTCACGCCGCGCTTGATCAGCAACTGCGCAAATTCCCATACCTTGTGCTGCGCCTGCGCCACGGCCATGCCGTAGCCAGGCACAATCACCACGCGCTCGGCGTAAGCCATCATGACCGCCGCATCGGCGGCATCGACCGGCTTTTGCGCACCATCAATCGCATGCGCTTCACTACCTGCCGCCGCACCGAAACTGCCAAACAACACATTGCCAATGGAGCGATTCATCGCCTTCGCCATCAACTGGGTCAGCAAGGTACCGGCCGCGCCAACCACCATGCCGGCGATGATCATCGCCTCATTGCCCAACACGAAGCCTTCAAACGCCACGGCCAAACCAGTGAACGCGTTGTAGAGCGAGATCACTACCGGCATGTCAGCGCCGCCAATAGGCAGCGTCATTAGCAAACCAAACAGCAGCGCCAGTGCAAAGAACAGTGCAATTAACGGCAAACTGGCATGGCCAGACACCAGCAAAATACCAACCACTACGGTCGCGGCCAGCAGCAGCATATTGACTACGCGTTGACCGGAGAACACGAAGCGCTTGTCCAGCCAACCCTGCAATTTTGCGAATGCAATCATCGAGCCAGAAAAACTTACCGCACCAATCAACGCGCCAAGGACACCCAAGCCCAATTCAATAGGGCTGAGCACCGTCACCGTCGGTAGCGGTGTCAGCGCATTGATGGCCCAGCTTTCCGGGCGCAACGGCGACGTATCGGGAATGCCGGATGGATACAGCAGTGCCAACTTGCGCACGTAGCCGATCAATTCGACCGCGCCGATGGCCGCTGCCGCACCACCACCCATGCCATTGTAAAGCGCCACCATTTGCGGCATCGCGGTCATCGCCACGCGTTTGCCGGTCCACCACGCCACGCTGACGCCGATGACCACCGCCGCAAGGATCAGCTCGCGGTTGTGCATGTCGGGCAAGAAGAACGTGGCCAACACCGCCAGCACCATGCCGTAGCCGGCCCAGACGATGCCGCCGCGCGCCGTTCGCGGCGAACTCATCCGCTTCAAACCAAGAATAAACAGCACGGCTGCGATGAAGTAACACGCCTTGATCACGTCCGGTAGCCAGCTCATCGCGCATTCCCCTTACTGGCGTCTGGCTTGCTGGACTTGAACATCTCCAGCATCCGCTCCGTCACCACATAACCGCCCGCGACGTTACCAGCGCCAAGTAACACGCCGATAAATCCAATACTAATTTCAAACGGCGTATCCGCGTGACCTAGCGCGATCATGGCGCCAACCAACACAATGCCGTGAACGAAGTTGGAACCGGACATCAGCGGCGTATGCAGGATTACCGGCACCCGCGCAATGATTTCATAGCCGGTAAATGCGGCCAGCATGAAGATATACAGCGCTAGGAAACCATCAATCATGACTCTACCCCACCAAGAGAATGTCGTTCACGCATCATACGGTTGCCAGTCAACCCGTGCGAGCCTGCCGCGTTGAATAACGGAGTCGACCCGATGGAGCCCGTCCATGCAAGCCATGCCAAAACAGAATCGGCAGCCGTGAACAGCGCCGCTGAAGCCCTCGACGCTGGCTTGCTGGAGAGTGTGCAGGAAACGCCAGCCACACTCGACGCATTTCTGGCGCAAGTGGAACGGCGTGCCTTTCGCATGGCGGAATTGCAATTACGCCATCGCGAAGACGCGATGGATGCGGTGCAAGACGCCATGCTGCGGCTGGTCAAGCATTACCGCGACAAACCAGCCGCGGAATGGGCGCCGTTGTTTTGGGGCATCCTGCGCCGGCGCGTAATTGATCTACAGCGACGCCGCAAGGTGCGCTCAATCGTCGTTGGCTGGTTCGGCGGCGGCCGTGACAGCAACGGCGAGGAGCTACCGTTGTGGGAGCCCGCCGACAAGGCGCCAGGCCCACTGGATCGACTGAACGACACACAGTCGTACGCCGACTTGGCCGCAGCGGTCCAGAAACTACCACAGCGTCAGCGCGAAGCATTCATGTTGCGCATGCTGGAAGGGTTGGACGTGGCGGAAACTGCACAAGCGATGGGCTGCTCCACCGGCAGCGTAAAAACTCATCTGTCACGCGCCATGCACCATCTGCGCAATCAATTGGAGGACTGGCGATGAACACGCCTGACAACGCGACAACGCACGGCACTCATCTGGCACTCTCCGACCAGGCGCTGGTAAAGCGTGCGCGCGAGCTTTACCGCAACGCCGCGCAACAGTTGGATCCGGCCACCGCCGGACGTTTACGCGCCGCCCGGCGACAAGCGCTGGAAGCGGCGCAAGCGCCAGCGCGGCACAGCCACCGTTGGTTAGTGCCAAGCGGCGCCTTCGCCGTTATCGCGCTGGCAGCCCTGATGATTTGGCAGCCGTTGCCGCATAACGCAGCAGCGCCATCCGCCAACGCGACTTACAACGGCTCGGAACTGGATGCTGAATTACCGCCCGACGCAGACAAGACGGATCCCAACTTGTATCAAGACCTCGACTTCTACAGTTGGCTAGCTGCTAACAACAGCACGCCGACGAGCCACTAAGCCATGAACCGACCCGCTCTCTCACTCGTGCCCGCGTTACTCGCCATGCTGTTTGTGGGAGGCATCTATTCGCCCGCCTACGCTCAGAGCACCGCGACGCCGGCGGCAACAAACAACACCCACGAAACCGCCGTAGCGCATCCATGGAGCAGCCTGGACGCAGCCCAGCAAGACATACTCGCGCCATTACAGAAAACGTGGGACACGCTGTCGCCACGCCGGCAAACACACATGCTGCGCCGGGCCGAGCGCTGGGTGACGTTGCCTGCAGAAAAGCGCGAAAAAATCCGCCAACACATCGCGCACTGGCAACAAATGACGCCACAGGAGCGCCAACAGGCGCGCGACAATCGGCGCAAATTTGACGAACTCACGCCTGCACAACGAGAGCGACTGCACGCCACGTACGAACACTTTCAGCAACTACCCGCCGCGCAGCGCGATCAGTTAATGCACCAATGGCACGCGTTATCGCCGCAGCAACGGCTGCAATGGTCCGAACACCATCAACACGGAACCGCGCCTGCTGCAGAAAGCAGTGTTGCCGCTCCATCTAGCGTCTCAGCGGGTGAGCCGGCGCAACCCTAACCGCAGCGGCAGTGTCTGCCGGAGCGTCACTTCACCGTCGGGAATACGCTAGCCGTTCTCACAGCGCCGGAATAGCAACCCCGTTCTCCATAGCGGCTAGGCCGCCGCCGGTGGTGCTGCAGGGAAGCGCACGTCCCCAGCGTGACTCAAGCAGGTTTTAGCGACTAGCTCATCGTTGAAGTCCGGCCGCAGTGCACCATCGTGCAGCAACAGACTGACAAAGTTATAAACGTTGCGCGCATACATTTCCGAAGCATGTAACGGCGCACCTGCGGCCAGATTCAGCGGCCCGAGAATCACCACGCCGTTATGTTCAACGCGCTCACCCGGCTGAGTTAGTTCGCAATTGCCGCCGCCTTCCGCCGCCAAATCCACAATCAACGCGCCTGGCTTCATGCCATCCACCATTGCCGCGCTGATAATCTTCGGCGCGGGTCGGCCAGGGATGGCGGCTGTGGTCACGATCACGTCGATTGATTTCAGATGATCGGCCAGCGCTTGCTGTTGCGCCGCCCGCTCTTCCGCCGATAGCTCCCGTGCGTAGCCACCCGTGCCCGCGGCGCTAACCCCCAACTCCAAAAATTTCGCACCTAGCGATTCCACTTGCTCACGCGTTTCCGGGCGCACGTCATAACCTTCAATCTGCGCACCCAGCCGCCGCGCCGTCGCAATCGCTTGCAAGCCAGCGACACCCGCGCCAATCACCAACACCTTAGACGGCCGAATTGTTCCCGCGGCCGTAGTCAGCATGGGGAAAAACTTAGGCGATGCTTCGGCGGCAATCAGCATGGCGCGATAACCCGCCACGGCGGCCTGCGAGCTCAACACGTCCATGGCTTGTGCGCGCGATGTACGCGGTAACAATTCCAGCGAGAAGGCCGTCAACTTGCGTGCCGCCATCAGCGCAATGCGCGCAGCACCACTGTGCGGATGCAACTGCCCCACCAGCAAACTGCCCTCTCGCAACTGCGCCAAAGCAGCGTCATCGGGCGGTTGTACACACGCCAGCAAGTCCGCCTGCGCGAGTATGGCTGCGGCATCAGCAAACTCAGCGTCGCTGTAGGTGCTATCGGGGAAGCCGGCAGCCCGACCCGCATCGTGCTCCAACAACACACGCAAGCCTTTGCCGTGTAATTTTTTCGCCATCTCTGGGGTAATGGCAACGCGCCGTTCTCCGGCAGCAGTTTCACGTAAGGCAGCAACGGTGATCGGCATGCGGCAATCCCTTTCAGTAGTTGCCTTATCTTAGCGGCACTTGCATGCCAGCAAGTCTCCGCACAGCACCGCTTGGCAGAGTAAGCTGGCCAACCGAGCGCAACCTGCCGCGCACGGGATCATCGCTGGAGATCTCGATGCTCGAACCTCGCATAGCTTTTGATGACTTGTTGACCTTGGCCCAACAAGCGCGCGAACGGGCCTACGCGCCCTATTCGAACTTTCTGGTGGGCGCAGCACTGCAAACCCACGACGGCCGCCAATTCAGTGGCTGCAACGTTGAAAATGCCGCCTTTGGCTTATGTAATTGCGCCGAGCGCACCGCTTTCTTCAGCGCGATTGCCAGCGGTTGCCGCCCCGGTGATTTCGCGGCCATTGCCGTCATTGGCGACAGCGAAGGCCCGATCAGCCCTTGCGGTGCCTGCCGCCAAGTGATGGCCGAATTGTGCGCACCCGACATGCCGGTACTGTTGACCAACTTGCGCGGCGACGTACAGGAAACAACCGTCGCGGCCTTGCTGCCCGGTGCCTTCACGCTGCGGCCAGCGGGCTAACAGTTCGCGCGATCGTGATGCGCCAGTTAGCATGGTCAGTCCCCACATCAAGAGTTTGCCCATGCTTGCCGCCTTGTCCCTGCTGCAGCAACGCCACTCCGTCCCGGCTCGCCAGTTAAGTGAGCCGGCGCCTGACGAAGCCACGCTTGGTGCGCTGCTAGAGGCTGCAATTCGCGTGCCGGACCACGGCAAATTAGTGCCGTTTCGGTTAATTCGCCTGCAAGGTGAAGCCAAGCTGCGCTGTGGCGAACAGCTGGCGGCACTGGCCATTCAGCACAACCCCGATATGGGCGAGGCGCGGCAAGAGAAAGAACGCCTGCGCTACACCTTCGCGCCGCTGGTTATAGTTGTCGTGGCGCGACTAGACCCACTCAGTAAGGTGCCAGAAATTGAGCAAAAGTTCAGCGCCGGCTGCGTTGCGCACAATCTGTTGTTAGGTACATTTGCGCTTGGCTTCGGCGCGCAATGGCTGACCGGCTGGGCGGCCTATGACCGCGACGCTGCGAAAATCTTTGGTCTGGCCGAAAACGAGCACGTGATTGGCTTTATTCACATCGGCACGCCGTGCCTGGATGTCCCGGAGCGCAAGCGCCCACAACTTGACGACGTGCTCAGTACATGGACGCCGTGAGCAACAGCACCGACCAGAATGCCGCTTATCTAGTTGACGGCAGCCTATATGTATTTCGCGCCTGGCACTCCATGCCGGATGAGTTTTTTGACGCTGATGGTTACCCGACCAACGCTGTGCGTGGTTACACCCACTTTCTGTGTGATTTGCTGGAACGCGTCCAACCCGAACACATTGCCGTCGCGTTTGATGCCTCACTCACCAGCTCATTCCGCAACGCCATCTATCCGGCGTACAAAGCCAACCGTGAATTACCGCCGCCAGCGCTGGAGCGGCAATTTATGCGCTGCCGTGAAATCACCGCCGCGCTCGGCATTCGAGTGATGATTGATCATACCTACGAAGCCGACGACTTGATTGGCAGCACGGTGTGGACCATGCGCGCACTGGGCCTGCGCAGCGTCATCGTCTCTGCCGACAAGGACTTCGGCCAATTGCTTGGCGAACACGACGAACAATGGGATTACGCGCGCAGCTCGCGCTGGGGCCCCGATGGTGTGCAGCAAAAATTGGGCGTGCAGCCACAGCAAGTCGCTGACTATTTGGCGCTATGCGGCGATGCCGTGGACAACATTCCTGGCGTGCCCGGCATTGGTGCGAAAACAGCAGCAGCACTTCTCACTCATTTTGGCAGCCTGGACATCCTGCTGACCCGCATCGACGAAGTGGCATTTTTACGTCTGCGTGGGGCCAAGAGTTGCGCGGAAAAGCTGCGCGAGCATGCCGATCAAGCACGCATGTGCCGCCAGCTCACTCGCATTGCACTAGACGCACCCGGTGCCAGTGCACTTGATCAGCTACTACGCACGTCGGCTGATGCGGCTGCGCTGGAAACCCTGGGCGAGCAACTGCGACTGGGCGCGTATACCCGAGGTCGCCTGCGCGCATTACTGCGCTGACCTCACGACATCTGTCACGACGCACCCATCTAACTGGTCCACTTGCGGCAACTACTGCTTGTCGCTGCTGCGCAGACGCGGCACCATGGATGTTGTCTTTCACGCACGGGGTAACCGATGAACCAGCCTGCCAACCGCATTCCGGCTGATGCCAGTGCGCCTGAGGAAATCCTATACGAAGGCAAATGGCTAAGCCTGCGCAAACGCGGCCGCTGGGAATATGCCGAGCGTAACAACCCAAGCGGTGCGGTGATCATCGTGGCGGTAACGCCGCAAGACAAAGTGTTGTTTGTCGAGCAATACCGCGTATCAATTTTGCAAAACACCATTGAAATGCCGGCCGGTTTGGTCGGTGACCTGGCTGATCAGGCTGACGAAACGGCGTTCGAAGCCGCACAGCGCGAGCTGGAAGAAGAAACCGGCTACCGCTGCCAACGCATGGAATTCATCCACCGTGGTCCCTCGTCGTCGGGCATGAGCACCGAAATGATCGCCTACGTGCGTGCATGGGACTTGGAAAAAGTAGGCTTGGGCGGTGGCGACGACACGGAAAATATCGTGGTTCACGAAGTACCACGCGCACAAGCTGGCGCATGGTTGTTTGCCCGTGCTGCTGCCGGTTATTCCATCGACCCCAAACTATTTGCCGGCTTGTGGTTTATCGAGCACCCGGCGGTCGAAACTTCCAGACCGCGCTAATTACCAGCTTGGTCGGCACCACGTAGCGCGACCACGCCGGTGCCAACCACTTACGAGCGCCAGCGTCGCTGGCGCCAGAACACTCCGGCCAAGCCCAGCGCGGTAACGCCCAGCCAAGCGGCTAAAACGCTGGTGCCTGTCGTAAGCCACAGCGCGCTAGCCACTACACCGGCTAATAGCGCGCCAAGCGCAAAAGCCAGCCACACATCGCGTCTCTCGCCATGTTCGGGTAACAGCAAAAGCATGCCGAGCATCGCCAACAATACCGCCAGCGCGCGTTTCACTAACACCGCCGTCGGCGGCTGCGGCAGATCCGGATACGCGTCGAGCAACGGCACATCTCCAACAGATACAGAGTAGCCATTACCGTCTGCTGCGCCGGTAGCCGCGACCAATCGATCGCCATCCACGCGCGCAACAATCGTGACCAACTGTAGCGGCACACCCTGCCAACTCACGCGTACATCGCCCACCCGTGGTGACCCCGGATGTTCGCTGGTGACTAAGTAGTCTTTGTATTCACCGAAGCTGACGGCAAGGTTCGCTGGCAGCGCTTTCGCTTGTGGCGGCAGCAGTTCCGTTCCCGGTAATGCGCGCAGCAACGCTGGGGAAAGTTTGAAACCACCCAAGCGGACCGAGCCGGCATCAAACTGCTTGCCCTGAATCGGAAACACGCTCGGGTTGCTGTGTGTCGCTGGCTGCCGGAAACGACTGGAATCGACTGGCCGCGCGGCCCAATCCATTTCGTAATGTACGGTGCCGCCGACGCGTACTTCGCGCCACTGAAACATCTCCACGTGGCGAGTGAGTACCGGCGTATTCGCCTGCACATTGAAATCCACATCGCGCGGCGCTTCTACCACGACGGGCGTTCCGCTAACTCGCGCCATATAGCCGTATAGACCACTATCCGGGCGGGCATCGGCGCCCAAATCAATAAATTGACCGCCATGGCGTTGACCAACATCGCGCTGACTAACCACGTTGCGCTCCGTCGCCACAAGCAGCAGCAGACCAAGCAACAACAACGCTATGCCAGCAACGGCACGCGGCCAACCGTGTTCAAACGCTCGCCAATAGTGCTTCACGCCGGTGTCTTGCTAAGTGATTGCGGGGATATGCCGTGGAGTGCGAGCTGTGCATCGATTGCCGCGAAGCGACCGCGCTCGTCGCGCGTCACGTGGGCCAAGGCAAACTCGTGGTCGTGCGTGAAAAACAATTGCACACCGCGCGCGAGTTTGTCTTCCAGAAATACGCGTTTCTCATCAATCAAACTTTCCGGATAACGGTCGTAACCCATGGTGATGGGTAAATGTACCCAGAAGCGACCGGGGATTAAATCAGCGCAAAACACCACGCCGCCCACTTCAGCCAACATCAGTCCCGGCGTGTGCCCATCGGAAAAGCTGAAGCGCACCTGTTCGCCCAAGGTCTGCGAATATTCGCCATCAACCCACTCCACCCGTCCGCTATCGAGCAACAGCTGCGGGAGTTCCGGGATAAAGGAAGCGCGGTCACGCGGATGCGGCTTAAGCGCGCGCTGCCAGTGCTTGGTGCCAACAACAAAACGCGCTTTTGGAAACAACAAGCGCGGCGGCTGGCCTGCCTGCCACGCCGCCAATAGCCCGCCGACGTGGTCGAAATGCAGATGTGACAACACCACGACGTCGATATCGGCGTCCGTCAGCCCTACTTCGGCCAACGAATCGAGCAAGACGTGGCGCTCTTCAACGACGCCATAGCGTTCACGTAAGGATGGTTCAAAGAAGGCGCCAATGCCAGTTTCAAACAGCACATTACGGCCGTCCAAATCCTTCACCAGCAAACAACGGCACGCCAGTGGTATGCGGTTTTGATCATCCGGCGTAATCCAGCGTGACCACAGTGCCTTCGGCGCATTCCCGAACATAGCGCCGCCATCCAGCCGCTGCGAATTTCCCAACAGTGAAAATAATTGCATGATGTTGCGTCGCCTCAACCAATGACAAGTACAGCGCGGCAACCCGTTGTACAGCGTCTCCGCCGCACACGTTGCCGCCCGTCGGCCTCAAGCCGTCAGATTACTGCACCTTGCCCAAGCCAGAGGGGTGACGCGGGTCGGTTGCCGCATCCAGCTGGTTGGTCTTGCGATCCCAGGTGACCACATTCATAAAGCCCCACGGGCTGCGCGTTTTCAGCGTGTAGCCCATCTTGGTCAGCGCTATCGTCATTGCTGCGTCAAACGCACCCGGCTCCACATCCACGACGTCCGGCATGTATTGATGATGGAAGCGCTTATGCGCCGTAATCTGCTGCGCACTTTCGCCATCAATAAAATGCAGGATGCCTTCCAACACCTGCGTAATGATGGTGGAACCACCGGGCGAACCGATCACCGCCGTACGATCTTTGCCAATCACAATGCTTGGCGACATCGACGACAACATCCGTTTACCACCTTTGGGCGCGTTCGCTACGCTGCCGAGCAAACCATAAACATTCGGCTTGTTGGGCACCAAGGCAAAATCGTCCATCTCATCGTTCAACAACACGCCGGTGCCCGCTGCAACAAAGGTGGAACCCATCGTGTAATTCACGGTAGACGTGATTGCGGCCATGTTGCCATCGGCATCAATGATGGAAAAATGGGTGGTATGCATGCCCGGCTCGCTTGCCTCGGCGCGCGGCAGCATAGAGGACGGCGTAGCTTTGTCCGGCAAGATGCTTTGGCGCAAACCATCGGCGTAATACGGCGACAGCAACATATCCAATGGCATCTTCACGAAATCCGGATCACCCAAATAATCGTTGTGATCACGGAAGGCGCGGCGCATGGCTTCAACCATGTAGTGCACGCGATGCACCTCATCCATCTTGGTCAGATCAAACCCAGACAGGATATTGAGTATCTCGGCAATAGCGACACCACCAGAGGACGGTGGCGGCGCGGTGATGATGCGATAACCGCGATAGTTGATGCTGATTGGCTTGCGCTCTTTCGCCTGGTAGTTGGCCAAATCGGCCAGCGTCCAATTGCCGCCCGCAGCCTGCACAGCGGCAACCAATTTGTCGGCTGTCACACCATGATAAAAACCAGCATTACCGTGGTTTGCCAACAACTCAAGCGTGTGCGCCTGGTCGGGGTCGTGCCACAACTTGCCTTCTACCGGCGGCTTGCCATCGACCAAATATTTCGCAGCGGACGCGGGCCAGCGTTGTAAATCCTTCTGCTGTTCAGCGATGGCACCACGTAAGCGGGGGTCTGGCTGGAAACCATCGCGGGCAATCCGAATAGCCGGTGCCAATGCCTCACGCAACGGCAATCTTCCGTAATTTTTCGAGATCAACACCAGCCCGGCCGGCTCGCCGGGAATACCTGCCGACAGCGGTCCTTTCAACGCGGCATCCCGATTCGGGCTGCCATCAGCGTTGACGTAATCCTTGCTATTAACGGCCGCAGGCGCCGTCTCGCGCGCGTCGATAAATACGTCGCGACCATCTTTGGCTCGATGCAAAACGGCCATGAAGCCACCGCCAAGACCGGAGCTTTCTGGCTCTACCACCGACAGTGCAGCCGCTACTGCTACAGCGGCGTCAAAGGCGTTGCCGCCTTTCTTCAACACTTCCAAACCAGCATTGGTCGCCAGAAAATTAGCGCTAGCGATAGCTGCATGACCGGGGCGTTGCGCTAACGATGTCGCCTGCGCAGGTACCGGCGCGCTGCTGGCAACGCTGGGCGCACCATCGGCAGCCAACGCCACACCACACAGAAGTACGGCGCTGGCAGAACACACCGATAAAATCAGCCGGTGCCAGCCACGCTTGTGAGAAAGAAAATTCATGTCAGCGGCTCCTCAGCCATCAAATGCCGTACAGGCGCAGCCGGTTACGCGCGACTCGATGCAGAGATCCCGCAGAAAACGGGTCGAAACACTTACCAACCGCCATCGTTGCTGTAGTACACGACGTATCAAGCCGGGCCCGGTACGCCGCCACAAATCGACTCAACCAGCAACGTACACCAACCAAGCCACACGTCGGTACCGAACCATCGGTAACGGCGCGAAGCCACGACGAATGGGTCTGCCAAAAGGCGGCGATCGTAACCGCCGCCTTGTCAGCGCTTTACATCGCGACAAAATGAACCGTGGCGCCAGTCGGCTTCAACGCATCATCAACGCGCTGCTCGTCCGCTTTGTCACCAATAAACAGCACAGTCACATCCTTAAATGAGCCCGGCCGTGCACCGGCAAACGCCGCCAGCAACAAGTCTGCGGTCTTGCTGGAAACTGGACCGGCAAAGGCCAGCAAGTTACCCGGCAACACGCCGCGCGACACAACGTCGGTGACGTTGCCAAGCTGCCGCTCATTTTTCGCAATATCGTCTGGGGTAGCGCCCGCCGTCACCATGTACGCGTACGGCTGCGCAGCCTTCATACCTTTCAGATTGCTCTGCACGAGCTGACCCAGATAGGCGCTCCACGCCTTGCTGTCATTTACATCGGTGGGCTTTTGCAGCTGTTGCACCTGTGCGCTCTGCTGGTCAGCAGCAGGCTTGTTGCAAGCACTTAACACCAATGTCGCGGTCAACGCGGCAGCAATCAAAACGGACTTAAGCATAGTGGTCACCTTCTGTTTCGTTTTTTTTATCGGAACCGACACGGCTCTTTTGCCAACGCTGCCGCATCGCCTGTTGTACTGCTGGGTGCACAAAGCCTGAAATATCGCCCCCCAAACGACCAATTTCACGCACCAACGATGAAGAAATGAAGCTGTACTGCTCAGCCGGCGTTAGAAACAACGTTTCCGCCTGCGGGATCAAATGGCGATTCATGGACGCCAATTGAAATTCATATTCAAAGTCGGATACGGCGCGCAAACCGCGAATGATCACGCCCGCGCCAACCTCTTCGACAAAACTTGCCAACAGACAATCGAAACCGCGTACTTCGACGTTCGGTAAATCGGCCAACGCCAACCGTGCCAGAGTCACTCGCTCGCCCAGCGTGAAATGTGGTCCCTTGCTGGAGCTGTCCGCCACCGCCACCACCACGCGTTCAAATAGCGGGGCAGCACGTGACACCAAGTCGGCGTGACCATTGGTGATAGGGTCAAAAGTACCCGGATAAATAGCTAGGCGCGGGTTGCCGAAAGGTTTGCTCACAAAATATAGCGCCAGTGAAAGTAGGTCTAGCTTAACGGAAGCTGCACCCACGAAGGAATGGGTTCAGCCATCAGCGTGGACTAGCTGCCCGCAGCGAATTGGCAATCACCTTAGTCAAGCACCTTATGTTACGTCCGCGGGCGCGCAAAGCGAGACACGGCGATAGAGCGCGAAGCGCACTTCACCCGCTTGGCCCTCGCGCTGCAGGTGCCAATTTTCAGGCAGCGACGGCACCACGCCCCGTGGTGATTCCACATAAATCCATGCCGTGGCGGCCAACCAGGCGCCGCGTTCCAGTTGCTGCGCCAATGCCGCCCACAGGTGCAGCGCGAACGGCGGGTCGAGAAACACCACGTCACTAGGTTGTGCTGCACCTTGCAAAAACAGCCTCGCGTCTGACGCCGCTACGTGACCCGTCTCGACCTTCAGGCGCGCGAGATTGCCGCGCAATGCCTGTGCCGCCCGCACGTCACATTCCACAAACTGCACCCATGCCGCGCCACGCGAAAGCGCTTCAATACCGAGCGCGCCGGTGCCGGCGCACAGGTCCAGACAACGTGCACCGGCAAGATACGGCGCCAACCAATTAAATAGTGTTTCGCGCACGCGCTCAGGTGTCGGCCGCAAACCCGGCAGGTCCGGCACATCAAGACGCGAATTGCGCAATCTGCCAGCAATGACGCGAACCCGGCCGGGTGCGGTTGCACGGCGCTCTTTCATCGCAATACAGCCTCAGCGGCCAGTACAGGTTGGAGTGTTAGCATGCCGCCTATTGTCTTTGAATCCTGGCCGCAATGCTCAAGTTCTGGAAGAAGAAGCCTGCTGAGACGCCACCAGCAGCAACCACCACTGATGCTGACCAGCCGGCTGCGGCTCCCACCGCACTGGCCGCCCCCGATAGCACCGCAGTGGAAATTGGTAGCGGTATTCCCGTACTCCACGAAGCGCTGATCGAGCTTCCTACGCCCGCGGAAGTGCGCCCAGACACTGAGCGTTTCGTCGCGCCGGTCATGGCAACGGCCAGTGAGAACGTCGAGACCACCAGCAAGCCAGCCACGCGCAGCTGGCGCGAACGACTGTCCGGCAGCTCATTTTCGCGCGGCCTGAGTTCCCTGTTTGTGCGCAACCCCGAGCTGGACGACAGCTTGCTGGACGATCTGGAAACAACTTTGATCACCGCCGACGTTGGCGTACAAGCCAGTACGGAGTTGGTGGAAAATTTACGTGGCCGCATGCACAAACGCGAGTTCGCCGATGCAGCAGCCCTGTTAGCGGCGCTGCGACAAGCCTTGTTGGCGCTGCTGAAGCCGGTCGAAAAACCGCTTGATGTCAGCGGCAAGAAGCCCTTCGTCATCTTGGTGGTCGGCATTAACGGTGCCGGCAAGACCACCACGATCGGCAAATTGGCGCGTTACTGGCACGACCAAAAGCGCGCAGTAATGCTCGCCGCCGGCGACACCTTTCGCGCGGCAGCCGTGTCGCAACTGCAAGCGTGGGGTGAACGCAATCAAGTGCCGGTCATTTCACAAGGCCAGGATGCCGATGCGGCCAGCGTCATCTTCGATGCGGTGCAGGCCGCGCGTTCGCGGGATATGGACATTCTGATTGCCGACACCGCTGGCCGCCTGCACACGCAAGGCGGCTTAATGGACGAGCTTGGCAAAATCGCCCGCGTCTTGAAGAAAATTGACGCTACCGCACCGCACGAAGTGCTGATGGTGATTGACGGCACCACCGGCCAGAACGCAGTGAACCAGGTTCGCCAATTCGGCCAGATTGTCGGCGTCACGGGTTTAGTGGTTACCAAACTCGATGGCACCGCCAAGGGCGGCGTCGTGTTCGCCTTGGCGCGTGAGTTCGGCCTGCCCATCCGCTTTGTTGGCTTGGGCGAAGCTGCTACGGACCTGCGCACGTTCGAGGCAGAAGCATTTGTGGACGGATTGCTACCGGGCCGGCTCGACCATGCGTAACCAGCGACCCACTCCACCGCGCCGACGAGCCTGAGCGATGATGTCTCGCCCGCTACGCATGGCGTTATGGGTGATCGGCGGCGTGCTGCTGGCGGCAGTGCTGGCCGCCGCTATCGCCGTATATCTGTTGCTACAGCCGGACCGGTTCACGGCCATGCTGCAAGAACAGGCAAGCAGTGTCGGTTTGGAACTGCACTTGGCCAGCCCGGCGCAGCCAACCTTGTTCCCGCGCCCCGCGTTGGAATTAAGCGGTATTACGCTTAACGCCGAAGGCGCCAACGCGCCCATTCTGCTAGCCGCTCGTGGTCGTCTGGCACTGCCGTGGCGCACACTATTCGGTGGCCCCACCGTTATCTCGCAATTACAAATTGATGGCCCACGCGTCGACCTAGACGCCCTGCAAGACTGGCTATCCAGCTTGCCGGTGCAGCCAGGCGACAGCGTGCTTAATATCCCGCGCATCGCCACCGGCGTCAGTATTAGCCGCGGTAGCGTGGTGCGCGGTAATCAGATGTTGCTGGGCAACGTCAGCCTGGAAACCGGAAGCCTCTTGTCGGGGCATCCGTTCCCGTTTGATTTGTCGGCCACCACGCCCACCGGAACGCCGCTGCAAATGCAATTAACCGCCACGCCACGCATTCAAGGCAGCGCTTTGCAACTGGACGCCATTGCGCTGCACTTCACCCAAGGCAAGTCGCTGGTACTGGATTTGACCGGCGACGCCCACTGGCAGGGTGCGGCCGACGCCTCCGCCAGCCTCGGCGGCAAACTGCAAGAAACCAACGCCGGCCAATACGATATTTCGGCCGCGCTAACGCCGGCGGACCAAACCGACCCGTTACTGCTCACGCTAAAAATAGACGGTCCGAACGACCACATCGACCTACGTTTACCTCCCCTAGCAGTCGCCAATTGGTGGAACCAACTGAGTAGCGAGCCGGCGCCCAAGCTGAGCACGCCACCGGGCGACGGCCACCTGGAAGTCGCTAGCGTCAACGTCGGTGGCGTCCATATCGAAGGGCTGACCATATTGGCCGGAGATGATGTGCCGGCGGCAGCGAGCACTGCAGCGTCTGCCGCCACGCCCGCCGCCATCAGCAAGCCGTCGAAACGCACTGCTTCCCCAAAGAAACCATGACCACCGCATTGGCGCCGCGCTTGCTGGCCTGGTTTGACCAGTTCGGCCGCAAAGACCTGCCGTGGCAGCGCACCGACGCTTCGGGTCAGCGCGACGCTTATCGCGTGTGGCTGTCGGAAGTCATGCTGCAGCAAACCCAAGTCAGCACCGTCATCGGCTACTTCGAGCGCTTCGTCAACGCCCTACCCACCCTGCACGACCTCGCCACCGCCGACGAAGACACCGTGTTCGCCCTATGGTCAGGCCTGGGCTATTACCGCCGCGCACGCTTTTTGCATCAGACGGCGCAACTTTGCGTGAAGCAGCACGGCGGCGAACTACCGCGTGACTTCGCGGCACTTTGCGCCCTACCCGGCATCGGTCGGTCGACCGCCGGCGCCATCTTGGCGCAAGCGCACGGGCTACGCTTTCCCATCCTCGATGGCAACGTCAAACGCGTGCTGACCCGCTATCACGGCATCGCCGGTTATCCCGGACAAAGCGCCATCGAAAAGCAGCTGTGGCACCATGCCGAAGCGCACACGCCGCCTAGCCGCATCGCCGATTACACGCAAGCGATCATGGATTTGGGCGCCACCGTCTGCGTGCGTGCGCGCCCACACTGCGAAGCCTGTCCACTCGCACCCGACTGCGTCGCCTATCGCGAGCAGCTGACCGAACAACTACCGACACGCAAGCCCAGCAAAACCGTGCCCACGCGCAGCACCGTCATGCTGGTGCTACGCAATCAGCACGGCCAGATATTGCTGGAGCGACGCGGGCCGAGCGGCGTCTGGCCCGGTCTATGGAGCCTTCCTGAAGCCAGCGACAGCGAAGCCGCAGCGCGCGTTGCGCAGCAATATGCGAAAGTCGCAGAGGTCCACCCACTAACACCTTTTACCCACACCTTCAGCCACTACCACCTGGCTATCGAACCGCTATTGTTCGATCACGCGCGCAGCACACCGCACGTCGCCGATGCGCCCGGCCTGCGCTGGTGCAGCGCCGCTGAATTGGCCACACTCGGCGTACCTGCACCAGTACGTCGTCTGCTGCTACAGATCAATGACAGCACGCCATCGCTAACAGCAAAATAGGCGCTACCAGCGTGCTTGTACCACTTCCAAACAGGAGCCAAGAATGACTCGTACCGTCCATTGCGTCCTACTCAAAACCGACGCCGACGGATTGGATTTTGTGCCGTGGCCCGGCGAGCTGGGACAGCGCATCTACAACCAAGTCTCCAAACAGGCGTGGCAGCGATGGATCGCGCACCAAACCACCCTAATCAACGAGTATCGACTCAACCCACTGCAGGACAAAGATCGCGCGTATCTGACCGAGCAGATGGAGAGATTCCTGTTCCTCGGCGAAGTCACCCACCCGCCCGGCTACCTCATGGCGCATGGCACACCCGAATCCGAAGCTTGACGAAAAGCCACATATTCGGTTTAATGCACGGCTTCACGTCGCGTATGTAACCCAAGCGGTTGCGCCGCTACGGCCGGGTAGCTCAGTTGGTAGAGCAGGGGATTGAAAATCCCCGTGTCGGCGGTTCGATTCCGTCCCCGGCCACCATCAAAGTAGAGGTCTAGCCCGCTACCATCTAGCGGGCTTTTTTTTGGCTGGGGCTTTGTTTGGCTGATAGCCAGACAAAAAAATACCCGCCGCAGCGGGCTCGCGCACGCGCGTTACTCCAGGTTAGGCGGTCTCACATAAGTTCCACCGATCCGTCGCCTAGAATCAGGCTCTTGCGCGCTTCGTTTTGGGCTTGGCAGCTAACGTAATATGCAGCTCACATCCCACGGCATCGGCATAGCGGCGCAGCGTGGCAATGGACGGTGCGTGTTTACGATTGCCTGCACTCGATTCCAACCTTGCAACGGTCGCTTGGGCAACGCCCATGCTGGTCGCGACGTCGGCTTGCGTCATGCCAGCCAACTGGCGCGCACGCAGCAGTTCGCTCAGGGCGGCAAATTCATCACCCAACGCATCATACGCTGCAGCAAAGCCAGGGTGCTTCCGCCAGCGCTCATTTGTGGCTTTCGCGTCGAATGGAACCGGGTTGTAACTTTCGCGGGTCATGCCTTCACCTCTCGTTGTCTTGCGCGTGCTGTGTCAAGGTCGCGCGCAGCTGTCTTTTCCGTTTTCTTGACGATGGCGTGAAGTATCACGATGCGCTGCCCCACTACCGTGCAATAAAACGCGCGTCCAATACCTTCACGACCTTTGGCACGTACTTCAAACAAGCCTGCGCCCATTGCTCTCGTATGCGGTAAACCCAAGTCCGGGCCGTGCTACAACATTAGTTCAACAATGTGCAAGAAACTCACACGGATACCCACCGGCCAACGTTCAATCTGGCCCGCCACCTTGCCGTTGTAGTAGTCAAGTTGCCACGTCATAACTATAACATCCTTGTTATTTAAAATATGACTAGAGAGGGTCGCTGCAACTTACCACTCCGCATGGGTTGAACTGCCTCAAAGATGCGCCTCGGTACATACCCAACGGTCACCTGCAACAGCCAAACCATGGCACTGGTGGGTATCCCATTCGACTTGTGATGGCGCAGTTCGAGTTAATACATCGTGGTCTCTATTCGTGCGCAGCAATGGCCAAAGTGCCATCACGGCCGGACGCCTGACGGCTGCAGTCTTCATGCATCTCGCGTGTGGCGACGGGCAATTGCTCGGCGAGAAACTCTACCAAGGCCCGCACCGCGGGTAGCAAACCACGACGACTGGGGTAGATGAAATGCATGATCCCTTGCGGCGCGGTCCAGCCCGGTAGGGCGAGCACTAACTGACCATCACGGAGCAGAGGCGCCGAAAGCCACTCGGGCAGCATGGCTACGCCCATGCCACGACGCGCAGATTCCAGCAGCACCGCGAAATCGCCGCAGATAACCCGCGCCTGCATTTCGACGTGCACGTGGTTATCTTCGGCGTCGACCAGATCCCAGATTTGCGCACCGGCGTGTTCGTACATCGACAGCGCCGGCAGGCGCGCCAGTTCCGACGGCGCTGTCGGTCGTCCAAGGCTATCGAGCAACTCGGGTGTGGCGACGGGAACGAGGCGCGAGCTACCGAAACTGCGTATGACCAAATCGGCGTCGGTATCCAGTTTGCCACGCACACGGATGGCGACGTCAACACCTTCGCCAACCACGTCGACACGGCGGTCAGTCGCCATCAGGCGTACCTGCACCTTGGGGCACTGCGCGAGAAAATCGGGAAGCACGCGTGCCATCACCGTCTGCGCCAGCGAGATCGGACAGCTGATGCATACGGTACCGCGCGGCTCGGAGCGTAACTCGTCGACGGCATCCTGCGCGGCCTGTGCTTCTTCCAGCACGGCACGGCAATGAGAGTAGAAACGCTCGCCCGCTTCGGTCACCACGAATCGCCGGGTGGTCCGTTGCAGCAGCCGTACAGCAAGGCGTTCTTCCAGCTGCGATACACGTTTGCTCAGGCGTGACTTGGGCACACCAATCGCACGACTGGCAGCTGAGAAACCACCGTATTCGACCACGGCAGCAAAGAAGTACAAATCGTTGAGGTCCTGCAAAACGCCGCGTTGTTCTTGCATGGTTGTTTCCTTAGGCGAACACTGAGTCTAGTTCTTGCATACTTATCAGCCCAGTGTCCGTCCCGTAGCCTAGATGCCACTCGCATCAATGCATGCGCTATGACGTTCTGGGACTATCGAACATGAAACTTTTGCATCTTGATTCAAGCGCCCTCGGCCAACTTTCCGTCTCGCGGCAGTTGAGCGCGCTGGTTGTGCAGCAATGGACGCAGCGGCAGCCCGGCATCCAACTTACCTATCGTGACTTGGTAGCCGACCCGATTCCGCACTGGGTACCAGTGATGGATGCAAGTCGTGAGCCGAATGCATTGGGCGAAGCTGTATTCGAAGAATTTATGGCCGCAGATGTCATCGTGATGGGCACGCCGATGTACAACTTCGGCATCCCTACGCAGTTGAAAGCCTGGATCGACCGTATCGCCATTCCCGGCAAGGCGTTCCGTTATGGCCCTAATGGTGCAGAAGGGCTGGCTGGCGGTAAGAAGGTCATCATCGCCTCAAGCCGCGGTGGTATCTACAGCCATGGCGCATACATGGCCGCGGATTTCCAGGAAACTTATTTGTGCACCGTGCTTGGTTTCTTCGGCATCACTGACATCGACGTCGTGCGTGCCGAGGGCGTCGGACTGAGTGCAGAGAAAAAAGAACTGGCCATTCAGTCCGCACGCGATTCGATCAGCGAGATGCTGGCCGAGGCGGCCTGACTTAGAACAAGCACGATCTAGCGCGCCAGAACCATTACTCTGGCGCCGGGTAGCACGCACACCAGCTACGGGCTTCGTTGTTGATTCAGGTAGGCCCTGACCCAGTGACAAGTGGCCGACTCAATGCTGGTCGAACCAAAGCCATCATGCGCAGGGCCCCGCTCTGCGTGTGATGGTGTGTTGTCGTCTAGCGTTGGTGATGGCGCCCCGCTTTCAGCGAGCCAAACAATATTGCGCGGCACTACCTAGTTCAACCGCTGCCGCACCAGTCTATTGAAGCAGAAACGCCATAGATCTTTGGAAGGCCGCGGACGTCTTTACTGCCACACCAGTTGCCGCGCTCACAGTGGAAGATTAGTCCAGCGCGTTTGTCCCGGCGACGCTTGATCTACCCATGCGCAGCACATGCATGTGATTTTTTGACGCAACGGCTACTCCACCGCCAACCAACAAAGCCTGCCAACGATGGCTATAAGAAATAGCCATCCTCCATCCATAGCAATGTGAGTGACGTTGCCGGCCCTTACCTGCTCACACCTCTAGCCGATCTCCCGGCCGCGCCACCAGCGCATACAACACCGGCATAAGAAAGACACCGATGACTAGGCGCGCGATCATGCCGCTGACGATGACCAGCGCAAACGGCCGTTGTGAATCAGTACCTACGCCCGTGGCCAACGCCGCCGGTAGCAGACCCAACGCAGCCACCAACGCGGTCATCATGATCGGGCGCAGACGCAGCGTCGCTGCTTCGTGCACAGCCTGGTCCATCGGCATACCACCACGGCGCAATTCGTTGACGCAGGAGATGTAGACCACCGAGGTGAGTACCGAGACGCCGA
>JBDTBF010000176.1:0-38087 GCA_039924175.1 Rhodanobacter sp.
ATCGACCCGCTCGGCGAAGGCTACGATCTGGTCGTTCGCGCTAATCCGCTACCCACCACCGAGCTGGCGGGCCGTTGTTTTTTGCGGGATGAGTTGATTCTCACGGCACCGCCAGCGCTTTCCCGCACCAGCGCCGAGGCAAACGGGGTAGCCATCCCCGCCGTGGTGCTGTCCGGCGCGCCTGTGACGGGGTCGTGGTCACTGACCGAATCTGGCGGAGTGGTTTCCTTGGGCTATCAGGCGGTGTTGCAGCTGTCGTCGATGGTCATGGTGTACGACGCCGTACTCGCCGGTGCCGGCGCCGCCTTGCTGCCACGGTCACTGGTCCAAGCAAATATCGACGCTGGAACGCTGGTCGACTGGGGCACCGTCGTCGGCCGCCGCATTGAAGTCTGGGCGCTGTACCCGCCGCACCGCCACGTCAGCCGAAAAGTCTCCGCCTTCGTACAAATGCTGATCGAGCACTTCGTTGACGGCTCACCTGCAGCCTTTCGAACGCTGGCGTCGTCAACGGATTGAAGCCGCGGCTTCTGACCGCTAAGGGGATCCGGTCGCACGCCCGGCGCCCGCATGGTATCTCCACATCGACGACCAGCCTCGCAGCAGGGGCGGCCGGCCGTCGAAGTTAGCGCGCGCAGGCAACACCAACGCGACGGCAAGCGGCACGCCATCGGTAAGCGGGTGACTCGTCAATCACATCGAAGTTAGCGCTTGCGCACAAACGTGCGCATGGTCTGGCCAGGCCCGGTGCGAAACACGGTCGGGCGGGGCGCACCCTCATCACCAGCGATGAAAACAAAGTCATCGCCAGCGAGGACATAGCTGGCGGGCAGCGACTTGCCCTGATCCACACCGATCGCGTCAACCCACGTGATCGAGCTTGGCGTGGTCGAAGCGTCCAGCGTGAAACTGCCTTCCAGCAGCACCTCGCCTTCGGTCGTACGGACAACGAATTGCTGACCCACAAAGGTAGTCAGCGCGCCGGGAGCGCCATGCTCATCGAGTGGTTCGGACACGCCATCGGCTTCAAGCGCGACCTGTTCCCACACGCCCTGCAGCGCAGCCAAGTCTTGCGCGGAGTCGTTTGATGGCGAGAGGGCTGTCTGTGGCATTTGATCTATCCATGCATGAAGTAGGTAGACGCGATCGGTGCCAGGCGCCGTCAACGGCCTGCGTAGCGCAAGCGATACGAGCACCGAGACGCAGAGAGATGCGTGGAGCACCGCTGAAGATAAGCGGCACGGTAGCTATCCCCCCGCACGATTGGCTGGATGATTGGGTAGGTGGCAACCTCAATGCACAAAGATGCCGATTGCGACAAGCGTCATACCTAACATCCCCAGCCCGATAGTGAGCCTATCGCCGCCACGAAAGTGCAGGGCGCCATACGGTGCAATCAGCAGAAGCCCGATACCGATCACGAGTGAGTGCAGCTCGGCGCCTCCCCGATAGAGATACATGGCGAGGTTAAGCAGGCCTAGCAGAACGAACAATAAGCCCCACAGCCAGCTACGCTGCTGTTGCAAATGACCGCCGCCCGATGCCATCCGACTACTCTTTCTTCATCGCATGTCCACCAAATTCATTGCGCATGGACGACAACAATTTGTCGGTGAAGGAGTCGCTGTCGCGCGAGCGCAGGCGTTCGATCAGCGACGCCGTGATGATCGGCGCAGGGACGTCTAAATCCAGCGCTTCGGTGACGGTCCAGCGGCCTTCGCCGGAATCAACGACGTACGGAGCGACGCCTTCCATCGTTGGGTTTTTGCCGAGTGCGTCGGTGGTCAGCTCAAGCAGCCATGAGCGCACCACGCTGCCGTAACGCCAGATGTCGCCAATCTGATGCAGGTCCAGCTTAAATTCTTCTTTGTGTTGCAGGATGGCGAAGCCTTCAGCGTACGCCTGCATCAAGCCGTATTCGATGCCGTTGTGCACCATCTTGGTGAAGTGGCCGGAACCGACCGGACCAACGCGGCCCCAACCCTTGTCCTTGCCTGGCGCCAAGGTTTCAAAGATCGGCTTGAGCGTGTTGACCAGCTTTTTGTCACCACCAACCATCATGCTGTAGCCCTCTTTCAGGCCCCACACACCACCGCTGGTACCGCAGTCGACGTAACCGAGACCCTGCTTGGCATACAACTTGGCGCGACGCAGTGTGTCTTTGTAGTTGGAGTTGCCGCCGTCGATGACGGTATCGCCTTTCGCCAACAGCGGCAGCAGGGCGTTGACGGTGTCATCGGTGACTTTGCCCGAGGGCACCATCATCCACAGCACACGCGGTGCCGACAGCCCCTTGACCAGCGTCGCCAAGGAAGCGGCTGACTTGCCGCCTTTGTCTTCCAGCGCCTTGCGCGCGTCCTTGTTGGGATCGAAGCCAATGACGTGATGGCCGCCAAGCAGCAACCGCTCCGCCATATTGGCGCCCATTTTGCCCAAACCAATCATGCCAAGTTTCATGTCAATGTCCTTAATGAATGTTCAAGAATGCAGTCAACGCTGCCAGCGTTACGTGATGATGGCGGGCTGACATGTGCGCAGATATGCCTCGGCCGCTTTGGTGATGGCTTCGGCCTGAGTCGGATACGGGTGCATGACGTGACTTAGTGCGCCCAACCCAATCTTGGCGGTCATCGCCAAGGTGATTTCGCTGATCATTTCACCGGCGTGGCGCGCCACGATGGTGGCGCCAAGGATTTGATCCGTCCCTTCGCGTACGTGGATTTTTACAAAGCCGGCTTCTTCGCTGTCGACGACGGCGCGATCCACGTCGTGCATCAAGATGGTGAAGGTTTTTACGGGAATGTTGCGCTCGCGTGCCTGGCGCACATACAGACCAACGTGGGCAATTTCCGGATCGGTGTAAGTGCACCACGCGACGGTCAGCGCGCTCAGGCGCTTGCGACCACGACATAGCGCGTTGTGTACGGCAATGCGCGCGCTGGCATCGGCAGTGTCATTAAATTTCTCGTCCAGACAGACATCCCCCGCCGCAAAAATGCGTCGGTTGCTGGTCCGTAAAGAGTCGTCGACACCCACCCCGCCGATAAGGTCATAGGTCACCCCGGCTGCTTCCAGGCCGAGGCCCTCGACACTCGGCCGGCGACCGGTGCCGGTCAGGATGGCGTCGACGGTGATGGTGCTGTGGTAATCATCGGTGAGCAGATCAACCAACTTGTGCTCGCCTTCCACGCGGACACCGACCACTTGTGTGTTCAAACGCACCGCAAGGCCATCACGACCAAACGCCTCGGACAGGAGCTGCGCGGCATCGCGCTCCTCCCGTGGCAGAAACAGCGGCCAATGCTGCACGATGGTGGTCTGCGCGCCCAAGCGGCAAAAAGCCTGCGCCATTTCGCAGCCAAGCGGGCCGCCGCCAATCACCAGCAGACGGGGCGGCAGCGTGGTCAAATTAAACATGCTGGCGTTGGTGTAATAACCAGCGGCGACCAAGCCGGGAATCTGTGGCGTGTCCGGACGCGCGCCGGTGGCGATCAGCGCCTTGCGAAAGTTCAGCGTGCTATCACCCACTTGCAGTGCCGTCGGGCTGACAAAGCGACCCAAGCCAAAGAACACATCGACACCGGCGGCAGCCAAGTCACGCGCCGAGCAGGTGCGGCTGACGCGTGCGCGAATGTCGCGCATGCGCTGCATCACTGCCGCAAAGTCGACGTGAATACCCGTCGGCACCTGCGCGCCGTAACGTTCGGCGTCGCGCATCTCTGCATACAGACGCGATGTACGAATCAGCGCTTTGGAGGGCACGCAACCGATGTTCAAACAGTTACCGCCGAGCAGACGGCGTTCGACCAAAGCCACTTTCTTGCCCAGCGCAGCAGCGGCTTGTGCGGCCACCAGTCCCGTGGTGCCGCCACCAACCACCACCAAGTCGTAGCAAGCGGCCGGCGTCGGGTTGCGCCAATCGGGTGGTCGCAGGTGAGCCAATCGCTCGCGCTCGGCCGCGTCGTCTGGCGTGGTCGATAGCCGGCGTGGTCGCTCTGGCATGGGCTCGGACGTGGGTTGGATGGGTGGTTTCATGGCCATACGCTACAACCACCCGCCGCGAAAACCAGCCCGCTGCAAACCCATGCGAATCACCGGGCAGCTGCGCAGTAAGCGCCAAATCAATTCGCTGCGATGATTCTCGATCATCATCACGACGAGGCCTTGATCGAGCCCGTAGTAGCCGGGCGAAATCCACGCCGGATCAGCATCCACCGCAAGGCTGGGGTTGAAGCTACTGGCGTACTGGTCGGCCGGCAACATTTCCGGATAGCGTTGCAGCATGTTCCGCGCGGCCCGCAGTGTGGGCGCGGGCGCAAACGGTAGCGAAGCAATGGCGGCCCAACCGCTAAGCGTGCCGTCGTCGGGACCATACGGCACACCGCGCGCAGCATAGCCGAACAAGCGCCGGTGCTGGTCAGCCAAGGCAGGCGGCGCTTCGTTTGGACCATCGCATGCAGTCAGTCCCCAGCAGTCTTCGCCGTAGCCGCGGAAGCTGTGCGGATTACGGCGGGCGTATTCACGCTGCACTTCGGTCGCACGCCGACTATTTTCGAAATAGTCGCAATGTTTCTCACGCATGAAGTCGTCGCGGATACCGCGAAAGTCGATCCACGCGTGGGAGAACTGATGAATGAATAGCGGTCCGGCGTAGAGAAAATCAATGTCGTACAGGTTTTCCCACTGATAGGTGGCCGTCCACGCGGCGTACTGGTCCAGTTGCATCGGATGCGTTGGCGAACCCAACGCGAGCACGTACAGGATTAGGCCTTCGTTGTAGCCATCCCATCCATAGTTGAGAAAGCCGCATTCCGGTTTCCAACCTTGGCGCAAGGTCGGCTTGCCACCTTGCGCCCAGCACCAGTCGACGCGCTGATACAACACATCCACCACATCGCGCAGCTCGCTTTCGGCTGCGCTCTTGCCGGTGAAGTAACTGGCCGCCGTCAGCGCACCGGCAAGTAGCAGCGCCGTGTCAATCATCGACAGCTCGGATTGCCACACGCGCGTACCGCGGTGTATGTCCAGAAAGTGGTAATAGAAACCCATGTAGCCAGTGGCCAGCGGCGCGCCACTTTGATCGCTGTCGCGGAAAAAGCGCAGCGCCATCAAACTGCGCGCCAGCGCATCCGCGCGCGTCATCCAGCCACGTTCCACCGCGACGGGATAGGCCGATAACGCGAAGCCCACTACGGCGATACTGCACGGCGAACCTTCGCGCGTCGTGTCGGCGATTAGCCCATTTTCGGGGTTGTACGTGCGCAGAAAATAGCCAAACGCTGCACGCTGCAGGTGATCGAGCAAGGCATCGTCGCTGAGTTCCGCAGTCAGCGCCGCCGGTGGCGACACCGTGTCAGCCGAGGTATTCACCGAGACGCCGCCCGTGATGGCGAGGACCCGCTACCGATCAACCCAGCTTGCGATTGCGCACGACACCACCTGCTGCTGCAACGCGCGATTTGCGGCGCCGCTACGGGTGCAGCCGTCACCAGGATGCGCCGACGCGGTACTTCACGCTTCATGATTTATTCCAGTACATGCCATCGTCTCCGCGCCGCTCACCGGCACCCGCCAACATCAACGGTGCGAGCCATCGCCGCGATCCAGCCAGCCACCGGAAAAGCCGGCGCGACGTAAGCCATCTATCACCGGCTGACAGCCACGCATCAACTTCCACAACATGCCGCTGCGGTGGTTCTCTACCATCAACAATATCGGACCCAAATTCAAACCATAAAAATACGGTGATACCCAACCACTCAATTTCTGCCCCGGCTTATCCACATAAGTTTGGTTGAAGCTGGCCTTGAAGCCATACGGGTGATGGTCGTGCAATTGCAAGGTGTGAATGAAATGATGCACGGTCGGTAATACGACCTCCGGTGCAAACGGCAGCGATGCGACCACCGCCCACGGCGCCAGCGTGCCGTCATCAACGCCATACGGCGCACCGCGTCCCACGTAATCAAGAAACTGGCGCTCGATACCGTCAATTTTCACGGTGACCGGGCCGGGGCCATCGCTGGCCGTGATGCCCCAGCAATGCTCGCCGTAGCCCACGAAGCCAAGCGGATTGTTCATGGCGTAGCGTTGTTGGATCAGCGTCGCGCGGCGCGTGTTTTCAAAATAATCGATGCCCTTGCTGCGCATGAACGCATCCTGGATGCCGCGCATATCCAGCCACACTTGCGACAGCTGATGCGTGAACAGCGGACCGCAGTACAGGTACTCGATGTCGTAGCAACGCTTCCACTCATAGGTGGATGCCCACGCGGTATACGCCGCGGGTGGCAGCGGGTGTGTCGGCGACCCCAGCGCCAACACATACAGCAACATGCCTTCGTCGTAGCCCTGCCAGCAATGTGGGATAAAACCGCTTTCCGGATGCCAGCCGTGGCCGATGGTGCCGTCCTGCGCCTGCGCCCACGCCCAATCAGCCCGCTCATATAGAAAACGCGCTAAATCACGCACCTCTTTTTGCTCGGCCGTATCGTCGTTGAAATACGCCGCGGCGGTCAGCATGCCGGCAAACAGCAACGCACTATCCACCGTCGACAACTCGCAGTACCACGCGCGCCGACCGGTCTGCATATCCAGAAAGTGATAGTAGAAACCGTTATAGCCAGTCGCGTCCGGCTCCGGCCCCTGTGGGCTATCGCGGAAAAAGCGCAGCGTAGCCAGCGTACGCTTCAGCGCCGCGTCCCGTGTCATCAAACCGCGCTCAATGGCTACGGGATAACCGCTTAACGCCAAACCGGTCGCCGCAATACTGGAGGGCCAGTTGGGCGCAGTCTTGTCTGAAACCAAACCATTTTTCGGGTTAGTTTCGCACTGAAAATACGCGAACGACTTGCTCTGCAAATGCTGCAGAAGCGCGTCGGTTGCTAGCGAATGAGTAGGTAGATGATCAGGCATAGATCTCGTCGTGACCTGTCGCAGAAGAAACGGTATGTGCACACCAGCGAGCAGTCTCCGTCGGCGTGGCCAATGACCTTGCATCGTACGCTGCCGTCTATCCGCACGCAGGTCGAGCACCGACCTAGCGTCTCACAGTAGCAACGCGCAATACCATTTTGACGCCACGCTTACCCAGACAGGTGCATGCTGGGGACTGCAATTTCGGCGCAAGGTTCACCCCATGTCATCACCATCCTCTCGTACTATCGACCCGCTTCAGCGCTGCCTGCTTTCCAACGGGCATTACCGCGTGATGCTGAGCAGCAGCGGCTCCGGTTTCAGCCGCTGCGATGATGTGGTGTTGACGCGCTGGCGTGAAGACCCCACCAGCGAGCCTTGGGGCACCTATTTTTTACTGCGCGACGAAAAAAATGGCGCAGTCTGGTCAGCTAGCCAACAGCCGTACGCAACACACATCGCCGACGACAAGGTGATGCTATCGGCAGCAGGTGCTTGCTTCACGCGCCGCCACAACAGTATTCATAGCGTGCTGGAAGTCGCTGTAGCCAGCAACGCGAACATCGAGTTGCGTCGCCTCACCCTAAGCAATCACGGTGATCGCAAACGTGATTTATCCGTGACTTCTTACGCCGAACTGGTCGCCGGCCCATTGGGCGATGACAACGCGCACCCCGCGTTCTCGAAAATGTTTGTGCAAACCGAATGGGACGCCGCGCAACAAATGCTGCTGGCCACACGGCGCCGTCGTGACCACGACACCACCCCGGTGTGGGTCGCGCAAACCCTGCAGCAACAAGGCGAAGCCACTCCGGCCGCACCCGAGTACGAAACAGATCGTTTGCACTTTCTGGGACGCGACCGCGACTTGCGCCAAGCCGCTGCGATGCAGGCTGGCGCCAAGCTTACCAATGCGGTTGGGTGCGTACTCGATCCCGTATTCAGCATGCGTCGATACCTTACGTTGGGGCCGCGCGAAAGCGTTACTTTGTTGCTATGGACACAATTGGCGGATTCGCGCGATGGCGCGTTGGCGCTAACCACGCAAGTGAAGGATGCCCACGCCGCTGAGCAGCTATTTGCAGACGCCGCAGCCCATGCGCAAGCGCAATGCCAACAACTCAGTATCGACGAAGCCCAGGCACAGCGCTTCGCCTACTGGCTGAGTGCGCTGCTGAGTAATGACCCCGCGCAGCGGGCCGCCGCCGATGTTCTTACGCGTGGTCATGGCGGCGCGCCCACCTTGTGGGCAGCAGGCATTTCTGGCGACCGCCCGATTGCCTTGCTACGGCTGCAAAGTGCCGACGACTTGGCGCAACTGCAGGACTTATTACTGGCACAAACCTACTGGCGGCAACAGCACTTCGCCGTCGATGTGGTGCTGCTTAATGTTGCTAGGGGCAGCGCTGGCGACACCTTGCAAACAAGCATTGAGCCACTGGTCAGCGCACAACAAGCCCAACTAAAAGCGAAAGACCGTGGCGTTAAGGCCGAACTATTCGCGCTGCGCGACGACGCCATCAATAACGACTTACGCGACGGCTTACTGACAGTGGCACGCGTCCTGCTGGGTGCTGCGCAAGACAGCACCGCCGCTTCTACAGCACCTGCCGATGCCGTCAGCGTCCCGGTGCCACTGTGCGCAAGCACCGCCGCGACAGCCGCATCTACCCCAGCGACAACACTGGAATTTGCCAACGGCATCGGCGGCTTCTGCGATGGAGGGCGCGCTTATCAAATCAACCTGAGCGATTCCACGGCAACCCCGGCGCCGTGGGTCAATGTGATCGCCAACCCCAACTTCGGCTTCGTCGTGTCTGCCACCGGCGGCGGCTACACATGGGCGCTGAACAGCCAGCAAAACCCGCTGACGCCGTGGCCGAACGATCCGGTCAGCGACACGCCGCACGAAGTGCTGTATCTGCGCGACGAAGACAGCGGCACGTTATGGAGCGCGACCGCCGAACCGATGCGCGTGGACGGTGCAAGCTACACAGCCACACACGGCAAAGGCTGGAGCCGCTTCAACACCGAAGCACATGGCATCGCGTTGGAGCTGCTCCAATGCGTGCCGACCGATGACGCCATCAAGTTGTCGCGGCTACGCATTAGCAATCGCGCCAACTATGCGCGGCACCTGTCCATTACCGGCTATGTGGAATGGGCGCTGGGCGCCAACGGCACGACGCCGGCTCCGTTTGTTGTCACTTCACGCGACAGCAAGACCGGCGCCCTGTTCGCGCGCAATCGCTGGCGGCCAGACTTTGGCGACCGAGTGAGCTTTATCGACATGGCTGGTCAGCAACACTCGATGAGCGGCGATCGCCACGAATTTCTTGGACCGCTGGGTACGTCGAAAGCACCCGCCGCACTGCACGACAACGCGCCGCTCTCAGGACGACTTGGCGCCGGCATGGACCCCTGCGGCGCGCTGCAGACACGCGTTGAATTGCCGCCAAATACCCAGATCGATATCCTGTTTGCGCTGGGCGACGCCGCCGACGAAGCAGCTGCACAAGCACTGGTTGAAAAGTACCGCACGACCGACGTCGACGCCGTACTCAAAAGTGTCGCCGTGCAGTGGGACGGCTTGCTCGACACCCTGCAGGTGCATACGCCCGACCGCGCCTTGGACATTCTGATCAACGACTGGTTGCTGTACCAGGTCGCGGGCTGCCGTTTGTGGGCGCGCACGGCGTACTACCAAGCCAGCGGCGCGTACGGTTTCCGCGATCAGCTGCAAGACGTGATGGCGCTATGTGTGAGTCGGCCCGATTTGGCGCGCGAGCACCTATTGCGCGCGGCCGGCCGGCAATTTGCCGAAGGAGATGTGCAGCATTGGTGGTTGCCGCCAGCCGGACAAGGCATTCGTACCAAGATCAGCGACGACCGGATCTGGTTGGCCTATGTCGCAGCGCATTACGTCGAGACCAGCGGCGACGTTGCTGCGTTGGACGAGGCGATACCTTTCCTCACCGGCCAGAGCATTCCTGACGGTGCCACCGACGCCTTCTTCCAGCCTTCCCCATCAAAGGAAAGTGTCAGCGTCTACGAGCACGCCGCCCGCGGCATCGACTCCAGCCTCACGCACGGCGCACACGGTTTGCCGTTGATGCAAACGGGCGACTGGAACGACGGCATGAATAGCGTTGGCGAACAAGGTCGCGGCGAAAGCAGCTGGCTTGGCTGGTTCCTGCTCAGCACCATCGCGGCGTTCACGCCTTATGCCAAGCAACGCGGGGAAAACGAGCGCGTGCAACGCTGGGATGCTTACGCAAGCGACCTTCGCAAGGCGTTAGAACAAGCGTGGGATGGCGCGTGGTATCGACGCGGCTACTACGACGACGGCACACCGCTTGGCTCCGATGAAAGCGACGAGTGCAAGATCGACACCATCGCCCAGTCATGGAGCGTCATGGCCGGCGCAACGGATGTGGCACATGCCACCACCGCCATGGAATCGGTTGATCGCCTGCTGGTCGATCATCCAAACCAGATCGCTGGCCTGTTTACGCCGCCATTTGACCATTCCAAGGAAAACCCCGGCTACATCAAGGGCTATCCACCCGGCGTTCGTGAGAACGGTGGGCAATACACGCACGGTGCCACGTGGTCAGTCTTTGCATGGGCCGGTCTAGGCGACGGCGACCGTGCCGGCGACCTATTCAACGTACTCAATCCCATTTCGCACAGCTCGGACCCCGCGGCCGTCGAACGCTACAAAGTAGAGCCCTACGTTGCTTGCGCCGATGTCTATTCGGTCGACCCACTGACCGGACACGGTGGCTGGACCTGGTACACCGGTTCCGGCGCTTGGCTATATCGCGCTGGTGTTGAAGCCTTGCTTGGCTTTCATCTACAAGGCGACACGTTACGCGTGGAACCCTGCATACCCAAAGCGTGGCCCGGCTTCGAAATGATTTATCAACATCGCGGAAAAAATCATACGAGCCAATATGTCATCAGCGTAAAGAATCCGGACGGCGTTTGTCGCGGGGTGAAGAAGATTGAATTGGACGGCCAAGCGCTGCCGCCCGAACAAGCCATCGCCTTGGTGGATGACGGTAAGCCGCACACCATAAAGGTCGCGTTAGGCGTCTAGGCATCTGGACGCCTAGCGATCTTGGTGCCTAATAAGGGTGGTGTTGGTTCGTTCGCGCGCACTTTCGTTAGGCGAAGGGAATCGTAGGAGCGCGCTTGCGGGTGATGATCCTCACGACGAGACACCAGCACAGGAGCATCGCTCACCAGCGAACTCCTACAAGGTCGCTTCGGCGTCAACGGCTTCGCGTGCGCGACGGGCCGAGCTTGCGAGTAAGCGTATTGCGGCCAACGCCAAGCGCGGCTGCCGCGTTTTGGCGATGGCCGCCACTCACTTGCAACGCCGCCTGCATCAAGGTCTGATCCAGCGCATGGCGGGCGCGCGCATGAATGTCGGCCTCACCATCTGCCAGCGCCGCCAGCGCCCAATCGCGCAGACCGTCTGTCCAAGCAGCAGCGGACGCCACACTCGCCGCCTCACCCAGATCAGCAGGAAGAATTTCCACCCCAGGCGCGACCACCGTCAGGCGCCGACACAAATTTTCCAGTTCGCGCACGTTGCCCGGGAAATCGCGCTGCGTGATCAGCTTCAATGCTGTCCGAGAGAAGCGCTTCTGCGGCAGCTTCAGTTCCTGCGCAGCGGTCGCCAGAAAGTGCCTTGCCAGCAACGGAATGTCGGCACTCCGCGAACGCAAGGCCGGCAACGCGATTCGCACCACATCCAAGCGATGCACTAGGTCCGCACGAAACTGCCCGTCAGCGACGCGCTGCGCCAAGTCCTGATGCGTGGCAGCAACAATTCGCACGTTGCTGCGCAGCAGCTCACGACCACCCACGCGATAGAATTCGCCACCTGCCAGCACGCGCAGCAAACGCGTTTGCAATGCCAGCGGCATGTCGCCAATTTCATCCAGAAACAGTGTGCCGCCTTCGGCTTGTTCAAACCGGCCCGCATACCGTCGCGTGGCGCCGGTGAACGCGCCAGCCTCATGACCAAACATCTCGCTTTCCAACAATTCACTGGGGATCGCTGCCGTATTCAACGCCACGAAAGGCCGCGTTGAGCGCGCACTCTCTTCGTGCAAGGCACGCGCCACCAACTCCTTGCCAGTGCCGGTTTCACCGGTAATCAACACGCTTAAATCACTCGCCGCCACGCGACCGATCAGACGAAAAACTTCGCGCATGGGCGCGCTTTGACCGAGCAACGCCGGCGCCGATACGGGTGTCTCCGCTACAACTTTTTCCGGCCTCGCCGCACTAAGCAACGCTCGCCGCACCGCCGCCACCGCGTCGTCCAGATCGAACGGCTTCGCCAAATAGTCCACCGCGCCCGCCCGATAGGCAGCGGCCGCGGTCGCGACATCGGTGTACGCACTCATCACTATGACCGGCCCGATAGCTTGCGCCTGCAACTCGCGCAGCAAGGCCAATCCGTCTTCCCCCGGCAAGCGAACGTCCGTCAAGATCAACCCGGGGCGCGCACTGACCAAGGCCGCTTGTACGCTGGCTATCTCGCCGAATTCACGCACTATCAATTCAGCATCCCGCAATGCCTCTGCCAGCACAAAACGGACTGTTTGATCGTCATCAACGATCCATATTTCATCTTTCATACAACACCCCAAAAACTCTCTGCGGCAATCGGATTTCCCGCGCCAGCGCCCACCAAAACATTTGTAGGAGCGGCTTCAGCCGCGATGCTCTTTCTTTGATGACGAGTCGTGCTAAAGCCCCTCCTTCGACGGCGCTCGGCTCGAAGACGAAGCTCAATCATGGCGGCGCTCCAACGGTAGATACAGCGAGAACACGGTCTCACCCGGGCGGCTATTGCAGCGCAGGTCACCGCCATGTTCGCGAGCAATTTCGCGCGACAGGGCCAAGCCCAAGCCGCTGCCGTCGGGGCGGCCGGACACCAAGGGTTCGAACAGCGAGTCACGCAGCAGCGGCGGAATACCCGGGCCGTCGTCCACCACATCAACCCGCAGCGCCGTGCGTACGGCATGGTCGACTAGGCGCAAGCCATGCTCGACTCGCGAACGAAAGGTCAACGAATGCGCGCCGGCTTCGCGGGCGTTCCGGGTCAGGTTAAGTAAAATTTGCTGCAAGCGGCCGGCATCACCCAATACGTCGGGCACGCTTGGGTCGTAATCGCCGTGCAGCTGCAACGGCTGCGGCTCGGCTTGTAGCAACTCCATCAGTCGCTGCAGCAATTCGTGCATGTTCACTGGCGCGAAATGCGCGGCACCGTCGTGATGAAGCAGTCGATTAGCCAGTAGGGTCAACCGATCTGTTTGGTCAATGATCAAACTGGCCAACCCACGCAAATCGTCCGTATCAACGCGCCGCTGCAACAATTGCGCGGCGCCACGCACGCCGGCCAGCGGGTTTTTCACCTCGTGTGCGAAGCCGCGCAGGGTGGCAGACAACGGTGAGTTTTGCGCGATCGAGGGCGCCAGCGTATGCACTTCCACCAATAGACCGTCGTCGAACGGCTGCAAGGCGAGGTCTGCCGCCACCACCTCACCAGTTGCCTTGGTGAAGATCGCACCGCGCCATTCAATCAGCCTGGATTCGTGCAGCGCGCGTTGCGCCTGCGCCATCCATTCCGCTTCGCTCAGCAAAAAATTTAACGGTTGACCAAGCGCGCTGCGCGGTCCCAAACCAAGCCATTCCGCTAACGCCGGGTTGACCCAGCGCACACGTAAGTCAGCATCGGCCAGCGCCAAGCCGGTTGCCATTTGTTCCGCCCACGCTGGCGCCGCCGTTATGTTCATTGCACCATGATGGGCAATGCGCCAGCTTGGTGCAAATGGTGAACCTAGGCACGGAAGCCCGCGCTCTCGGCGCTGGACATAAATCCATAGTGTGTGCCCAGTGCACAAACTATGGTGTCGGAGGGTATGTACAAACTATGGTGTTGGGTTTTTGAAATAAACGTCAATCAAATTATACGTTTAGAACGGTGATCTCAACCAAGCACAAGTATGGATACCGTACGGTGCGCGTTCTGCGACGTACGGTCTCTTGCGGTGTCTGCAAACCGCCAGCCAGCTGCCCGCCCTCGCCGCGACAATCAACAAGCTTCGCTAGCGCGTTGCCCATGTCTGGAATCGGGTCTGACCACCATTCCCGCGAACTGGCCAAACGCGGCAGGAGTGACCATCTGCAACACTCCTGCTGCTCAAGCAGCGTCTAGTGTGTTGCATCCACCGGTTGAATCCGCCACCCGTAGCTGCCGTTGGTGAACGTCCGCTTTCGGGAAGGCTAGCGAACACCAAACCAATTCACCAACCACGGATGGATATCGGCGGCAGCATCTGGAGGATGTCTGCGGCGCGTAACCCTGCGAATTCTGCTTACGACGTCCACCAGTTGCCCGACGCATCGGCCTCCGTCAGCGGCGTGCCCTGCGAAGCGGTCTATAGGATGTATTGGTGTAGCTGCCGGTGGTGGTGCCAAGCTGGCTGATCGAGGTCGCGGTGGTGTCGCTGGCGATCGTGGTCCACGCGCCACCGTTAGACAAACAAATGAACCCGACCCCACTTTCGCGACCCCTTTTTCGGGAAATTGTCCCCGGTACCTTGTCCCGGCGGGTGGCGCTCACTCTTCGTCATCCCACCGTTCGCGCTGAGCGTAGGCCGCGCAGCGGGCGGAGCCGAAGCGAGCGGCGCGAAGGGCTCGTCTTATCCGGCTGATCGTTGCCGCAGCGCGTCCACCAACAGCGAGAACGCCGGTGAAGGCTGTCGCCGGCTCGGGTAGTAGAGGTGGTATCCGGGGAAGGGCGGGCACCAGTCGGTCAGCACGCGTTGCAATCTTCCGCTGGCGAGGTCGGCCTTGACGATGTCCTCGGGCACGCAGGCCAAACCGAAGCCGTCGCATGCCGCTGCAAGGATGTGGCGGGTGTTGTTAAAAGTCAGCCGACCTTCGACGCGCACGTTCAGCGGGTGGCCGTGCTTCTCGAACTCCCACACGTACAGGCCACCATGGGTGAGAGAACGCAGGTTGATGCAGTCGTGACGGGTGAGGTCGCGTGGCGTTTTCGGTTTGGGATGCCTTGCCAGGTAGTCCGGTGAGCCGACCACGGCCATGCACATCGGAGGGCCGATAGGCACGGCGATCATGTCGTTGGCCACCTGTTCGCCAAGGCGGATGCCGGCGTCGAAACGCTCGGCCACGATATCGGTGAGGCTGGGATCGCTGATCACCTCGACGCGAATGTCTGGGTAATCCGGCAGTAGTTTCTGCAGCACCGGCCACAGGATGGCGCAGGCGGCGTGTTCGCCGGTGGTGATGCGAATGGTGCCGCTGGGCTTATCGCGCAGTTCGCTCAGATGGGCGAGGGCCGCATCGATGTCCTCGAAGTTCGGTGTCAGCTCCCGGAACAGGCGTTCGCCCGCTTCGGTGGGTGCGACATTGCGCGTGGTCCGGGTGAGCAGGCGCAAGCCGAGCCGGGCTTCCAGTCCGCGAATGGTGTGGCTGAGCGCCGACTGCGACACGCCGAGCTGCGCGGCGGCGCGGGTGAAGCTGCGTTCGCGGGCCACGGCGAGGAAGGCCAGCAGGTCGTTGTAGTTCTCGCGGGGCATGAGTGCGACGCCTATTGATGAATTTAAATCATAAGAGCATTCGAATTATCCCGTCTAATCGAGCAGGTGCCAGCGGCGCAGAATGCGTGCATGGCGATTCGGCCGCTGGGCATTGGCGATGGGGTCACGTACTGGAGACGACATTTCACTTTCTTTGGAGAAGCACCATGCAAAAACGCAAACTCGGAAACAGTGGGCTCGAAGTCTCGGCGCTGGGCTTTGGTTGCATGGGACTGAACCATGCCTATGGCACACCTCTGCCGAAGCAGGAGGCGATCGCCTTGCTGCGGCAAGCAGTCGAAGAGGGCGTGACGTTCTTCGATACGGCCGAAGTTTATGGGCCGCTGACCAATGAGGAGTTGGTCGGTGAAGCGTTGGCCCCGCTTCGCGATCGCGTGGTGATTGCCACCAAGTTCGGTTTCAAGAACGGTATGTCATCTGCGGGGATGGACAGTCGTCCAGCCCATATCCGTGAGGTAGCGGAATCCTCGCTCAAGCGCTTGAAGACCGATCGCATTGATCTGTTCTATCAGCATCGCGTGGACCCGAATGTGCCGATGGAGGATGTGGCCGGCACGGTCAGGGATCTGATCGCCGAGGGCAAGGTGAAGCACTTCGGCCTGTCGGAAGCCAATGCGGCATCGATCCGTCGTGCGCATGCCGTGCAGCCGGTCACCGCGCTGCAAAGCGAATACTCGATGTGGTGGCGCGAGCCGGAGCAGGCGGTGCTTCCAACGTGCGAGGAGCTGGGTATTGGCTTCGTGCCGTTCAGCCCACTCGGTCGGGGCTTCCTTACCGGCAAGATCGATGCAACCACGCCTCTCGCCAAGGATGATTTTCGCAGCAACATTCCGCGCTTTGCCGCGGAAGCTCGTCAGGCCAATCAGGCGCTGGTCGATCTGCTTGGTCGCATCGCCGCGGGCAAGAACGCCACGCCGGCACAAATCGCCTTGGCCTGGCTGCTGGCGCAGAAACCGTGGATCGTGCCGATTCCCGGCACCACCAAGCTGCACCGGCTGCAGGAAAACATCGGCGCGGTGGACATCTCGCTCAATGCCGAGGAACTGCACCATATCGAAGAGGCGCTGGCCGGGATCACGGTACAGGGCGATCGCTATCCAGCGCATCTCGCGGCCAGTGTCGGCAAGTAAGGTCACGCATGCCGTCGACGCCCATGGCCTGATCAGGATTGGGAAAAGTGACCGATGAGGAAATCCGGGAGTCCAAAAAAGCGAAAGTGACAACTTGTCTGGATTCTGCCATCCGTTCTCGTGGAGCTGACGCCGCTTAAGCGTCGTCGAAGTGGCTTCAATGGCCGCTATGTGGCGACCTGATGAAGGCAACGATTGACCGCTGTTGGCCGGTTGCTGACGGTCAATGAGCTCTGAACTTGTCCACCTCGGCCCGCTGCTAGCCATCGTCGGACCTATGGTTACCGGTGCGCGGAGGGACACACTTTGCGGTTTTATCAAGCCATTTTGCGAGTCTTCGCGAATGCTAGCCCATTGATCCAACGTAATATGCACGGGTTATGGGGATAGAGTCTCCTGCCTAGTCTGTGTTGCTGAGCCGAATAACGCACAAACGATGGCGTGTCCAAGTACACAGACTGTGCGGATATGTCCAGCGCTGGATACAACCGCATGGTTTGTACGTACTGAACGAACTGTGCTGTTTGGTCGGGCTGGTGCCGGAGACCGCGGTCTGGCGCGGTAGTGGGCCGCCATGCTCTACTGCTTCTGTGCGAAAGCCACACAGGCTATGCCTTCCACAAAGAGACACAATTTTCTGTTGCAGCCAGCGTCGACTTATCGGCGTGACGGTGCGCGACGTATCAACCAGAACGGCAACCAAGCGAATCGTGGTCTCGATGCCACTCAACCGCTAACGATCAAGCCGCGCAGAGATCCAGCGCCCCCGCGAACAAATGAAATTGCCCGATGACGAGCCAGCCGCCTAGTGAACGGTCAGGTTGTTGAGCCCCCGGCTATTGACAGCCGCATGTAGTAATAACGAACAGCCAAAATCACCAGCAATCTCGGGATACCGTCCGGCCCTCACCTAGCCCAACAAGTGCTTACGCCGGGCGGATTCTCGCTACTTGGCGCCGCGCGGTGGTGCGCCTTTGATCAGGTTTCACAGGATTCTAGAAACGGAAGCGCACGAATAGCGAGGGTCCTTTCAATTTCATATCCAAGTTGGCGTTGTAGGTTTTCTTGTGCTGCGCCAACTTGATCTTGGTGTAGTCATATTCGGCGCCAACGCCAACGTTTTCCCAGGGGAACCATTCCACGCCGAGCGCGGTGTTGTAGATATGGCCACTTAGACGGCCGCCGTTTTTCTTGACTCCGGACACGTCAGCGTATATGCGCACGTTGTTGTTAAACGCGTGTCGCCAACCCAACTGCAACAGGGGAGCCCACGCGGTCTCGCTGGTGCTGGTGGACGCTTCGGCGTGTTCATCATTGACGGAAGCCGTACCGCGGATGCCAGCGTGGACGCCGTAGTAGGCGCCGCCCAAGCCCACGCCAAACACGTCATTGCCACTGCCCAACCACCAACGGTAGGCGACGCTACCAAAATCGAAATCTAACTTGCCGCTAACCGAGGCCGACGCCCGATAGTCGTTGCCGCCATAACTGACGTCCCGGCTTAGTGACTTGGTACGCGTGCGACGAACGTTGTAGTAATCCAGTGCAAAGCCCTGATGTTCGCCAACCAGAAAGTCTAGGCGGACACGTGGCGTGATTTTGTGCCGCCGAAAGCCGAGATCGTTTTCCAAATCGACGTGGCCGCTGGCGAGGTGGTTCTTGTCGCTGGCGGAGATGACGGTATCCATCGTTGGGTAATAGCCACCCACCCACAAACTGACCCGATCCAACGCCGGCGACTGCACCGCGAACGCGGCCTGGCTGGCCATTGCCAAAGGGAAAAGCAGCAAGGCGCCACGTAGGGCGCGTGGGGAGAAGGGTGGGCGTTTCAGCTTCATCTTTCAGCTCCGTTGGCCGATGCCGTAGGCACCGCAGGATAAGGGACTACACGTGCAAAGGTCGTGAGTTGTTCGCCGTCTCTCGAACAAAGCCGAGACCCCTTAATGCGTCATCCAAAATCTGCCGAAAGCTGCCGCAACAGCATCGAACCGAGGCTGCGCGAACTTGTGATCCAGCAGGGAAAAGTGGTGCGGCTACACATCACCTTGACGGCCCAAGTGCGATCTCTTCAGTCGCCGCGCATCTAAGGCGATCTTTGATCGCCGTTGGCTTTATGGAGGAGCCACGCCGCGGACTCACGCCACCGGCGATGTGATCGTTTCAGCGATTCACTGCCGCGCGCGAAGCGCCACAAACTTGCCGCATCGTGCCGGCGATTTGTACATTCACTACCCGCGTGCGCCTCTTGCCCGCTGGGGAATACATCAGAGGAAATGGATTATGAAAATTGATCATCCATGTGCCAACGGCGCGTGCAACTGCATGGTTGCTGCAGCGGGTGAGTATTGCTGTGCCCGTTGCCGCGATGCCGACCAATCAGTAGCTGACACCTCCAGCGAAGGCGACTGCCACTGCGGACATGATCGTTGTAGCGCCGAACAAAAGTCTACGCATGCGCCTTGAGACGCCGTTGCTCGTAACGAGCCCAGCAACATCATTTTGCATGTCTTCGTTTGCTGGGGGCTCTTTCAGAAACCACGCGCCATTCTCTTTTCCGGCCGTCAGCACCGACGGTCGGCGGAACTGAGTTGAGAACTGAGTTGAACGGCGTAGTCGGCGACTAGGATCTGAGTACTTGAACGACGTGCTCGAGGTCGAACGGAAACTCACGCTGGAGCGCCGCGATCGAGCCTACGCGACACGCTGCGCTTGCCCAGAGGTAACGCTAACTCACATGCGCGGCTGCGGCACCGGTGGCTCCTGCGGGCTGGTCGGCGGTAACTCCGGATTATCGAGCGGCTTTGGATTGGGGTCGGTCGGTTCGGGAAAGCGTGGTGGTGGTGGATCCGGCTGCGGATACTCGGGATCATCGATCTTGTGCGTCATCCATAACGGTTGTTGGCGAGAGATACCGCTCAGCTGTCTGTTGTTCATCCAGTTACCTCACTTGGTGTGAGTCATGAGCATCACCCACGACGGCGAGAGGAGAGGTCGAATATACGAGGCCGACGGGAGCGAGATGGCGCCCAGCAGTGGCACGGCAGCGCAGTTTCGTGGTGCTACACCGGCGAAGGCCAGACCGTTAGCAGCAGCTGCAACAGATCTGACCTTCGACCTAACCCTTGATCTAACCGTTCTTATTTCGCGGGAGCGGTGGCGCTAGGGGCGCCGACGGTCAGCTCGGTGCTGTTCACACTCTTCACACCCTTGACCTTGCTGGCTACGCGCTTGGCCTTGGTCTTTTCCATGTTGGTCGCGACCGTTCCGCTAAGGGTCACCACGCCATCGTGAGTTTCCACGGAAATTTCGCTACCTTTGATGCCTTTCTTGGTGGCGAATTCGGACTTCACCTTGGTCGTAATCCACGCATCGGCCGCCTTGTCCGGCACCGTCTGGTTTTCAGACGATTTCTGCATTTGGGGGCTAAGGTCATTCGCGCTTGCTTGCGCAAACGGCACTGCAGCGAGAGCCACTAGCAGGCCGGCAGCGACTAAATTATTACGAAACGTTGAATGCTTGGTCATGGCTACTTCCTAAGATATTGAACGATGAGGAGCGTCGTTTCCGCTCGCCTTTCATCGAACCATGCAAAGCGTGAATAGAGCGTCGCCAGACTATCGCGAAAACGTGACGACGTGCGAACGATGCAGCCATCTTCCATGCCATTTCGCGTCGTTTGTCGCCGCTGAGTGGGGCGAGCGCGATGACGTAAGGCGACGCGGTGGGGCGCGCGCGCCACCGCACGCACTTCAACGATCCGGGATGCGCCACCTCTAGGCCAGCGTGACGGCTTGCACCTGGCCATGCGAGCTGACCAACACTAGCCGTCTATCGCGGTCCATCAGCCCGGCCCGAAGTGGAATTCACCTTCACACAAGTGTCGGCGAGGTGCCGTAGCCGCCCGCACGAAGTGCCGTCTGCGCGCCGTCAGGCAGCGCGACGGTCAGGCACTCCAGCCACGATGATGGGACACGATGACGGGATACGTGATGCAGGAAACTATTCAATCGGCAACAGCAACCGGGTCCACAACGATCAGAACGCCTTTAGCGCTGATCGCATGCAGAAGCGGACCCACAGCAACGCCCGCTCCTGTTCTATCCACGCGCAGGCTACGGCCACGTTGTCACGGAATCTCGACAGCGCAACAGGCATCTTGCTGTCGCCTAGGGGGCTAGCTCACAAACCACAAGCGGAGGAACGTCATGGGTATCAATGATCGAAAGTCTGGCAGCGACGCCAACAAACAAAAAGGTGGCATCGGCTACGTACTCATGTGGTTCCTCGGTGTGCCAATACCGATCCTGATCATCATCGCACTGCTTCGCGGTTGCGCATGAGGCTTCGCCAGTCGTCGCGCCCGTTTTGTCTTTTATGGAGGATTTGATCATGCCCGTTGTCGATACTGTAGTGGTCCCAAGCGACGTCGTGGACACGCAACCGTTACGTTTTAAAGCGATATTTGCCGGCTGGTTCATCGCCACCGGTATCGCCGCTCTTCTCTATCTGGCGGGTCTCGCGCTGGGCTTTTCCAGCTTCAACGCATGGGACGCGGCTGATAGCGCAAAAGGTATTGGCATTGGGACGGCCATCTGGATGGTTCTCACTTGGGTAACGGCGTTGTTTCTTGGCGGCATGTTTGCCAGTTGGTTTGATGGCCGCGAGGACAACACCAGCGGCGCCATTCACGGCCTGACGGTGTGGGGCGTATCCATGGTGGCTACAGCAGTATGGGTTGCGTTCGGTCTGTCACAAGCGGTCACCACACATGGTGCTATCGCGAGCATGCATTCCTCGCATGCCGACGTCACCACCTCGGCGCCCGCAGCCGCCGCACCCGCTGCAGTGCTGGTGTTAAACACCAACGTCGAGCGTTTGATTGCCGCAGACGGCAAGCACGACCCACGCTTAGCTGCGGCCATTACGGCCGCACTTATCGCCGGCCATCAGGACACCGCCAACGCATTACTGGCGGCGCAGAGCGGCATGCCGCAAGGAACCACCGCCACCTCGCTGGCGCAACTTGCACCAGAGATTCAAGCGGCGACGCGTGAGGCAAAAACTACCGCAGATGCGGCTGCTCACTACGCCGCTATGACGCTGTGGATCGCCTTCATCAGCGCCTTCCTTGCTCTGCTTGCGGCGACACTCGGTGGCTGGCTGGGTGCTAGCTATGTTCATCGCGTGTATCACTTGCGCCGCTATGCTGGCCACCCGGTCGTGTAAACCGATTGCCGCATGGAACCGTATAAAACAGAAGAGTCGCTTGCGGCTCTTCTGTTTTATAGGGCGACTGCGCCGGTGAAGCAGACCGCACCCGAACGCTGCCGGACCGCGAAAGCGCGAGTCAATTCTCCTTGCGATTTATCGCAACGCGATCAGCCGCTATGTGACGAAGCGTGGACGAATCGTTGACCGCATAACGACAGATAGCCGTCCATAGTGATCTCACCTGCGGTGATCTCACCGCTTCACCACACAAATAAAAGGAAAAACATATGACTCAGAGTCCGCGATTTATGTCTGCATCCACGCTGAGCGGCGACACCGTCAAGAACCACAAAGGAGAGTCTGTTGGCGATCTCAAAGACATCATGATTGATACAACCAGCGGCAAAGTCGCTTACGGCGTGCTTTCGTTCGGCGGTGTGCTTGGCATGGGCGAAAAATTGTTCGCCGTGCCATGGGATGCTTTGACAGTGGATGGCGACAACAAGCAACTACTGCTTCAGGTCGACAAGGACAAACTCAAAGACGCGCCGGGGTTCGATAAGGATCATTGGCCGAACTTTGCTGACCCGACCTTCACCGATAAGATCCGCGCCTATTACGTGCGCTAAGTCGCCGTCGTAGTGCGTTGAAGAAAGAGGCCGCCGCGAGGTGGCCTCTTCTTTATGTCCACTTACATTTAATTGGCCGATGAGAGCGTGGATCAAAGCCTTGGCCACGCACTGCTGGCGGCTATAGCGGATGCGGTCAGTGACAACCGGTGAGCGGCAAGCGCGGCGAAAGAAGTGCAAGTGCAAGCCCGGCGCCAGCACGGGAAGAAGGACTGACTGTCGAACTGACTGGGCAGACCATCCTGAAACGTCCATTACAAGAGGCGTGAAACGAGAGCAAATAGCAATCCACGTTGCACCCATTTGGGAGGCCATTGCACCGTATCCAACGGCGATGCCTACTGCAGCGACAAGTGCCGCAAAAGGGTGGAGTCGCCGACGTCTAGCGACGCGCGCGATTGCCAGTGCAATCACCCATCATGTACAGGGGCGCGGGACGAGATTAAAAAAAACGCACTAACGGACGCTACCGCGCACCGGCCCGCTACCGTGAGCTGCAAGAAGGCGCTGGACAGGTCGCCTCGTCAGAATGCCTATCCAACTGGGCGTGGTCGCCATGCCGATATCGGCGCAAGCGTAAGCAGCGGCGCCGCTTCCTGCATGCCGATCAGCACAAACGTCTAACGCAACGCCTGCCTCACCCGGCCGCACAACGCAGCCACGATCACGGCGGCTGCGGCGCGACGAGTAGGTTGGGTTGGGCGTGGTACCAACGCGCGGCATGGAGTAAATGGAATTGTCGTTTGCCACTGGTTAACGCGACACCAAGGCCGAGCACACCCCAACGCACATACAGACTTCCGTTCGGCTTGCCATCGCGAATGCGCAGGCGGGCTAACAGGTCGACGCGGTCGTTGCTGGCCACCAGTTGATCCAGGATGAAGTCACCGTGCCGCGCTTCCAACTGTGCGTCGGCGCTGGTCTGGCCGTCATCGACCACATGGGTGATCCATTTCGGAAACGCGCCACGATCAGCGAACAGCGACAGCAGTAGTCCCACGTCTTTCATCACCATCTTGACGTGGCCGCGAAACATCATTGGCTGGGCCCAGTCGAGGCGGCCGTCGTTCACCGTAAAGCGTGCCCACCACGGTGGGTCATTCGACCCATCCAGGCGCACGCCATCCAGCGCCAGTGTCCAACGCTTGATGTCGTAAGCACGCTGGCCGCGTTTGGTCGCACTCAGCTGCGTGTCCATGTGCAAGTTGCCCGACAGCCGCGATGGGCCGAGCGCAAGCTTCGCGCCGCGGCTATTCATTTTGATGCGGCCGCTGCTGACATTACCCGCACCATCCATCTGAATATCCGTGCTGACCGTACCGGTGCCAGCAAGGAAGCGCAGGCTTTTTCCCGGTAAATAATGGTTGTATGCGCGCAAATCGGGAATGTTTGCATCGGTAAAACGCAAGCGTGCGGCTAAAGCTTTGCGAAACCTAGCTAAATCGCGCGACGAGCGCATATCCAGCTGCAGGCCCTTGCCGCGTAAATACGGCGTCGTTGAATTGGCGGCCGCCACGGCGAAGCGATCTGCGGTCAAGGCCATTACCAAGCCGGCGTCGGCGGCACCGTCAGCCGCGGTGACCAAGGCGTGTGCGTCGCCGACAAACGTGTTGCCGAGCACGTTGACGGTCAGCGCCACCTTGGGCACTTCTACACGACTACCGGGCATCAACACACCCGCGCCCACACGCAATTGGCCGGCCACCTCGCCACTGCCTTTTAGGTGCAACCAAGGCGTGGACATGACCAGCGGCGTCAGCCACTTCAGCGATGCAAAATGCCACTGAAAGTGGGACGAAGCGGAGACTAGCTTTATCGTGTCCGGGTAGGAACGTAGCGGCAGCAAATGCCGACTGGCGAATTGAAGTTGTACATCCACGTTATCGGCCGCAAACGGGCTACTACCTGGTGCTGGCAGCACTTTGGCAGTGAGGGCAAGCGCACCGGCTCCGACAGCCATCGCGACATGGGCAGCATGCCGTTGCGCCGCGCCATCAGCGGCTACGGTGGTCAGCGGACCATTCCACTGCAGGTGGCCGCCGGGTATTAGAGCACCGTGGTCGAAAGAGAGGTCGGCGTTGAATTGACCTTCGGATAGACGGAAATTGGTGGCGCCAGCCGGGCCCGTCAGGGCGGGCGTCGTACCCGTCAGTAGCGGATGACCCGTGGCACGTTCGGCTTTGCCCCAGCCAGCTGGCTGATCATGCGTGAACGCATCGGTAGCGAAGCGCGCCCCCACCTTCGCATGGCGCAACAAGAGATGTTGTTGATAACGTACTTGCGCATCCGCAAAGTCCACCCGCGAAGGAAAGACCCGGGTCGCGCCTCCGCGAAGTTGATGCGTAAAGCTAACCGTGCCTTTACCACGGCCGGCGATCACCACCTTGCCCAGCGTGGCGCGCTGCAGCGACCCGGTGCTGACAGCGTCGAACGTCACATGCCATGCCCGCGAGCTCCACGGCGGTGGTTTGTTGTCGACGCTAGTAGGCTGGATATTTGCCGTCACATCACGCGCCTGGATAGGGCCAAAACGCAATTCACGATGGAACAACGGCGTTAGCAAAATACGCCCGCGTGCCGACGTGCCCTGCACCGACCACAGCAGCTTGCGCGCATGGCCATTCACGTGCAGCGCATGCACGCCGATTTGTCCGGGCCATAGCGTCCATGCCCACGACCAATGGACTTGCATGGTCTGCGGCTTACGATTGAGTTCCTGCCGCGCCAGCGAACTATTCAGGAAGACATTGCCGGCAAGAAGGTAAAGCGCATACAACAGCAGCAGCGACCACCACAGTCGCCGCCAGCGGCCTTTTAAAAGGTAGCGTTTCAGGTGACGTCCCGCACTGAACCACGGGCCACGGTAGCAGCAGCGAGCGCTGTGGTTTTCGGATGGTGCTGGTTCGCACCAGTCAAGCAGTTTTGGGTAGACCCGGTAGCGACTATGTTCTTATCAGCTTTTTCTCGACCCACATCGCGCCGATCGTGTTCTGTGTCTGGATCACGCAGTGGACCAGGGATTCGTGACAGCGCAGCTTTTGGCCGGCGCGGTGCGGGAACTATGCCTGCGTCCCTGGGCTTTGGCGCGCTTTGTTTCTGTCGATCAGCAGACGTTCCCTGATCACTCACACCACCCTGATCGCCATCGCTGTTGACGGCATCGAGGCTGGGAACCGACGAGTTAACCATGGTTTTTCTCTACCTTGCAGTCGACGCATAGCTCACTCTATCTCGCCACTCGTAGCCGCGCCGTGCAGAAGAATTCGCGGCCTTCATAGCAACGATACAATGCCGCCGACGCTTCGATGTGCTGCGGTGGCGTGCTGTGATGTGAAAAAGAGGAGATTATATAGCCGTCCAGACGGCTGGTAACCGTCGCGATGATCAGACTGCGGCTAGACACGCGACGAATGTACGTGCCGCGCGACAGATCAAGAAATGGCCGTAGGCGCATGGAACGGTAATGGCTGCGCACCCAAGGCACACAGCGTTGCCTTGGCCGTCGCCAGCTCGTCCTCGTCTCCGTCGACGGCCACTAACACGCGACCGGAGGCTATTTCATCTTCAAACTTGCGTCGAACGGGGCCCGGCTCTGAAACGCCGGTAAGCATGCCGACCCAGCCGCCCACAGCCGCGCCCGCTGCCGTCATCGCGGCGGCGCCGGCCAGCGTGAGTCCGACGGCAGGTATGGCGACAGCAACCAGCCCTACGAGCAAGCCACTACCACCACCGGCAAGCGCACCCTTGACGGCGCCGCGACCAAAGTCACTGCTATCGCTTTGCTCATCATCGGGAATTTGATCGCGTTCGATGTCGTGGCGCGCCACTAACGAAATGTTCTCGTCGGACAGGCCAGCCTGTCGCAACGCGTTGATAGCCAATTCGGCGGCGGTCATGTCGCGCGTACTAAACACATGACGTGTTTTCATGGGACCTCCTGCGGCGCGAAAAACTCTTTCTGTAACGATTGTCGGGACGCCACCGTGACCAGTGCGTGAGTGGAAATTCGCGGACACACCCACCACTCATACGTGCACGCGATTTCGACAAAACGATGCCGTGTTCGTCACGTGTGATGCCGTTCACTGAGGCCTCGAAGCAACTTCAGTTATCCAACCAATAGCGTTCCGACAGGAATCGCAAGGAGAGCACTCGATGCATACTGACCACGACATCAAGACCCTCAACAGCCTGATCGCGACCACGCTGGATAGCGCCGACGGCTATGCGGAAGCGGCCAAAGACGCTCACAGTCAATCACTCATTGCGCTGTTTCAAGCGCGCTCGCATGAGCGCCAACAAGTCGCATCGACGCTGCAACAGAGTGTGCGCCAACTTGGCGGAAAGCCCGAGGATGACGGCACGGTGCTGGCTTCCGCACACCGGATGTTTCTTAATTTGCGCGTCAGCGTGACCTCCAAAGACAACAAGGCCGTCGTGGAAGAGGTAGAGCGCGGCGAAGATCACATCAAGGCGCAGTTCGAGGACGCCATGGCCGACGCTGATTTGTCGATCAATACCAAGACCGACATTAACGCGGCGTATGCGTCCGTACGCAAAGGTCACGATCAAATGCGCGACCTTAAGAACGCCTTTCACGAATAGGTTCGCATGAAGTAAATCCACATGCACTCCCTTAAAGAGTCGGTGACACTCGCGTGTGGCCGGCTCTTTTTACTGGCGGCCTTTGCACGGCGCACGTTGCTCCATGACGAACGCGAAAGAACACATTGGCGCCCGCGACATATGCCGGTTGAGTTAAGTCAGTCTTGATTATCTTAATTCGTCGGCGACGAGAATCACGCTGGGTCGCTCTGCTTCATCAGATCGCGTGCATAACGATCGCCACCGACGGTGCTATCAACATTATCGAGCACCCATGTAAGGACAGTCATGGGTGAGTGAGTACTAGGTGATGATCACCGACGGTGCATCTTGACGGCTCGTGCACCAATCAACTGCGAAGATGCACGGGCGATTTCAATTAGTTCTCTCGCGAATGTCCCTTCCACAGATAAAGGAATACATAGATGTCCCTTTCACTGATCGTCGTTATTATCTTGATTCTGTTGTTGGTCGGTTCGCTGCCAACGTGGGGATACAGCCGGTCCTGGGGTTATCGCGGCAGCGGCGGCGTCGGTCTTATTTTGGTCATCGTTCTGGTGTTGTGGTTGCTGGGCGTTTTCCACTAAGAAAGCCTCAGCCACGGCGTGATTTAGCTGAAGTCGGAAGCGTCTTTCAGCCACCACGACCGAGCGCCGCACCTGCCTGACCCATCGCCAACGTGCCAGCCGGTATGTTGGCGATGTTGTATCCCGAGGCGGAAGCAAGCCGGTCTGCGCGCTGGAGCGTGACCGCGTTGCGGCGCAGTTGCTGCAGCCCGCCGCATGGTCTGCTCTCGACGTCGCACGGTGGCGGCAAGCTGCACAGCGGTCAGCAGGTAGAACCCTACGTAGAGCTTCCAGGCTCACGCGTGAACGGCATTGGCTTGCGTGCAACATCTTGTCTTGTCGTCATTCTTGCGAGGCGGCTTTTCAGCGCCCGAGCGGGGGCATGCCGACGACCTAACGTTCTGGTCGTGCGTAATGAGCACAAACATTGGCTCAGCAACGCTTGTTGTTGGGGAACCGCTTCCGTTTGCGTGGCTAGGCGTTTGGTCGTTAAGGCGCATCTCGCAAAATGGTGAACTTAAGTGAGTACTATTCGCCGCTGGCGTTGTTGCCAACGGGGATGAGAGAAGAGAGTTGATGCGCGATAAAGATACCGAACGACTAAACCGACAATTGGATCGGCTAGAACGCAAGCTGCCGCGGGCGGTCCGTGGTTCGCTGCGCTGGCTGCGGCAGCCGTCGTCGCGCTGGGTGCGCCTGCCGGCGGGCGCGTTGTTGGTGCTCGGGGGAATCTTCAGCATCTTTCCGCTGCTTGGTTTGTGGATGCTGCCACTGGGCTTGCTGTTATTGGCGCAAGACTTACCATTCCTGCGCCGGCCTACGCGGCGCGCACTGTTGTGGACGGAGCGACGCTGGATTCGCTGGCGGCGGTCGCGGCGGCATCCTTCTCACTGAGGATGCGGTTCCAGCTCGCAGCGGATGGCCACAGGTATCTCGCCGCAAAAACGCAGGCTCTTCGCACTGGCGACGCTCACACCGGCCGGCGGCCTATCTGTCTGACTTCGTTAGTCGCTTCGGCTTCGACGGTGGCGGCAAATAATTCTCGCCTGACCCCACCTTTTTGCCGGTTTGGGTTGCCCGTTACAGTCGATTGCGTTTCGCTATACCGCCGCCACTATTTGCGGCCACCTTGTCCGCTGGTAAGCCGGTGGCTTGCGTGGTTTCCGCAATTTGTCGGGTGGACAATTCCGCCAACGCGGTGAAGATCAGCTCAGTCTCGCTCATGTGGTCGCGCAGATTTTGTGTCTTCAGACCTTTAAGGTTTTTGTGGTCCTTCACGCGCAGGCCGCTCCATTCCTCATGGATCAGGTTGGTGAGGATGGCAAACTCTTGGCCGTGCCTGACGTCGTGGTCATCCCAATAGTCGGTCAGCTTGGCGCGAGTCTCCTGCCCCATCACGCGCTGGCTAATCCACTTTTCACTACGGCCGTGCTTTTGCCAAGTGGCACGCGCTCGATTGACTGCTAGCGCCGGGTCAGCCAACTCCTGCATACGCTCGAAGCCAACTTTGGCCAGCCCCAGTTTGATTGGCTCAGCTTTCGGACTAGGCACGGATTGGACAAGGCGCAACAGGGTTTCGGCCGTGGCTACAGCAGTCAGGTAATCCTTACCATCGGCAGCTACCAGCTTCAGTCGGTGACAATTTGTCACCGACTCGCTGCCTTCCTTACTTAGGCGCTCTTTTAGCTTGTTCCAGTATTTGCGTGCCGTTTGGTAGTCCGTCTGCTGAGTCAGCACTTGCATGATGTCGACTACCGAGAACCACCAAATCTCTGTGGCTTCATCCTAAACGCGGCGAATCGAGGAATCTTCAAACTGGGTGGGCAACTGTTGCATAGCCACCTCCTTGTGCGGGTGCGCGACGGGTAATGGAGACCACTGTAACGCGCTGCTGTCGCACCACCTGAGAGGTAATGACCCGGCAAAGCGACATCGAGAATCCCGCGTTTGCGAAGGATCGCGCGTGCCTGGCTGATCGATGGCTAAATCCGAATCTCTGATAAAACAACGGACGCCGTAGCGCCCGTCATTCTCACTGCACTACGAAATTGCTTACAGCGAGTAATACATCTGGAATTCCACTGGATGCGTGCTGGCGCGGTACTTGGTGACTTCCTTCATTTTCACTTCGATGTAGGCGTCGATGAAGTCGTCGGTGAAGACGCCACCGGCTTTCAGGAAGTCGCGATCTTTGTCCAACGCTTCCAGCGCGGCATCGAGGCTGGAGCAAACTTGCGGAATGTTTTTGCCTTCTTCCGGCGGCAGGTCGTACAGGTCTTTGTCGGCCGGTGCGCCGGGATCGATCTTGTTGATGATGCCGTCCAGGCCGGCCATCATCAGCGCGGTGAAGGTGAGGTAGCCGGAGTTCATTGGGTCCGGAAAACGCACTTCAATACGGCGCGCTTTTGGACTGGTGACGTAGGGAATACGGCAGCTGGCAGAGCGGTTGCGAGCGGAATAGGCCAGCATCACCGGCGCTTCGAAACCCGGCACCAAACGCTTGTAACTGTTAGTGGTGGAGTTGGCGAACGCGTTGATGGCGCGCGCGTGTTTGAAGATGCCGCCGATGTACCACAACGCCATCTGGCTGAGGCCGCCGTACAAGTCGCCGGCAAACAGGTTTTCGCCATTTTTGGCCAGCGACTGATGCACATGCATGCCGCTGCCGTTATCGCCCACCATCGGCTTGGGCATGAAGGTGACGGTTTTGCCATTCTGCTGAGCGACGTTTTTGAGGACGTATTTCATCGTCATCAACTCGTCCGCTTTCTTCACCAGCGTGTTGTACTGCACGCCAATCTCGCACTGCCCTGCGTTCGCCACTTCGTGGTGGTGCACTTCGACGACCTGACCCAACGACTCCAGCACCTTGCACATATCCGCGCGCAAGTCGCCGAGTGAATCGACCGGGCTGACTGGGAAATAGCCACCTTTGACGCCGGGGCGATGGCCCATGTTGTTGCCGTCATATTTGTAACGCGACGACCACGCGGCTTCTTCGGAACCAATTTCGTAGAACGTGCGGCCGGGGTCGTTCTGCCAGCGCACCGAATCGAAGATGAAAAACTCCGGCTCCGGGCCGAAGTAAGCGGTGTCAGCAATACCGGTGGATTTCAGAAACGCCTCACCGCGCTTGGCGATAGAACGTGGGTCACGGCCATACGCCTGCATCGTGGTCGGTTCCAGCACATCACAATGCAAAATCATCTGCACGTGGGCGCTGAACGGATCCAGATGGGCCGTGTCCGGGTCGGGCAGCAACACCATGTCCGACTCGTTGATGCCTTTCCAGCCGGCAATCGACGAACCATCAAACATCTTGCCATCTTCAAAGGTCGACTCGTCGATCGCGTGCGCCGGAAAGGTGATGTGGTGATGCACACCGAGCATGTCGGCAAAGCGGAAGTCGACGAATTCGACGTCGTGTTCCTGAATCTGATCAAGGACGGTGTTGGCGGACATGGAAGAACCTCGGTGGGAATGAACGAGTTAGACAGGGAGATATGGCGTGAAGTAGCAATTGCTGTGCCAATCAAACTCCCAAAGATATATCAACAAGTTACCTCGCACCAACCTCCACTACGTCGTTAGCGATACCTATTTTGGTGCTATCGATGGATGAGATTGAACTTAATTGGTGCAAAAAAAGACGCGCCGATGTGAATCGACGCGTCTCGAGTCTTGAACCGACCCTCCCTCCATGGCGTTGTCCGTTCGCCCATCCGTGTACTCGGAAATCGAAACCGCCATGGTTGCTCCGAAGGTAGCGTGTCGCCGCGGCAGCGTTGTTTGGTGATAGAGCCAATCGGGATTTAAGCTCCACCCGCTCATTAGACCGGGTACCAAAAACTTCCATGTCCTGACGTCTTGCCGTCACGCGACATCGTGTGCGGCGTCCTCCTAAGCAGTCCTTTTAGTAATAGCCCGTCACGTTGAGAAACCACCCTTTGCTGTCATAACGAACATGGGTCAAGTCATCACTGAAATCCGTGAAGTTGTATCCGACGCCCATCTTGAAGTTTTCGCTGACCTGGCGGTCAACACCGACTAGCCAACCCTGCTTGTCACCACCAGCACGCACCCCCAACCAGCGGTACTCAGCTAGCGCATCCCATTTGGCGAGCAGGTGATAGCGCACTTGTCCAGCAGCGAAATCGGCACGGCTGTCGAACCATTGGCCGGTGCCCCGGCCCGCACGCGCATCGCCCCAACGGTCGGCAAGCTTACCCACTAGCTGCCATTTTTCATCGAGTCGATACAACGCTTCCAGCGAGATCACCTGACTGCGTTGATCGTAGGTGTCACCGCCCAATTGTCCCGGCGATGCCAGGTCATACAGGTTGGTGTAACGGCCAAACGCTGCCCAACGCGTGTTGTCGTGTGGCCGCCAGGCAAAGCCGAGATTTACTTCGGCCAGACGGGCACCATTGAAGGCATTGAGTTGATCGGTGGTCCGCGCGTAGTTTGCCCGCAACGCCACCCGCCAGTCGTCATTCACCTTGTAATAGAGTCGGTTGGTCGTGGCCCACTGATGACGCTGCTCGGCGCCCTGATCCAGGCGATATTCAACCTTGCTGGCCCAGCTAGTGAGTTCGTCGGTACGCCCGCCATTGACGCTGTAGGCATGGCGAGTGACCTCGCCAGCAGGGCCTTCAAGCCTGCCTTGCTGCAAGGTGTAACCCAAGTTCCAGCCCACGGCAGGGTAGTAATCCATGCCGAAGGTGTGTGCCAGACCCGAACTTTGGGTCGCTGGGTCCTTCAAGAACTGGCTTTCGTTGTGAATGCTGACGAGGTTGGACAGACGCCAGCGCTGTCCGACCGTCCAGCCACCTTGCTGATCGGGATTGAACAGCGGATCAGGAGCCGTGGTATCGGTACTGTAGCGATAGGCGCTGTAAAGATCGTGATCGGTGCTCAACTGATAGTCAGCGTTGACCAAGGCGCCGCGTCCGCGACTACCGTCACTGACTTCTGCGCCCAGGCTGGAGCGGTTGCCGAATAGATACTTCGCACCGGCCGTGACGCGATTGTTGCGCGCGTAGGCGCCGTGATCGTCGCTCAGCGTGTACTGCCCGACACCGTAGAGATCCAGTGACGAGCTCAGCTTGTAGTCATAGCTGAGCGCGCCCAACAACGGGTTGACAGTGGCACCAGTCAGCCCCTGTTGGCTCAGCTGGCGCAATTCGAAGCCAAGCTCCGAACGTGGATCCAGACGCCATTGAGCCGTGAGCTGGTTTTGTTCCAGCACCGCGCCATCGCGCTCGGCGTAGCTGTATTGGCCGTACAGACTGAAATCCTTGGTCACGTAACCGAGGAAATTAGCGCCGTACTCGTTGATCGAACTACCGGTGTCGTAACTGACGGCGGAGAACCCCGGATCAACATTGCGCCACCAAGCGCCGACACTCCAGTCGCTCTGCAGCCAGCCCAACTCGCGGAAATTCGCTCGCGCTTCAATGGCCTCCGCATCACCGCTGTGGCCACCCAGCTGGTTTTTCTGTAAGAAACTAAAGCCGCCGTTGTTTGAGTAGAGGATAGGTGCGACAACCGCACTGGTGTGAGTCTTCTCGACCTTCAGATAGGTGCCTCGCCCTGCCTGCAGCGTGACATCCGCACCCGTCATCGTGTAATCGTCACCGTTGCGCCCCTCATTGACGTAGGTGCCACCGACGGCCACGTGCTGGCCAAGCCACCGCTTGCCGCGGAAGCCGGCGGTGGTCTGGTCGGCATCAAAGCTGACCGGCACGTATTCGTAGTCCACCAGCAGCAACTGGTCGTAGCCATCCAACGGGGCGTCGGTGGTGATGGACGTCACATTGTCACGCGTCACCTGGGCCAGCGGACGGGTCAGAATGATGCGACCTTGAAGATTGTCGATCTCATAGTCGACCCCTCGCTGCAACACCCGATTGCCCAGCACGCGTCCGGTTTTTGGGTCGCGCGTGGCGACAGTGACCACATCCGATCCCGGCAGGATGTCAGTTTGGCGCAGATAGTACAGACTGCCACCGGTGCCAAGAAACTCGTTGTGGCCGGGCACCGATTGCGCCTGCGAGGCAAACGCCTTCACTAGCGCACTGGGATCGCCAAGCTGGGTGGCCGACTGGCTGCGCCAACCAAGCGCCGCACCATAGAGGGAACGGTTGTACTGCGCATACTGGGTGTCGGTGAAACCCGTGTTGTAGTTGCCCCACAGCGCCTGGTTCTGATCCCAGTCCATGCGCAAGTAGAAGCGGCCCTGGGTATCGACGTCACGCGTCGTGGTCGAGTCGTCGCCGTAGGTGGGGTAGTACTGGTCCGGGTCCAGGTTGCGAAATACATCATCCGGGCGTGCATCGGCCTTCAGGAAGCCATTGAACAGTCCACCAAGATCACGATCCGTCGTATCAGCCTGCGCCGTAACCAGATACTTGCCCTTGAACTTGTTTTTGGAATAGAAGGCCAGACGGCCATCCTTGATAAAGTTCGCATCCGTGTCGACAGTGTTGACCTCGGGTGCCACGTTGCGACTCACACTGTTTTTTGACAGCGTCAGGTCCGCCATAGCGACCGTAAACGAATACCGACCAGTCACGTTGACAGCCAAGGTCTTGCTGACGGCCGGCCCTTTTACCGGCGCGACGTCGACCGTGTAGTCATGCTCTCCAATGGGTTCCAGAAACTCGGCGACGAACTTGCGCTCCTGGTCGATCGGGAATTCCTGCCCGTTGATACGCACCAGATCGCCGCGCGGTATGTCGCGTCCGTAAATCCGCACGCGGGAGCCGCGAATCTGGATGTTCTGCAACCGCAGTGCGTTCTGACCAAACGTATCGCTCGACAGTTTGAGAGCCTGCGCCTGATTGATATCCAATGAAAGACCCAGCGCCTTTTGTGCCTGCTCGCGCACCTGCTGGGCATTACGCTGGAAATCCTCGGGGGTGACCAGTTGGATCAGCTGTGCCGTGGTTTCGTCAAAATTGCCATTGGCACCGTAAGCACGCGTCACGTAACGCAGCGTGTCACCGGGCCGCAGATCAATGCCGGCAGGAAGGTGACCGTCCCAGCTTGCCTTGGATACTCCTTCCAGCGGCAAATCAATTACGGCCAGCGGGGTAACCAAATCGGCATCGTCGCCACGATAGACACGTACCTCAAGGCGCTGCATGAAGGACGCGTAATTGGTGTAACCCTGAAACAGCACAGGCTGGGTGATGTGGCCACCGTCAAACGGCACCACCGAGGCTGCCGAAACGCTCAGCGCCGGTAACGTCAGGCTCGGGTCCTCAGTTGCCCACACTACGCCGCCCTGCGGCAGCTGGATCGAGAAATGCCCCGCTACCTTGGCTACGCCAGGTACAGCCGGTGCGGCCGGCAACGTCGTAACGTCGACGCGGCGATTGGCCTGCAGCGCTGTGGACGAACGACCCGCCGAAACCGGTTGTTCAGCGCCACGCGTACGCACCTGGAACAACAGACCTTCGTTGCTACGGCACGCATCATCCGTGCATTTGGTCGCGTCTTGTTTAGCATCTGGTGCGTGTTGGGCCCAGCCTGGCACAGGCGCGCCGATACTCAGCAGCCCAATAAGAGTGAGATCGAGTAGTTTCATTCGGGTATTCATGTCAGTGCCCTCCCATGGCAAGCGGAGTGGCCGGATCTGATGCGACGTCCACCTTCAGGTTTTTGCGAGTGTCTGGTTTCAGCTGTGCGGCGACAGCCTTGTAGACGGCCGTGGCACGCGCCAGGCCCAGACGCACATTGGCTTGGGCATTACCGCGCACATCAGCGCGGCCTACGAAACCGATCACCCCACCGCCTTGTGCCTCGATGGCCTTGGCAATCGCCGCAATCAGTGGTTGAAAGCGTGGTTTGATCTGCGTTTTCGCGGTGTCGAACAGGACGCTGCCCAAGTCGATTTTCTTTCCGATACTTGCGAGCGGCAGCGAGGGATCGGCTTCGGCGACCACTTCAATCCGCACCCGCGTTTGCAGGTCTTTGTCGAGCAACTTCCATAGCGCCTGCTTCACCGCCTGCGCTCGCTCGAAAGCCAGCGCCTCCTGCTCGGCTTTGGCAGTAACGACGATGGAGCCGCCGTTGTACTTGCGCGTCTGCTCGGCGATACCTTCGAGTACCGACGTGTAGGCTGGCTTGATCTGTGCGCTGTCCGGATCGAACAGCACCTCGCCAAGGTCGATGTGCACATCCTGCTGGGCGCCACCCACCGTACCGGAGGGAAGCTTGACGCCGAAGTCGAAGCGCACCGGCAGTCCGGGAGTAATCCGCAGTACACGCGGGTTTTCAGTGGTGAAGGTCGATCCGCTGGGCAGGGTCGACGGATCAACCTTGAGGATGAAGTTGCGGCCCCGCGCGGAAGGTCCTCCATCCACCCCAACCAGATGGAAACGACCATAGGCGTCGGTCTCCATGATCAAGCCTTCCACGGAGGCAACACGCACGCCAGGAATGCCGTGTTCATCGACACCAAAATTGCTCACCACATAGTCGATGGCGTAACCGCCGTCCACGCGACTGACCTGCCGCGTCACACGAATATCCTGACTGCTAAGCCCCTTCGCCAGGTCACCGCTGCGACTAGTCGTAGTACGACCGCTCGCATCCATCCGAAGCGTGGTGCCTTGCGCGGTCGTCAGCACGAAGTCGTCGTTGAAGCGAGGTTCGCGCAGCACTTGGTGGATCACCACCGCATGGTTCGTCACCACATCTGCGTCAGAGTTGAGCCCATTGATCGTGCCCAGCTTCAGGCCGTGCAACAACGGAGCGCTGTGATCCGCTTGAGGCGCTGCTTCATCACCGCGGTCGACCGTCGTTGATCCGGCCACGTAGAGGTCCTGCGCAAAGCCGCCCTGAACGTGCACGCCGCTGGCCTTGGCAGAATCCTGCCAGCCATCACCGTCACGGTCGTCAAATACGGTGCCCAGGATCAGGCTATCGTCGAGCAGTGGGTCACTACCTAACTCAACCGTGGCGGAAGCGTCATTGGAGATGCGATGACCGTCACTGTCGTCTGCAACAGCGTGATTGCTGTGCATGCCGCGGCCCACCCCGGCACCGACACGCAGCGCGTAGGTGATGGTGGCCTGGCCACCGGCCGCGACGTCAATTCCACCCACTCGGATCGGATTAGCGCCAGCCAAGGTTCCGTGATTATCGGCGTCGACAACCTGCAGCGAACCAGATACATAGCTGAAGCCCAATGGCGGTGTATCGATGATCGTCGCCGCAGTAACCGGTGCTTTGCCGACGTTGGTCGCGACCACCGTATAGAGCACCACGTCGCCGACTTGAACGTCGCGCTTCGCGGCCCGCTTGGTGAGATTGAGGATAGAGACCGGGGCTTGCGTCTTGGTGGTCACCGCATCTGTCGCCGTGGGTCGGGCCAAGCTTCCCGGCGGCGTACCCGTCGCCGTTGCGGTCGCATCCACCTTCCCTGCAGTCACGTCGTCGGCAGTAATGGTGTACGTATTCCCGGTAGCGATGCAGCTCGCCGACGCACCCACCGGTAGCGATGCAATCACGCACTGCAAGCCCGGTAGCCGCGGGTCCGTCACGATCACGTTGGCCAGGTCAACCGTGCCGTTGTTGGTCACCTCATACGTATAGGTGATCACATCGCCGGTATCGCCGGTCACCGTATCGCCATTGGTGTCCGCCACCGTCCCGGTCTGCTTCAGGGCGATGCTGGCTACTGGCGTTGCCTGCGTCACTGTATCGACCGGTGGACTGGTCGTTGTCGGCGGCGGGATCGCGCCCGGCGGCGTGCCGGTAGCCGTCGCCGTATTAGTTACCTTGCCAGCAGAGACATCGGCCGGGGTGATCGTGTACGTGTTGTTGGTCGGCGCACAGCTCGCCGTCTTGCCTACTTGCAGCGTGGCGATGGTGCACACCAAGGTCGGCAGCTTTACATCGCTGACGATGACGTTGGTTAGATCGACCGTACCGGTGTTGGTGGCACTAAACGCATAGCTGATGACGTCACCGGCATCACCAAAGACCGTGTTGCCATTGGTGTCGGCCACGGTGGCACTCTTGGCCAGCGTGAAGCTTGCCGTCGGCGTGCCTGCCGTCGGTGTATTCACCGGCGGACTGGTGGTCGTCGGCGGTGTGATCGTACCCGGCGGGGTCGCCGTTGCTGTTGCCGTGTTGATCACCGAACCGGCAGTGACATCGGCCGGGGTGATCGTATGGGTGTTGTTAGTCGGCGCGCAGCTGGCCGTCTTCCCTACTTGCAGCGTGGCGATCGTGCAGCTCAGTGTCGGCAGCTTTACATCGCTGACGATGACGTTGGTTAGATCGACCGTGCCCGTGTTGGTCGCGGCAAAGGCATATGTGATCACGTCACCGGCATCACCGATCACCGTGTTGCCGTTGGTGTCAGCCACG
>JBDTBF010000177.1:0-11647 GCA_039924175.1 Rhodanobacter sp.
TGCTTGGCTCGGAGTACTATGCGGCCAACCCGCTGTACCCACTGGCGACCACGGTCGGTGTGTTGAACATGGACGCGCTGGACCCAACCGGCCCAACCCGCGACTTCACGATTTCCGGCAGCGCCAAACTGGGCTTGCTGGATGACCTGATCGCGGTGGGCAAGCAATTCAACATGACATACGCGCCAGATTCGAATCCGGCGGCCGGGTACTTCTTCCGTTCCGATCACTTCTCGTTTGCCAAACGTGGCGTTCCCGCCATTTCGTTCGGCTCGGGCGAAGATCTGGTCGATGGTGGCGTGAAAGCAGGCAAGGCGGAAGCTGCCGATTACACCGCGAATCGCTATCACCAGCCCGGTGACGAGTGGCAGGCCGACTGGAAATTCACCGGCATGGCGCATGATCTGCAGCTGCTTTACGTCCTTGGCAGCGACCTCGCCAACTCACAGCAGTGGCCGAACTGGAGCAAGGATTCCGAATTCCGCGCCGCTCGCGATGCCAGTGCTGCCCAACGCAAGTAGCCTTCCGTCATCCTCACGCCTCCGCGCGCAACGGTAGTGTAGGAGCGCACCCTGTGCGCGAATGCTCTTGCCATGTCGGCATCGGAGCATTCGCGCACAGGGTGCGCTCCTGCACCAACAGGATCCTGGCACTTGGCTCAAGCGGCATCGCATGAATTGGCAAACCACACACCGTAAGGCGGTAAATGCAGTTGGTCTCCATCACGCTGTCCCTCGCGCAGACCGTGACCACCCACCAATACCGCCTCACGCCACTGTGGTGGCAACTGCAAATCGGCATCTGCAGCGGACAGATTGAACACCGCAAGCAATGCCTCACCATCAAGGCGCCGAGCGAATGCGAGTATCGGCTCGGCGGTATCGATGAAGCGAATGTCGCCCAGACACAGCGCCGGTTGCGACCGGCGCCAGTTCAGAAAGCGGCGAAAGCTGCTCAACACAGATTGCGGATCAGCACTCTGCCGATTGACCGCCAGCGCACGATGCGCGGCGGGAACCGGCAACCATGGAGTGCCCTGACTGAAACCGGCATGCACTTCCACATCACTCCAAGGCATCGGCGTACGGCAACCGTCACGCCCCTTGAACTTTGGCCAGAACGCTATGCCATAGGGATCGCGCAGCGCTTCGTACGGAACCTCGGCTTCGGTCAGACCGAGCTCCTCACCCTGATAAATGCACACCGAACCACGCAGTGAGCAAACCATGGCGCTGAGCAGCTTGGCCAACTGTGGCGAAGTTCGCCCCTTGCCCCAACGCGTCAGCACGCGGGTGACGTCGTGATTGGATATCGCCCAGCAAGGCCAACCTTCCGTCATCTGTGCTTCCAGCGCACGCACCGTGGCGCGGATATGATCGGCACTGAAATCATCCGTCAACATTTCAAAGCTGTAGCTCATGTGCAGACGGCCCGGCCGCGTATATTGCGCCATGGTCGCCAGCGATTCTTCCGAGGAAATCTCGCCCAAAGCAGCCGCATCCGGATAGCCATCCAGCAACGCGCGCAGCTCGCCGAGAAAGGCCAGATTCTCGGGTTGCGTGTTGTTGTAGTAGTGATATTGGTAGGCATACGGATTGTCCGCACTGAAGCCGCGGCCGATGCGCTGGTCCTTGGGCTTGGGCGGGTTGTCGCGCAACAAGCGATCATGGAAGCAGAAGTTGATGGAATCCAGTCGGAAGCCGTCCACACCCTTGTCCAGCCAGAAACGCAGGCTATCCAAAGCCGCGGCACGCACCTGCGGATTGTGAAAATTCAGATCGGGCTGCGCCGCAAGAAAGTTGTGCAGGTAATACTGCCCACGCCGCGGCTCCCACTGCCAGGCCGAGCCACCAAACAACGACAGCCAGTTGTTCGGCGGGGTGCCATCCTCGCTGGCATCAGCCCACACATACCACTCAGCACGCGGATTGTCGTGACTCTGCCGGCTCTCCCGAAACCACTCATGCTCAACCGAGGTATGACTGAGCACCTGATCAATCATCACCTTCAGCCCGAGTCGATGCGCTTTAGCCAGCAAAGCATCGAAATCAGCCAGCGTCCCGAACAGCGGATCGACGTTGCGATAGTCGGCAATGTCATAGCCGAAGTCAGCCATCGGTGACTTGAAAAACGGTGCAACCCAGACTGCATCGACACCGAGGCTGGCAACGTAGTCAAGGCGCTCGATGATGCCGGGCAGATCGCCCACACCATCACCATCGGTATCCAGAAAACTACGCGGGTAGATCTGATAGATGACGGCACCACGCCACCAGCAAGCATCTTTCGACTGCATATTCACCAAGTCCCCGTGCGATTCGCCGCCACGCCGCCAGAAGTGCCGCGACCACGACCTGACAGGAAGCTTAACGGCTGCGACTGACGATCGCCGATGCAGTGCATACGTATTCATCAACGCCCCGTATCGCAGCGCAGCATCCCGCTCTGGACGGCCATCCGGGTGTCACGCGAGAGTGGCCACCGCAGGTGGCACATCAAAGCCAGCACTCGCTTTGATCGACAGTGACGGCCTTGAATCCCGTGCCGTACCTGCACCTGCTGGTGGTATCTCCGGCCGATATTTGTCGCGGGTTTGCGACGCAAAGCAACACAATGAATACGTATGCAGGAAGCGTCTACCGCATGAACGTCAGCCCTACCATGTAGCCACGTTGTCGGATTCCGTAGCGGGCGGATCCCAGACACACAGGGCGACGAACGCAACCCAATCACTGCGAAACAAAAGCACCACTTCCGGGGGAATCAAGATGATACTCAAACGCAACGTGCTGGCCTTGGCGCTGGCATCAGTCGGCTTCTGTGCTAGCTCCGCGGCTTATGCGACGGCACCGCAGTCCACCTCGATCAACGGTGTGCAGACATCCGGCCAGGATGTACCGGCGGCGCAAAACAGCAGCGGCACCGAAGACACGACTGCTGACACCAAAGCTCGCGCCGAAAAAGCCAAAGCGAAAAAATTGCAGGCGGTCGAAGTCAACGGCTTCATCAGCAGTATCGAGAACTCCACCACGCTCAAGCGCAACGCCAGCACCATCGTCGAGGCCGTTTCGGCTGAACAGGTTGGCAAGCTGCCCGGCGTGAGCATCGCCGACACCCTTGGCCGCCTGCCCGGCCTGGCCGTGCAGACCGTCAGCGGTCGCCCGCAGGTGCTGACCATCCATGGTCTGGGTCCCGACTTCTCCACCGCGCTGGTCAACGGCGCCCAGCAGGTGTCAACCTCCAACAACCGCGACGTGCAGTTCGACCAGTACCCGTCGAGCTGGTTCGACAACGTGGTGGTGCACCTGACCCCGGAGGCCACGCTGATCGGCCAGGGCTTGGCCGGCACCGTCGACATGCACACTATCCGTCCGCTGGAGAAGAGCGGTCCCGAAGCGGCGCTGAACGCTCATTACATCTGGAACGACATGTCCCAACTGTCGAACGGACCTGGCGTCAGCGACAAGGGCTACAACCTCAACGGCGTGTGGGTGAATCAGTTCGCCGACCACACCATCGGCGTCACCCTGGGCGTGGATCTGGAATCCAACCCGTCACAGATCCAGCATCAGCAGCCGTGGGGCTACCCGAACGATAACAGCGGCGACGCGGTGATCGGTGGTTCGAAAAACTACGGCATCTCCGACACGATGAAGCGTCGCGGCATACTGGCCACCGTGCAGTGGCAGCCGAACGAGCACTACACCGGCACCGTCGACCTCACCTACGACAATTTCAAGGAAGTGCAGCAGGCCAAGGGCATGGAATTCCCGCTGTGGTGGAGCTCCGCACAGTTGCAGCCGGGCGCGGTCGCCCAGAACGGCTTCGTGGAAAGCGGCACCTATGGCAGCGTCAAGCCGGTCATCCGCAACGACTACAACAGCACCAGCGCCCGCGTCTACAACTTCAACTGGGACAACAAGTTCATCATCAACGAGAACTGGACGGCCGACCTCGACGCGAACTACTCACGCGCCACCCGCCGCGATGTCAACCTCGAGAGCTATTCCGGCACCGGCTACAACGGCAGCGGTGCCACCGACATGCTTGGCTTCGTCGAGCGCAGCAACGGGTTGCTCTACCTCAATCCGTCGCTGGACTACACTAACGGCGTGGTGCTGACCGACCCGCAGGGCTGGGGTGGCGGCAACGACGTGGTGCAGGCCGGCTTCATCAACGCGCCGCACACCGTGGACTACCTCGCCAACCTGCGCCTGAGTGTGGAACGCAGCTTTTCCAGCGGTCCGTTCTCCAGCATGGAGTTCGGCGTGGCGCACAGCACCCGCGACAAGAACTACCACATCGACCAGAGCTTCCTGACCTTGGGCGGCGGCACCCTGAGTGGCGGCAACGCGGTCAAGACGGCCGCGTTCAGCGGCAGTAACTGCAATCCACTAGCGTGGATGGGCGTCAGTTCGCAGCTCTGCTACAACCCGTTCGATCTGATCGGCAACGGCACCCTGCAGCAGGTGCCCACTTTCGGCTCGTCGCTCTCAATGCCGCCGAACTGGAAGGTGCGCGAGAAGACGCTGACCCCGTTCGTGCAATTCAACCTCGACACCGACCTGGGCGGCGTCAGCCTGCACGGCAACTTCGGCGTGCAGGCACAACACACCTCGCAGCGCGCAGTAGGCGAACGCGTGGCGCCGGGCAGCGCGATCACCGGCAACCAGATCACGCTGATCCCGGTGGTGGGCAGCACGAGCTACAACAAGATCCTGCCGAGTGCCAACCTGATCTTCGGCTTCACCGAAAACGACGACCTGCGTGTCAGTGCGGCGCGCACCCTGGCCCGTCCGCGCATGGACCAGATGAACGCCAGTCTCGGGGTGGGCGGCAACATTACGCACCTGCAGTCGACGGACCCGAACCAGGCGTACTTCAGCGCATCCGGCGGCAACGCCAAGCTCAAGCCGACCATGGCCGACAACTACAACGTCAGCTACGAGCACTACTTCTCCGGGGGCAACGGCTACCAGTGCAACGCCGGCGACTCGAAGAACTCGGACCTGTGCCGCAGCGGTGGCGGTTACTTCGCGCTGTCGGGCTACTATCTGAAGCTGAGCGACTACATCAATCCGAACGCAGCCTACCTGTATGACTTCAGTTCGTTCCTGCCGTTCGGCCTGACGCCAGCGCAGCAGGCCCAACTGGGTACCACCCAGGGCATCGTCTCCGGGCCGACCAACGACGGACGCGGCTATGTGAAGGGCATCCAGGCAACCCTGAACCTGCCGTTCAACCTGGTCACGCCGGTGCTCGACGGTTTCGGCACGATCCTCACCGCCAACCGCACCAAGAGCTCGCTGGTGTTCGCCGGCAATCCCGATCCGATCACCGTGCCGGGCCTGTCGAAGTGGGTTGCCAACGCCACGTTGTACTACCAGCACAACGGCTTCGAGGCCCGCATTAGCGACAGCTACCGTTCCAGCTTCCTGGGAGAGGTGTCAGGTATCAGTGCGTCCCGCATCGAACAGACCATCCAGGGTGGCAGCAGCTACGACGCCCAGATCAGCTACGGTTTTGACAGCGGCAGCCTGAAGGGCCTGACCTTCATCGTGCAGGGCTCCAACCTGTCCAACAAGAAGTTCATCACGTTCCAGAACAACGATCCGCGCCAGGTATTGACGTGGGAGACCTACGGACGCCGCTACGATATCGGTGTCTCGTACAAGTTCCAGTAAGTCGCACCAACATAGCTCCCCATGATGCCCCGCTGCGTACTTTTCAGCGGGGCTTTTTTTCATGACTCGCGCCTTTGCAGTGACGCAAGCGCGGTAGCAGAAGCAGCCTGTGCATGATCCCTGACATGAATGACACTGGCATCCGTAATATCGTCATCGTCGGCGGCGGGACCGCCGGCTGGATGGCGGCGGCGTTGCTCGCGAAGGCATTGGGACCACTGGTACATATCCGGCTGATCAAATCGGACGAGATCGGCGTCGTCGGCGTGGGCGAGGCCACGATCCCGCAGATCCGCCACATCAACGCCTTCCTCGGCCTCGACGAGGACGACATGCTCAAGGCCACCCAGGGCACGTTCAAGCTTGGCGTGCAGTTGAACAACTTCGGCCGTCTGGGCGATTCGTACCTGCATGCGTTCAGCGACATCGGCCTGCCGCTGGGCCTGATCGGGTTCCACCATTATTGGTTACGAACCGTGCATGGATGCACCAATGACGCGGGCGCAGGAGCGGCCGAGCGTCAGCGCAACCCGAGCAACGACCTGTGGGCATATTCGCTCAACACCCAGGCAGCAAACGAACACCGTTTCGCCCGCATGGACAAGGTGAGCAGCAGCCCGCTCGGCGGCATCCGCTATGCCTATCACTTCGACGCCAGGCTCTACGCCCAGTATCTGCGCAAGCGCTGCGACACAAACGTCGTACAGCGCACCGAGGGCAAAGTGGTGGAGGTGCGACTGCGCGAAGGCGACGGCTTCATCGAATCCGTGCAACTGCAAAGCGGCGAGACGATCACCGGTGACCTGTTCATCGATTGCTCGGGTTTTCGCGGCCTTTTGATCGAGGGCGCGTTGAAGAACGGCTACGAAAGCTGGCAGCACTGGCTGCCCTGCGATCGCGCGGTGGCCGTGCCCAGTACGCGCACCGAGCCACTGTGGCCTTACACGCGGGCCACCGCGCGCACGGCAGGCTGGCAGTGGCGTGTGCCATTACAGCACCGCACCGGCAATGGTCACGTCTACTCCAGCCAGTTCCTCAGCGATGACGAGGCGACGGCGATGCTGCTGGCCAACCTTGACGGAGAAGCTCTGGCCGAGCCACGTCTACTGCGCTTCAACACCGGCATGCGACGCAAGCCGTGGCAGCGCAATTGCGTGGCGCTCGGCCTCGCCGCCGGCTTCATGGAGCCACTGGAGTCAACCAGCATCCATCTGATCCAGTCCGGCATCAGCCGCCTGCTGGCAATGTTCCCCGATCGCCATTGCGATGCTGTTCTGATGGACGAATACAACCGCCAGACGCGCTTCGAATACGAAAGCGTGCGCGATTTCCTGATCCTGCATTACAAGGCGACCGAGCGCGACGACACCGCGTTCTGGCGCCAGTGCGCAAACATGGAAATTCCGGAGGGCCTCACGCGCAGAATCGCGCTGTTCCGTGGGCACGGCCAGATTTTCCGCGAGCACGAGGAGCTGTTCACCGAGATCGCCTGGTTGCAGGCGATGATCGGCCAGTACATCGAGCCGCAGGCCTATCACCCGCTGGCCGACGCGCTCGCCCCGACCAAGCTGGACGGCTTCCTCGGTGACATTCGCACGCTGGTCAGCCGAGCCGCGGCCAGCATGCCGGACCATGCCTGTTTCGTCGCCGACCATTGCCAAGCCAGTGACTCTTGATTCAGCCAGACGACGTTTCAGATGACTTGAGGAGATTCGACGGTTCTCGACACGATGATCGCTTTCCTTACGATGATCGCTTTCCTTCCCTCGCTGAGCGAGCAGAACAGAAGCGCGTCGCGTCAGCTCTCCGCGCAGCTTCCGCAGTTGGCGGGCAAGTGCACCCTCTCGAAGCTGCTCGAGCGGGCAACAAAACAAATGTCGCGTTGTTTCCAAACGTCACTTGGCCGCATCAGTCGGGTGTTGAAAAACACCCCGGTGATGCGGGCACGGATGGCCCGCCGCCAATCAGGCGCGGCAAGTGCCTGCTTCGGCCTAGCCGAGTACGGACACGTGCCGGACTCGGCACGCCGAAAAAGGCAGGAAAGCCGTTTTTCAACAACCTGCTGGTGCACGGAAAGTTCCCCGCTTGGACGCTTGCTCTTGGCCTGGTGCGGCCTGGTCGGCCTGCTGGCCACGCCGTTCCCCGCGCCGCCGGGCTGTCCTTGACCGACGCGGCTACGTCTTGCGCGCAAGCACTTGTTCTGCGGCCTCCTCGGTCAAGGGCAAATGCAGCAAGTAACCCTGAAATCCGTCGCAACCGAGTGATTTCAGCAAGTCGAGTTGGACACCTGTCTCCACACCCTCGGCCACCACCGTCAGACCGAGGTTGTGGGCCAGCGCGATGATGGTGCGGATGATCGGCGCCTCATCGCAACCAGTGGGTGGCTGCATTCCAATTTCGCAGACGAACGACTGGTCGATCTTCAACCTGCTCACCGGCAGCTTGTGCAGGTAGCTGAGTGACGAATAGCCCGTACCAAAATCGTCGATCGCTACACCGACACCGATTTTGCGCAACTCAGCCAGGTTGACCGAGGCCTCGACGGCATTGCGCAGCAGCAGGCTCTCGGTGATCTCGAGTTCGAGCGCCGTTGGATCGAGCTGCGTGTCCGCGAGCACCCGGCGCACAGTTTCCAGCAGGTCGCCACGGCGAAATTGCACTGCCGAAACGTTCACCGAGATGGTCAGCGACTCGTGCCCGGCACTATGCCAGGCCGCCATGCAGCGGCAGGCTTCGCGCATCACCCATTCGCCAATCGGAACAATCAGGCCGCTCTCCTCGGCCACCGGAATGAATTGCGAAGGCGGTACCATCCCCAGCGTCGGATGCTCCCAGCGCAGCAGCGCCTCGAGCCCGTTGATCTCGCCAAACTGATCGGTCTGCGGCTGATAGCGCAAGCTCAACTGCCCCAGTGCGATTGCATGCCGTAGCTGCCGTTCCATCTCGACGCGTTCGAGCACATGGGTATTCATCTGCGACGTGAACCACATGCAATTATCGCGTCCGGCGTCCTTGGCGCGATACATCGCGGTGTCGGCGCTGGCCATCAGCGTCTCGACGTCGTCGCCGTCCTCGGGGAAAAGGCTTATGCCGATCGAAGTGCTGAGAAAAAATTCATGCTCACCGACACGGAACGGCGCGCGCATGGCTTCCAGCAGCTTTCCAGCCACGCGCATCGCATCTTGCGGATCGTCGAGCTCCGGCACCACCACCATGAACTCATCGCCGCCCAGCCGCGCCAGCGTATCGCTCTTGCGGATGCAGCTCTCCAGCCGGCGGGCTACGTCGCACAGCAGCAGGTCGCCGTGCGAGTGTCCCAGCGTATCGTTGATCTGCTTGAAATGGTCCAGGTCCATGAACAGCACCGCTACCTGATGCTGCTTGCGCGTGGCCAGCGCCAACGCATGACCCAGCCGGTCCTGCAACAACAGCCGGTTCGGCAGCCCGGTCAACGCATCATGCTGGCCCTGGTGTGCCAACCTGTCGGTCAGCCGGCGATGCTCGATCGCCACCGCAGCAAGTCTGCTGGCGGCAACGGTGAGTCCAAGATCGGCATCGCCGGGGGCATTCGGCCGGTCGTAGTAGACGGCAACCGCGCCCAGCACCCCCCCATCGCTGGCGGGAATCGGCACCGACCAGCACGCCTGCAGGTTGTGCTGCAGTGCCAGCCCCCGGTAGTTCGCCCACCGCAGGTCGCTGGCGATGTCACTCGCCACCACGGATTGGTTGAGGTAGCAGGCGCTGCCACAACTGCCCGCCGCGGGGCCAATCGTCAGCCCATCCAGCGCTCGGGAATAATCGTCCGGCAAGTGTGGCGCGCTGCCCAGATAGAGCTGCCCTTCGCGCAACAGCTGCACCGAGCAGCGGGAACCCGGCAGCTGAGTTTCCAGCAGACCGACGACACTGCCAAGCACCTGCGCCAGCGGTTCATCGCGCGCCACCTGTTCCAGAATCAAGCGGCGATCCCGCTCGACCGTCTCCTCCAGCTTGCGCGCGCTGATGTCGAGGCAGGCCCCAACCATGCCCGAGGCACGACCGTGCGCATCGATCCGCACTTCGACCTGGTTCTGCAAGGTACGGGTCGCACCAGCGTCGTCAACAATCCGGGCTTCCAGCCGAAACGGCTTTCCGTCCTGCATGGCCTGAGCCAACCGGGACTCGATCGTCGGGCGATCGTCCGGATGCACGCGGCCGAGAAAGTCCCTGACACTGGGCACAAAGCACAGTGGATCAAGGCCGAAGATCCGGCACAATTCGTCCGACCAGGCGAGACTGTGAGTGTGCGCATCCCATTCCCAGCTACCAAGGTGCGCCAGCCGTTGCGCCACTTCCAGGCGCGCCTCGCTCTCGCGCAGAGCCACTTCAGTTTGTTTGCGCTCGATCACGGTGGCTACCTGCGCACACACGAATTCGAGCAGCGACTTGTCCTTGTTGGTGTAGCGGACGCTGCCGTCGTAGCTTTGCACGACGAGCGCGCCAAGGGTGCCAGCCTTTGATTTCAGCGGTACGCCGAGCCAATCCAGCGAACCGGTACCGACATAGAGACTATCCTCCAGCCTGCCATCGTTGACGCTGTCGGGCGTGAACAACAGCGCCTCGCCCCGCTCGATCACCCGGCCGGTGACGGTGTTGTCGCTCATCTTGAGCACGTCGGGATTGCTGTCGAACTCGTCCACGTAATAGGGGAAACTCATCTCCTCGCGCTTCTGGTCGTACAACGCGACGAAGAAATTACGCGCCGGCAACAGGCCACTGATGATGTGGTGGATGCGCGGAAACAATTCGTCCAGCGTTCCGGATGACTGGGCCGCCTCGGAAATTTCCCACAAGGCATGCTGGGTGTGTTCCTCGTGCTTGCGCTGCGATATATCGCGAATGGCCGCAATGATCAGCTTTTGCTCACCGGACATGATCGATGTGAGCAGCACCTCGGCAGGAAATTCGTCACGCGATACGGTGCAATGCATCCACTCGAAACGATGGCTGCCGTCGCGCATCGCCAGTGTGATCAGCTCGTTTGCCTTCTCCAGCGATGGCCTGCCGTCGGGCTGCCGCGGCGGTGAAAGTTCGGCCGGATGCAGCTTGAGAATGGCCTGCTTGTCGGCGCAGCAGAACATGGTCACTGCAGCCTGGTTGCAATCGACGAAGCGGCCGTCGGCGCCGTCGAGGATCAGCAGCGCATCCGCGATCTGCTCGAACATCTGGCGAAAGCGCGTTTCGCTGCTGCGCAGCGCAGACTCCACCGCCTTGATCGCCGTGATGTCGCGAAAGCTCCACACCCGCCCGGCCGAGACCGCATCAACAAGGTACGGCTGCGAAAAGCGCTCGAACACGCGACCATCCTTGAACTCAAGGACATCGCGGCTGACCTCGGTGGGATGCTCATACAACGAGTCCACCAGGGCGATGAATGCCGGCGGATCCACCAGCTGATCAAGCACGCAGGCGATCAATCGCGCATCGTCGCCGCTGGTCATCAACTCGTCGGGAATGCGCCACAGTTGCTGGAACTTGCGATTGGTTCCAACGACGCCGCGCTGCATGTTCACCACCAGGATGCCATCGGCGGTGGCATCGAGGGTGGCTTGCTGCAGAGCGAGCAGGTTCCGCATATGCTGCTCGGCCAAAACCGCCTGAGTCACCTCGCGGTAGTTGATCACCCAGCCAATGCGCTGACCGCCCAGCATCTGCGGCGCGGTGCGCCGTTCCGCTATCCGGCCATCCTTGAAATGCAGCATTGTCAAACTGCTGGCATCCGCACACAGCGATTTGCGGGTGGCTTCCATGAACGCCACCGGGTCGAGCATTTGCTCGGCGACATGCGCCTGCAGCGCGCCGTAGTCGGATTGCTCCAGCATCTCCGGAGGGAGATTCCACAGTGCTCGGGCACGCCCGTTGCCATGAATCAGCCGGCCTTCGTTGGATACCACCACAATGCCATCGCCAGATGCTTCCAGCACCGC
>JBDTBF010000178.1:0-15801 GCA_039924175.1 Rhodanobacter sp.
GCAAGGAACTGCTGTCGCACTATTTCGCCATGTTCAAGTACGGCATGAAGACGCGCTATTACTACAACTCGAACGTGGCCTCGGACAAATCCGTCAACCACTCCGGCAGCATCAACGACGGCGCGGATGCGCTCACCTGCGAATCCTGCTCGTTGTAAGCCTCCCCTACCGAAACGCAGCTCGGTCCGCGACAGCTCGGCATTTCGCCGCTGTTGCGCACCGAGTGCGGCCTACCCGAAAGCCACTTTGCCCGCAGGTAAATGCCATGAGCACCACCCTACCCAACAAAATATTCAATACTGAAAAAGACGACTACGTCCGTCCGGAAATCATTCTTGGCCAGGATCCCGGTCTCTTCGACACCATCAACAAGCACTATCCGCCGTTATGGAAACTGTACAAAACCCTGAAGGGGCAGGACTGGGACGAAAACGAATTCGATTACGCGCCGTGCAATGTCCAGTTCAAGTCCTGCGACAAGAACACCTACGACATGATGGTGAAAACCCTCGCCTGGCAATGGGAGGCGGACAGTGTCGCCGCGCGTTCCATTACCGGCGTGCTCGCCCCGGTGTGCACCAGTAGCGAGGCGTGGGCGGGCTGGGTGGAAATCACCCGAAACGAAATCGTGCATGCAGCAACCTATTCGGAAATTGTCCGCAACAGCTTCGACAACCCGGATGACATCCTCGAAGAAATCCTTTCCGTGCAAGAGGCCGTGAGCCGGCTCAAGGTCGTCAGCAGCGCCTTCAACGACGCACTCGAGGTGAGTTACGACTACGCCCGCGGCGTGCGCCGCAATGACCAAGAAGCCTACAACGCCATCTACCTGTTCATCGTGGCCATGTTGTGCATGGAGCGCATCCAGTTCATGGCGTCTTTTGCGGTGACCTTCGGCATCTGCGAAGGCACCGGCCTGTTTCAGCCAATCGGCAAAGCGATCCAGAAAATTGCCCAGGACGAGTTCGAAGTGCACGTGCAGTACGGCAAGGAAATCCTGCGCGCCATGTACAAGACCGAACGTGGCCGGGTTGCTTTCGAACAGTGCGAAGGCCGGATCATCGCGATGATCAATGAAGTAAGCGCCAGCGAAGTGACGTGGACCGACTACGCATTTTCCGAGGGCCGCGAACTGACCGGCGTGACCTGCCAGATGATGACCGACTGGGTGCATTTCAGCGCCACCGACGTTGCCCGTTTCTTTGGGCTGGAAGCAAAAGTCGCCTTCCCGCTCATCGACGAAAACCCGTTGAAGTACATGGAAGCCTGGCTCGACATGAGCAAGATCCAGGCCTCCAACCAGGAGGAAGACACGGCGCAATACAAAGTGGGCGTGATGCAACGCGACGATGAAAACGAAGTATTCGACGTCGAGTTTTAAGCCTGCCCGTCACGCCCTGAAACCACAAGGAAACCCCTATGCCCGTCACCGTATATTCCAAGCCCGACTGCCCGCAGTGCGAACACACCAAACGCGACATGGACATTCTTGGCATTACTTACCAGACCATCGACCTGACCAGCGACAAGGCCCAGCTGCAGCGTTTGGTGCAAGCGGGATACCGCACCGCCCCCATCGTGGAAACCGATGTTGGCGCATGGTCGGGATATAACCGGGAGAAAATCAGGGAGTTGGTTTCCAGCACCTAAGGGACACTCGGATTTTGCGGCGTTGTTGATGCAACGCGTGTCACTCGACGGAACGTGGGCAATATCTGCTGCTGTCTATCCGCGGCGGCAGGTGGGTCCGCCATCAATGGCGAACTTTCAGTAGACGAGCGGTAGATAGCCACTGCAGATCAAGTTGTGTGCCACCTTCGTTAACAAGCGGTGATCTGCGGGCTGGCAAGCTGCAGACATCGCAACTCAGGCCTTGCGCCGCTGGGTTGTCGCTGCGCTAGTCGTGAGCCTTTTTTGCGGAAGCTGGCTCGCACGACTGATCACTAGCGCTACAGCAGTTTTCGGTGAGGTAGCTAACCAGCGCGGTCATCGTCTCGATAATCGGCGAGTAGTAGATAAAGCGACCTTCCTGGCGGTTGGTAATCAGGCCTGCATGCACCAATTCTTTCAGGTGAAACGAAAGCGTGGCATTCGCCAGCCCAAGTTTCTCAGCGATCGCGCTCGCCGCCAAGCCATCCGGTGCATGCTCCAGCAGCAGGCGATAGACGGCTAGACGCGATTGCTGCGCGAGTGCGGATAGCGCCGCGATGGCTTGTTTGGTCTGCATGATGGGAGTGGCCATAACGCGATAATTTCGAGGGGTCTTTGTTTTCAGTGTAGTGGTGGAATTCCGCCGCCAGCGCCACGTTACCTTTGTGGCGCTTCATACCAAGACTTGCTGCGGTTGACGATGCTGACCACGGAAAGCATCACCGGCACCTCGATCAGCACGCCAACCACCGTCGCCAGCGCGGCACCGGACTGCACGCCGAAGAGACCGACGGCGGTCGCCACGGCCAGCTCGAAGAAATTACTGGCACCAATCAACGCGGACGGGCCGGCAACACAATGCGCCACCCGGAAGCGGCGATTGAGCAAGTAAGCCAGCCCGGAGTTGAAATACACCTGGATCACAATCGGCACGGCGAGCATCGCGATGATGGCCGGATGCGCGAGGATCTGTTTGCCCTGAAAGCCAAACAACAGCACCAGCGTCGCCAGCAACGCGCATAGCGACAATGGGCCGAGCCTCTGCAGCAGCATTTGTAACCGCGCCGCACCGCCGCGCGCGAGCACCCAGCGCCGCAGCAGCACGCTGATAACTACCGGCACCACGATGTACAGCAACACCGACAGCAGCAAGGTGTTCCACGGCACCGTGATGGACGAGATGCCCAACAACAGCGCGACGATAGGCGCGAACGCCACCACCATGATGGCGTCGTTCAAGGCGACCTGACTCAATGTGAAGTTCGCATCACCACGACACAGATTGCTCCACACAAACACCATCGCCGTGCACGGCGCGGCAGCCAGCAAAATGAGTCCGGCAATATAAGAATCGAGCTGGTTGGCCGGCAGGTACCCGGCAAATACGTGGCGGATAAAGATCCATCCCAGCAGTGCCATTGAAAAAGGTTTCACCGCCCAATTGATGAACAACGTGACGCCGATGCCCTTCCACTGCCGGCGCACATCCGCCAGCGCAGCGAAGTCGATCTTCATCAGCATGGGGATGATCATCAACCAGATCAGAATCGCCACCGGCAAATTCACGTGCGCGATCTGCATCGTTCCCAGCGCCGCGAAAGTTTCTGGCAACGCCCGTCCCAACAGCGTGCCGGCGACGATGCATAACAGCACCCAAACCGTCAGGTAGCGTTCGAAGAAGCTGATGCCCGTACCTGCCGCGGGGGCTTCTGCAAGTTGTGGGCTCATGCCGTTGCCTCGTCGTCGCTGGTGATCGTTCCGATGTAATCCAGCGCGCGCTGTAGTTCATCGCGGCGCATCGTTTCAACCGGAAGTTTCACCAAGTCGCGCAGGCGTCGTCTGATCTGCTGGTGCGTTCGGCGAAACGCTTCTTCGATAGCTTCCGGAGCAGCAACAGCCGGATCGGGCAAGCCCCAATGACTTCTCACGAAGTCACCTGAAAACATCGGGCATGCTTCACGCACGGCGTTGTCGCAAACCGTGATCACGATATCTAATGTCGGCGCGTCCGCTTCCACAAAACGATCCCACGACTTGCTGGCAAGGCGGTCGGTGGCAAGGCCCAGCGTTTCGAGTTGCTTGATCGCCGCTAGATGGACTTGCCCTGTAGGCCGGTTGCCCGCACTGAACGCCTCGAAGCGCCCTTGGCCCAGATGGTTGAGCGTCGCTTCGCACAAGATGCTGCGGGCGGAGTTGCCGGTGCAGATAAAAAGAACGCGGCAGGGGTGCATGTCAGCCTTGGATTGGATTCTATATTTCCATGATTATAGAATCGTTTGATTGAATCAACACCAGACCGTGGTCATGACCGTGCAAGACCTTCCAAATATTGACGCCGCTGCGTTGGAGATACCCCGTCTGGAACGGCTGGGAATAGCCGGCACTTCCGACCATCCGCCGCGCATCCTGCTTCTGTACGGCTCACTGCGACCGCAGTCGTACAGCCACAAGCTGGCACAGGAAGCCGAACGTTTATTGCAGCACTTCGGTGCTCAGACGCGCATCTTTGACCCACACGAATTGCCGCTACTGGATGCCGTGCCGGCCAGTCATCCCAAGGTGCAGGAACTGCGTGCGCTTTCGTTGTGGTCCGAGGGTCAGGTGTGGATCAGTCCCGAACGGCACGGCGCCATCACCGGCGTGTTCAAGAACCAAATCGATTGGCTGCCGCTGAACGACGGTAGCGTGCGGCCAACCCAGGGGCGCACGCTGGCGGTGATGCAGGTTTCCGGCGGCTCGCAATCCTTCAACGTGGTGAATAGCTTGCGCCTGCTCGGTCGCTGGATGCGCATGGTCACCATCCCGAACCAGTCATCCGTGGCCAAGGCATGGCAGGAGTTTGACGAGGCCGGCCGCATGAAGCCCTCGCCGTACTACGACCGCGTGGTGGATGTGATGGAGGAACTGGTCAAGTTCACCTTGCTGGTACGCGGTCGCAGCGACTATCTGGTCGATCGTTACAGTGAACGCAAGGGTGCTGAGGCGGCGCAGATGTTAACGACGGCAGCCGCGGTGGTAGAAGCCACCGAGCAGCCGCTGGATCGTGTTAGCGACACAAAGGCCGCGCCGGTTGCAGCATGAAGCGCGCCCGCCTGCAGCTGTAACGAGGGCTGCTGAATTGGTCGTGCGTAGCCGACACGTTCGCGTACGTCGACGGCCATACGCCGCTCGATTAACCGGCTGGGGAAACTTTGCCCGCCTGCGGTTCGGTGATCTCCCGCTCAGCGCCTATTTCCATCGAGGGGTGACGCGGGTGAACGCCGACGCTAGTTGCACCGGCTACCAAGTGCTGCACAATGTGGCCGGCAAGCTCGGCGTACTGGAAGGCAATGGTGGTGCTTTGCGAACGGGTTTGCCGTGGCAATCAGACCACGACGGTGAGCGCTTCGTGCACGAGCTACTACGGATAACAGCGGCGGTCGGCACACCCATCGCGGCGATCAACATCATCATTACCAAACATGAATCACTACGAAATCTGGTCGATGACGGCTGGGTCTATTTGTTTGCCATGGCCGAGGCGCCAGCGCCGCTACAGCGCTATCGTGGCGCCATGCAATGGGAGAACGCGGCATGAGTAAGCTGGAAGATGAGGCACGCAGCGCCGCCGCGAGCGCAGCAGAACGCAACGCCGCCGTCGTGCATCAAGCGGTTGCCGTGTTACGCCGCGGTGGACTGATCGGCCTACCTACCGAGACGGTGTATGGCTTGGGTGCGGATGCCGCCAACCCGACGGCCGTCGCAAAGATTTTCGCCGCCAAGGGCCGTCCTGCCGATCACCCGTTGATTGTGCATCTGCACAGCGCCAGCCAGCTCTCGGCATGGGCCCGTGAGGTGCCGCCAGCGGCGCGGCAATTGGCCGAGGCATTCTGGCCCGGTCCGCTGACCATGATTCTGCCGCGTAGACCCACCGTCCTGGATGCGGTAACCGGTGGACTCGACACGGTAGCGCTACGCGTACCCGGCCATCCGCTGGCGCTGCAAGTGCTGGAAGAGTTCGGCGGCGGGATCGCGGCGCCGTCGGCGAATCGACACAAGAAAATCAGCCCCACCACCATGCAGGACGTGAAGGACGAACTTGGCGACGCGGTCGATCTGGTGCTCGATGGTGGGCCCTGTGCGGTCGGCATCGAGTCCACCATCATCGATTTATCGACCAAGCACCTGCGCGTACTACGTCCGGGCGCCATCTCCGCAGAAGACCTGCAACGTGTGACCGGCCTGGCGGTAGACAGCTCGGTCGACGCGTTGGTGCATTGTCCCGGGCGAATGAATTCGCACTATGCGCCGCGCGCGCGGGTGCTGCTGGCAACCTCGGAAGAGGTTGCGCACGAGATAGCCGAATGCATGGCGAGCGGCAGCCGCGTCGGCGTGTTATCCGCGCAACGATCACCGGCATGGCCAGCGCAGATACCTTGGCTAGCGCTCGGTGATTCGTCTGACGAGCAAGCCCAGCATTTGTACCAACGGCTGCGTGACGCCGATCGCCTCGGTCTGGATGTGTTGATTGCGGTACCACCAGCCAACATTGGTCTAGGCCGTGCACTGCGCGACCGCTTGTGGCGCGCGGCAGGTTTGGGTGGCGCGCCGGAATGACAAAGTTGGCGACGTCGCTAAGTGTGGAGTGGATGGCGCCGGGAAACGAAGCAATTTTCATTTCCGCGAAGCCGCGAGCCATGCTCCGCGACCGGTGCTGGAACGCGATGGCGTGTTGCTGGCGATAAATGATCCGGCACGCATGCGCTGCCATGCCAGCGACACGGTGACCACTCGTTCAGTGTGCTGTCGCACGCTGGGGCGCTAGACGGTTACAGCGGCGATGGCGTCCGCTGCTACCACCCTGTCTTCCGTGGTGCTGGAAATCGGCATGGCGAAAGATTCGGAGCGCCAAGGCCACCTAGTCGACCGCGATGCCGGCGGTAGTCTGCAGCCGCAGTAACGCAATGGCTATTTCTAACAGCTCTTGCGATTGACACCAGCTTCAGTCAATCGCACTTTCTCGGACTTCTGCTGCATCCACGTTCTCCACAGCCACGCCGATAGATTCGTCCATGCTGTGTGGACCGGTAGCCATACTGGGAAACACGCCATCTCTGCGCACCCAGGCATGGAACAACGCTGCGGCGAGATGCATCAGTACGGTGGCAAACAGCAACAGGGCCAGCCACGTGTGCGCGCTGCGCAACACTGCATAGACGGTAGCGTTGTGCGGCGCGATCGGTGGCAGCGCGAAGCCGGCGAACATGATCACCGGAAAGCCGCTGGCAGAAACCATCGACCAGCCAACCAACGGCATGGCAAACATCAGCGTGTAGAGCAGCCAGTGGGATGCTTTCGCTGCAAATACCTGCACTGGTGGCAGATCAAGCGGCAGCGCCGGTGGTCGATGACGCAGGCGATTGAATAGCCGGACGATGACCAACAACAAAATGGCGATGCCGAGTGGTCGATGCAGGCCGACCAAGGTCGGGCGCAGGCTGATGGACGCCACCATGCCAATGCCGACAAACAACATGGCAAGAATGGCTAGCGCCATGCTCCAGTGCAACACGCGCGCGGTGAGGTTGAAGTGCTTGGTTAGGTGACTTGGTGGCACGTCGCTCAGTGGCATGACGTCATTCATGGCGTGCCCTCCTTTACCGTGGCCTTGCCGGTGGCGGCGCCCGCCTTGCCGCTGGCAATATCGTGTTCGCGACGATTGAACGACACCGAATAGACGGCTGAACGCGCAGCCAGGATCGGGTCGTCGGAGCCTTGTACGCCAGTGGGAAGTACCAAGGGGTCGTAGTTGATGTCGCGGCACGCGCCGGTAGTCTGTGGCGTACTGCTTTCAATGACGACGCTACCGACGTTGACGTGTTGGCGATAGTCCGGCCACGCTTGTGATGGGTCGTTGGTTGAGTCACCTGGCTGCGCCACGGTGACCAACATGGTCCAGCGCAAAGGCGCCTTCGCCAAGCGCTGGACCAGATCTTCGCTGAGGAAATCACCGTCGGCGGCGGCGCGCTGCTCTGGCGTCATCGCCGTGAAGGCAGTTTGTGGCAGCATCGACCAGCGTACGTTATGAACTTCGCCGGCGCGGTTGATGAAACGGAACGCGTTAACGCCGTTGAAGGTGGTGCTGGCCCAACTGGTCGACCATGGCGCGGTCTTCGCCCAGTCGGCGAAACGAGCAAATTCCGGATGGGCTTTGGCGAACGCGGCCTGCTTCGCCGGGTCCGGTTTGCCGGTCGCTGGATCGGGTGTGTTGGCAACGGTTTGCTCGTAGAACCCTCGCGCGGAGGACACGCCAAAAAACGGAAAGCTGTTCATCGCCATGCGCCACTGCTGACCGTTGGCGTCGTTCAATTCCAGCGCCATGCTGCGCACACGCGCCTTGTCATCCAAGCCGTAGGGTGAGCCACCGCCGATGGATAAGCGGCCGACGAACGGCGTGCGTACCGGCGCAAACATCGACGCGCTGGATAGCGCCACGCCCTGCCCGCTGCCCTCGAAGTAGCCGGCGACGCAAATACCCTTGGCATGGGCACGACGAAAGCCGCGATAAATCTGCCCGTTCGTGGTTTCAATGGCATTGGTGAAGCGCTGCGAGGTGAGTCGGTTCGGCGTCAGCCAGCCGGCGACCCATGCAAACGCAAAGGCAACGACCGCAACGATTAGTGCAATAGCCAGCAGCGCAAGCCACGTACGGCGGCGCGAGGAAGCGATGGCAACGGGTTCGATATCAGGCATGAAAAATCCCGGTAATGAAGAAAGAGGTGCCAACCATTTCATTCGCTGTAATAGCGGCAAAGGTTACGTCGAGCTAGCGAACACCCTATCAGCGAACAAGCGCAGCGTAGGCAGCCAGCGCCTGCTGCCGCGACTGGCCCAGATCGACCAGCGGCGCGGGATAGCCACTCCGCTTAAGCAGAGCTTCATCCTTCCACGGCTCATGCAACGACGCCAACGACGCGTCGGCCAACTCCGGTAACCAGCGGCGCAGATAGACGCCTTCAGGGTCAAATTTCTTTGCTTGCGTGACAGGATTAAACACGCGGAAATACGGCGCGGCATCGGCGCCGCAGCCGGCCACCCATTGCCAGCCCAGCGTATTGCTGGCGAGGTCAGCGTCGACCAAAGTGCCCCAAAACCAGCGCGCGCCATGCTGCCAATGCTGGCGCAAATTCTTGGTCAGGAAACTGCCAACGATCATGCGCACACGGTTGTGCATCCAGCCGGTGTGCCACAGCTCGCGCATGCCCGCGTCGACCAAGGGAATGCCCGTGCGACCTTGTTGCCAACGCTCGAGCAGTGCCGGATCGGCGGCCGCCCACGAGAATTGATTGAAGCGCGGATTGAAATTGTCGGTTGGCGTATGCGGGAAGTGGTACAGCAGGTGATGGGCGAATTCGCGCCAACCCAGTTCACGCAGATAGGGTTCGATATCGGGTCGGCGTTTGGCATCGGTAGCACGGGCACGACGATCCAGCTCGTAATAAATCTGTCGTGGCGAGATTTCGCCGAAGTGCAGGTGCGGCGACAAGCGCGAGGTACCGTGACGCGCCGGCACATCGCGCGCGTGCGCATAGTCACCGATGGCGTCATCAGCAAAGATCTCCAACAACTCATGCGCGCCGGCTTCGCCTGGCTGCCAGTTGTCGCGCATGCCGCCGGCCCAGTCGATGCGGGGCAGCAGTTCCAACGCAGCGAGCGGCAGGCCATGCGGCAACTCCTGCCAACCCGGCATGCGCGGTGCGGGCAATGGTTCAAGCGGCTGTAGCTGCGGCCGCAGGTTGCGCCAGTACGGTGTGAATACTTTGTAGGGCTGACCTTGCTGGGTGGTGATCTGCCACGGCTCACACCACAGCGCGGCGTTGTGGCTGTGCACGGCGATACCTTCTTCCTGCAGCGCACCCTTGATATCCGTGTCGCGCTTGATCGTGGCCGGTTCATACAGCCGGTTCCAGTACACCGCGCTGGCACCGCTTTGCGCAATCAAGTCGCGCAGGACGCGCAACGGTTCGCCGCGACGCAGGTGCAGCGCGGCGCCAGCAGCGCGCAGCTCTTTATCCAGCGCGCTCAGCGAGTGGTGTAACCACCAACGGCTGGCGGCGCCCGGCGACCACAAGTCATCCTCATCGGCATGAACGAAAACTGGCAGCACCTGCGCATGTTCCGCGCACGCGGCGCTCCACGCAGGATTATCGGTCAGGCGTAAATCACGCCGAAACAACACCAGGGCCGTGCTCATCGAAGCCCACACCGTCGCGAACGAAGCACGCTCAGAATCCGAACAGTGGTTGCAGCGTCCGCGCTAGCCAGCCGGAGAACACCAGTGGCGCATCGGTGGCGGCCACGCAAATGCACGGCACGCCGGGCGAGGTCACCGGCTGATGCAGCGTTTCGCCATCCAGGTCGGCGACGTCACCCGGACCAAAGTGGCCAAGCATGTCATCGTAGGCACCATCCAGAATCATCGTCAGCTCATTACCGCCGTGACTGTGCAGCGGCAATTTACTGCCCGGGGCGATGCGCAACAGCATCAGGTCGCCACCATGGATATCGCTGGCAAGGATGCGTTGTACGCCCGGCGCAACGCGGCGCCAACGTAAGGCGTGCAGGGAGTTACCGAACCAAGGATGCAGCGCGCTAGGCAGGCGGTCGGGATCGCGTTGTTCCAACATTTCGGAGGGCAATGCCGCCGGCTCAATCTGCGGCTCATCATCGAGCAAGGCCTGCATCGCCGCGCGTATATCCGACGTCGGCGCATCCACGCGCTGTTGCTGCAGCAGTACGCCGCCGATCTGGTCGGCGTCGAGCAAACGTTCACGACACTCGTTGCAACGCTCCAAGTGTGAGGAAGCTACCACCGCCAACGCAGCCGGCAACGCGCCTGCCGAATAGCTGAGCAAGGTGGCATCGTCGAGATGATGATTAGGCTTCATCGTGGCGCCCTCATGCTGCCCTGCAATTTTGCAAACGATCGTCGTAGCGAGGATTTGACCGAGCCCAGCGGCATCGCTAGTTCACGCGAGATCTCGCTGTGACTTTTGCTTTCGAGATAACACATGCGCACTAGCTTGGCCTGCACCGGGGAAAGGCGGTCGATTGCCTGCTTCAATAGGTCTTGATCGAAAAATGATTCCGGCTGCGAATCGCGCCGATCTGACTCGGCCCGATCGAGCCGGTCCAGACCTTCCTGCACCGGTAACCAGTGCGGCTCTTTGCGGACCTGATCAATGTAGAGATTCCGCGCCACCCGATATAACCACGTTGCCAGACTGGCTCGTGCTGGATCGAACATGGCAGCCTTGCGCCACAACGTCAGCAACGCTTCCTGCACCAACTCATCAGCCACCGACTCGGGCACATTCATGTTGCGCAGATAGCGCTGCAGCCGTGGCGCGAAATAATCGTAGATGCACATGAAACTGGCACGGTCGCGATGCACCGACACAGCGGCCATCTGCTTAGACCAATACTGCGCATCCGGTGCGGCATGGTTGGCGGTTGAGGTCACGGATCGTTTCGCCCAGAAGGGCGTCACCTCGACGGTCGGCTTGTCTGGATGCATTGTACGCAGGTCTCTGTCTTGGAGGACGGTGCGCGAAACCGCGACGAACTCCGCCCTTTCCATTGACCTCATACGGCGCATGATGGAATTTGGATTCACTCCGTTTACCACTCGCACCCGTGGTAAACCTGCAATATCAAACTTCACACGGCACAAACCCTGCTGCCGCGCTATTTTTGCTCCAGCGCAACCGATGGTTGCCGCATCGCGTATCCAGCTGCCTCCCATGCTTCCAAGCCGCCTTGCAGCGGTCGCACGTGCTGATAGCCAAGCTCCTTCAGCGACTTTGCGGCACGCGCCGCCGAAGCCTCATTCGGGCAACTGCAATAGGTCACCAACTCGCGATCAAACGGAATGTCGCGCACGGCTAGCTCAAGGGCATCAAGGCTTGCCGCCACGGCGCCATCGATCATCTGCACATCAAACTCGTGTGATATGGCTGCGCGTACGTCCACCACCAATGGCGGTGGAATCCCAGCAAGCGCGTCGCGCAATTCGTCGACCGTAATACGCGGCATGCGTAACGCCAACGACAGCCGCCGCCGCTGCCACCATTTGAGTGCGATATATGCCGCGAGCAGGGCCAGCACCAACTCAAAGGCCAGCATTCCGATGCTGGAAAGAGCCGTCAGCACATGGTCAATCTGTGCGGAGAACAGATAACCCAGTCCCGTCGCCACGCCAACCCAGAACAGCGAGCCCAAGCCGTCAAGCACGACAAAGGTTGACCAGCGCAGGCCGAGCGCACCCATCATCGGCGGCGCAACCGTCGAAAGTCCCGGTACGAATTTCGCGATCAAGAGGGTCTGACCGCCCCAGCGTTCAAACTGCAACTCCGAGCGATGGACGCACGAATCGGGTGATATGGAAATGCGGCACAACGTGCTCAAAGCGCCACCGCCGAAGCGACGACCGATGCCATACCACGCGACATCACCAAGCAGACACGCCAGCACCGAGACCACGATGACCAACGGCAAGGACAGTTGCCCACTCGCCGCCAGCGCGCCGGCCACCACCATCGTCGGCATCGCCGGAACGGGGACGCCGATCTGCTGCACCAACACATTGGCGAACACCAGCAGCAAACCGTACTGCGCCATCAGCGCAAGGATTTCATGCATCATCTCAAACAGCCCGTTGGCTTTGCCACGACTAAAAGTGCGGTGAATGACGATGGCGCTGCACCACCGCGCCAGCCGCCGCACGTCACATTCTGGGGCAAGGCTTGCCCCTCAGCCAGCCACGACAAGAAGTGGTCGCACGGCGGCTAGCTAGATGGCACGGCCAATCGGCCCACGCCGGCATCCCACCTGCCGTCAATCCGCTTGCTGTTCAGCGCCACGCCCTGTCCGAGGCCGACGGTCCGAGGCCGCCGACAAGATCAGGTCGTTTCAGGTCGAGACAGGCACGTCACTCTTCCGCCCCAGCACTACCGGCGGCTTGGGCAAGCAGCGCCGCGGAGGTTTCGGCCAGCTGCTGCACACAGGTTTCCATCTGCGCGTGGCGCGTGCGAAAACTCAGTACACAAACCCGGCCGAGGAAGCGTTCACCGACCATGGCACCGGTCACCATCACCTGACCGCGAGCGGTGATGCGTTCCATCAACGCGCGTGTCGCTGCGTTCTGCGCTTCCAGCGAACTCAGCGCGGGACTTTCCAAGTGAAAGGCGAACAGCGACAGTTGTGGTTTGGCATCCATCACGATGCCGGGAATCTGCGCGATCTGTTCGGCCGCCCAGACCGCCAGCTCGCGTTTTTCCGCCAGTGCCGCGCGATAGCGGGCCGTACCGAAAAACTTCAACGTCAGCCAGATCCGCAAACCCGGGAAACCGCGCGATAAATCGGGGCCGTATTGCGCCGGGTCGTAGAACTCGCTTTGGTTCTCCGGCAGGTAACCGGCGGTGGATGAGTGCAGCGCGCGCAAGGCCTCGCCATCACGCACTAGCAACGCGCCGGTACCGTACGGCATGAACAACCCTTTGTGCGGGTCGAGCGTGAGTGAATCGGCGCGCGGCAGCCCACTCAGCAATGGTCGTAGTTCCGGCACCATATGAAAGAAGCCACCGTAGGCACCATCCACGTGATGCCAGATGTGCTCGCGTGTGGCGAGGTCGGCCACGGCGTTGATTGGGTCCACCGCACCGGTGTTGGTCGTGCCAGCGGTGGAAAACACCATGAACGGCTTGAGTCCGGCGGCACGATCGGCGGCGATGGCCTGCTCCAATTCGTCCACACGCAGTCGAAAATCAGCATCCACGCCGATGCTGCGGACGCGGTCATGCGCAATGCCCGCCAGCTTCGCCGCCTTGGTAATGCAGTGATGCGCTTGCGAGGACACATATAACGTGCCGGACCGGATCTCATCGCCGAGCAATTTTTCACGTGCACAGGCAATGGCGTTGAAGATCGCCATGGAACCACCGGTGGTGAACAGCCCACGCGCGGTGGTGGGGAATTGCATCCACTCACGCAGCCAATCGAGCGCGTTGGCTTCCAGTTGCACCAGCGCCGGTGCCGCTTGCCAGATGCCGGTGTAACGGTTGGCGGTATCGGCAATGAAATCTGCCAGCGCCGCCGGGTAAATACCGCCGCCGGGAATGTAAGCCAGATAGCCCGGCGCCGGCGTACCAAACGAGCGCGGAATCCATTCGTCAAATAAGGGATCAAGCAAGTCATTCAGCGCAGTGCCCTGCTCCGGCGCGTCTTCGCGCATCGACCGACACAGCGACTCACTATCGGTGGAGTCACCGCAAGCGGGGGCCGCGTTCAGAGCCGCCAGATGAGCTACCGACCGCGCCAACACGCTCTCACCCATGGCCTGCATGACGGTGGGGGACAGCTCCAGATTCGCCAGATCATCGTTTGTTTCGTCGTTCACCACGCTACCTCAAGTCGGCACTTTTTCGTCGTTAGAGCGTGGGCAGCTAGCGGCAACGACTGAGTTGTCGCGTGCTATCCCACGCCACGGCGTATTGCGTCGAGGATAACGCGGCATAACGAAACCCGCAGGGGAACCAGGCAGCGGTGATCCGGCCAGGAGTCTGTTGGGCTGCGGCATGCCGGCAAATACTGTGTCGTTGCCAGCATGCCGATGATTACGCCGCCACGCCCCACGCCACCGCCGTCTCCCGTGCAAAATCTCGATACGAGCGCGGTGCATGTCCCATCAACCCGGTCAGGGTCTCGATTGCACCCTGCTTCGCGAGCATGCCATCGCGCTGGAAGCGGGCCAGCATCAAGTGCATATCGAACGCCATCCACGCGGGTGCATGTTGCGCCATGGCCGCCTCGAACGGGACGAGGTCGTTACCGCCGTACGCGATCGAGCGACCCAGCACACCTGACCACAGTTCGGCCAGTGCAGCGCCGGTCAAAACATCCGGCCCTACCAGCTCAATCACTTCGCGCGGCAGTGCCACCGCTGCCCGCTCACGCCGCAGCAAACTGGCTACCGCAACGTCGGCGATATCACGCGTATCCACCATCGACACGCCAACATCACCCACCGGCATCGGGTAGAGCGCACCGCGCAGCAAGGCGTCCTTGAGCATCAAGTCATTTTGGGAAAAATAGGCCGGACGAAGCACCGTTGCGGGTAGGTTGGCTTGTTCGATGGCGCGCTCCACCGTGTACTTGCCGGTGAAATGCGGCACGTCGGTGAACAGTTCGCTGTTGAGCACGGAGAAATACACGATGCGCTGGATGCCCGCTTCGCGCGCCAAGCCAAGCGTCGTCAGCGCCTGCGTCACTTCATCAGCCACCACCGCGTTCAGCAGGAACAAGGTATCGACACCGACCAACGCGGCGCGCATTGACGCGATATCGGTCATGTCGCCTGCCACGGGCACCACGCCAGCCGGCAAACCGGCCGGGTCCGGCTTACGGCTCAGCGCGTGGACGCTGGCGCCTTGCGCAGCTAGCCCAGCGACAACCTGGCGGCCGATGGCGCCGCTACTTCCGGTAACAAGAATGGTCATGACAATCCGCCTTTTCGTTGAGAGGGCACCACGGTGCACGTTTCATATAAGAAACGTAAGACGCATAATTGAGACATCACGTTTCATAATTGGAACACTATGGATCTGGACGCCCTCGCCGACTTCAATGCGGTTGCCAGCCACGGCGGCTTTGGCCGCGCCAGCCGAATCACCGGCCGGCCCAAGGCTTCGCTGTCCCGCCGCGTGCGACAACTGGAAGACGCGTTAGGCGTGCGCCTGCTGGAACGCGGCGCGAGGACTTTGCGGCTAACCGAGGAAGGCGCTGCGCTGCACGAACAGACGCGCCATTTGCTGGAGCGCATCGGCGCTATCGGTGAGGCGCTGAAAGCAGACACCGAGCAGCCACACGGCCGGCTACGCGTCAGTGCACCGGTACTATTCGCCCACCGTGGATTGGGACGGATCGCCGCCCACTATGCCGCGACCTACCCCGGCGTGCAGTTAGAAATCACCGCCGACGACCGCTTCATCGACCCGCTCGGCGAAGGCTACGATCTGGTCGTTCGCGCTAATCCGCTACCCACCACCGAGCTGGCGGGCCGTTGTTTTTTGCGGGATGAGTTGATTCTCACGGCACCGCCAGCGCTTTCCCGCA